>JBBRLX010000015.1:0-87981 GCA_038231135.1 Candidatus Eiseniibacteriota bacterium | reverse complement strand
TGTTCGAGCGACGTATACTGGAACATCGAAGCCTGAGTGTTGGTCGTGCCCATCATGGGAGAGGTCTCCTTCCTGGATACGTTCCAACCTACTCGCTCCAGCGGCTCAAGTTCACCCCTTTTTCAGCAGCCTGCTAGTGATGGAACAAGGTCGCGAGATCAAAGTCCGGCGACTGCGCCCGCGCCCGCTGATCCCCGAACCCCGCAAAGTTCCGCACCGCGTCGAACACCGCCCCCGGCACCCCCGTGATGATGCCGAATCCCGAGTGCCGCTTGGTCGCGACCTCACCCGACAGCCAGCCCTCGCCCTCCTCGAGATCCTCCACCGTGAGCGGCTTCAGTGTCACCGATACCGCGAGGTAGTAGCGCGCGTTCGTGTCGAGCTGTCCCACGCGCCCCACCGGCAGCGCCAGCGGCCGCGACAGCACGGCGCGCACGGAGTCGAGCGACGCCAGGGCGATCGTCGGCGCCCCCGCGCGCTCCATCAGGTATTGCTCGGTCCACACGTCGTAGCGGATCTTGAGCGGTGATTCGTAGGTGTTCTCGAGGCGGTCGAACCAGGCGCTGCGCCGGCGCCACAGCTCGGCGTGAAGCAGCAGCGTGGCCGGCATGCCGCGCGCCAGGCTCTGTTCGACGCGCGGCGGGAACAGGTCGTCGAGCCTCAGGTCCGCCCACACGTATCCGCCGTTCTCGCGCGGCCGTTCGAGCGTCACGTCGAGCGCGAGCGCCCGCCCTGCCGCGATCAGCGACAGCACGAGCATGCTCAGCAGCGGGGCGCGCAAACGGTGCACGGGAGGCTCCGCCTCAGAACGGACGCCGCAGGCGCACGCTCACGAGGATGTCGGACTTCGACTCGTGTAAATCCTTCGCGAAGTACACCCGCAGGTTGTCCTCGGACGTGCCGATGCCGAGACCGCCGTCGGCCGCGACGTGCTGGCGCCCGATGTCCCACCGGTGGGCGTCGCTGTGCCACGCGCGGCCGGCGTCCAGGAACGCGATCAGGTGCACCCCGCTCTCGAAGAACTTGGTGGTCAGCCGCGGCAGCCCGAGCGTGTACTCGGTCTGGGTGAGCAGCAGCTCGTTGCCGCGATAGGCGCCGAATGCATGCGCCCGCAGCCCGTCGACGCCGCCGGCCGAGAACGTGCGCTGGACCGGCAGCGCGCCGTCCAGCGTGTGCCCCGCCACGGCGCGCACGGCGATCGCCGATACCGGCGTCAGCCGCACCACGCTGCGCAGGTCGGCGAGCAGCCGGGTGTACTCGAACGCGCCGCCCAGCCCGTGCCCGGCCCGCTCGAGATCGATCCAGTGGTAGAACCCGGCCTTGAGCCGCACGCGGCGCGCGCGGTGTTCGAGCCGGTACGACAGCGTGTGCGACTCGCCCGGGTCGATCGGCGGATTGGGCCGCAGCGCCCGGTTGCGGTCGAACATGGACCAGACGCCGCGGTCGAGCGCGAGCGAGCGGTAGGTGTCGTTGCGCGCGTTCACGCTGAACGTCGTGATGTCCGGCAGCCGGGCGGCGACGTAGCCGCCGAAGCCCTCGCGCTCGAAATAGTCGCGGTAGTCCTGGCGTCCGAACACCAGCGCCAGGCTGTTCTCGACGTCCGAGAGCTGCTCCAGCTCGTTGTGATCGGTGCGGCGCACCACCGACGCGCCGATCGCGAACCGCCGCGCATCGAACAGCGGTTGTTCGACCTGGAATCCGTAGAGCACCCGGTCGCGCTGGATCGCGTACTCGAGGCGGGCGCCGGCGCGCGGCAGCAGCGTCTCCGGCCGTTGCAGCTCGTAGCCGCCACCGATCCGCAGGCGGTCGACACGGTTGTAGTCCACGAGCAGATAGGTGCGGTCGTTGGACTCACCGTGACGGCGCCACGTCTCGGGATCGGTGACCAGGTGCTCGCCGAACGGCGCGCGCGGCAACTCGTCACCGGACACCGGTCGGGAGCGGCCGGCGGGTGCCACGCCGGTGGTCTCGTCCTCGGCGGGGGCGAATCGGAGCGAATCCCCGGGAGCCGCGGCCGCCGGGCGTGCCTGGACGCCCGGCGCCGCCGGCAGCAGGAGCGTGAATGCGAGTATGCGGATCGCGGCGGACAGGCAGAGCGGTGTTCGGGTCACGGGGTTGCCTCCGGGTCGGTCCCGACTCTACCCGTTCGCCGCGTCTGAGGCGGAATGCGTCAGCGCCGGGCGATCCCGTACTTGCGCATCTTGCGATGCAGGTTCGTGCGATCGATGCCGAGCCCGGCCGCGGCCTGCGTCACGTTCCAGTTCGCGGTTTCCAGCGCCTTGCGTATCGCCTCCGCCTCGCGGCGCTCGATCTCGCCGCGCAGGCCGACGCCGTCCTCGCGCGCCGACGCGCTGTCGAGCCACGGGGCCAGGTCCTCCGCGCGCACCGCGGTGCCGTCCACCAGGATCGCCGCGCGTTCCATGAGATTGCGCAGCTCGCGGACGTTGCCGGGCCAGTGGTACTCCGCCAGCACCGTGCCCGCCTCGGCGGTCAGGTGCTTGGGTGGCCGGCCCTCGGCGTCGCAGAACCGCGCGAGGAAGTACTCCGCCAGCGGCGTCACGTCGGACGGCCGCTCGCGCAGCGGCGGCACGTGGATCGGCAGCACGTTCAGCCGGTAGAACAGGTCCTCGCGAAAGCTGCCGTCCTCGACCGCGGCCGTCAGGTCCTTGTTCGTGGCGGCGACGATGCGCACGTCGAACGCCGTCGTGCGGGTGCCGCCGACGCGCTCGATCTCGCCGGTCTCGATCGCGCGCAGCAGCTTGGCCTGCGCATCGAGCGCCAGGTCGCCGATCTCGTCGAGGAACAGCGTGCCCTCGTTCGCCAGCTCGAGCCGGCCCTTCTTGGGCTGCACCGCGCCCGTGAACGCCCCGCGCTCGTAGCCGAACAGCTCGCTCTCGACCAGATCGCGCGGGATCGCGGCGCAGTTGATTTTCACGAACGGGCCTGCGGCGCGGCGCGACAGCCGGTGGAGCGCGAGCGCGACGAGTTCCTTGCCCGAGCCGTTCTCGCCGGTGATCAGCACGCGGCCCTGGGACGGCGCGATGCGGCGCACGGTGTCGATCAGCGCCTGGATCGCCGGGCTGCCACCCACGATGCCGAGATCGCTGTCGGGCGCCCGCGGCACGTCGGGCGCGCTGCGGCGCAGCCGGGTGATCTGCGCGGCCTCGGCGACCACCTCGAGCAGTCGCTCGCGGTCCGGCGGCTTCTCGATGAAATCGTAGGCGCCGCGCTGGCCGGCCTTGATGGCGTTCGCGATCGTCGCTTCACCCGACACGATGATCACACCCAAGTCGGGCGCCAGCTCCCGCAGCCGCTCCAGCGCGTCGAGTCCGTGCATGCCCGGCATCGCGAGGTCGAGCAGCACGACGTCCATGGGCCGCGCCTCGAGCAACTCGAGCGCGCGCTCGCCGGTGTCCGCCTCCACCACGTCGTGCCCGGCGTGCTCGAGTACCTGGCGCAGCGCGTCGCGAATCGCGGGATCGTCGTCGACCACCAGCACGTCCAGCCGTTTTGCCGTCATCCCGAAGTCCTTTCTTCCCGTTCGTCCGGCGCGGCGACCGGGTCGCGATCCGGGAGCCGCACCGGCGCACGCGGCAGGATCACGATCGCGCGGGCGCCGCCGCCGTCGCGGTTCTCGAGCGCCACCGCCCCGTCGTGCTGCTGGACGATGTCGCGCACCAGCGACAGGCCGAGACCGCTGCCGCGCCGCTTGGTGCTCACATAAGGCTCGAACAGCCTCGGCTGCAAGTCGGCCGGCAGCCCGGTGCCGCGGTCGAGCACTTCGATGACGCCGCGATTCTCGCGTTCCGTGACCGCGATGTCGACCGGCGTGCCCGGCGGGCTGGCTTCGCGGGCGTTGAGCAGCAGGTTGTGGATCGCGCGCGTGAGCAGCAGCCGGTCGCCCTGCACGCCCACCGGCCGCTCCGCGTGCACGTGCACGCCGGCCATCCCGAGATCCTCGACGACGGCGCGCACGAGCTCGCCGAGCTCGACGGGCTCGAAGCGCGGCTCCGGCAGCCGCGCGTACTGCGAAAACTGCCCCGCCAGCCGGTTCAGGTGATCGACTTCACGCAGCGCGCTCGCGAGCCCGCGCCGGAACGCATCGCGCCCCGTCTCCGGCACCGTCTCGATCTGGGCCTCGATCAGCTGCAGCGACAGCTGCATCGGGGTGAGGATGTTCTTGAACTCGTGCGCCAGCTTGCGCGCGACGTCGCGCCACGCCGCCTCGCGTTCGGCGCGCTGCTCGGCGTCGCGGGCATCGGCGAGCCGTTCCGCCATCGCGTTGAACGAGCTGCCCAGCGAGCGCAGCTCCGCCGCCCCGGCGGGCGCGACGCGCGTCGTGAGGTCGCCGGACGCGAGCTGCTCGAGTGCCTCCGACAGCGCCGAGATCGGGCGCGCGGTCTGGCGGGCGATCGCCTGCGACAGGAACCACGCCACGGTCACGAGCGCGATCACGACGAGCGCCACCAGCAGCCCGTAGACCCGCCGCTGCAGGTCCACGTACACGCCGAGCTGCTCGTAGTGCACGGCGCCCTGGCCCAGGCTCTCGATCTCCCCGAAGAACTCGGGGTGGACGATGATGCCGGCGAGGACCGCGTCGCCGTTCGCGGCCGTGTCGACATCCGCGAGCGCGCCCAATGGGGATCGGAGGGGCTGGTTGTTCGCGAGCGACGAGTCGATGCCGGCCGACAGATCGAGCGGCGTCACCGCCAGCAGCCCCTTCGGCACCACCTGTTCGACCCGCCGCCAGGTGCGATCCGGGGCGCGGTGATACACCTGCACGAAATCGATCCCGTTGTTGCGCAATTCCGTGGACCACTGGTCCCGCTGGGCCTGGGTGAGCGCGCCCGTCCAGCGGCCCGACCACTCGTCGCCCTGCGCCGACAGGATGCCCTCGATGCGGGCGAGCGAGCTCTTGCCGATGTCGAGCCCGGCCTCGAGCGCGCGGGCCACGCCCGGCCGGTACCAGCGGTCGATCGAGCGATCGAGCTGGTCGAGCGTGAACACGGTGAACACCACGGTGGGGAGCAGCGCGAGCGCCAGCAGCGCGAGCAGCAGCCGGTTGCGGAGCGTCACGCCGCGAACGAACCCGGCCCGCGGGCGTGGCGCGGGCGGCCGCCGGAAGGCACCACGCGCCGCGGACGCTCGGGCGGCATGGGATGGATCAGGCCGCGGGGCTCAGTCCGCCGAGCTGGCCGCACGCCGCCCAGATCTCGCCGCCCAGCGTATGGCGCACCGTCACCGCGGGAGACCGCGGATAGAGCCATTCCGCGAACTGCTGCACCGATTCCGGGCTCGGTCGCTGCCATGGGAGCCCCGGCACCGGGTTGTACGGAATGATGTTGATCTTGCTCGGGAGCGCGCGCGCGAACGCGCTCAGCCGGTCGGCGTCGGCGCGGGAGTCGTTGACACCGCCGAGCAGCGTGTATTCTAGCGTGACGCGGCGGCCGACCTGCCGGCCGTAGTGCGCCGCCGCATCGAGCAACTGGCGGATCGGCCAGCGCCGGTTGACGGGCACGAGTTGATCGCGCAGTTCGTCGGTGGTGGCGTGCAGGGAGACGGCGAGGCCGAGCGCCAGATCCTCCTCGCCGAGCCGTTCGATCTGCGGCACGAGGCCGCTGGTCGAAACCGTGATACGGCGCGCGCCCAGGTTGAGCCCGCGCGGCTCGTGCAGGATGCGGATCGCCCGCAGCACCGAGTCGTAGTTCGCGAGCGGCTCGCCCATGCCCATGAACACCAGATTGAAGCGATCGTCCCGCCAGTGATGGTATTCGCCCATCGCGACCACCTGGGTCACGATCTCGGCCGGGGTCAGGTTGCGCTTGAGACCCATCAGGCCGGTCGCACAGAACGAACATTTGAGGGCACATCCGACCTGGCTCGACAGGCAGAACGTCAGCCGGCGTTCGGTGCGCATCGAAACGCATTCGACGCGCGCGCCGTCCTGCAGCTCGAGCACGAACTTCTGCGTCAGCCCGTCGCGCGTGGAGCACACGGTCAGATCGTGGGCGAGATCGAAGCTCACGAGCTCCGGCAGTCGCGCCCGCAGCGCCGCGGGCAGATTGGTCATTCGTGACGGATCGCGTTCATGCCGGCGATAGACCCACGCGAACATCTGGTCGGCGCGATACGCCGGTTCCCCCGCCGCCGCCAGATGGCGTGCGAGCGAGTCATGGGAGAGACCGAACAGGCTCTCGGTGGATCGCTGGAGTTCGATCATGGGTTCCAGGGGCGGCCGGTGGATGCCGAGTAAGTCGTTGGCCCGATTCATTCGAGCCTCGGGTTCAAGGACGCTAACAAGCGGCTCGATTGCAGTCAATCGCTTCAGGTGGTATGCATGTCGGTGCAATGGAACTCTCGAGCCATTCCAGCCGCCGCATGCTCGCGTGCCTTGGCGACGCATCCCGATTCCAGGTGATGTCGGAGCTGGTGCGTGGGGCGCGCAGCGTGACCGAACTGGCCCGTTTGATCCGGTTGTCCCAGTCGTGCACCACCCGCCACCTCCAGGTGCTCGAGCGGGAGGGGCTCGCGTTCAGCCGGCGAGTCGGAAAACGGGTGATCTTCCGGCCATCTGAGGACCCGCGCGTGGCTCAACTGCTGGCCTGGGCGCTGCCGGACCCCGCCGGGGAGGCGACGAGCAGAAACCCCGATGCCACCGTCGGACCCGACAGCGTGCCGATGCGCGCCCGGTCCACGACCACGGCCTCCGTCGCGAGGCCGGTTCGGTCCCGCGCGCCGAGCGCGGAACCGGAGGCGGCAGAGCAGGTCCCGTCGACGGCGCTGCCAACTCCCCCCTCACGAGGTTCGGACATGGAGGACTTCCTCCTATAGATCGCATGCGTGTCGGTGCAATCGACATCGGGTCGAATTCGATCCGCCTGCTGGTGGCCGATGTGGCTGCCGGTCCCGGTCATCCATTGTCCACGATCGCCCGGGCCGGAGAGTCCTGCCGTCTGGGGAGGAACCTCGGCAGTACCGGACTCATCGATCCGGCGATGGCGGATCGGGCTGCCAACCTGACCGCCGAGTTCGCCCGCCGGGCCCGAACCCTGGGTGCGGTCCGTGTTCTGGCAGCCGCGACGGCGGCGTTGCGCAACGCCAGGAACGGGGAGCAGGTGGCGGAACAGATCGCCGCACAGGCCCAGATTCCGGTGCGCATCCTGACCGGCGACGAAGAGGCGCGTACCGTGTACCGGGCAGTGATCCAGGGGCTCGGCGCTTCGACTCACCGCAGTCCATGTGTCGTGTTCGACATCGGCGGCGGCAGCACCGAGGTCGTGAGTGGCCTGGGAGAACAGCCCGGCCGGTGGGTCAGCCTCAAGTTCGGAGCGGTGAGCCTCACCGAGCGGTTTCTGCGCACGAATCCCCCGACGGAAGCGGAGATCGCTGAATTATGCACGCTTGTGCATGACGAACTCATGCAGCATTGTGCATCTATGCCGAGCGCGACACCGCTGCTCGCGGGGGTCGGCGGGACGGTCACCGTGATGGCCATGACGGATCGCCGCCTGTCCTCTTACGAGCCGACCATGCTCGAGGGCTGGCGGATCCCGGCCGATCGGCTGCTGCAACTCGTCGATCGACTGGCCAAGAGTTCCGAGGACGAGCGGCGCCGCTGGCCCTCGATGGGTGAGGGCCGCGCCGACATCGTGATCGCCGGGGCGCTGGTGGTCCGGTCGTTGATCGAGCGGTTTCCGTCCGAAGACCTGGTCTGCTCCACCCAGGGTCTGCGGTACGGCCTGGCCCGGCTGGCCGCCGCCGAGGATGCCGCCGAAATCGACCGCGGCAGCCCGCCAACTTCCAGTTGACCGTCCGCAAATGCAGGCGGATACTGGCCGTGGCGAATCAAAGAGTTTGAGGTCCCTCCAGGTCCACAGTCCATTTCGGCGCCCTCCGCCGGAGCGGAAGGAAAATCTCTTTCCAGTTCGCCGTAGTTAAGAGGGGAGCGGCATCGCAATGCTCAAAGTTCGCAACAGGCTCCTGATCACAGTCGTCCTGTTCGCTGTGGCGATGATCGCCACCGTGCACGGGCGGGCGGAAGCGCGTGGTTTGCGCGACGTCACGTCCGCGCGGCTGGTGAGACCCATCGTCGGTCCCAACAGCGGAGAGCCGGACAGCGGTGACGCCGGGAGAAGTGGAAACCTGATTCGGAACGACGGTGGCGGCGGCATCATCGTGCGACTGCCGAACGGCTACCTGCTGTATCTGAGGGTTTCTCGACTGCCATTGCTGGGAGCGGGCTGGTAGCGGTCAGACTGCTCCTACATCTCGCTTACGTCGACCCGGAACGAACCGGCCGGGTGGGCTGTGTTTGATCCAACATGAGGGTTCACAACGTGCAGCGAGCGATCCCCCCCGATGCGACTCAGGCACGGCGTTCCAACCGGGACGACGCGCCGCAGCATGAAGCCATCGGCGACCTCCATCTTGCCGCGGACAATTTCGCCGGCGCCGCCGACGAGTACCGATCGGCGCTGAGGCAACTCGGCGCCGACCTGCCGCTCGAACGCTGCCGCCTGCTCGAACGTCTGGCGGAGGCCTGCCGGCGCCGCGGTGATTTCGATGCCGCGTTGACGGCGCTGCGCGAGGCGCGCGCCGCCACCCGCCTGCTGATGGATCCGGTCTGGTCCGCACGCATCGCTGCCCGGTTCGCGAACGTTCACGTCGACCGCGGGCTCTACCGCAAGAGCATCCGGTACGCGACCTATGCCTACCTCGTGCTGCGCGGTTCGGCGGAGCACCAGGTGGTCGGGCAGGTGACGGTGACGCTCGGACTGTGCTGTGCGCGGCTCGGACGCAGCCAGGAGGCAATCGACTGGCTGCAGAGCGCCGCCGCCACGTTCCGGCGGATCGACGACACCGAGGGGCTGGTGTCGGCGCTCAACAACCTCGGCCTGGTCTACAAGAACCTCCGCGAGTGGCGTGAGGCCACCCGATATATAGAGCAGGCGCTGCGGCTCGACGAGCGCGCCGGGCTGTATGCGCGCATGCGGGGTCACAACCAGAACCTGGGACTCATCCGCTACCGTCTCGGTCAGTGGGACCTCGCCGAGGAGAACTTCCGCCAGTCGCTGCGCATCGCGCGCGAGATCGGCCACCCGATGGGTGAGGCGATGGCGTTGCTGGCGCTCGGCATGATGTGCCGCCGGCGCCGGCAGTTCGAGCGCGCCGAGGAGCACTTCAAGCGTGCGCTCGAACTGGCATTGACGTGCGGCGCCCATCGCGAGCAGGTGCTGGCGCGCGAGTTCCTGGGCGAGCTGGCACTCGACCGGGGCGACGCGGCCGCCGCTACCAGCATGATGACGCCGGCACTCGACGACGCGCGGCTGCTCGCGCCGCAGGGCGACCTGGTGGCGGAGCTCGAAACGCGGCTCGGCATCGCGGCCATGCGGCTCGGCCGTCTCGATGAGGCGCAGAGCCGGCTGGTGCGCGGGGCGATGATCTCGGAACGGATCGGCGATCGCGTGGAGCAAGCCATCACCGAACGCGCGCTCGGCCGGCTGGACGGGCTGCGCGGCAACGCCGCCGGCTTCGAGACCAAGACCCGCGCCGCGGCCCAGGTGTTCGACCAGCTCGGCGAGACCTACGAGCTCGCGACCACGCTGGCGGGCTGGGGTGAAGGGCTGCTCGAATTGCCGAAGAGCGTGCGGCTGCGCGTTCCGCTCGAGCCGGTCGCGGACGCGGCGAAGCGCGCGGCGGCGTTGTTCCGGGAGCTCGGCGTGATCGCGCTCGCGGCTGAAACGCTCCTCACGCTGGCGCGGCTGGAGAGCGAGCGCGAACACTACGACCAGGCGCTGGCGCTGCTCGAGAAGGCCGAGCACTGGCTCACCGACGCCGGCTCCGCCGAAACCGAGGATCGGGCGAAGGCGCTGCGGCGCGAGCTCGAGCACCAGTACGTCGCGGTGTCGCTGTCGACCTGTAACGAATTCCGGGCGCTGGAGGAGGCCAACCGGCTGTTCCGCGAGACCAGCGACATGGACGGCCTGCTGGCCGGCACCGTTCGCCTCGCCGTGGAGAGCGCGGGCGGCGATCGCGGGTTCGTGGCGTTCAGTCACGGGGCGGGCCGGCTCGAGGTGGTGGCGCAGTACGGAGTCGGGCGCGATCGCTGCCGTCGGATCCTGCGCGTGATCGAGAGCGTCGGCGGCAATCGCATCGCCGAGAACGGGCCGATCTTCTCGAGCCGGGTCACCGCGGATCCGCGGTTCGGCCCCGCGCTGACCGAGGCGCTCGAGAACGTCGGCTCGCTGGTATGCGTGCCGCTCAACTTCCCGTCGCAGTCGGTGGGCATGGTCTACGTCGACCGCCTCAACGACAACCTGCTAGGCCCGTTCCGCCAGCGCGAGCTGAATCTGCTCGCCGTGCTCGCGAACAGCGCGGCGGTCGCGATCGTCGAGGCCCAGCGCTCGGTGCTGCTGGCCGAGAACAAGGAGTTGCGGGACAAGCTGAAGCCGATCCCGGGGGTCGAGCGTGTGATCACGGATTCGCGCGAGATGACGGCGATCCTCAAACTGATCGCCAAGGTTGGCGACAGCTCGGCGACCGTCCTGTTCATGGGCGAGACCGGCACCGGCAAGGGACTGCTCGCCCAGGTCGTCCACGAGATCTCGAACCGCCGCGACCGGCCGTTCGTCCAGGTGAACTGCGCGGCGCTGCCGGAACAACTGCTCGAGAGCGAGTTGTTCGGCTACGTGCAGGGCGCGTTCACCGGCGCGGTCCGCGACAAGGGCGGTCTGTTCGAGGAGGCCGAGGGCGGAACGATCTTCCTCGACGAGATCGAGAAGGTTCCCGAGACGGTGCAGGCCAAGCTGCTGCACGTGCTCGACAGCGGCGAGATCCGGCCGGTCGGCGCCACCCGCAGCCGCAGGGTCGATGCCCGGGTGATCTGCGCCACCGGGTGCGATCTGCGCGAGCGCATCCAGAAGGGACGGTTCCTCGAAGACCTCTACTATCGCCTCAACGACATCTCGATTCGCGTCCCGGCGCTGCGCGAACGGCGCGAGGACGTGCCGGTGCTGGCCCAGCACTTCCTGACCTACTACTCGAAGCAGATGGAGAAGCGCATCGGCGGCTTCACGCCGGAAGTGATGAAGGCGTTCCTGAGCAACGAGTGGCGCGGCAACGTCCGCGAGCTCGAGAAGACCGTGAAGCGCCTGGTGGTGCTCGCCGACGACGGTGACACGCTCGACGCCACGATGCTGCCCGCGGAGATGCGCGAGGCGCCGGTCGTCAGCGCGGATCGGGAGGCGGGATTGAACCTGCGCTCCAACGTATCCGAGCTCGAGCGCAAGATGATCGCGCAGGCGCTGGAGCGGCACCACTGGAACAAGGCGCGCACGGCGCGCGAGCTGGGCCTCAGCTATCCCACGCTGCTCAGTAAGATCCGCACGTTCAAGATCGAGCGCACTTCCACCGCTCGCTAGGACGCTGCCGCACCCGTCCCGCGCACGTGCGCGGGATTTTTTTTGCTCACTGCGGCGGATCGGACGACCGGCGCGGGTCGCATATCATTTTCTTGCGGGTGAGGTAGCAAGAAACTTAATGATCAAGTGGCCTCGGGACTTGCACTTAGCCGGAGGGTATCCAAACCACGAAGATCTCTTGCTGGAAGGACCGATTCCGGTGGCGCGGCGAGACTCCGAAACCGGCGTCAACCAATGCCGCATGTCGTTATGGGATAAGAGACTATGACATTGTTACGAAATGGCCATGCATTCGGCACGAGGGGTGCTATGTAGGTCTGGCGGAGGGGGGGGACCTCCAGAGAAGCAGAAACAAATGCAGGTTCTGAGCTAGCTGGTTCGCCAGGGCATCGGTCGAGGGTTACGAGCCCCGTCTTCTGGACAGTGTACCGACCTCGGCGGCCGGCTAGCTTGGAGTAACACCAACGTCTTGGATAACACCCCGGAGCACTCCGGACGACCGCCGGTGGGTCTGCACGGTAACAATGGACTCCCGATTCCGCCGGAACGTGGCGCAGAGTGCTCCGGTCTTAGAAAGGACACCGGTCCAAAGCATCATTGGCCAGCATTGGGGGATGTCTCGGCTGGTGGTGCCCGCTGTTCAGGCTGGTGTCCTCGCAATACCGCCCCGATCGGACTCGCTTCCGATCGGGGCTTTCGTTTGTGCGTCCAGGTGCCCAGTGTTGCGCGCCATGCACACCTGAGACCGCGCCGCACGCAGGATCCGTCCCAAAGACCCGTGCCCTCGTGTCGCCCTGTTGGGACGTAACGCGTTACGTGGTTTCCCCGAATGGCGGTAACGTGGATTCCGTGGCACGGGCGTTGCGCTAGGCCCGGCGCAACGGCGCGCACTTCCGCGCGCGACAGGTCCAGGGGAGATCGCGCATGAACGGGTTCGGGAGATTCATCGGCGTGCTCGTGATGGCCACGGCGATTGCGGGTTGCAGGGACACTTCGGCTCCGAAGGATCTCGTACCCCCCGCCGCTCCGCGGGGTTTCTTCACCGTCACCGGCGACACGCGGGTCTATCTGCACTGGCTCGCCAATACGGAATCGGACTTCGCCGCCTACCGGATCTACGAGGCGCCGTGCGCCGGTGGCCAGTCCTGCCCGTACGACCGGATCGCCTCCACGACCGGTACGAGTTTTACGGTCGAAGGCCTCGCGAACGGACAGACCCGGTACTTCGCCGTGGCGGCGGTGGACCAGCACGGCAACGAGAGCGCGCTGTCGAGCGAGACGGTGTTCGACACGCCGCGTCCCGAGGGCTTCGATCAGACACTGACGGACGCGGCGGTGACCCCCGCCACCGGCGGCTGGAACTTCGCGAGCCATTCCGTGCTGGCGTTCGACAATGCGGCGGTGGACGTCTACTACGTCCGCGCCAGCGGGGTCGACCACATGGTGGCGCCGTTCGTCGACACCGAGATCCAGGATGCCGGCCAGGCCGCCACGCTCGATGCCATCGACTTCGCGCCCACGACGGGCTGGGCGCCGAGCGGCGCCGTCGAACTGGTGGTGGGTCATTGCTACGTCGTCGAGACCCACGACGTTCACTACGCCAAGTTCCGGGTATCCGCGATCGGTTCGGGCCGGGTCGTCATGGACTGGGCCTACCAGGTCGATCCCGGCAACCGCGAGTTGCGGTCCCACCCCGTCGGAACCGGGGCGGCGAGAGCGAGGCGGGCCGTGGCGTTCGCGGCACGCTGACGACCCATGGCCGGCGCGCACCGAATCGGCTGGTTGGCCACGCTCCTGCTCGCGAGCGGGTGCGTCTACGCCTCGCAGTCGGTGAGGCCGGAGCCGCGGCTGTGGGCCGGCGGACGGCCGGTTGCGGGCTACTACTGCTATGATTGCCACGGATATCGCTATTTCGACCCGTATTACGACTGGTGCCCCAATTACGGGTTCGTGATCCACTGGGACCGGTCGCCGGAGCTGACCCGCGTCTATCGTGAGCGCTACGTCGCGCTCAAGAGGCGGGACCGCAGACTCGGACGCTGGCGGTATGCCACTGACTACCGGGTGACGCGACGGTATCGCGAGCCCCGGGACTATCAGGTCTGGCTGGATTCACGCTCCCCGGGGCGCCTGCCGCCCCCGGATCCGGAGCAAAAGCTGCTGGACAGGGGTAAAACAGAACGGGAGCGTCGCGAAGCGGATCCACGCCCGGACCCGACACGCGACCACCGGCCGCGAAGGAACGGATCATCATGAAGCGATCGATACTATTCTGCTGTGCGTGCGCGCTCGCCGCCCTCAGTCCGCTGCCGGTGAGGGCCGCGGTGCGCGGGCTGTCCGTCGATGTCTGGACCAACCGCGGCGCCGGGGGCGTGTACCAGGTCGGCGAAGAGATTCAGGTGAAGGTGCGTCCCTCGGACGATGCCTATGTGCTCGTCTACGAGATCGACGCGGATGGCTACGTTCACGTGCTGTTTCCCTACGATCGGTCGGACGGCGCCCTCGAGGCCCGCAAGACCTACGACATCGGGCGCGACCGCGAGGATGCGGCGCTCACCGTCGAAGGGCCGGTCGGACAGGGCTATATCGTGGCACTGTCATCGCTCGACCCGTTCGAAGCGCTCCCGTGGTACCTGCGCGCCGCCGATCCGCAGGCTGAGGAGCTGGGATACGACAACCAGCCGGCGAACGACGAGGACGGCGTGACCTCGGAAGGCCGCATCGTCGGCGACCCGTTCGTCGCGATGGAGCGCATTCGCCGCCGGGTGCTGAGCGACCCCGAGGACGGCCGTTCGTTCGGCAGCTCGTACGCCGATTACTACGTGGGCCACGAGGTCCGGTACCCGCGCTATCTGTGCAACGACTGCCATCGCCCGGGCCAGTGGCAGTGGTGGGACGGCTTCGACCCCTATTACACGCACTGCAGCGTGTTCGATTTCCGCGTGAACTACCGCTGGTACTGGGGACCCACGAGCTGGTTCGGCAACGTGCCGTATTTCGTGTACGTGTGCCGCGACGATGCGCCGTCGCGCTATCGCGGCGCCGGCCGCCGCAACTGGTCGTCGTGGGACGGCTGGTCGCGCTGGCAGTCGATGTGGGGGGGCAGCCTGCGGCGCTTCAAGTCGCCGCCGCCTCCGGGCTACCAGCCTCCCGGCAAATACGACCGCAACTTCCGCCTGCCGATGTCTCGAGAACTGCCGCCCGGCTTCCTCGGCACGACGCCGCGTGACCGCATCGAGCGTCGCGGCGTGCCGCTGGGGCGCCCGATCGGTGACGGGCGGGGCACGAGCGGGCTGGGCGGGCAGATCCGGCGCGAGCGCATCCAGGGACGCGATCCCGTGTCGCGCCCGGGTTCTCGCGACGACAGCGCACCGCGGCGCGGCATCGAGCGTCCGATGAATCCGCGGCCGGGCTACGAGGGACGGCGGGACCGCGGCGTCCGTCCGACGCCCGATCCCGGCCAGGGCCGGCAGGGCATCGACCGCGGCCGCTATGGTCCGGCGCGGAATCCGGATGCCGGCTCGCCGCCGCCCGACCGCAGGCCGGCGCGCGAGCCCGAACGCCAGGCGCCGCCGCCACCACCACCGCCGCCGCCCGTGGATCGTGGCGATCGTCCGCCGCGGCCGGATCCGCCGCGCATGTCCGACCGGCCGGCGCAGAACTCCGATGACGCTGGCGGCGGAGGTCGCCAGCACCGCTGACCGGGTGGCCACATAGGGCACGATCGGCGACAATCCTGCCGCTCGCGTTCCAGAACGTTCCTGCCGCCGTGCGGAGTTCTTCGCACGGCGGCCGCATGCTACCGGAGTCTCCCCGATGCCCGTTCCAGTGATGCTCCCGAGGATCGCCCGTTCGTCCCCGCGTCTCGCCGCGATGCGTCTCGCCGCGATGCTGCTCGCCGTCGCGCTCACGGCACCCGCGGTCACGCTGCCCGCCGCGGCCGCGCCGCCGGGGTTCGCGTTCCTCGAAATCCCCACCGGCGCGCGCAGCGCGGCCATGGGGGGTGCGCTGTCGTCGGTGGCATCGGGCGCGGAGGCCATGTACGCGAACCCCGCGACGATCGAGCCGGCGAAGGGCATGGAGGTCGCGGCGGGGCACAGCGAACTCGTGCAGAGCCTCCGCCACGACTATTTCTCGGTCGCGGGTCACGCGTGGGGCGGCGGGCTCGGCGCGTCGATCCGGGCGCTGTATTCGGAACCGATCGAAGAGCGCGACGACGTCGGCAACCTGATCGGCACGTTCGGCGCCCACGACCTCGAATTCGCGCTCGGCTATGCGGCGCGGATGGGCAACGCACTCCGGCTCGGCGCCACCATGCAGGCGGTCCGCGAGCGCATCGCGAACGAGTCGGCCGCCACCTACGGGTTCGGTCTCGGCGGCAGCTGGGAGCCGGCGCGCTGGCAGGGCCTGCGGCTCGGCCTCACGGCGCAGAATCTCGGGCCCCCCGCGCATTACACGATCGACGGCTCGCGCGGCCTGGCGGTTGGGCTGCCGCAGGCGCTGCAGGGCGGCGCGTCCTACGCCATGAATCTCGGCGCCCGCATGAACCTGCGCGGCGCGGTCGAGACCCGCGTGACCCGCGGCCGCAGCGGCATCGGCATCGTCGGCGCGGAGCTGACGGACGCGTCGGGCGCCGTGCTGCGCGGCGGGCTCAGGGTCAACGACGACGCGTCGAACTTCAGCCTCGGCGCCGGCTTCACGACCGGCGGCCTGCGTCTCGACTATGCGTTCGTGCCGTTCAAGCTCGACTTGGGCGACACGCATCGGGTGTCGTTCACGGCACGATTCTGAGCGTCAGCCGCTCCAGCGCTCGAGCTTGAGCGTGCCGTGATCGAGCACGACGTACGTGAACCGCTCGATCCAGTCGCCGAGCACGAAGAAATCGCGGCCGTGGTCGTGGTGCTCGAACGCATGATGGAAGTGCCCCACCAGGACGCCGTCGTAACCTTCGGCGAACCGCGGCGCCGCGATCTCCCGCAGCAGCCGGTCGCCGTCCAGGGTTCGCAGGTCGCGGGAGTGGCGCGACTGGCGCGACACCCAGCCCGCCAGCGGGATGCCGAGATCGGGATGCAGCAGCCGGTACAGGGCGATCGAGGCGGGGCTGCGCAGGATACTTTTCAATACCTTGTAGCCGATGTCGCCGCCGATCAATCCATCCCCATGATGGATCCACAGTTTGCGTCCCTGGGTTTCGAGCGTGAGCGCCCCGTCGTGCAGCCGGATGCCCAGCTCGTCGGCCAGGAACGAGCCCAGCCAGAAGTCGTGGTTGCCGCCGAGATAGGTGATGGGAATGCCGGCCTGCCGCACGCGTTGCAAAGCGCACAGCGTGCGGAAGTGACGGCGGGGTATGCTCGAACGGTATTCGAACCAGAAGTCGAACAGGTCGCCGACCACGTAGAGCGCACCGGCGCGGCCGGGCAGGGAGTCGAGGAATGCGTGCAGCAGCGACTCGCGGGTGGCTTCCCGCTCCTTCGATTCCGCGCCGAGGTGGGCGTCGGAAAGGAAGAACGCAGTGTCCGGGAGCATCCCGGCACTTTATCACATGACGTTGACCGAACCCCGGCCGCGCCCGTGAGGGACGTTTCCGCGACGGGCCGGGCACCCTGGATCGCAGTGCAGGAACCCGCATCATCATGGAGTCCAGTGGCTCCGCCCGCTTTTCGGCAGCAAATTTGCGGGTCGGTGACAGGCCGGCCGCACCGGCCGATAACCTTGATGACTGTGATTGGATCGCGCCATATCGTGCGGCGCACCCACGCCGTACCCAACTGGGAGGAGTGACCCAATGAATCAGCACCCGTTCACGTCGCACCGGCCCCGCGGTTATTTCATCGGGGCGACCCTGCTCGTGGCCGTGGGCCTCGTGCTCGGCCTCGGACTCAGCGCCGGGCTCGACCTGCAGCGCAACTCGAACGCCCAGCGTCGCAGCACGACGCCGACGTCCTCGATCTCGGCGACCGCAGCCGGCCCCTCGAGCCCGTTCGTTCCGGTCGTCGAGCAGACCCTGCCCGCCGTCGTGTTCATCGACGTGAAGAAGAAGGTCGGCGGCGCCGACGGATCCGATCCGCAGGACGAGTTGTTTCGCCGGTTCTTCGGTCAGGACGTGCCGCGCCAGCAGCACCCCCAGGTGCAGCCCAGCTCCGGTTCGGGCTTCATCATCGATACCGAGGGCCACGTGCTCACCAACAATCACGTGGTGCGTGACGCGAGCGACATCACAGTGACGCTCAACGATCGCCGCACGTTCAAGGCCAAGGTCGTCGGCACCGATCCCGAGACCGACGTGGCGGTCATCAAGATCGACGGCGACCGCCTGCCGGTATTGCGGCTCGGCAATTCGGACGAGGTGAAGATCGGCGACTGGGCGATCGCGATCGGCAATCCGCTGGGCATGCTGCGCGGGTCCGTGACGGTCGGCATCATCAGCGCCCAGGGGCGGTCGGATCTCAACATCTATGGCGGCACCCCGCAGTACCAGGACTTCATCCAGACCGACGCATCGATCAACTTCGGCAACTCGGGCGGGCCGCTGTGCAACATTCATGGTGAGGCGATCGGCATCAACACCGCGATCAATCCGAGTGGACAGGGCATCGGATTCGCGATCCCGATCAACCTCGCGAAGCACGTCGCCGACCAGCTCATGGCGAACGGCTCCGTGAAGCGCGCCCAGCTCGGCGTATTTCTCGCCGAGCTGACGCCCGAGATTGCCGAAGGCTTCGGGCTCGACCGCAACGAGCAGGGCGTGATCATCCGCGACGTGCAGGACGACTCGCCGGCGGCCCGCGCGGGCCTCAAGCGCAACGACGTGGTGGTCGAATTCGACGGCCAGCCGGTCAACGAGCTTCAAAAGTTCCGGATCCGCGTTGCCGATACCCCGGTGGGGCAGAAGGTCCCGGTCGTGGTCATGCGGGACGGCAAGCGCGTGAACCTGTCGGTCACGCTGGGCGAACGGAAGGACGACCAGGTCGCGGCCGGCGAGCCGGCGAAGCCATCCGGGTCCTCCGACGTCGAGCAGGTCGCCGGGATCAAGGTGCGCGCGATGACGGACGACGAACGGGCCGCGATCAAACTCACCACCGGCGTGATCGTCAGCGATGTCGATTCCGGCAGCGCGGCGGAGGACGCCGGCATCCAGGCGGGAGACGTCATCCAGGAGGTCGGCGGCAAGGACGTGAAGTCCGTGCTCGATTTCGGGAAGATGCTCCGCGACGCGAAGGTTGAGAGGAAACATGCGGTATTACTCGTCAGCAGCCCGAACGAAGCCCCCCGCTTCGTCGCCCTGCGACTCCAATAGTAGAGTTCACCGTGCGGCCGGAGGACGGCAAGACGCCGTCCTCCCGGCCGGTTCCGGTCACCGCGGAGCAACGCTCGCGGCGGCGCGGGACGACGGGCGGTCTTCGTACCATGGAAGGTGGCGGATGATGCACAGGATGCTCAGTACCGGCTTCGCCCGACTCACGTGCATCGCGCTGGTGGCGGCATTCGCCGTCACTGGGATCGCCGAAGCCCGAACGACCCGCGTCGTCCACCGGCGGCACGCCGCAACCCGCAGCGCCGCGAAGGCCACTCCTGCGGCGCGGCCTGCCGATGCCGTGGTCGCGGACGCGACGCCCTCACTCCCGGCCGGCATCGTGCTCGTGGGGCTCCATGCGTGGAGCGCGCCCTCGAACACCCGCACCGAGCTCGCGTTCTCGCACTCCGTCACGCCGGTCGCGCCCGACTCCGGCCGCGGCCGCGAGCTGATCCTCGCGTTCCCGGGCGAGCCGCTGCCGCGCATGGACGGTGTGCCGTCGCTGCTCGCGGTGCGTGACGGCGTCGTGGACTCGGTCGAAGTGCAGACGATGTTCGGCGGATCGCGCGTGCGGTTCACGTTCCGGGACTCCGTGAAATTCCGGGTGTTCGTGGCCCCGGTCGAGGACGGCAAGCCGTTCCGCATCGTGATCGCCGCCACCGGCCCCCGGGCCGCCGCGGCCGAGGACCGGCGCCTCGCGGGAATCGCCCAGGCGAAGAAGCGCGACCGCGTGCGCGTGGTGGCGGTCGACCCTGGTCACGGCGGTGACGACACCGGCGCCCGGGGCCCGCACGGCGTGCTGGAGAAGCGCGTGACGCTCGCTGTGGCGATCGCGCTGGCCACGGAGCTCGACAAGATTCCCGGCATTCGCGCCGTGCTCACGCGGGACGGCGATTACTTCGTTCCGCTGCGCGAGCGCTATCGCAAGGCCGAACGCATGAACGCCGACCTGTTCATCAGCATCCACGCCAACTCGTCGAAGCGGCGCGGCAGCGGCAGCGGCACCGAGGTGTACTTCCTGTCGATGCGCGGCGCGAGCGACGAGACCACGCGGGATCTGGCGGACCTCGAAAACGCCGCCGACATGGTGGGCGGCGTGCCGCCGCAGGCCGAGGACGCGCTCGTGAACATTCTCTACGACGTGAAGCGCAGCTCGGCGCTCCAGTCGAGCCAGCTGCTGGCGGAGACGCTGCTCGACCACCTGTCCGCCGACCGCCGCCTCGAGGAGCGCGGCGTGAAGCAGGCATCGTTCGCCGTGCTCAAGTCCGTGGAGTTCCCGTCGACGCTCGTCGAGACCGCGTTCATCAACAACCCGGTCGAGGCGAAGATGCTGAACGACCCGGAATTCCAGCAGCAGTTGGGGAGGCAGTTGGCGGCGGGTGTTCGGGTTTACTTTCAGAAAGCGGGGGTCATGCTGGGGAGTTCGGATAGCACTCGGGGGTCGGCAGTGCCGCCTTCGACTCCTTCTGCTTCGGTTACGCGGCAGTAGAACATCTCGCCCGTGCCTGGTTGCGGGCGGGGGCGTGGCGGGACAGGGACACGTATCCCTAGGCACGCTCGCTGCACATCCTGCTCCGCTCGCTCCACGAAAGAGCGCTCCGCCATCCATGGCTACGCACTCTTTCGAGGTCCTGGGACACGTATCCCTGTCCCGCCACGCCCCCGCGCGCCCAACCCGCGGAAACCAATCGCGCCGGCAGCTTTCGATCGGCGCCCGCGCCTGGACCGCAGCCCCATGATCTCCACACTTCGAGGCGCCATAATAATGGCCCTCTTCGAGGGCCGCCTTGCGCCGGTGGGAGAGGGCCAAGTTGTAGGCACGTCGTCGCCAACCGGGATGCTCAGAGGGACAGGCGCTACTTCAAAGGCCACCGGTCGCTGCGAATGAGCGAAGTGGTGCCCGTCCCAGTTCGGGCTGGAGTCAGCGAATGAGTGCCTACAACTTGGCCCTCCCCACCGAGTGACAAGTCCTCACGCTGGTCAGCGGCGTGGAGTGGGGACCGTCCCGTGGAGAGGCCCGTTCCGGTGGGGCGTGCCTAGACTTGGCCCAAGCAAGACACGCATTCCCACGATCAGGGAAGTTGTTCGCTTTCCCTTGCGATTCTTGGGGGCGGGCGAGGGGGTGCGACGGGATGTGTGTCCCAGGACCTTGAAAGAGTGCGTAGCCATGGATGGCGGAGCGCTCTTTCATGGAGCGAGCGGAGCAGGATGCGCAGCGAGCGTGCCTAGGGATACACATCCCGTCGCACCCCCTCGCCCGCGCTCGAGCAACTGAGGGAGAAAAGCAGAGAAACGAAAGAAGCAGAAGACGCAGAAGACGCAGAAGACGCTACTTCTCGGCCCCAGCCGGAACCGCCGCTCCCAGCCGTGCGATCCGCCCTGACGGCTCGTAGTCCACAGATTTCCCCGCACGCGTCAGCTTCACTACCAGCAACTCCAAAACATCCCGCACTTTCATGTCCGTCTGCTTGCGATTCACCCCGCCGGACAGCACGGCGTAGTCGTCGCCGCCGGTAGCCATGAAGTCGTTGACGGCGACCGAATACAGCTTCGTGTCCGATAGCGGGGTGCCGTCGGGGGTCGTCACGGTCTGGACGCGGTGCATCACCGGGGCGTCGGGGTCGTAGTGATACTGGATGCCGCTCACCTGCGTGACGCGGCCGGACTTCAGCGCCTGCTCCAGCGCCAGTTTCACCTCGGCGCCGGTGAGCTGCATCGTGAACACGGTGTTGTCGAACGGCATCACCTCGTAGATCGCCCCGCGGGTGATCGAGCCGGTCTCGAGATCGGCTCGCAGGCCGCCGCTGTTCTGCATGGCGATGTCGACGCCGGCGGCATCGCGGATCGCATCGCACACGAAGTTGCCGAGCGTCGATTCGCCGCCGCGGTTGCGCGTGAGCTTGTGCTCGTTGGCGCCCAGCGCCTGGCCCGCGAGCGGCGCCACGTCCGAGTTCCATCGGACGACGCGCGCGGCCATCACCGAGTCCACGCCCTCGTCGCCGTAGACGGTGCGCAGCTCGCAATGCCGCTCCACCACCTGGTGCCTGGCGGGATCCACGGTCATGTCGCACACCGCGATCGTGGTGCCGTGCGAGCCCGCGATCGCGAACGGGATGCCGTCGATGGTGTCGAGCACCAGATTGTGACTGTGCCCGCCGAACCAGGCGTCCACGCCGTGCACGCCGGCGAGCCGCGGCAGGTCGCCGCCGCGCATGTGCTTCACGCTGTCGCTCTCGGCCGGAATGTGGCCGACGCCCACGAGCATGTCGCATCCCGGCCGCAACTTCGCGGCCAGCGCGGCCGCCACCGTCGAATCGTCGAGGAACTCGAGGCTCGCGACGTTCTTCGACAGCGTGACCGTGGGCGTGAAGCGATAGCACAGGCCGAGCACGCTCACCTTGACGCCGCGGCGCGTGAACGACGTGTCTGAGCGCACCCACGGCGGCATACGGTTCGTCCGGCGTTCCCGCATGTTCCCGCCCAGCGCGACGAACTTCATCTCGTGCACGCGCTGCTCGAGCGTGTCGAGTCCCCAGTCGAACTCGTGGTTGCCGACCGCGCTCGCGGCGTAGCCCAGCACGTTCATCTGCTCCACCACCGGGCGGCCGAACTGGAGATTCGAGATCATCGTGCCCTGGAACAAATCGCCGCCGTCGATCAGCACGGTGCCGTCGGGATTCTCGGCGCGCAGCCGCTCGATCGCGGCGGCCAGCGCCGCCGAGCCGCCCATCGGCCGGTTCGTGCGGCGTTCCTTCTGGGTCGCGAGGATCGCGCCGTGGAAGTCGGTGGTCTCGAGCACGCGAATCACCGGGAACCGACCGTTCGCGATCATGGCGAGCGCCTGCACGCGTGTCGGCGCCGTGCCGTCGCCTGCGGCGGCGAGCGAGGTGCCGGCGAGCAGGCCGCGGCGGAACTCGGCGGCCGGTGGCAGCGGACCGCCGGCGGGTCGCTGCTGGCTGCTTCCGGGGCCCGAGTCGGCGTAGGCGGCGGATCCGCCGGGTCCCAATCCCTGGTAGCCGGCCATGACGGCGGCGCGCACGAGTGCGTCGGCCACGGCGCCTCGAGTGATCGAGCCGGTGACGCCGGCCCCTGCGAGGCTGGCCACGAAGCCGTTGTCGACGGCGCCCGACGTTGCGCTGCCGAACGCCCGCGCGATCCAGCGCTTCACGTCCTGCTCGGTGGCGGGATCGAACGGTCGCAATTCCCTCACGTCGTCGGCCGCGATCGCACCGCATCGCACGAGCCGGTCGATCAGCGGACGCTCGGTCGCGGCCGCGTAGTCGGGGAGCAGCGTCCAGTTGTGGGTGACGGCCGGAGGGATCGCGGCGCCGATCTTGAGGAGTTGCAGGGTCCCCTTGCCGGAAACGCGGGTATCCCCTGATATCACACCCGACGCGATCAGGTCCGCGATCGCCTGCCGCACCGTCGTGACGTGGATGCGCAGGCGGCGCGAGGTGCGGATCGATTCGAACCCGCCGCCACCGTTCATGCGGTAGCTGTTGACGGCCACCTTGAAGCGCCGGGTGGGCGCGACCGGCGCACCGTGGAACGTGAGGTTCGTGATGCGCTGCCCCGCGGGGCGCGTGGTGTCGATCGAATATTCCACGCCGTAGGCGGTGTCGAAGTTGTAGGCGGGATACGCGGCATCCAGCAGCGGGGCGCCGTCCTGGAACGCGTAGGTGGCGAACGCGCGCGCGGACTGTTCGAGCGCGTCGCGCAGCGCCGCACCCGTCATCTCCACCACGCCGAGCGAATTACCGTACGGCTCGAGCCGCAGCAGATCACGCCGCGTGATCGCGCCGCGCGGGATCCGCACGCTGGCGTCCGACAGTGCGGTCAGGGACACGTCGGCCCCGGTGGCCGCGAGTTGCGCACGATGCACCAGTTCCCACGCCGGGCCGTTCGCGAGCCGCCCGGCGGGGGCGTCGAGATCGCGGTCGATCGTGCCCACCTGCTGCGCGAGCACGGTGCGGGCCCCGGTGTGATAGGGCGCGGCCAGCGCCGCCACGGCGGGATCGGCTGCCACCGAGTCCGCCACCACCATGACTTGTGCCTGGCGTCCGGACACGCGCCACGGCGCCCCGGCGCCATCGCGCGTGAATTCGAGATCGACCCGGCCGAGCGCCTCGCCCCAGCGGCCCGCCTGGGTCACGAGCACGCCGTTCACTTCGGCGGACTGCACCACCACGTGGGTATGCCCGAGCACCACCACGTCGACTCCGGCCACCTGCGATGCCAGCCGGTAGCCCCAGTTCTCGCCGGGGGTGTCGCCGGTGCGCTCGACGCCGGTCACCGGATCGCGCTCGAGGCCGGTGTGCGCCACCAGGATCACCGCGTCGCAGCGCTCCTGCTTGCGGAGCCGGGTCGCTTCGCGCCGCGCGGCAGCGACGGGATCGCCGAACTGGACGCCCGCCACGAGCGTGGAGTCTAGGAACCGCGGCACCGCGGGAGTGCAGATGCCGATGATGCCGATGCGCAGCGGGCCCGCCTGCTTCACGATCGACGGCACGAACAACGGCCGGGTGCTGCCCCGCGCCAGCACGTTCGCCCCGAGCCACGGGAACTTGGTGGCGCTGCGGGTGCGCTCGAGCGCCGCGAAGCCGCGATCGAACTCGTGGTTGCCGACCGTCATGGCGTCGTAGGCCAGCGCATTCATGGCGATGACCATCGGATCGACGTGGCGCTGCGGACCCATCCGGTACGGCGTCTCGATGCCGCCCTCGGTGGCGTCGCCGGCGTCGACCAGCAGTGTGGGCGTGCCCTCGGCACGGGCGGCCCGCACCAGCGTGGCGATGCGCGCGAGGCCGCCGTGGGCGGCGCGATCCCGCGCATAGTCCCAGCCGGTCAGCGCGCCGTGGAGGTCCGTCGTATGAAGCAGCGTGACATGCGCCTGCTCCGCGTTCGCCAGGCCGGGAAGGACGAGATAGAGCGTGGCACAGAGCGTGGCACAGAGCGTGGCACAGAGCGGGAACCACCGTGGGATTCGCATGGAAGCCTAGGACGCTATCACCCGCTCCCGGTGGGAGCAACCGAACCGCGCGCTTGTCGGCGCCGCGGGCCCGCACCTAGTATCGCCGCGATGGATTCCCCGAACGTCTGTCCCGACTGCGGACATCGAAATGTGCCCGGCGCCGCGATCTGCGAGCACTGTGGCTTTCCCCTGACAGGGGCACCGGGCAGCGATCCCCCGTCCGAGTCATCGTCCGCAGGCGGCGCATCCGGCGCTCCCGGCCCCACGGACGGCCAGGCCGGCAGCGCCTCGTCCGAACCGGGGATCCCGATCGTGCCGCGCCGGCCCCAGCGCCGTCCGCCGCGGTCCGATCCTCAGGTGGTGTCGCTCTGGCTGTTGTTTGCGGCGTTCGCCGCCATGGCGCTCGTGTGGCTGGCGGTCAAGGTCAACCTCGACCGCCAGCAGCAGCCGGTCGAGGGCGCGCGCGAGGGGCAGCAGAAGCGCGCCGACCAGATGCGGGCCGAGCTGGCCAAGGACTCCACCAACGTGCAGGCGCAGGTCGGCCTCGCCGACGTGCTGTACGACACCGGCAACTGGTCGGAAGCCATCGTCCACTATCGGGCGGCGATCCGCCGCGATTCCAGCCTCGCCACGTCGATCGTGGACGAGGGGGTGTGCTACTACAATCTCGGCAACGCTGACGAAGCCGAGCGGCATTTCCACCTGGCGCTCGAGCGCGACCCGCACCAGCCGGTGGCGCTGTTCAACCTCGGCATCGTGAGCGAGCATCGCGGCGAGGACGACGCCGCGCTCAAGTACTACCACCGCGCGATGGAGAGCAGCCCGCCCACCGAGATGCAGCAGCCGTTGATCGACGCCGTGAAGCGCATCCAGAAGAAGACCGGCCGGGCGGCGCCGCCGCTGACGCAGTAGCGGCGAAGCGCCGCCGCGGCGGTTTGACATCCGGCCGCGTTCCGTCGAAAACTCGCCCCATGCCCGAATCCAAACGTTACAAGGTTGTCATCATCGGCACCGGTCCCGGCGGCTATGTCGGGGCGATCCGCGCCGCCCAGCTCGGTCTCGATACCGCCGTCGTCGAAAAGGACGAACTCGGCGGCACCTGTCTCAACTGGGGCTGCATCCCCACCAAGGCCTGGATCATGACGGCCCATCTGTTCGAGCAGATCCGGCGGGCCAGGGAGTTCGGCATCGACGTCGGCGAGCCGAAGATCAACTGGCCGGTGCTGCTCGAACGCAAGAACAAGGTGGTGAAGCAGCTCACGGGCGGCGTGAAGACGCTGCTCGTCGGCCGGCAGGTCGACATCCACGCCGGCGCCGCGAAACTCACGAATCCGAACCGCATCGTGGTGACGGCGGCCGGCAAGACCACCGAGATCACGGCCGACAACGTGATTATCGCCACCGGCGCCTACGCCACGATGCCGCCCGGGTTCGCGCTCGACGGCGAGCGCGTCATCACCAGCAAGGAGGCGCTCGAGATGACGAAGCAGCCCAAGCGGCTGGCGGTGCTGGGCGGCGGCGTGGTGGGTTGCGAGTTCGCGTGCTTCTTCGCCGCGCTGGGCACCCAGGTGACGCTGATCGAGATGCTGCCGCGGCTGGTGCCCGCCGAGGACGACGAGATCGCGCAGTTGCTCGAGCGCGAGATGAAGAAGCAGAAGATCGACCTGAACCTCGGCACCAAGGTCGACGGCATGAAGGACGGCCCCAACGGCTCCGTGGTGCTCACGCTCGCCGGCGGCAAGACGGTGGAAGTCGACACCGTGCTCGTCGCCACGGGCCGGCGCCCATATGCCGACGGCCTGGGGATCGAAGCGCTCGGCGTCGCCCGCGGCGACCGCGGCAAGATTGCCGTCAACGACAGGCTGCAGACCTCGGTGCCGGGCATCTTCGCGATCGGCGACGTCACCGACATCCGCCAGCTCGCCCACTTCGCGTCCGCGCAGGGCAAGGCCGCCGCCGAGATCATCGCGGGGCACACGGCGCAGACGAACTGGCGCGCGGTCCCGGCGGCCACGTTCACGATCCCCGAGATCGCGAGCGTCGGGCTCACCGAGCGGGAGGCGAAGGAGCAGGGGCGGCAGGTGAAGATCGGGCGGTTCCCGTTCCGTGCCCATGGCCGCAACATCGCGGACGGCGAGACCACCGGGTTCGTGAAGATCGTTGGGGACGCCGGCACCGACCAGGTGCTGGGCGCGCATATCATCGGCTACCGGGCCAGCGAGCTGATCCACGAATGCTCGCTCGCGATCGCCGCCGACCTGAACGTGAAGGATCTGGCCCAGGCGATCCACGCTCATCCGACGCTCATGGAGGCGATCGGGGAAGCCGCGGAGGACGCCGACGGCCTGGCGATCCACCTGATGCGCCAGGAGGCGCGCGCCGCCCGTTGATGGCGGCCGCACCCCCGCCCGCACCCGTCGCGGCAGGCGCGTCGGCCGTTACCGGCCGTGTGGCCCGCCCGCCCTCGCGGGGCCAGCGTTGCGGGATCCCCAGCCATCGGACGATTTCCCGGTTATTTCATTGCGGGGTCCCCGAAAAGTCATGCTCCCGGGCCGCCTCCGCATCTGACATAATCCCCTTGCTCAGTCGCGGCGCTGGTGAACCCGTTGCCCGGTCCCGGCGCGGCGCCACCGTAGCCCAGAAACCCCCAAAGCCTTGCCCCTGAAGTCGTTCTGCGGCCGCAGAACGACGACCGGCGCCAGGGCTCTGCCCGGAGGATCCATGATCGGCGGCTCCAGTCGAGCGCGGTTCACGCTGTTCGGCGCCCTCGCGCTGACCCTCACATTCGCCGGGGGCGCGCTGGCGGCCCTGCCCGCAGGGCACCCGCTGCAACCGCGGCTCGTCGGTCCCGAGGCCGGGGCGGTCGCGTCCGCGAGCGGCCTGCGCTTCGCCTGGCTGGCCCCGTCGGGCGCCATGCGTCACGTGCTGGTCGTCTCGAGCGCGCCGTTCGATGCGCGCGCCTGGACCCGCACCCCGGACGGCGACCGGTTCCGCGTGCTCGAGCTCGCGAAGCCGATCGCGTCGTTCGACGACCTCAAGGAATCGTTCGACGCGGAGCAGCGGTTCTACTGGGCGGTCGGCACCGCGGTCACCCGCGGCGGACCGCTGACGTTCAGCGAGACGCGTTCGCTGCGCGTGACGCCGAAGTTCGAGAATCACCTGGCGGCCACGCCCTATCTCGAGACCTCGCCGATCACGAGCTTCACGCCGGTCGTGGACCGGACCGCGGATCGCATCCACCTCGCGGCGGGCTACACGATCGATCCGTCCCGCGGCGAGCCGGCGCTGCCGGCCGCCATGCGCGCGATGAACCAGCCGGTGACCGCGACCCGTACCTACCTCATGTATTACGGCGCCGGCGACCCGGAAGCGGTGCGCCAGCGCGTGCTGCAGTCGGGCGGCACAATCGTGGCATACGTCCCCGATCACACGTTCCTCGTGCGGCTCAAGCCGCAGGGCAGCGTGACGCTGGACAACGCCGGCGCCTGGGTCGGCAATTTCCAGCCAGCGTACAAGATCAGCGGGCGGGTCGACCTCCAGTCCGACGCGCCGCGCACCATGGAAGTGCTGGCGTTCGCCGACGGCGACCTCGGCGCCATCGGCGCGGCGGCCGTGGCGGTCGGCGGCCGGGTGCTCAAGACCTCGGACAACGGCATCAACAAGATCGCCCGGATCATGTTGCCGGGCAGCGCCGTGGCGCAGCTCGCGCAGCATCCCGACGTGGCGTGGATCGAGCCCTACGTGCAGCCGACGGTCGACAACACCTCCGTGCAGTGGGAGGTGCAGACCGGCTCCACCAGCAACCGGCGGCTGTGGGATCTCGGTCTCCACGGCGAAGGCCAGGTGCTCCATCACGCCGACAGCGGCATCGACCTGACGCACGAGAACTACAACGACCCCGCGGTGCCGCTGACGACGTTCGGCGCCTATCCCACGCATCGCAAGGTGATCGAGTACGACCGCGCCTCGGACGATCCCGCGATCGAGTTCGGCGACCACGCGGGGGCGTCGTTTCACGGCAGCCACACCAGCGGCACGCTGGCCGGCAACGACCTGACGCCGCCGTTTTCCGGATTCGACGGGGTCGCCAAGTTCGCGAAGATCTGGCACTCGGACATGGGGGGCACGGCGCTGGCGAACGGCCTGGCACCGCCGGCCGACCTGAACGACCTGTTCCAGCCGTCCTACACCGGCAACGCCGGCGGCGCCGCGCGCATCTCCACGAATTCATGGGGCTCGGCGGTGATGGGCGCCTACACGATCGACTCCTACAACGTCGATCAGTTCATGTGGAATCACCCCGACTACCTGATCTTCTTTTCCAACGGCAATTCGTCCACGTCGGGCACCGTCGGCTCACCGGCGTCCGCCAAGGACTGCGTCAGCGTCGGCGGCGTCAAGAACGGCTCGATCGCGAACGAGAACTCGCTCTACACGACGACGAGCCGCGGGCCCACTGCGGACCTGCGGCGCAAGCCGACGATCTGCGCTCCGGCGTCCGTCGTGACCTCGGCGCAGAACGGGCCGGCCAACTACGCCGGGCTGTCCGGCACCTCGATGGCATCGCCGGCGGCCGCCGGCATGACCGCCCTGATCCGCCAGTACTGCACGGAGGGCTGGTACCCGACGGGGTTCAAGACGCCCGCGAACGGCTTCTCGCCGTCGGCCGCGCTGCTCAAGTCGATGGTGGTGAATTCCGGCGTCAACTCCATCACCTCGCCCGCGGGACTCAACGCCCCCGACAACAACATCGGCTACGGGCGCGTGTGCGCCGACAGCGTGCTGTACTTCGGGGGTGGCATTGGCGGCCGGGACCAGCGCCGGCTGCTGCTCGTCGACCAGACGGCCGGCCTCGGCAACGGGCAGTCGATTCAGTACCACGTGAACGTGGTCAACGATTCGACGAACCTCGAGGTCACGCTGTGCTGGACCGACTACCCCGGCAACCCGTCGGCGGCCGTGGAGCTCGTGAACGACCTCAACCTGACGGTCACGAACGGCGTCGTCACCTACAAGGGCAACGCGTATTCGGCCGGTTTCTCGGTGACCGGCGGCACCTACGACAGCCGCAACGTCGAAGAGGCGGTGCTCGTCAAGACACCGGCGCCGGGGGTCTGGACGATCCAGGTGGACGGCAACAACGTGCCCGTCGGTCCGCAGCCATTCGGCCTGACGATCACGGGCGGCGTCGGCACCAACGCCGGCGCGGTCGCGCTCGATCGCGCCTCCTACGGGTCCGGCAGCACGGTGCAACTGCGCGTCACCGACACCAACGGCGCGGCGACCGTTCCCATCACCGTGACGTCGTCCACCGACGCGACGGGCGAGACCGTCAACCTGTCCGGCGCGAACGGGATCTATTCGGGCACGGTGACGCTGTCGCCCAACGTCGGCTCGGCCGGCGATGGCTTCGTGCAGGTGTCGAACGGCGACGTGATCACCGCCACCTATCACGACGCGAACCCGGTCGCGAACGTCACGCAGACCGCGGCAGTGTCGTTCTATCCGCCGTTGATCACGGCCGTGCAGGCGCAGAGCGCGGGCACCGGCGCCACCACCGTGGTCTGGACCACGAACACCAACGCGAACTCGCGCGTCTACTACGGCACCACGGCGGCGCTCGGCAGCTCGACGCCGCTCGATCCGGTGGCGACGCTCGCCCATGGCGAGACGATCACGGGTCTCACTCCCGGCAGCACCTACCTGTTCGACGTCGAGTCGCAGGACCTGAACGGCAACGTCACGCGCGACGACAACGGCGGCCAGCACTACCGGTTCACCGTCCGGCCGCCCGGCGACCTGCTCGTGGTCTACAACGCCAGCCCGTTCGAGCGCCCGCAGCGGTACGACGCGGCGCTCAACGAGCTGGGCTGGTTCTACGACACCTGGTCGGGGACGCTCGCGGACAATCCCGCGGTCGGCAATCTCACGAGCGGCATGCGGTCCTACGACGTGGTGTGGTGGCAGCCGGGGCTCGATCAGTACCCGCCGGTGTCCGACGCCGCGCGCGACTCGATCGACCAGTACCTGGCGGGCGGCGGCCGGTTCGCGATCGAAGGCCAGGATCTGGGCTGGGCGCTCGCCGAGCCGACGTCGCCGTACTACACCCCGCAGCGCCAGGCGTGGCTGCAGAACTCGCTGCGTTCGACGTTCGTGGCGGATCCGCCGGCCTGGACGCAGGTGATTGGCGTCAGCGGCGATCCGATCAGCGATCCCTATACCGCCGGACTCCCCTATCAGGAGCCCCGCGCCGGCGCGTCGGGCGATGAAGTGACCGCCGCCGGCGACGCGTTCGGATCGTGGCTGAGCGGCGACGGGTCCCCCGCGACGGCCGGCGTGCGCTGGGAGAGCCCGACACCCGTGGGCTCGGCCGGCGCCGCGAAGTGGGGCGGCCAGGCAACGCGGCTCGAGGCGATGTTCTTCGAGTGGACCAACATCGACTTCAACCTGGATCCGTCGAGCGCGGTGCGCCGCGACGTGCTGCACCGCACGCTCACCTGGCTGATGGGCCGCGACAAGCCCACGGTGACGGTGGGGTCGCCCAACGGGGGCGAGGTGATCAGCGCGCCCGCGGTGAACATCACCTGGACCGAAGCCGCGGACGGCGCCACGATCACGTCGCGCATCATCGAGTATTCGCCCGACAACGGCGTGTCGTGGGTCACGGTGACGCCGAGCGCGGGCCCCAGCCCCTATAACTGGAACGTGGCGGGCGTCGGCAACACGGCGTCGGGACGCATCCGCATCCGGGTGAAGGACAACGGCACGCCGGCGCTCAGCGGGTTCGACGTCAGCGACGCGGTGTTCTCGATCGTTCACGCCGGCGGCGACGGGACCGGACCGGCGGTGGTCGCGGGCTCGATCCAGGTCAATCCGAACCCGATCGTGAACACCGCGACCAGCTCGATCGCGGCCACGCTGTCCGACGTGCTGCAGGGCGGCTCGAACGTGACCGCGGCCGAATGGAGCTCCGGCGCGATTCCGGCTCCGGCGGGCGCGGGTCACGCGATGACGGGCGGCTTCACGACGTCGTCCGAAGCCGTGACCGCCACGATCCCGGTGAGCGGCGTCAACGCCGGCAACACCAGGCTGTGGGTGCGCGGCCGCGACGCGGCGGGCAACTGGGGCAGCGCGCGGGCACTCGACATCCACGTGAACGGCAACGCGCTCACCGCGGTGGGGCCGGCCGTGCCGCGCGAAATCGAGCTGCGGCAGAACGCGCCGAACCCGGTGCAGCAGTCGACGACGATCGTGTTCGGCCTGCCCGCCACGGCTTCGGTGCGGCTGTCGATCTACGACATCGGCGGACGCAAGCTGCGCACGCTGGTCGACGACCGGCTGGCGCCGGGCATGCACTCGGTGCGCTGGGATCGCTCCGACGACCACGGGCGCACGGTCCAGCCGGGGGTCTACTATTCCCTGATGGACGTGGACGGCCACACGTTCCATCGCAAGATCGTCACGCTGCGCTGATCGTCGTTCACGGACACGGCAGCACCGGAGGGCGGGCCATCGAGCCCGCCCTTCGCGCGTCCGGCAGTGTTTGAATTCGAGTCGTGCAACCGACAGAATGCGACCATCATGCTCACCGACATCCACGCCATGACCGACATCGGCCTCAAGCGCTCGCAGAACGAGGACCATCACGCCGTCTGGTGCGCCGGCAGCGGCGAATCGCCGGCGTGCATGCTCGTCGTCGCCGATGGCATGGGCGGCGCCCGTGCCGGCGAGGTGGCGAGCCTGCTGGCCGTGGACCACGTGATCGCCGGCAGCCGCGCCATCGCGGCGGCGGCCGGGGAGGATGCGCTCCGCGACCTGGTCCAGGGGGCGAACGCCCTGGTGCACGCGGACAGCGTCGCCAATCCCGAGCGCCGCGGCATGGGGACCACCTGCACCGCGGTGGTCGTGCATCCGCGCGCGGCGGTGTTTGCCCACGTCGGCGACAGCCGCGCCTATCTGGTGCGCGATGGCGGGATCCGGCAGTTCACGCGCGATCATTCGCTGGTCGCCCAGCTCGTCGAGTTCCAGCACCTGACGCCCGAGCAGGCGCGCGTGGATCCGCGTCGCAACGTGGTGACGCGCAGTCTGGGCGTGGGACCCGAGGTCGAGATCGACACCGGCACCGTGGTGCTCACGAACGGCGACACGCTGCTGCTGTCCTCGGACGGGCTGCACGGGCTCGTCGAGGATGCCGAGCTGCTCGATCACGCGCGCCAGGTCGACCTGGGCGCGGCAGCCAGCGGCCTCATCGAGCTCGCGAAATCGCGCGGCGGCCACGACAACATCACCGTGATCCTCGCCCGGGTACGGTTCGAGGATGGGGAGGATTGATGACCTCCGAGCCCCTGATCGAGATGCTCGGACCTTAGGGACTAAGACGATGCTCACCCTGCTGCGCAGCGTGCTGCTCGAGAACCTGGGCGTTAAGCTGGTCGCGCTGCTGCTCGCGATCGCGCTCTATCTGCACGTGTACACCGAGCGCCCCGCCGCGATGCTGGTGAGCTTTCCGCTCGAGATCACCGATCTCGCCGACACGCTGGCGCTGAGCGGGCCGCCCCCCGAGCCGGTGCGCGCGGAGTTGCGCGGCACCGGGAAACAGCTCATCCGCCTGAGGCTCACCGAACCGCGGCTCAAGGTGTCGCTCGCCGGCGTGGGGCCCGGCCACTACGAGCGCACCGTGGTGCCCGAGGACCTGCCGTTGATGCACGACGAGGGCCTCGAAGTGCAGCGCATGGCGAGCTCGCGGGTGATCGCGCTCGACATCGAGTGCAAGCTGGCGCGGAACCTGCCACTCGCGATCCGGGTGACGGGTGCGCCGCGCCCGGGCTGGCAGTGGGACGGCCGGTACGCGACCGATCCCGCCCGGGTGCTGGTGCACGGCCCCTATCGTGAGGTGGCACGGCTCGACAGCGTGAGGCTCAAGCCGGTGCAACTCGAAGGCCGGACGGATTCGGTGAAGGCGATCACCTCCGCCGACTCGCTGCCCCACGGGTGCTCGGTGGACCCGGTGTCGGTGCGGGTGCTGCTCGCCCTGAAGCGCGCGATCCCCTGAGGGGGCCCTCGTCAGCAAAAAACTCAGCGCCCCGGCCGGATGGCCGAGGCGCCGTCAGGAAGTCGAGCAGAGTGGAAGCCGGTCCGGAGATGGCAGGCTGGGCTGGGTAGGACTTGGGCTCACGCGCCCCGCTCGATCGAGATGTATTGCAGCGTCCATGCCAATCGCGGCATGGACGCCAAGCCCATTCAATTACAACGACTTCGAGCGGAACCGGGCCGCCCCCCGAAGCCGGGATCGATCCCGATCGATCGTTTCGCATCTCAACGGTATTGCAGATGGCAAACTCCTCGACAGGGCGGATGCCGCCGCCGATACAATATCTTGACAAGTGTGAGGGCCGCGCATAACCTTGGCTTCGTGAGTGGCTCGCGCCGCTTGCGACCTGATCGGCTGGTCCTCAGCGACCCTTGATCCACCCCGGGTCCTCTTCGATTTCGCGACGACCATCCGACAGGGCTCCAGTTCCAACGGCTCCAAAATCCAAGATTCGGCGGGTGCGAATCCACCGATCCTCGTACGCAGATACCACTCGCAGGTCACCCCAAAGGCAGCAACGTTCCTGGTCGTTCCGGACCCCCGAGCCCGACCCATCCCACCCAACAGGGCTGCACGGCCATCAGGCCTGCGCAGGAGCAGTACCGCCCAACCTCAGAGGCGAGACGCGATGGAAACGCAGATCACACCCGCAACTCCCATACCCACCTCGGTCCTGACGACCAGCGCGCAGACTATGGAATTGACCACGCTCAAGGGCAAGACCATGGCGGAGCTCCTCAATCTGTCCCAGGAGCTCGACATCCAGGGCACGAGCGGGCTCCGCAAGCAGGAGCTGATCTTCAAGATCCTCGAGGCCCAGACCGAGAAGAACGGGCTGATCTTCGCCGAGGGCGTGCTCGAAATCCTGCCCGAGGGCTACGGCTTCCTGCGCGCGCCGAGCTACAACTATCTGCCCGGTCCCGACGACATCTACGTGTCGCCGTCGCAGATCAAGCGGTTCGATCTCCACACCGGCGATACGGTGTCCGGGCAGGTGCGCCCGCCCAAGGAAGGCGAGCGGTACTTCGCGCTGCTGCGCGTCGAGGCGGTCAATTTCGAGAGTCCCGAGGCGGCCAAGGACAAGATCCTGTTCGACAACCTGACGCCGCTCTACCCGCAGGACAAGGTGTCGCTCGAGACCAAGGATCGCTGCATCGAGACCCGGATCATCGACCTGCTGTGCCCGATCGGCAAGGGCCAGCGCGCGCTGATCACGTCGCCGCCCAAGGCCGGCAAGACGATCCTGCTGCAGAAGATCGCGAACGCGATCAGCGAGAACCATCCGGAAGTGATGCTGATCGTGCTGCTGATCGACGAGCGCCCCGAGGAAGTCACCGACATGCAGCGCACGGTCAAGGGCGAGGTGATTTCGTCGACGTTCGACGAGCCCGCCGAGCGCCACGTGCAGGTGGCCGAGATGGTGATCGAGAAGGCCAAGCGGCTCGTCGAGCACAAGCGTGACGTGGTGATCCTGCTCGATTCGATCACCCGGCTCGCGCGCGCCCACAACACCGTGGTGCCGCACTCCGGCAAGATTTTGTCGGGCGGCGTCGACGCGAACGCTCTGCAGCGGCCCAAGCGGTTCTTCGGCTCGGCGCGCAACATCGAGGGCGGCGGCTCGCTCACGATCATCGCCACGGCGCTGATCGACACCGGCTCGCGCATGGACGAGGTGATCTTCGAGGAGTTCAAGGGCACCGGCAATTCCGAGCTGGTGCTCGACCGCAAGATCTCGGACAAGCGCATCTTCCCGGCCATCGACATCAACAAGTCGGGCACCCGCAAGGAAGAGCTGCTGATGACGCCCGAGACGCTCCAGCGCGTGTGGATCCTGCGCAAGTTCCTGAACGAGCTGAACTCGGTCGAGGCGATGGAATTCCTGATCTCCAAGCTGTCGGACACCAAGACGAACAAGAAGTTCCTGGAGAGCATGAACTCGTAGGAGATTGCCACCGACCCTTTGGTCCCGAACGCTCGACGCGACCGCCCGCAGAATTCGCAGGCGGTCGCGTCGTTTGTTTGCAGCCGTGGCCGGGATATCCGAGTCAGCCCCGGCGGCCGCTTCAGCGGCCCATCACCACGCGCCGTGGCTGGCCGTTGGGCGGGCCGCCCATGTCGAGCGGCTCCGGCGGCGTCGCCGTCACCTGGTCCAGCGCCCGCGTGAGCGCGGCCTTGCGCTCGGGGTCGGAGGCCTTGTCCAGCAGCTTCGTGAGCGCCGCCAGGTGTGCGGTCTTGAGCGCGTCCCCGGCCGGCACGCGGACGTCGGGCGCCACGCCCACGCCCTCCCAGTTGGTGCCCGTCACCGGGTTCACCGCGCGACCGTCGGAGATGAACGCCGCGAAGTGGTCGTTGAGCCGGACCATGGCCCCGGGATTCGCGCCGCCCGCCGTCGTTTCACCCACCACCGTGCCCCGCCTGAGGCTCTTCACGTCGTACGCGAATTCCTCCGCGGCCGACGCGGTCCGCGATCCCGTGAGCACGTACACCTCCTTGTCCACGTAGCGTGGCCCGGGCAGCGACGTCAGCGTCCAGAACTGCTCGGTGCGGCCGCCCTCGCGCTCGTAGAAGTCGTTCACATGCACGCGGTCGTCGGCCGGGAACAGCCAGCTCATCAGCAGCATGATCATGTTGGGGTCGCCGCCGCCGTTGCGGCGCAGGTCCACGATCAGCGCGTCGGAATTGCCGAGCAGCGTCATCGCGGCCTGGGCGAGCGCGCCCGCTTCGGGCGAGCCGTCGAACGAGCGCAGCTCCAGGTAGCCGACGTTGCCGGCGAGCCGCTGGATCCGCTCGAAGCCGTGGTTCAACCGCCGCGCGTTCAGCTCCTCGATCGCGCGCTCGGCGGCCGACGGTTCGCCGCGGGCGAACGCGTCGGGCGGCAGCGCGCGATCGTAGTAGAACGTATGAAAATGCCGGTCCTTGCCCACGGCGTGCAGCGTGGCCGTGAGGGAATCGGCGAATTCCTTCGCTGAAGTGATCGCGTTGAAATCGCCCTTCTTGAGCCGGCTGCGGAGCGCGAGCGCGGTTCGCTTCGCGACGTCCGGGAACACGTAGCGCCGGTCGACCTGCGTCGCCAGGCTCTCGACGACCGCGGCGCGCGTCGCCGCGTCGATCTTCATGTCGGCCTGGTCGGGAGATGGGAAGTTGAATTGGGCGTGGGCGCGGCTCGCCGCGAGGGCGGCGAACAGCGCCGACGCCATGGCGGCCGCCACGTGCCGGCGGAACCGGGAGTCGAGTCGCGCGGTGGAAACGGCAGCGGATCTCATGACGAAGTCCTTTCGCGGGCGTGGGGGCGGCGGCGTGCCGTACCCGTCACGCCGCCTTCGAGCCCGTGCAGCAACAGCTCTGCGATGTGCCCGGCCCGCCGCTCGATATCCGCGCGGCGGCCGAGCTCGTGAACGGCGAGGCTGTAAGGCAGCAGCGCGTTGGTGGCGAGTACCAGCGCGTAGGCCGCCTCGTGAGGGTCGGAAACGAGGAAGCTGGCCGTGCGCCGTCCCTCGGTGATCACCGCGGCCAGCAGCTCGGCCTCGGCACGGAAGTAGCCGGCCCGGCGTTCGAGCAGGCGGGGGCGCAGCGACGCCACCAGCTCCTCCACGCTCGTGGAATGCTGGGCGGCATAGTCGAACCGGTGCATGACCCGCTCGATCAGCATCGCGCGCACCCGGCGCGCGGGCGATTCCGGGGTGACGGCGATTGCGCGCAGCCGGCCGAGCAGCCGGTCGACCATGCGATCGATGCAGGCGAGCGCGATGCTCTCCTTGCTCTCGAACGACAGATAGACGGTGCCCTTGCCGATCCCGGCCTCGCGCGCCAGATCCTCGACCGTGGTCTTGCGGTAACCGAACCGGCCGAGCAGCCGGTCGGCGGCGTCGAGGATGCGCTCGGAGGTTTCGGGCACCGGGTTCACGCTGCGCACGTCCGGATCTCCTGGAATCGGGACTGAACGAATGACCAGATTCGTATTTTAGTCAATTTCGGACGCGTGTCCAGCGAAATTGTGGAAAGCCGGGAATCGAAACCGCAGCGCGCGCGTCTGAGGGTCCGGGACGCACCCGACCGCCTGGTCGCTGGCGGCCCTGCAACCCGCTGTGGCATACTCCTCAACCGCTTCAACCCGCGGCCCACACGCCGGACCATCCGGCGGCCGGGCACGCCACCGTTTCGGGTCATAGGACAGTCCCTGTGGCATTCGACGGCGCTCGAAAGGAAATTCCGATGAAGGCAGGCATTCACCCCGTGTACGTGCTGCGCACATTCCACTGTTACGGCTGCAACTTCGAGTGGGAGACGCGCACGACGATCACGCCGAGCACCTCGGACGGCAAGGTCCATCTCGACATCTGCTCGAACTGCCATCCGTTCTACACCGGCAAGCAGCGCATCGTGGACAAGGCGGGGCGCGTCGAGCGGTTCCGCAAGCGCTACGAGAAGAAGGACGCCACGGCGACTCCCGAAGCCGAAACGCCCGAAGCCGCAACGCCCGCAGCCGCGAAATCCTAGAACATGCCGTTCCTGCCGGTCGGCGGCCAGGCGGTGATCGAGGGCGTGATGATGCGCTCACCCTCGCGCGTGGCCGTCGCCGTGCGGCATGCCGACGGTTCGATCGGCATGCTCGAGCGGCGGTTCGAGTCGATCACGCTACGCGTGAAACTGCTCGGGCTGCCGATCGTGCGCGGGGCGGTGTCGCTGTTCGAGACGCTCTACCTGGGCATCACCGCGCTCAACTTCAGCGCCGATGAGGCGGTGAAGGAGTCACCCTCGGCAGCGGCCGCGCCGGCGGGGCACGCGGGCCACCCCGAACATCCCGAAGCGATCGGCGTGCCCGCATCGCCCGCGGTGCCACTGCCGGTGGTGCCGCTGCCGATGTCCCGCCCGTCCGCGGCAGCCGGCAGCAGCGGGCTCGGCGGCGCGGCGCAGGTCCTCACGCTCGCGGTCTCGTTCGCGGTTGGATTGTTCATGTTCGTGGTGCTGCCGGCACGGCTCACCGGCTGGCTCGGGTTCCGCGACCGCATCGGATTCGGGCTGGTCGACGGCCTGTTCCGGCTGATCGCGTTCATCCTCTACCTGCTGCTCATCAGCCAGTGGAAGGAGATGCGACGCGTGCTGGGGTTTCACGGCGCCGAGCACAAGGCGATCCACGCGCTCGAGAACCGGGCGCCGCTGACGCCCGCCAGCGTCCAGACGTTCTCGCGGTTCCATCCGCGCTGCGGCACATCGTTCCTGTTCCTGATCGTGATCGTGAGCATCGTGGTGTTCACGTTCATCGGCCGCCCGCGCGGGATCGGTGATCACCTGCTGCGCATCGCGTGCATGCCGCTGATCGCGGGCGTGGCGTTCGAGTTCATCCGCATCTCGGGCCGGCATTCGCAGCAGCCGCTGATCCGCGCGCTGATCTGGCCCGGGCTCCAGTTCCAGCGGCTCACCACGCGCGAGCCGGACCTCGAGATGTGCGCGGTCGCGATCGCGGCGCTCGAACAGGTGCGCGGCGACGAGAAGGTCGTGGCGCTCGAGCTGGCCGCGGATGGCACGGACTCGGAGGTGGCGTTCGTGCAGTGACGGCCCGCGCGCCGCGGCCGCCGGCTCCTGAGCCGGCGGGTCCCGAGCGGCCGCGAACCTCACTCCCTACGCCCAAGCCGCCACCATGTGGGACGCCCTCAAGAAAGTCGAAACCCGCTACGCCGAGCTGACGGCGCTGCTCAGCGATCCCGAAGTCACCGGGGATCCGCGCCGGCTCCGCGACCTGTCCCGCGAGCGCTCGCGGCTCGAGCAGACCATGCGGTCGCTCGCCGAGTACCGCAGCGTCGAGCGGACGATTGCTGACGACGAGGCCGCGATCGCCACCGGGGATGCCGACCTGTCGGAGCTGGCCCGGGCCGAGCTGCCCGAGCTGCACAGCCGGCGCGAGTCGCTCGAGGCCGCGCTCCGCCGGATGCTGCTGCCGCCCGATCCCGACGACGACAAGAACGTGATCGTCGAAGTCCGCGCGGGCACCGGCGGCGACGAGGCGTCGCTGTTCGCCGCCGAGCTGTACCGGATGTACACCCGGTTCGCCGAGCGGCGCGGCTGGAAGCAGGAGATGATCAGCGCGAGCGATTCGGGCGTGGGCGGGTACAAAGAGGTCATCTTCCTGCTCTCGGGCGAGGGGGTGTACCGCCAGATGAAGTTCGAGAGCGGCGTCCATCGCGTGCAGCGGGTGCCCGCCACCGAGGCGTCGGGGCGCATCCACACGTCGGCCGCGACGGTCGCGGTGCTGCCCGAAGTGGAGGACGTCGACGTCGACGTGGCCGAGAAGGACCTGCGGGTCGATGTGTATCGCGCCGGCGGCCCCGGCGGCCAGGGCGTCAACACCACCGATTCTGCGGTGCGCATCACCCACCTGCCGACGGGTCTCGTCGTCACGTGCCAGGATGAGCGCTCCCAGATCAAGAACCGCGCGAAGGCGATGAAGGTGCTGCGGGCGCGGCTCTACGACTTGAAGCTGCAGGAGGCGCAGGCGAAGTACGCGGCGCAGCGCAAGTCGCAGGTGTCGACAGGCGACCGCAGCGCCAAGATCCGCACGTACAATTTTCCGCAGAGCCGGGTTACGGATCACCGTATCAACTTCACGTCGCACAACCTGCCGATGGTGATGGAAGGCGACCTCGCCGAGCTGTCCGATGCGCTGATCGTGGCGGATATCGCGGAGCGGTTGGCGGCTTTGGGAGCGGAAGTCTAGGCTCCGCTCGAGCTGCGATGCCGTTGGGGGTGAAGTTCCTCCGGCGGTTGCTCTTGAGCAGCGATGCCGTTCGGGGTGGGATTCCTACGGCGGGGACGCTTCGCCCCCGCCATCCTGGCGGGTCCTCGCTACTCGCGCAGCGCTCCGTGCATCCCTGCACTCCCGCGCTGCGCTCGGTCCCCGCCTGCGGAACCTCACCCCGAACGGCATCGCGGCACGTGGTTGTTGTGACACTTGCCTGCACTCAAGGCGTCCACTTCGTGGGCGGGCGTGTCCACGCGGCGACGCCTGTCGTCGGGTGACCGGGGCGCGGCGTTTGCACCTCTTGCCGCGTATGTCGTTCCCGCGGTATCGCATCGCGCCGCGCTGAGGCGCCGCCTCATTCCCGGCACACGCCGTGCTCTGACTGCGGGTGCATGCCCCCGTCATTCCTCCGGGAGGAACGACGTCATGCACTACGCGCAGACGTTCGAAGCGACCGCGCCCCGAATCCGAACGGGGCCGGGTCACAAGTTGGTTTCGGTGCTGTGGCTCCTCGGCATCGGTGGGGTCTGGTGGGCCGTCACCCGGCGGCAGATCGACCAGGCGGGGTTCGACGCGGTGATGGGCGCGAGCGGCGCGCCCGCAATGTCGCTGGGGTGGCTCGCGGCTAGCTCGGTGTTTGGACGGTTCGCGTCGGTTGGCTGCGAATCCCTGTTCTACTGGGCCTGGTGGCGCAGCTTCGGCGCGGGGTTCCGGTTCGCGCGCTTCTTCGTCGTCGTGGCGTCGCTATCGCTGATCGATGCCGGATCGGACACCTTGCAGATGCTGATCCGCGACGCCGCCCCGGGCCTCGCCCGGTGGCTCGCGCCGGTGCTGGGGGCGGGACTCGCGAGCGCTCCGGGTGCTCACGCCTCGGCGCTGGGCGGGGCGTTCGCGACGTTCGGGCTGTGCGCGTTGCTGCGCATTGCGCTGACGGCATGGGCGCAGGCGCGCGAGACCGGCCGCAGCATCGGGCTCCCGTTGCTGGTCACGCTCGCGGGCTGGCTCGTGACCCGCCTCGCGCTGTGGTGGGGTCTCGATCTCGCGCGCGGCATGAGCCCGCTGTCATGACGCCCGCCCGGGGACGTCGCTCCCTGCCGCTGCTGTTCGTCGCGGTGTGCGCAACGCTCGTGCTGGCGCTGGGTCTGTCGTGGGCGCACGACCGCATGGCGCCCTGGAGCGAGCCGCGGTTCGAACCGGCCCAGTTCGTCGCCGTGGGCCCGCCGCCCGCGATCGACGGCGCGCGTGAGTTGTGGCTGATCGCGGTCAATCCATTGTGCCCGCACTGCCGGCAGCACCTGGCGCGCGCCGCGGCCGCACTGCCGCGGGGATCCGGGACGCGGCTCGGCATCCTGCTGGTCGACACTCCGAAGCTCCCCGCGGCGCCCGCGTTCGCGAACGTGGTGGTGGACGGGATGTGGTGGGACGTCCGCGATACGTGGCGACGCCGCTGGGGGCATCGGGTGTATGGCGAAGTGCTGGTGTTCGACGGCGGCGGGCGCTACCTGCGCACGCTGCCGCCGGGATTCGAATCGGCGCCGTGATGCGGTGCCGCTCAGTCCCCCGCACGGTTCACCTCAGGGAGGGACCCATGGTCGTCAACGGATGGGGGAGCGTGCTGGCCTACTCGGCATGCGCGATCTCGATCGTGTTCGCAGCGGGAACGCTGGCAATGGTTCTCGCCGCGATCGGATGCTCGATGCTCATCGCTCAAACCATGGACGGCTGATCGCTCGGCCGCACGAAAGGAATGGACTCCATGAAACGACGTCTCGCGTTGTTGTTCCTGTTGCTCGGTCTGGCAGGAGCGTGGAGCGTGGTTCCGGGCCACGCTCACGCCGCCTCCGTCACGGCGCCTGAAGTGGTGACGCCGGTCGAACCTCCGGTCGGAGACACGCTGGCCGGCGTGTACGCCGCCGTGGGATGCGGGCTGTTCAGCCGCGCCCTGATGGGCGGCATGGTGTTCCCGGGCACGGTCGCGGGCGCGATCGCGACCTGCGGATACATGTTCTTCGACACGTTCTTCATCGAGAATTGAGTTCCGTTGCCGGCGCGCGCGGCCGCCGCGCGCCCGGTGACGGAGGCGGTCGTCGTGGGGCCGGAGTATGCTGCCGCCGTGCCCACGACCCTCGGTGACGCGCTGAGCGCGGCGAAGCTCCGGCTGGCGCAGCACCGCATTCCCGCCACCGACGCCGACGAGCTGCTGAGCCGGCTGCTCGGCGTCGGTCGCAACGACCTGCGCCTTGGAGCGGCGCTCGTGCTGGCGGGAGACGATCTCCAGCGGCTCGATGCGTGGCTGGAACGCCGCCTGTCAGGCGAGCCCGTGCAGTACATCACCGGCCGCGCCGCGTTCCGCGGCATCGACCTGGCCGTCGACGCGCGCGTGCTGGTGCCGCGTCCCGAGACCGAGCTGCTGGTCGAGGTCGTACTCGGCATCCTGCGCCGCGCGGTAACGCGGTGGCCCACGCCGCGGGTGCTCGATCTCGGCACCGGTTCCGGCGCGATCGCCCTCGCCATCGCGCACGAGCTGCCCCAGGCGCGCGTATGGGCGACCGACGCGAGCTCCGAGGCGCTCGCGCTGGCGCGCGACAACGCGGTGGCGCTCGGCCTCGTGGATCGCATGACGTTCACCGCGGGTGACTGGTTCGATGCCATCGCCCGCGATGAGCGGTTCGAGGCGATCGTGTCGAACCCGCCCTACATCGCGACCACGGAATGGGACGACCTGCCGGACGAGGTCCGCAACCACGAGCCGCACGCGGCGCTATTTTCCGGTGAGACCGGCCTCGAGGCGTTACGCGAGATCATCGATCAGGCCCCGCGCCACCTTGTGACCGATGGCCTGCTGGCGCTCGAGCTGTCGGAGCGCCGCGCCGCGGAGGTCGCCGGTTGGCTCGAGGGTGCCCACGACTGGAGCGAGGTCGAGCTGCGCGACGACCTCACCGGCCGCCCGCGGATCCTGGTAGCGCGGCGGGAGCACGGTCCGGCGATCGCGCCGCAGCAGTGGCGGGAGGAAGGCTGAAACGCGAAAATTGCTATGTTGGCAACGAACCAAACCACTCAAACCCGCCGAACGGGTTCCCGGCGCGACCCGCGCGCTACTTCCAGGCCGTCGCGTAGTGCATATCCTTCTCACCCGCCAAAATTGCCGCTTTGAGCGTGTTCTCCTTCGGTGGAATCGGGCAGTTGTAGAGGTCCGAGAATGCGCACGCCGGGTTCGTGGCGGTGTTGAAGTCGAGCAGGTAGTGCCCGCTGGCGCCGAGCTTCGTCGCCTCGAGATAACGTCCCAGCGCGCAGGTCTCCTTGCCGCTCGTCGCATCGCGGAAGAACACCACCATGCTGCCTGCGGGAATCCCGGGTTCGATCACGTGCAACGCAGTGAGCCGGCAGGGTTTGGCACCGACTTTGAAATCGAACCACCCGAGCCGCACCGCCGGTCGTTTCCCGCCGCGCGTCGACGCGATCAGGATCGTGTCGGGATGCGGGTTCGGCACGAGCGGCAGCACGTAGCGATAGCCTAGATCGGCCGGGAAGTGCTTGAGCCCGTGATACTGCTTGAATCGGTCGCTGAAGCCGTCGAACAGAATGAGCGCCGGATAGTTCTGATGCGACAGTCGCAGATGGAAGCGCCCCCAGATGTAACCAACCTTGCCGATTCCGATCGTCGACGGCCCGAGCGTGCTGTCACGCGTCTCGTATTCGTTCTCCACGCGGAACCGGGCGCTGTCGTCCAGCGCCTGGACGTGGAACGAGTCGCCTACGACCGTGACCCTCAGGTGGTGTGGCCTGATGAGGTCGTTGTCGATCCGGATGTCGTTGTCCTCGGCGCGCCCGATCGTGAGCGAGGTCCTGCCGGCGAAATCCTTGCGCTGCATGGCGGCCAGGTAGGACTCCGGGTCCTGGCGCATCCAGGCTTCCGCCTGGTCCCGGTCGGTATAGATCTTCTTGATCATCTGGTCGGCGACCTGGGGCGGGTACTGGGTGTGCGTGGGGATGGCGGCCGGGGCCGAAACGGCGGCGAGCATCGCGAGGGTCGCAAGGAACATGGACGCGGAATCTCCAGGGGTCGCCGGCCGGCGGGCATCGGTGCACGCGCCGGGGTAGTGTTCGGATCAGTCGGGCTCAACAGTGGGAAGCGTTCCCGATGATGATACGCCGGAATCGAGCGTTCGTTCCAAGCTTCGCTGCCGGCACCATCAAGGGGGTGCAAATCCGGTGCACCATGACGAGCGTCATGACGCTCGCGGCGTCAGGATGTGGTACCGGACACGGGGCATTTCACCCACGATTCGGCATCCAATTTCGAACCGGAGGTTGATTTGCTGCAATCGCCTGCCGATAATCGCGACAGCGGGACGACCCTGCCCGGCCTGCTCCTGATCTGGCGCCACCTGAGCACGAACTCCCCCACACCCAGCGGACGGAACCGCGGGCGATCCGGAAGGACGGCACCATGGATGTCTCCCTCAGCGCAGCTCACACGCCTTCCCACGACTTAGCGATCCGGGACCAGCACATGGATGCATTCGTCATTCGCGGCGGCCGGCCGTTGCACGGCCGCGTCGACATCAGCGGTGCGAAGAACGCGGCGCTGCCGGTGATGGCGGCGACGCTGCTCGCGCCCGGCGTACACACGCTGCGCAACGTGCCGCTGCTGTCGGACACCCGCACCATGGCCCGCGTGCTCGAGGTGCTCGGCGCCCGCATCACGTTCCAGGGCCACACGTGCACGATCGACACCACGAACGCCAACGGCCTCGAGGCGCCGTACGACCTGGTGCGCACCATGCGCGCCAGCATCTACGTGCTGGGGCCGCTGCTCGCGCGCTGGGGAGCGGCGCGGGTGTCGTTGCCCGGTGGCTGCGCGTGGGGTCCGCGTCCGGTGAACCTGCACCTCGAAGGCCTGCAGGCGCTGAATGCCGAACTCGAGATCGATCACGGCTACATCGTCGGCCACAACGTAAGGCTGAAGGGCGCGCGCTACGACTTTCCGGTGGTGTCGGTGGGCGCCACCGCGCAGCTGATGATGGCCGCGACGCTCGCCGAGGGCACGACCACGCTGGGCAACGTCGCGCTCGAGCCCGACATCACCGTGCTGGGCGAAGTGCTCAACCAGTGCGGCGCGCGCATCGAAGGTCTGGGCTCGCGCACGATCACGATTCACGGCGTGAAGGAGCTGCAGCCGATCGACACCGCGATCATTCCCGACCGCATCGAAGCCGCGACGTTCCTCGCCGCGGCCGCGATCACCGGCGGCTCGATCACGCTGGGCGAGTGCGAACCCGAACACCTGGGCGCCACGCTCGAGCAGCTCGAAGCCTGCGGCTGCGAGGTGCTGATCGGCACGCGCGAGGTCACGCTCACCGGGCCCAGGCGGCCGGGGGCGCTCACCATCGTCACCGATCCTTATCCCGGCTTCCCGACCGACATGCAGGCGCAGATGATGGCGCTGTGCTCGGTCGCCGACGGCACCAGCACGATCACCGACACCGTGTACCTCGACCGGTTCACGCACGTGCCCGAGCTGGCGCGGCTCGGCGCCGACATCCGGCTCGATCGCAACATCGCGACCATCAAGGGCGTGGACCAGCTGCAGGGCGCGCCGGTCATGGCCACCGACATCCGCGCGAGCGCGGCGCTGGTGATCGCCGCGCTGGTCGCCCACGGCGAGACGCGCATCTCGCGCATCTATCATCTCGATCGCGGGTACGAGTCGCTCGACACCAAGCTCTTGGGCCTCGGCGCCAGCGTGGAGCGCGTTTCGGAGTAGCACCGGCCCGAACTGCCGCCTGCGCGCGGGCCGTCGATTCACCCCGGTTCCTGTATCCTGAGCGCGTCGCAGATCTCTGCGGCGCGCTCTTCCTATCGGAGCCCATCGTGCCCGCCTACGACCGCGCCTACTTCGACCGCTGGTACCGCTCGCCGCGCACGCGCGTGTTCACGCGCGCCGAGATCGAGCGCCGCGTGCGGTTTACGATCGACGCCGCGGAGCTGCTGATCGAGCGCCCGGTGCGCAACGTGCTCGACGTGTGCTGCGGCGAGGGCCACTGGCAGCCCGTGGTGAAGCGGTTGCGACCCGCCGCCCGCTGGGAGGGCGTCGACGTGAGCGAATACGCCGTCGCGCGCTACGGACGCAAGCGCAACATCCAGCGCGGCCGGTTCGGCGACCTGGGCAAGCTCGCGCTGCGCGGCCCCTACGACCTGATCGTGTGCGCGGGCGCGCTCTACTACATCCCGACCTCGGAGCTCCGAGCAGGGCTCGATACGCTGGCCGGGCTGCTCCACGGTGTCGCGTTCCTCGAGATGTTCACGGACAAGGACGACATCGTGGGCAACGTGAGCGACCTGCAGCACCGCACCGCCGCAGAATACGACGCGATCATGTCCGCCGCCGGCCTCGCTCACCTCGGGATGCACTGCTGGGTGACGGCCGCCGGAGCCACCGCGCTGCCGGAATTCGAGCGCGGTCGACGGTAATGGCCTCCGTCACCCCTCGAACCCCTACGTCCGCCACCACCCGCCTCGCCGTGGTCGGCACCGCCGGCCACATCGATCACGGCAAGACCGCGCTTGTCCGGCGCCTGACCGGGATCGACACCGACCGGCTCCCCGAAGAGAAGCAGCGCGGCATCTCGATCGACCTGGGGTTCGCGCCACTGGTGACGCCCGCGGGCGTGCGCGTCGGCATCGTCGATGTGCCCGGCCACGAGCGGTTTGTGAAGAACATGCTGGCGGGCGTGGGCGGCATCGACCTGGTGCTGCTCGTGATCGCTGCCGACGAAGGCGTGATGCCGCAGACGCGCGAGCACTTCGCGATCGTGAAGCTGCTCGGCATCGCGCGCGGCATCGTGGTGCTCACGAAGCGCGACCTCGTGGACCACGATTGGACGGAGCTGGTGAAGCGCGACGTGCAGGCGCTGCTGGCGGACTCGCCGCTCGCGACGGCGCCGATCGTGGAGTTTTCCGCCGTCACCGGCGAGGGCACGGACGCGCTGCTCGCCGAGCTCGATCGCCAGCTTGCCGCTGCCGCGAACCGCTCGAGCGCCGATCCCGCCCGGCTGCCAATCGACCGTGTGTTCAGCGTGGAAGGCTTCGGCACCGTGGTGACGGGGACGCTGTGGCGCGGAACGATCCACACCGGCGACACGCTGACGCTGCTGCCCTCGGGCCGCGAGACCCGCGTGCGCCGCGTGCAGGTGCACGGCCACACCGTGGACGCTGCGAGCGCCGGCCAGCGCACCGCGATCGCGATCCACGGCATCGAGCGCGAGCAGGTGACGCGCGGCGACTGGCTCGTGGCGCCGGACAGCCTGCGGGCATCACAGATTCTCGATGTGCGGTTCGAGTTGCTGCCTGATGTGCCCAGGGCCTGGCCGTCCGGGCGGCGCGTGCGGTTCCATCTGGGCGCGAGCGAGATCATCGGCCGGCTGCTGCTGCTGGAAGGCGAGGAGCAGGGCGAGGGCGAACAGCGCAAGCTCGTACTGCGGCCCGGGCAGAGCGCGCTCGCGCAACTCCGCCTCGAGCGCCCCGCCGTGGCCGCGCGCGGCGACCGCTTCGTGATCCGCACGTATTCGCCGAGTCGCACCGTTGGCGGCGGCACGGTAATCGAGCCCGTCGGCCGCAAGCGCCGCAGGCAGGAGGCCGGCATCGAGCAGCTAGCGATGCACGAGACCGGATCGCTCGAGCAGCGCCTGTTGCAGCGGCTGGCGGAGGAGCCGAAGCCCGTCGCGATGGCGCATCTGGCGCAGAATCTGTCGGAGCGCGAGGCCGACGTGGAAGCTTCGCTCGGGCGACTGGCTGCCGCGGGGCAGGTCGTGACGCCAGTGGCAGGTCGATGGGTAGGAGGCGCCCGCTGGCAGGAGGCCCGGAGTCACGTCGAGATGGAGGTGCGCACGTACGCCCGCACGCATCCCGCCCGCTTCGGAGTCGCGAAGGGCGATCTCAAGAGCGCGATGCGCGGCCGCATGGAACCCGCGCTGTTCGACCCCGTGTTCGAATCGCTGGTCGCCGACGGCGTGCTGGAGCTGCGTACCGACCGCGTGCGCCCCACCGACGTGCCGTGGGAGCCACCGCCCAAGACGCTCGCCGATGTCGAGAACGTCGAAGCCGAGCTCGAGGCCGCCGGACTGTCGGTGCCCGACAACGCGATCTGGCAGAAACGCTTCGGCGTCGCAGCCGGCGAGGTGATGACGCTCGGAGTGTTCCTCGGCCGGCTCGTACGCGTGAATCAGGACCTGACGTACACGACGCGGCAGCTGGAGGCGTTGCGCGCGAAACTGGCGGCGCACTTCGCCGCGGCGGACTCGCTGAGCATGGCGGCGTTCAAGGATCTCGGCGGCGTGAGCCGGAAGTATTCGGTGCCGCTACTGGAGTACGCGGATCGGGTGGGGTGGACGGTGAGGGCGGGGGACGAGCGGAGGAGAGGCGGGAGGCTGTGAGATTCTCAACTTGCGAACGCGACGCCAAGCCACACTTCCACGGCCGGAGCATCGACGGGGGATCAATTGGCGACAGGTAAACCTTGGAGTGACGCCGAGGTTGCGGCAACGGTCGCCGATTATTTCGATATGTTTAGACAGGAGCTTGTTGGTCAGCAGTACAACAAGTCGGATCATCGTCGGCACTTGGCCAAGATCCTGGAGGGTCGAAGCGATGGGGCGATCGAACTAAAGCACGAAAACATCAGTGCAGTGCTGTTCGATCTCAACCTCCCCTTCATTGAAGGCTATAAGCCCCTCGGAAATCTTCAGCAACTCTTGGCAAGAGCTGTGGTGGATTATCTCGATCACGACCCTGCGTTGGTTGCGTTGATGGAGACTGTCGCTGACCGAATGCCGGCGGTCAGGGCCGCCACAGAGCTTGCGGAACCCGACCGGCAGGTGACCCCTCCCGAACCAGTAGTTCGAGAGAAGCCATCAGGGTATGTGGCGCCACGAAGCATTAGACAAATCGACTTTACTCAACGGGACGCTGCCAACCGCAAGTTGGGACACCTGGGGGAGCAATTCATCCTGGAGATCGAGCGCAACAGGCTTTCGCGGCTAGGAAGAGATGATCTGGCCAGGCGAGTTCACTGGACTGCGCACATTGACGGCGACGGAGCCGGATACGATATCCAGTCATTCGAACCTGGAGGTCGCGAAGTGTTCATCGAGGTGAAAACGACGAACTGGGGCAAGCCGTACCCGTTTCTGGTTACTCGGAACGAGATTCGTGTATCAGAGGAGAAGGCTGATCAATTCCGGTTGTTCCGAGTCTTTTCATTCACCAAGGACGCACATTTCTACGTGTTGCCCGGATCAATACGAGGCTCGTGCTTGTTGACGCCGACTGTGCTTTCAGCGGTGCCCGGCAAGCCAACGGGCACCTCATCCATGGGCGACGAAGTTCATTGACGGCTTCGTTCGGAGATCGAGTTTGTTGAGGGCGACCGTGCCCTCATCACCCCTCCCCATCCGCCAACGCCTCTTTCCCTGGCTCCTTCGGCTTCACCATCAGCATCTTCTCGCGCTCGCATGTCACCGTGCCTGCCGGGGCCTTCCGCGGCTTCCGCACGTACTTCTTGAGCGTGTAGATCACAGGCACCGTGCCCGCGGTTGCGGACTTGGAGTAGTACGCGGTCCAGGCGGCGACTTCGAGCAGGGTCTGCTTCGAGGGCTCGTCGGCGCCCTTGCCGCGCCGCAGCACGACGTGCGAGCCGGGCGTGCCGTGGACGTGGAACCAGTAGTCCTCGGGGCGCGCCATGTGCACCGTTAGGTGGTCGTTGCCTTCGTTGTTGCGGCCGATCAGCACGTCCCAGCCCTCGGCGGTCCGCAGCCGCCGCGGCTGCAGCTTGGCAGGCAGCGTGTGGTCGCGTTTTGACTTGGCGGGCGTGCCCGAAGCCGCAGCCTCGGCCGCGCTCGCGGCCGCCGCGGCCACTGCGCTCGCGCCGCGTAGCGGTGGCACGCCGGCTTCCTTGCGCGCGTTGGGGGGCATGCGGTCGAACGCGTTCTCCAGCTCCCGCAGCAGCGCCGCATCGAGCGGGGACGCGGCCGCACCGGCGGCCAGCGTGGCGTCCACTCTCTCGATCAACCCGCGTAGCGACCCGATCAGTGTCTCCAGCGCCGAAAGCCGCGGCGGAATCTCCTCCATGCCGCGCTCGGCCTTGGCGGCGCGCTTGAAGTACCGCGCGGCGTTCACCTGGGGCTTCACCATGGGGTCGAGCGCAATCTCGAGCGATCGCGCTGGGTCCGCGGGATCGGGTAGCGACACCCGGGCCGCGCGCGCGGGCACCTGGTTGATGTAGGTCAGCAGCGCCTCGCCGGCGCGGCGGAACTCCGGGGCCCGCTGGGCCTCGGCCAGGTCGCCGCGAATGGCTTCGAGCTTGCGGGTCAGCTTTTTCGCATACGTCTTGAGCGCGCGCACGATTGCGGCAGCGCGTTCGCGCGCGGGGTCGGATGCGGGCCCCAGGGCTCGCGAATCGGGATCGGCAGGGGAGGTCATGCCCCGCACGCTAGGCAATGCCGGAGGCCCGGGCAAACGGCCACCGGCGTTGTGCTAGCCTTTCCGAATGCCCTCGCTCCAATGTCAGAACTGCGGCGCGCCGGTCACGATCGACGAGCCGATCCCGCGCGATGCGGAGTGCGCGTCGTGTGGCCGCGACCTGCGTTGCTGCCGCAATTGCCGGCACTACGACACGTCCCGCAACAACTCCTGCCGCGAGACGGAAGCGGAGCTCGTGGAAGACAAGGCGCGGCGGAACTTCTGCGAATTCTTCTACTTCAGTCGTGCCCCGTTCGCGGGGCCGGCCGGCAAGTCGCCCGCGGACGCACGCGCGAAGCTCGAAGCGCTGTTCGGGGGCACGGCGGCGGCCCCCGACGCGACCCGCACGGCGCGTGAGAAGCTCGACAACCTGTTCGGCGGCGGGAAGCCTCCCGAACGCCCGGAGCAGGACCCGAAAGCGGCCGCCCGCCGCAAGCTGGAAGGGCTGTTTCGACCGCCCGCGGACGATTCGGACTCGTCCTGACCGGTCGTTGACTCGCAGCCGGGCCTCGCCTACCTTGTATGGTCCGGCAGTCCGGCACCGGCCACCCCGGGGACCGGCCGCCCAACCCCCGCAATCCCATCACTCCAGGAGTCCGCATGATTCGCAGCATGACCGGCTACGGGTCCGCCGACGTGGAGGGTGACGGCCAGCGGATGACCGCCGAAATCCGCTCGGTCAACCACCGGTTCTGCGACGTTTCCCTGCGGGGGCCCAAGATCGTCTGCCTGTTCGAAGACCAGGTCCGGCAGCTGATCCAGGAGCGGTTCTCGCGCGGCAAGTTCAACATCACGGTGACGTGGGCGGGCGTCGGCGAGTCGGGCGAGGTGCTCAAGGTCAACGAGGCGGTCGCCGACCGCTACGTGGCGCTGCTCGAGCAGTTGCGCTCGCGCTATCAGCTCGCGAGCGGGCTCGACATGCGCACGCTGGCCCAGCTCCCCGACGTGTTCACGTGGGAGCACACGGCGATGTCGGACGAGGAGACGTGGTCGCTGGTCAGGAACGTCGTCAACCTGGCGTGCGACAACATGGAGGCGATGAAGTCCCGCGAGGGCCAGTCGCTGACCAGGGATCTCGAGCAGCGCCTCACGCTGATCCGCGAACAGCTCGACCTCGTCAGCGTGCGCGCGCCGTATCGCCCGGTCGAGGCCAAGGAGCGGCTCACGAGCCGCGTCCAGTTGCTGCTCGGCGACGTGGAGATGGACCCGATCCGTATCGCGCAGGAAGTGGCGCTGATGGTCGACCGGCTCGACTGCACCGAGGAATGCGTCCGCCTCGCCGCCCACATCGACCAGTTCCGATCGCTGATCGAGGGCAGCGAGCTGGCGGGCCGCAAGCTCAACTTCCTGCTGCAGGAGATGAACCGCGAGGCGAACACGATCGGCTCCAAGTCCAACGACGTGCAGATCACGCGTGCGGTGATCGTCATCAAGGAAGAAATCGAGCGCCTGCGCGAGCAGGTGCAGAACGTCGAGTGATCGCCGCCATGGCCGCCGACATCAATTCGCGGCCCGATTCGCGGCCTGCAGGCGGCTCCGCCGCCGACCGCGGTTTCCAATTCGAGCCGGGCGGGTTCCTGTTCGTGGTGTCGGGCCCGTCGGGAGCGGGCAAGGGCACGCTCGTCGAGCGGCTCACCGTGGCGCGGCCGGAGTGCGTGTTCTCGATCTCGGCCACGACGCGGCCGAAGCGGCCAAACGAGGTTCACGGGGTGGAATACGAATTCGTGACGCGCGAGGAGTTCCTGCACCGCCGCGAACACGGGCTGTTCCTCGAGACCGCCGAAGTGCACGGGCATCTCTACGGCACGCCGGCCGAGATGGTGGATCAGGGAGTCCGCGACGGCCGCGTCGTGGTGCTCGATGTCGACGTCCAGGGTGGGGCCAGCGTCCGCCGCGTGCGGCCGGACGCGGTGTCGGTGTTCATCTATCCGCCGTCGATCGACGCGTTGCGGCAGCGATTGCTGGGCCGCAACACCGAGACGCCGGAGGCGGTCGAGCGCCGGCTCGAGGCTGCGCCGGCCGAGCTGACGCAGTATCGTGAGTACCAGTACATCGTAGTCAACGATCACATCGATCGCGCCCTCGAGCATCTGGTCGCGATCGTCGACGCGGAGCGGACGCGCGTGTCACGGTTGCGCGTGCAGCCGGGCGCTCCTGCCCATACCCATAAGGAGTAACGCATGACGAAACTGGCATCCCTGATTCCGCCTCCCGGCTACAGCAAGTACGAGCTGGCGATCGTCGCCGCGCGCGAGGCGCGTCGCCTCAACGAATGGCAGCGGCGCACGAACGAAACGCTCAAGGGCAAGGTGACGGCAGTGGCACTGGAACGCACGATCCGCCACGAGGTGCCCTACGGCTACGAGGAAGACGCCGAGTAACGGCGGGTCCCCATCGCCACGGACGGCGCCGTTGTCGGAACGCGCCGTGCTGGTCGGCGTGTCCGGCGGCATTGCCGCCTACAAGGCTTGCGAACTGGTGCGACGGCTGCGCCAGCGCGGGGCTCACGTCGTGGTGGTGATGACGCCCGCCGCGACGGAGTTCGTGACGCCGCTCACGTTCCAGACGTTGTCGGGGAACCCGGTGGTCACGAGCCTGTGGGGTGACCAGGCGCCGCGATTCGAGCTGCCCGATCGCGTGCGCGCGCGCATGGGGGGCAAGGTCGGGCACGTCGATCTCGCCGAGGCCGTGGACGCGCTGGTGATCGCTCCGGCGACGGCGAACCTGATCGCGCGGCTGGTGCACGGCGAAGCGCCGGACGCGCTCACCGCGATCGCGCTCGCGTGCCGCGTGCCGCTGATCGTGTGCCCGGCGATGGACGTCGAGATGTGGCGCCATCCGGCGACGGTCGAGAATCTCGCCGTGCTGCGGCGCCGGGGAGTGATCCTCGTGGGCCCGGCGGACGGGCCGCTCGCCTCGGGACTCGTCGGACCCGGGCGGCTGGCCGAGATCGACGTCATCGCGGACGCGGTCGAACGCTCGCTGGCGTATCGCGGCTCGATGACCGGCGTGCGCGTGCTCGTCGGCGCCGGTCGCACCGAGGAGCCGATCGATCCGGTGCGCGTGCTCACGAACCGCTCGAGCGGCCGCATGGGAATGGCGCTCGCCGAAGCCGCGCGCGATCGCGGCGCCGAGGTCACACTCGTCACGGGTCCCACGGATGTCGGACCGCCGGGCGGCGTGCGCGTGATCGCGGTGCGCACCGCCATCGAGATGGCGGCCGCGATGGCGGCCGAGGCGCGGGGCGCGGACGCCGTCGTCATGGCCGCGGCGGTCGCCGACTACCGGGCCGCGAAGCCGGCGCGGGAGAAGCTCAAGCGCGCCGATGCAACGCGCACGCTCGAGCTCGAGCCCAACCCCGACATCCTCGCCGCGATCGGCGCGGCGCGCCGGCCGGGCCAGGTGCTGGTAGGATTCGCGCTCGAAACCTCGGACGGCGTGCGCCGCGCGCGCACGAAGCTCCGCGCCAAGGGGGTGGACGTGATCGTGCTGAACGATCCCGCCGACGCCCTGGGAGGCGACACCAACAAGGTCACGCTGGTCGAAGCCAGGTCCGCGAAGCGGCTGCCCGAGATGTCGAAACGCGAGGTCGCCGACCTCGTGTTCGCGCGCATCCTCGAGCTGCGGAGCTTGAAGCCTGGCACCCGGACGGCGCGCGGTGGCGCGGGCCGCACACGGGCCGCGAAAGGGCAGCGCACATGAGCGAACGGAATCCTCACGAGGAGCTGGCCGACATCACGGCCACGCTGCGCCGCTACCTCGAACGCGAGCGCAGCGCCGGCACCGGCGAACTGCTGAATCAGTCGGCGGCGGTCGCCCGGCTGGATGCGCGCTTCACGGCGCGGATCGAAGCGCGGGCGGCGGCGGCGCCGGCGGTGGCGACGATCGCTGCGACCGCGCCCCGGCCGGCGCCCGCGACCGATTCCTCGTCGTTGTTCGCAGCACCCGTCGCGGCCGCGGCCGTTGCAGACGCGCCCGTTGCCGCCACGCCCACGTTCCAACTCCCGCCCGTCCATCCCGAGCTCCACTCGATCGACGTCACGGAGCGCATGGCGTATCACGCGGCGGCGCTGCCGGTGCTCGACGAGATCGCCGCGACCGCGCGCGCGTGCCGCAAGTGCGGACTGTGCGAGACCCGGACGAACGCCGTGCCCGGCGTGGGTTCGGCGCGCAGCGGCATCGTGTTCGTGGGCGAGGCGCCGGGCGCCGACGAGGATGCGCGGGGCGAGCCGTTCGTGGGGCGCGCCGGCCAGCTGCTGACCCAGATCATCAAGGGGATGGACGACAAGCAGCTCATTCCGGGCGTCCCGCTCGACCGCGATTCGGTCTACATCTGCAACGTGCTCAAGTGCCGGCCGCCCGAGAACCGCAATCCGCTGCCGAACGAGATCGAGATGTGCTCGCCCTATCTGCGCCGCCAGCTCGAAGTTCTGAAGCCGCGCGTGATCTGCTGCCTGGGGAAATTCGCGGCCGAGCTGCTCGTCGGCGTGAAAGGCACGATCGCGGGATTGCGCGGCAAGGTGTACCGCTATCAGGGCGCCAAGCTGATCGTCACCTACCATCCGGCGGCATGCCTGAGGAACCCCAATTACAAACGCCCGGTGTGGGAGGACATGCAGCTTCTCGCTCGTGAATACCTGGCCCAGGGTGTAAGGTAGCGCCCCCGCGAGGCCCCCGCCCACCGGCGTGAAGCGGCCGCGAACCGTCGAACGACATTGTGTGATGCACCGGAAGGATCCGCCGTGACCGAGACCCTGTCGCGATCGACATCGCCCCCCGTTTCCGGCGGACCGGTTCCGCCCCAGGCGATCGAAGCCGAGCGCGCCGTGCTGGCGGCGGTGCTGCTCGACCCCGAGGCGGTGGGCCGCGCGATCGAGTTGATCGACGCCACCGCGTTCTATCGCGTGGCGCACCAGCGCATCTTCGCGGCGGTGGTGGCGCTCTACAATCGCAACGAGCGCCCGGACGTGGTCACGCTCACCGAGGAGCTGCGCAAGCGCGGCGATCTCGAGGCGATCGGCGGGCCGGCGGCGATCGGTCAGCTGTTCGAGTCCGGCACCACGTCGGCGAACCTCGAGCAGCACGTGCGGATCGTGCACTCCAAGTTCATCCTGCGCTCGCTGATCAACAGCACGAACGAGATCCAGCAGGAGTGCTATTCCGCGGGCGAGGAGACCACCGAGATCCTCGATCGCGCGGAGCAGCGCATCTTCCAGATCACCGATCAGCGCGTGCGGCAGGGGTTCGTGCCGCTGCGCGATCTGCTGAAGCCCGCGTTCGAGCACATCCAGCAGCTGTTCGAGCGCAAGGCGTCGGTGACCGGCGTGCCGTCGGGCTACGACGATCTCGACCAGAAGACCGCCGGGTTCCAGGCCAGCGACCTCATCATCATCGCCGGCCGCCCCTCGATGGGAAAGACCAGCTTCGCGCTCAACATCGCCGAGAACGCGGCGATCCCACGGGAGCGCAACCGCATCGCGGTGCCGGTGGCGATCTTCTCGCTCGAAATGAGCAAGGAGCAGCTGGTGCAGCGCCTGCTGTGCTCGCAGAGCGAGGTGCCGCTCCACAAGGTCCGCAACGGCTACCTCGCGAACGAGGACTGGCCGCGGCTCACCACCGCGGCGGGGCTGCTGCAGTCGGCGCCGATCGTGATCGACGATTCGCCGATGGTGACGGTCATGGAGATCCGCGCGAAGTGCCGCCGGCTCAAGTCCGAGGGCCGGCTGGGGCTCGTGGTGATCGACTATCTGCAGCTGATCCGCTCCAGCGGCCAGTCCGAGAACCGCGTGCAGGAGATCTCGCAGATCACGCGGAATCTCAAGGCGCTGGCGAAGGAGCTCAACGCGCCGATCATCGCGCTGTCGCAGCTGTCGCGCGCGGTGGAGACCCGCGACAAGACCGGCCGCCCGCAGCTGTCCGACCTGCGCGAGTCCGGCTGCCTGACCGGCGCCACGCGCGTGCTGCGCGCCGACGGGACCGAAGTCACGATGCGCGAGCTGTTCGAGCGGCGCGAGCGCGGCATTCCGGTGTGGTCGATGGTCCCGGGCGGCGGCCTCGAGCGCCGGGTGATGACCCACGTGTTCTCGAACGGCCAGAAGCCGGTGTTCGAGTTGCGGCTCGCCTCCGGGCGGTGCGTCACGGCCAGCGCCAATCACCCGTTCATGACGCCCGGCGGCTGGAAGGCGCTGGGCGATCTCGCGCCGGGAACGAACCTCGCCATCACGCCGGCGGCCGCGGGCTCCGCCGCCCGTTACGCCGTGGCGCCGGCCGCAACGATCGCGACCGGGTCGTTCGGGGGCGCTGCCCAGGGCGCCGGGGCCGGTGGTACATTGCTCGCGAGTGCGCCCCTCGCCGCACCCGTTGGTGTGGTGTGGGACGCGATCGCCTCGATCGAGCCGGTGGGTACGGAGGAGGTGTTCGATGCCACGGTGCCGGGCAGCCACAACTTCGTCGCGAACGGGATCGTCGCCCACAACAGCATCGAACAGGACGCGGATCTCGTGATGTTCGTGTACCGCGAAGTGGTCTACAAGCGCGACACGCCCGAGCCGCTCAAGGCGCAGATCCTGATCGCCAAGCAGCGCAACGGCCCCACCGGCGACATCGATCTCACGTTCCTGCGCGAGTGCACGAAGTTCGTGCCCTACAGCCCGATGATGCCGGGCGAGACGGAGCCCGACTTTTGAGCTCGACGTCGGTCGCCCGCAATGGCGGAGCCTCGCTCATCGTCGACCGTGCGCTCGAGGGTGCCGCCCTCGTCGGCCGCGTCACGATGATGTATGGCGACATGGTCCGGTCGTCGCTCGGCCGCGTCCCGCCGTTCAGCCTGATCCTCGAGCAGATGAACGCGATCGGCGTGGGCTCGCTGAGCCTGGTGATCGTCGTGGCACTGTTCACGGGCGCCGTCGCCGCGGTGCAGGCCGCGTATCAGTTCACGGCGGTCGTGCCGCTCAAGTTCCTGAGCGCCGTCATCCTGCGCTCGACGGTGATCGAGCTCGGCCCGGTGCTGACGGCGCTCGTCGTGGGCGGCCGCGTCGGCGCCTCGATTGCCGCCGAGCTCGGCAGCATGAAGGTCACCGAGCAGATCGACGCGATGCGCGCCATGGGCGTGAACCCGATCCGCGTGCTGATCGTGCCGCGCGTGATCGCGGCCACGCTGATGCTGCCCGTGATCGTCGTGTTCGCCGACGCGATCGCGGTGTTCGGCGGCTTCGTGGTGGCCGTGCTGTCGGTGGGCGTGCCGCCCGCCACCTACGTCCAGGGGCTCAAGGATTTCTTCTTCATGAAGGACATCATGTCGGGTCTGCTCAAGGCGTTCGTGTTCGGGAACATCATCGCCACCATGGGCTGCTATTTCGGCTTCGCCACGGAGGGCGGCGCCGAGGGTGTGGGCGGCGCGACCACGAAGGCGGTGGTGTCGTCGTGCGTGCTGGTGCTCGTCACCGACTACGTGCTCGCGACCGTGCTGTTCCGCGTCATCTTCCGGGATTGACCGTGACGAACCCGTCCGGCGTGCCGTGTCCGGCTGAGCGGGGACCGAGATGATCGAGATCCGCGGTCTCAAGAAGCGGCTCGGCACGAGACAGGTGCTGGACGGCGTCGATCTCGACATCAAGACCGGCGAAACGCTCGTGGTGCTGGGGCCGAGCGGCACCGGCAAGAGCGTGCTGCTGAAACACATCGTGGGCCTGATGGACGCCGACGCCGGCTCGATCCAGGTCGACGGCGAGGAGATCGTCGGCCGCCGCGAGAGCGAGCTCAACGTGGTGCGGCGGCGGTTCGGCATGCTGTTTCAGGGCTCGGCGCTGTTCGACTCGATGTCGGTCGGCGAGAACGTGGCGTTCGCGCTCCGCCAGCACAAGCGTTGGACGGAGGAGCAGATCACCCAGCGCGTCGCGGAGCGGCTGGAGTGGGTCGGGCTCAAGAATATCGAGAACTCGAAGCCGTCGTCGCTGTCGGGCGGCATGCGCAAGCGGGTCGGGCTCGCGCGGGCGATCGTGATGGACCCGCAGTTCATGCTGTACGACGAGCCCACGACCGGCCTCGATCCGATCACCGCCGACGTCATCGACCTGCTCATCCGAAATCTGCAGGAGCGGCTCAACGTCACCTCGCTCGTCGTGACCCACGACCTGGGGAGCGCGTTCAAGGTGGCGAACCGCATGGCGATGCTGTACCAGGGAAAGGTGGTATTTTCCGGCACCGCCGACGAGGCCCGTCACACCGACAACCCGTACCTGAAGCAGTTCATGGACGGGTCGAGCGACGGACCGATCCAGCCGGTATGATGCGAACACGTTGGGTCGCGCAGGATGCGTGCTGCCGTGCCCGCGCCGCCGCCGGGCGGGCGCACGGAACCAGGGAGGAGTGCACTTGAGTCGCAGGACCGAAATCCAGGTGGGCCTCACGGTCGTGGGCGCGATCCTGATCATGATCCTGGGCGTGGCATGGCTCAAGGACTGGTCGATTCAGCACGACTCGCGTGTCTACCGCGTGCAGTTCTCGCAGGCCGGCGAAATCGCCAAGGGCGCGCCGGTCGACGTGAACGGGCTGCGCAAGGGCGCGGTGAAGGACGTGCGCCTGGTCGGCGACCACGTGGAGGTCGACATGCAGATCTCCCGCGACGTGGTGGTCACCACCGACTCGCGCGTCGCGATCCGCAACGTGGGCCTGATGGGCGAGCGGCAGATCTCGATCGACCTGCTCATGACCGGGCGGCCGTATGCGCCCGGCGAGATCGTGCAGGGAGTCTTCGAGCCCGGTCCCGGCGAGATGATGGGCCAGATGGGCGGCACGGTCGACGCGGTGGGATCGGTTTCGAAGCAGTTCAAGCGGATGGCCGATTCGCTGGCCCGGGACGACCGGTTGTCGAATACGGTGCGCAATTTTTCCAAGACCAGCGAGGAGCTGCGTGAGATGGTGAGCGAGAACCGCAAGGCGCTCGGTTCCACGCTGCAGAACTTCTCCGCCGCGTCGGCGACCACGAAGCACCTCACGTCGGATCGCGAGGCCCAGCTCAAGGAATCGCTGGACCACTTCAGCCACGCCGCCGCGAACCTCGACCGCATGACCTCCCGGCTCGATTCGCTGCGCATCGTGATCCAGTCGGTGGCGGAGCGCGTCGACAAGGGGCACGGCACGCTGGGCAAGCTCGTGAACGACGAGCAGCTGTACAACGAGCTCAACAGCTCGGTGAAGTCGCTCCAGTCGCTGATCGAGGACGTGAAGCGGAATCCGAAAAAGTATCTCAAGATCAGCATCTTCTGATGGCCGCCGCGCGCGGCACCTGCCCCGCCCGGGACTAAATGAAATCCACGAAGCCGGCCAAGGCCGCAAAGCCCCATTTCTACTGCTCGCAGTGCGGCAACGACGCGTCGCGCTGGTTCGGCCGCTGCACGGCGTGCGGCGAGTGGAACACCGCGGTCGAGGCGCCGCCCGCCGGCGCCGCCGGCACGGGGACGCGCGCCCGCTGGGCGCCCGGCGCCGCCGCCGCCGCGGGCGGCGGTCCCAAAATTCCGCGGCCGCTCGCCGACGTCACGGTCCGCGACACGCCGCGCGAGCCCACCGGGGTCGCCGAGTTCGATCGCGTGCTCGGCGGCGGCATCGTCGCGGGTTCGCTGGTGCTGGTGGGCGGGGATCCCGGCATCGGCAAGAGCACGCTGCTGCTCCAGCTCGCGATGGCGATCGGCGCCGCCGGGCGATCGGTGCTCGTGGTGTCGGGCGAGGAGAGCGAGGAGCAGATCCGCATGCGCGCCGAGCGCGTGGGGGCGATTCCGCCTTCGCTCCTGATCCTGTGCGAGACCGACGTGGAGGCGATCCTCGAGGCCGCGGCCGCGGTGAAGCCCGACGTGCTGATCGTGGACTCGATCCAGACGCTGTCGCGCGCCGACCTCGACGGCGGTCCGGGCTCGGTCACGCAGGTGCGCGAATGCGGGCTCGCGCTGATGCACCTGGCGAAGAGCGGCGGTCCCAGCGTGTTCCTCGTCGGCCACGTCACGAAGGACGGCGCGGTCGCCGGCCCGCGGGTGCTCGAGCACATGGTCGACGCCGTGCTCTACCTCGAGGGCGAGCGCTACCAGCACTACCGCACGCTGCGCGCCGCGAAGAACCGGTTCGGCTCGACGCACGAGCTCGGCGTGTTCGAGATGATGGAGTCGGGGCTCGCCGGCGTCGCGAACCCCAGCGCCGCGTTCCTGTCCGAGACCCGCGGCCCCGAGCCGGGCTCGGCGGTGGTCGCGAGTCTCGAAGGCACGCGCCCGCTGCTGGTCGAGGTGCAGGCGCTGGTGTCGACGTCGTTCTACGGCGTTCCCCAGCGGGTGACGAGCGGGCTCGATCAGAAGCGGCTCGCGGTGCTGCTCGCGGTGCTCGAGCGGCGTGTACGGCTCAAGCTCGGCCGCCACGACGTGTTCGTCACCGTCACGGGCGGGCTCAAGCTCGACGAGCCGGGCACCGACCTGGGCGTGGCGCTCGCGGTGGCGTCGTCGTTCCTCGCGCGGCCGGTGCTCGATCGCACGCTGCTGGTGGGCGAGGTGTCGCTGTCGGGGCAGTTACGCCGGGTGCCGCGCCTCGAGCTGCGCGTGCGCGAGGCCGCGCAGCTCGGGTTCGTGCGCGCGGTGGTGCCCGCGCCGCAGGCGTCCGAGGTGCGCGTCGCCGGGGTCGAGATCGTCTCCGCGGTGCACGTGCGCGAGTGCATCGATCTCGTGCTCGGCGCGCGCCGCACCCCGGAGCCGGCCGCGGCGGGGACGGCCCGATGACGGCGGCCGCGGGATCGAACCCGGCGCGGCCGCTGAGCGCGAGCGCCGGGCGGGGCCGCGTCGTGGACGTGGCATGAGTGTGGGCGCGCTGCTGCTCGCCGCCGGACGTGGCGAGCGTCTGGCCGCGGGCGTCGACAAGGCGCTGGCGCCGCTTGCCGGCCGGCCGCTGTTCGCCTGGGCGCTCGAGGCGCTGCAGCGCACGCCCGCGATCGCGGGCATCGTGGTCGTGGGCAATCCGAAGAAGCTCGAGCCCGCGCTGGCAGCCGCCGGGCTCGCGGCCGATCGCGTCGTCGGCTGGTGCGCGGGCGGTGCCGAGCGCCAGCATTCGGTCGCGCGCGGGCTCGCCGCGCTGCCCCGCGAGTTCGACATGGTGGTGGTGCACGACGGCGCGCGCGCGCTGGTGACGCCGGCGCTGATCGCGCGCTGCATCGGCGAGGCGCTCGAGCACGGCGCCGCGATCGCCGCCGTGCCGCTCGACGACACGATCAAGCGGGTCCGGCTCATGCAGGTCGAGGCCACGGTGCCGCGAGCCGGGCTGTGGCGCGTGCAGACGCCGCAGGTGTTCCGGCGCGACTGGCTGGAGGAGGCGCACGCCGGGGCCCACGGTATCGCGACCGACGACGCCGGTCTGGTCGAGGCGCTCGGCCGGCCGGTGCGCATCACGTCCGGCGATCCGCTCAACTTCAAGATCACGATGCCCGCCGACCTCGCGCTCGCCGAGAGCTGGCTCGCGTCCACTCAGGCGAGGCACTGACATGCCGCTGCGCGTCGGAATCGGCTACGACATCCATCGCCGCGCCCAGGGCCGCATGCTCGTGCTGGGCGGGGTCAAGTTCCAGACCGACTGGGGGCTCGAGGGGCACAGCGACGCCGATGTGCTGTCGCACGCGATCGGCGACGCGCTGCTCGGCGCTGCCGCGCTGGGCGATCTGGGCAAGCACTTTCCGCCGGGTGATCCGCGCTGGCGGGACGTGTCGAGCATCGAGCTGCTGCGGCTGATCCGCTCGCTGCTCAACGGCGTCGACGCCACGGTCGTCAACGTGGACGCGATGCTGCTCGCCGAGGAGCCGAAGATCGCGGGGGTGCGCGACACCATGCGCATCAACATCGCGCGCTCGCTCCAGATCGGCGACGGCCAGGTGTCGGTGAAGGCCACCACCAGCGAGTCGATCGGCGCGATCGGACGGCGCGAGGGGCTCGCCGCGATGGCGGTCGCCATGGTGGAGATTCCGTGACGGAGCCCGGGGCGGCCCGGCCGGGACCGCGCGAACCCGCGGCACTGCCGGCGCCGGGCGGAGGCCACGAGGCCGGCCGCCACGTGCGGGTGCGGTTCGCGCCCAGCCCGACCGGCTGGCTGCACGTGGGTGGCGCCCGCACGGCGTACTTCAACTGGCTGTTCGCCCGGCAGGCGCGCGGCGTGATGGTGCTGCGCATCGAGGACACCGACGTCGCGCGCTCGACGTCCGCGAGCGAGGCAGGCGTGCTGGGGGATCTCGCGTGGCTCGGCCTCGACTGGGACGAGGGCCCCGATCGCGGCGGCCCCCATGGCCCCTATCGCCAGAGCGAGCGGTTCGAGCTCTATCGGGAGCGCGTCACCCGGCTGCTCGCCCGCGAGGCCGCGTATCCATGCTTCTGCACCGACGCCGAGCTCGAGGACCGCCGCCAGGCGGCGCTCGCCGCCGGACAGCCGCCGCAGTACGACGGCCGCTGCCGGCGGCTGACGGGGGCCGAGCGCGAGGCGCGCATCGGCAGCGGCCTCGCCGCCAGCATCCGGTTCGAGGTGCCGGCCTCGGAAGTGGTATTACCGGATTTGGTGCGTGGCGAGGTGCGGTTCCCGCCAGGGATGGTCGGCGACTTCGTGCTGATGCGCTCGAACGGGCTGCCGACCTACAACTTCGCGTGCGTCGTGGACGACCACGACATGCGCATCTCGCATGTGATCCGCGCCGAGGAGCATCTCGCGAACACGCCGCGCCAGCTCATGCTGTACGCGGCGTTCGGGCTCGAGCCGCCGCTGTTCGCGCACGTGCCGCTGATCCTCAACCGCGATCGCACCAAGATGAGCAAGCGCTCGGGCGAGGCGGCGGTCGCGGTGGGCGACTGGCGCCGCGACGGCTACGTTCCCGAGGCGCTGCTCAGCTATCTCGCGCTGCTGGGGTTCCATCCGGGCGATGACCGCGAGATCCTGAGCCGCGACGAGCTGCTCCAGGCGTTCACGCTGGCGCGCGTCGGCGCCAGCGGATCGGTGTTCGATCCCGACAAGCTAAAGTGGGTGAACGCGCACTACCTGCATCACGCGGACGGCGCCCGGCTGCTGGACTGGATCGAGCGCGAACTCGGGACCGCTCCCGCGGGAGCCGCGCCCACGGCGCCGCCCGCGCAGCCGTCGCCGTCGCCCGCGATCTGGGCCGAGGACTATGCGGCGCTCGCGGGCGCGCTGCCGCGGCCCGTGCAGCAGCGGGCACTCGAGCTGGTGCACGGCAACATCGCGACGCTCGCCGACGTGCCGGTCGAGCTGTCGGTCGCGCTGCTCGATCCGCCGGATCTCGGCCAGCTCGACGCCGACGGGCAGGCGGCGCTGTCGGCGCCCGGCGCCGCCGACGTGTGCGCCGCGTTCGCCGCCGCGCTGCGCACGCTTGCGGACTGGCATGCCGATGCGATTAAGTCCACGCTGCAGCAGGTCGGCCAGCAGCAGGGGCGCAAGGGACGCGAACTGTTCCAGCCGGTGCGCGTGGCGCTCACCGGACGTACGCACGGTCCCGAGCTGCCGCTGATCGTCGAATTTCGTGGGCGCGAGCGCTGCGACACCGATCTCGTGCTGGCGGCCGCCTGGAGTCGCGAAAGGACACGCGGATGAAGGTGGCGGTGCTGATGGGCGGCCGGTCGGCGGAGCGGGAGATCTCGTTGCGCACCGGGCGCGGGATCGCGAACGCGCTGCGCACGCTGGGGCACGAGGTGCTGGCGATCGACGCCGCGAACGGCCGGTTGCTGCCGGCGGGCGACGAGGAGTCGGGCGCCATGACGATCGCCGAAGTACGGGGGCTCCCGGAAGCGTCGGTCTCAGCGGTGGCGAACCCCGCGGCGTTCGGCGGCGCCGAGGTCGTGTTCATCGCGCTGCACGGCGGCGAGGGCGAGGACGGCACGATCCAGGCGCTGCTCGAGCTCGCCGGGCGGCCGTACACCGGCTCGGGCGTGCTCGCGAGCGCGCTCGCGATGGACAAGGCGATGGCGAAGCGCGTGTTCGAGCACGCGGGCATTCCGACGCCGCGCTGGCAGCTCGTGCGACTCGGCGAGCGGGAGTCGGTGATCGACGCCACCGCGCTCGGCGGCTGGCCGATCGTGGTGAAACCGAACCGGGAGGGCTCGACCTTCGGCCTCACGATCGTGAGCCGCCCGGACGACGTCGCCGACGCGCTCGAGCTGGCGTTCGAATACGGGGACGAGGCGCTGGTCGAGCAGTTCATCCCGGGGCGCGAGCTGACCGTGGCGGTGCTGGGCGACGAGGTGCTGCCGATCGTCGAGATCCGGCCGCCGGGCGGCCACTACGACTACGAATCCAAATACACCGCGGGCCGCAGCGAATACTTCTGCCCGGCGGACCTGCCGGAGCCGCTGGCCGCGCACATCCGCCACCTGGGGTTGCGCTCGGTGCAGGTGCTCGGCTGCGCCGGCGCCGCCCGCTCGGATTTCCGGCTGGATCCGGACAATCGCGCATGGTGCCTCGAAGTGAACACGATTCCCGGCATGACGCCGACGAGCCTGGTGCCGATGGCCGCGAAGGCGCACGGGCTGAGCTACGACCAGCTCGTCGCCCGCATGCTGGAACTCGCGGCGGACGACTGGCACCGGCGGCACCGTCGGGTTCGCGAGGGCGCCGCAGGCTGCTGAAACGACCCGATTGCTGCGTACGCTCACAGGAGGGGACCGAATGGATCGCACCCAGGAGTTTCTGAAGCAGCTCGTCGAGGCGCACGGCGCACCCGGCGCGGAATCCGACGTCGCGGCGGTGATGCAGCGGCACCTCAAGGGCGTGGGGGCGATCAGCCGCGACCGGCTCGGCAGCTTCATCTGCGAGAAGAAGGGCACCGGCGCGGGACCCCGCGTCATGCTGGCGGGGCACCTCGACGAAGTCGGCTTCATGGTGAAATCGATCACCAAGGACGGCTTCGTCAAGTTCCTGCCGCTCGGCGGCTGGTGGGGCCACGTCGTGCTCGGGCAGCGGCTGATCATCCGTACCCGCAAGGGCGACGTGCTCGGCGTCGTGGGATCGAAGCCGCCGCACGAGCTGCGCGAGGAGGATCGCAAGCGCGTGCTCGAGATCCGCGAGATGTACATCGACGTCGGCGCCACGTCGGACTGGGACGTGAAGAAGCAGCTCGACATCCGGCCCGGCGACCCGATCCTGCCGGACTCGTCGTTCACGCTGATGGCGAACCCCAACCTGATGCTGGCCAAGGCGTGGGACAACCGCCTCGGCTGCGCGCTGGCGGCGGAGACGGTGAAGGAACTGGCGCGCGGCACGCATCCCAACACCGTGTACGCCGTCGCCACGGTGCAGGAGGAGGTCGGGTTGCGCGGCGCCCAGACGTCGGCGCACCGCATCAACCCCGACGTCGGCATCGCGCTCGACGTGGGCATCGCGCACGACACCCCGGGCACCGAGGGCGACGAGAAGCTCGGCGGCGGCCCGCTGATCGTGATCTACGATTCGAGCGCGATCCCCAACCGCAAGCTGCTCGACCTCACGGTCGACACGGCGAAGAAGCTGCGTATCCCGCTGCAGTTCGAATCGGTGGAGCGCGGCGGCACCGACGCCGGCCGGATCCACCTGAACGCCGACGGCGTGCCGTCGATCTCGATGGGCTGCGCGGCCCGCTACATCCACAGCCATGTCAGCATCATCGACCGGCGCGACTTCGACCAGACGGTGAAGCTGCTGGTGGCGCTCGTGAAGCGGCTCGACCGGAAGACCGTGGACGGGCTCGTGTGAGCGCAGGCGCGCGCGCACGTCGTACGCCGGCCGCCGGGCCGCCGCCGGGGCGTTAGGTGAGCGCACCCGCGCCGCCGCACCCGATGCCGTACACGCTGCCGGAACCGGCGCAGTTGATCGAGATCGCGTTTCGCATCGGCGCCACGCTGGCCGTGGCGCTGGTGCTGCAGCGCCTGCTGTTCCTCGTCGTCGGCCGGCTGGAGCGGTTCATCGGCCGGCGCGGCCACGGCACCCATCAGTCGCTGCAGCGGGCCCGCACGCTCGCCCAGATCATGCGCAGCCTCGTCACCACCGTGGTGGTCGTGGCCGCGGCGATTCACCTGCTGCAGATCCTGGGCTGGGACGTGAAGCCGCTGATCGCGGGCGCGGGCATCGTCGGCGTCGCGGTCGGGTTCGGGTCGCAGTCGCTGGTCCGCGACATGATCGCCGGCGTGTTCATCCTGATCGAGAACCAGTACTCGGTCGGCGACCTGATCGAGATCAACGGCCAGCCCGCCACGGTCGAGGAGCTCACCGTGCGGTCCACGGTGCTGCGCGACTTCAACGGCTACGTGCATTTCGTGCCGAACGGCGAGATGCGCGTGGTCACGAACCGCAGCCGCGACTGGAACCGGATCCCGGTGGACGTCGTGATCACGGACCAGCAGAATCTCGATCGCGCCATGGAGGTGTGCCGCCGTGTGCTCACGGAGTTCAACGCCGACCCCGCGTGGCGCGAGCGGCTGCTCGATCCGGCGGAGCTGTGGGGCGTAGAATCCGTGACCGGTCACGAGGCCACGGTGCGAACCGTGCTGCGGGCGCGACCGGGAGCCGTGGCGCAGCAGGCGGCGCGCGAGTTGCGCGGCCGCCTGTACAGTGCGCTCGCCGACACCGGCATCGGCACCCGGCGCGGCGCCGACACCGGGGGCGCGCCGCCGCCGGCGCAACCACCCGCGCCCGCGGCCTGAAAACCACAGCGGGCTCGGGACCAGCCCGAACTCAACGAACCAGGGGGAGCTCTTGACGCTCAGGATCTACGACACGCTGACCCGCGAGAAGCGCGAGTTCGTGCCGGTCACCCAGGGCCAGGTGCGCATGTACGTGTGCGGCATGACCGTGCAGAACAAGCCGCACGTCGGCCACATCCGCGCCTCGCTGTCGGGCGAGGTGATGCGCCGCTACCTCGAGCACCTGGGCTACCAGGTGAGGTACGCCTACAACTTCACCGACGTGGACGACAAGATCATCGAGCGCGCGAACGCCGAGGGCGTGGACTACAAGGCCGTGAGCGAGCGCAACATCGACGCCTTCCTCAAGTTCGCCGACCTGCACAACATCAAGCGGGCGACGGACTATCCGCGCGCGACCCGGCACATCGGCGAGATGCACGCGCTGATCGCGACGCTGATCGCGAAGGGCCACGCCTACGCCGCGGGTGGCGACGTGTACTACGACGTCCGCAGCCGGACCGACTACGGGAAGCTGTCGGGTCGGAAGGTGGACGACATGCGCGAGGGCTATCGCATCGAGCCGGGCGAGGCGAAGCGCGACCCGCTGGATTTCGCGCTGTGGAAGGGGGCGAAGGAGGGGGAGCCGGCGTGGCCGAGCCCGTGGGGACCGGGGCGCCCGGGGTGGCACATCGAGTGCTCGGCGATGGCGATGACGCTGTACGGCGACACGCTCGACATCCACGGAGGCGGGCAGGACCTGATCTTCCCGCACCACGAGAACGAGATCGCCCAGTCCGAGGCCGCGAGCGGCAAGCCGTTCGCCAACTACTGGTGCGAGAACGGCATGGTCAATCTGGGCGGGGAGAAGATGTCGAAGAGCACGGGCAACCTGTTCTTCATCGAGGACATCGCCGCCCAAACCGACCCCGAGGTGGTGCGGTTCTACCTGCTCTCGACCCACTACCGCAGCCCGATCGACTTCAGCCAGGAGCGGCTGGACGAGGCGGGGGTGGCGTTCCAGCGCCTGCGCGCGCCCCTCGAACGCTCCCAGGTCTGGAACGTGGAAGACGCCCCGCCGCCCACCGGCGCCATGGCCGAGGCCACGCAGGCGGCCGAGGCGGCGTTCGGCGAGGCGATGGACGACGATTTCAACTCCGCCAAGGCGATCGGCTGCCTGTTCGACCTGTCGCGGGCCGTGAACCGGGCGCTGGACGAGCAGCGCACCCCCGAAGCCCGCTCGGGAGCCCGCGAGCTGCTGCGGCTGGGGCAGGTGCTCGGCCTGTTCTGGAAAGGCCCCAAAGCGGAGGAGGACTGGTCGCCCGAGATCCTCGAGCTGGTCGAGCAGCGGGAGCAGGCGCGCAAGTCGAAGGACTGGAAACAGGCCGACCAGCTCCGGCAACGGCTGCTCGACCATGGTGTGACGGTCGAGGACGGTGCCGGCGGCCCCAAGATCAAGCGGCCATAGCGTGTCCCGGGATTGTCAAGGATAGTTCGTCCTTGCCATGTCCGTATACGAGGACTAGCCTCAGAGAACGAAATCCCCCCTTGTGACGCGAGTTCGAAGGCTCACCCGTATCCAACCTTCGATCCTGCTGCAGAAGTGGGGTTTTCGCTCATTCGCACCGAGACCGGTGAAATGTGTTCGATGTTCAACGGAAGGGCTTACATGTCGAGATTCTCAATGAATCGGCATTGGACCCTCATCCTCGCGCTGGGTATGTGCCTCGCGAGCTCATCCATGGTGGCACGCCATGCCTCCGCCGACCCCGTCATGGGCACCCCCCAGGATGGCGGCAGCGACGGCGGCGGGTCTGCGGGGATGGGCGACCCAGACGTTCCGGACGGAGCTGGCCGCAGCAAGGGCATCCGTGTGGGCGGGCTGTCGCGTGGTGGCACGACCTACCGGAATCAAGCCGTGGGTGACGGCCGGATTGCGGGCAGCGCAATGGTGTGGCGTCTCTACGCCGTGTGGATCGGAAGCCGGAACTACTGGTTCCATTTCTGATCACCGGCTGACCAACGTTCATCGTGGACCGGAGATCCGTCGTGCCGGGATACGAACACGATCGAATTGCGTCGCTCGAAGAGCGACTGGCGCTGGCTCGTCAGGCAGGCGCGGGTGCGGGCATCTCCGACCTGGGGATGCTCGCCGACCTGTACATGCAGGCCGACAGCTACGTGCCGGCGCTCGAGACGATCGACCGCCTGCTGTCGCTGCCGGAGGCTCGTCTGCTACCGGCGGTCCAGCGTGCCGTGCTCGAGAGCAAGGCGATCTCGTGCCGGCTCGCGCAGGGCAACTGCCAGGCGGCGCTCGCGCACTGCCGTGAGGTGCTGAGCACCGAGGATCAACTGGACTCGGTGCCCACCCGCGCGCGCCTGCACCTGCTGTGCTCTGAGGCGCTGTTCCGGCTCACCCGCCTCGTGGACTCCCGGAGCAGCGCGGAGCGCGGGCTCGCGCTCGCGCAGCAGGCCGCGGACCTCGGACTCATGGCCCAGGGCCTCAACCTGCTCGGGCGCATCGCCTATCGCGCAGGGGACCCCGCCACGGCCCGCGAGAACTACGAGCAGGCGATCGTGCTCTACGGGCGCGTGGGTGACGAAGTAAGCACCGCCTACGTGCGCAACAATCTGGGGCTGATCCACAAGAACCTGTGCGAGTGGTCCGCCGCCATCGCGCACCTGTCCGCCGCGCTCGAGATCCGCCGGCGCCACGGGCGGTTCGCCGAGAGCGCGAACGCGCTGATCAATCTCGGCATCGTGCACCAGAAGAGCGGGCGCTGGGACCTGGCGGGCGAATGCTTCGGCCAGTCCCGGCAGATCTACCTGCAGGTGGGCGACCAGTTGCGGCTCGCCACGGTGGCGATCGGGCTCGGCAACGTGGCGCGGCTCGAACGCCGGTTCGTGGAGGCCGAGAGCATGCTGCTCGAGGCGCTCGAGCGCGCGCGCAGTCAGTCGGCGCAGCGCGAGGAAGTGCTGGCGCTCGAATTCCTCGGCGAACTCGATCACGATCGCGGCCGCCACGATCGCGCGATCGAGCGCTACGACCAGGCGCTCACCATGGCCGAACGCATCGCCCCCGAGGGCGACCTCGTGGTCGAGCTCGAGCGCCGCCGGGCCGAGACGCTCGTGGCGCTCGGTAACGCCGATGCCGCGGATGCCGCGTGCCGGCGCGCCCAGCGACTTGCGCGCCAGATCGACGATCGCATGGAATACGCGCTCACGTACCGCGCGTCGGGAGCGGTCGCCGCGCTGCGCGGCCAGACCGACGCGGCGTTCGAGGACCGGCGCCGGGCTGCGACCCTGCTCGCCGCCTGCCACGAACCCTACGAACAGGGCCGCACCCTGCTCGAGCTCGGTCACTCCTGCTCGGATCCCGCCGAAGCGCGCCGCTGGTTCTACCGGGCGGGCGCGCTGTTCGCGACGCTCAGCACGCCCTACTGGCTGGAGCGCGCCGAGGACGAACTGAGCGAGCTGCTCAAGAACGGACCGGGCCCGGCACCCGCGCGTCCGGCTTCGCTGCTCGGACGCCGCCACCGGGCACCCGGCCTCGTCGCCTGCTCGCCCGAGATGCGCCGCGTCGAGACGCTGGCGCGGCGGGCCGCTGCGACCGAACTGTCGGTGCTCGTCACCGGCGAAACCGGCACCGGCAAGGAACTCGTCGCCCGCACGATCCACACGCTGTCGCAGCGCCAGAACAAGCCGTTTTTGGCGGTCAACTGCGGCGCGCTGCGCGCGGATCTGGCGTTGTCGCAGCTGTTCGGCCATCGCAAGGGCGCGTTTACCGGCGCCCACGCCGACGCCATGGGACTCGTGGAAGCCGCCAATGGGGGCACGCTGTTCCTCGACGAAGTGGGCGAGCTGCCGCACGACGTGCAGGTCACGCTGCTGCGATTCCTCGAGAGCGGCGAGTACCTGCGGCTCGGCGAGACCCAGGTGCGGCGTGCGGACGTGCGGCTGATCGCCGCGACGAACCGCGTGCTTCGCGGCAGCGACGCCGAGCGGATGTTCCGGCGCGATCTATTGTTCCGGCTCAACGAGATCGAGATCCAGCTGCCGCCGCTGCGCGAGCGCCACCACGACATCGTGCCGTTGGCGCGGCATTTCCTTGCATTCTACGGAGGCATCGAGGGACCGCGGCTGACCCCCGGCGCGGAGTCGATGCTGACCTCGCATTCGTGGCCCGGCAACGTGCGCGAGCTCGAGAACGTGATGAAGCGGGTGGCCGCACTGCACGCCGGCGAGGGCCTGCTCGAGGCCGCGACTCTGCTGCCGTTCTTCGCGCACGAGCCGCAGCCGGTGCTGACCGCGGTGCCGGTCGACGATCGTTCGGCGATTCTCGCCGCCTACGCTGAAGCCGGCGGCAACAAGAGCCGCGTCGCCGAACTCCTCGGCGTGAGCCGCAAGACGCTGTACGCGCGCATCAAGCGCCTGAATATCGACCTGTCGCGGTAAGCCGGTCGAATTCTCTCCGCCGTACCCTTCCCGCTCAATCTGTACCCCGTTCGAGTGTTACCCCGTTACAGATCGGTGACACTGGTGTAATCGAATCCGCTCCAGCCAGTTGGAACGGAATTACCCGCTTTGGAGTGTTACCTCCCCCGTAACACTCCGAGTGCTGGAGATCACCCGACGAGCGCCGTCGCCTCACTCTGATACATACCACTAACACGATGTAATACAGATGATTACAGCTGTGCCATGACACAGTTCAGGACATTGCAATGCGCGTGGCATGCGACCTGCTCTGCAGAGTCTTCGGATACGGGACCAGTCAGCACAGCAAATCTGTAGATGTAGCGGGGGAACTGCCTCCCAGGGGACGGAGGCACTGACCTGGGGCAGGCGAGTCAGGTCCTGCACCTCCATCGGGCTCGCTTACCCAGGTGACCCCCACAAAGATCGCCCTGAGATCAAAAAATCGGATGTGAAAGTTGTCGCAAATTGGGGCAGCAGAGGGTGCCCCAGGCTCGTAACCCGACCATGAGCAACATCCTCCGATTCGGAGGAAACTCGAAGAAGGGGGTGAGAGCAGCTCAGTCGGTCGACCCGTAGCAAGTCAGTAGTTAGTGTTCGCAGTTTCGCAAAAAAACCAAATACGCCCGGTCAACGAAGCCGGGAGCACAGTGGGGTTTATCCCGGTCACTCCCTGTACTCTCGGGAAGAGGCAGCTCCAGAGGACGCCAGGTCGAAAGACGCAACGTCCACTGCGAGCTGCCTTTTCGATTGTGGCCGGATCGTCCTGGGCCGAACGACGGCCGCCCGCCCCCGATTCCTTCGATTCCCGCGTGATTCGGCGGGCCCAAGGGTTGAGCGTTGTGACGGGGTGATGTTATGGTGCAGCCCATGAAAAACCTTTCCGCAACAAGCGCGTTTCGCGCCCGCCCCGTGACCGCTCTCGCCGCAGTGCTGGCGGTGGCGGCACTCTGTAACGCAGCTCTCGTCGGTTGTGGCAACAAGTCGGCAAGCAACACGGACCAGTCCACGAACACGCAGACCACGCCCGCCCCCTCGGCCTCGACGCCGGAGGCGACCACGCCCGCTCCCGGCGGCACGGCGGCCGCAGGGGACCTCGGCGCTACGGTGTATGCTTCACGCTGCCAGCTGTGCCACGGCCCGACGGGCCACGGCGACGGCCCGGCCGCGGCGAGCCTCAATCCGCATCCGCGCAACCACACGGACGGCTCGTACATGAACGGCCGCACGGACGCTCAGTTGCTCGAGGTGATTCGCAACGGCAAGGGGCCCATGCCGGCGTGGGGAACCGTGCTGAGCGACGAGGAAATCAAGGCCGTGCTGAAGCACGTCCGGTCGCTGGCAGTGCCTCCGTACAAGGGTTGAGTCGGAGCCACGCGGTCGTCGAGGAGCTGCTGGCGTAGCTCAACTGGTAGAGCACCTGATTTGTAATCAGGTGGTTGGGGGTTCAAGTCCCTTCGCCAGCTTGGCTTTGCCGGTGTCTCGAAGACGGCGTGGGACACCGGTTTTCCTGGAGGGGTGCCCGAGCGGCCAAAGGGAGCAGACTGTAAATCAGATTTGCTCCTACTCGGGCGGCCCCGCTCATTCACCGGAATTCCGCTGAAGTATCGTCGCTGCAGTGACTTTTGCGTTGTCGCCTACTTGAGCTCGAGTGGCCAGAAATGGACCACTCCGGCCGCGTGGGGATGTTGAGACCGGCACAAAACCGGCACACGGCAGGGACTCATGAGAACAGAAAATGCGTTGAGAATTCAGGAAGACAGGACCGCCCAATGTCCAGTATGCGCCGGCACGCTGTTCGCGCTCTACGATCCGTCGGACGCCGAAAAGGACACCGCTGAGTTCACGCTTCGCAAAAACGGTGAGTCGTTTGAGCGCTGCTCGGATGCGGGTGGTTCTTCCTACAACACCACCTGGACCCCGGAGCATCGCCGAGTCGGCTGCTCAGGGGGCCATTCAACCTCGCAGGTTGTACGCGACGGCCAAGTGGTTTAAGGCGCCGGTCTTGAAAACTGAACGGCCAGAAATCGCCGCAGCGTCCGATAGTGAAGAAAATCATGGAGCCTCAGTGGGTTATGACCTGCTGGGGCTCCTTCGTTTTGGGGACAGGAAGGGACACGAATGGCCGGTTGGGGAGGTTGAGTGGTACCAAGATTGGTACCAGACCGCGTGCATGGACCGTTGCGCCGACTAGCGTCGACAAAATGGTATAACCATCGTCTTGCGCCCGTCTGGACGGGCCGTCTCAAAGCAGTGGCGCCGAGCTACCGGATGAGCGCCCGGCAGCTGCCGATTACCTTCGCCTCGCGGTGCTGCGTCCAACCTTGGGGCGCCAGCTGTTCCACGTCGGTGCCGGTCGAGATGCGCAGCGGCAAATCGCGAAGGCAGTCGCGAGGGGCGTATGTCGGCGGCCTTCGTCGTCATCAGCAGGTTCATCAGGATCGCTTACGTCCTACCGCTGCCTTCGTGGGAACAGCTGACTCTTGCGTCCAGTCCTCGCCCTTGAGTCGCGCCAGGTGGCAAGCCGGACACTCTGCCCCCCGCCGGATGCCCGATCTGAATCAGACCGGGACGCGCAGATTCTCGCACGATTGACGGGCGAGGTGCTCACGTCGTAAGTACTCCAGTGAGAGTGTGCTGATCGCGATCGCCGAGGATAGACTGGCGTGAGGAGCTCGAAGGTCCGGACCAGAGAGCGACTCGGAGGAATTTGGCCCCGCGAAAGTCGGGCAGTGTGACCCGGCCTGCGCAGGCGTGTTGCCTCGCGGATGAGTTCACTGACATGGTCATCCGTAATGAGCGTATCGGCCCGGCGTCTCGTCTCGACGGGGCGACCGCGGAAGTTGCGAGGACGAGTGAGCGCATCTGAGAGGGTGTTGGCTCTAGGACGTCTCAAACTGGGGAACCGGGCGGGAGGCGAAAATGAATGTGCAATTCGCGAGCGACAACACTGCTGGGATGACGCCAGAAGCCACAACAGCACTTCTCAGTGCGAATCAGGGCTACATCCCTCATACGGTACCGATGTCATCACTGAGCAGGCGGCGAACGCTGTTCGCGAGCTATTTGACACAAATTGCGAAGTGTTTTTCGTTCCGACGGGGACATCAGCGAATGCGCTTGCACTGTCGAGTCTTTGCAATTCGTATCACAGCGTAATTTGCCACGAATCGTCGCACATTGAGACTGATGAATGCGGTGGACCCGAGTTCTTCTCCAACGGCACAAAGCTCCTCTTGGGTGGTGGTGACCATGGGAAGCTCGACCCTATGGAAATTGGACGCATTGCGCACAAGCGCACGGACATTCATTACCCCAAGCCGCGCGTGGTAAGCATCTCCCAAGCAACAGAGTTGGGGACCGTATACTCACCCGCGGAACTGGAAGCTATATCCGAAGCGGTGCGACAGAATGGCCTTGCTCTGCACATGGATGGCGCTCGGTTTGCCAACTCAGTGGCCTCCCTCGGCGTCGAACCGAAGGCGATCACGTGGGAACGGGGAATCGACGTTCTAAGTCTCGGTATGATAAAGAACGGCTTTGGACTCTCAGAGGCAGTCGTGTTTTTCATCCAAAGCAAGGCTGCGCAAGACGCGGCGGTGGACTTCGGATACCGTTGCAAGCAGGCTGGACACCTTTTCTCCAAGATGCGCTATTTCGCAGCTCCGTGGGTTGCCGCGCTAACGAACGGGGTATGGTTGGACTACGCGAAACGGGCAAACAACATGGCGAAGTACTTGGCAGAGCAAATCGCCCAGGTAAAGGGCGTTCGGATCCTTCATCCAGTAGAAGCGAACGCAGTGTTCGTTGAAATGGCGCCCCAGCTTCACGCCCAGCTGAGTCAACGCGGATGGAAGTACTACGTCTTCATCGGAGGGGGCGCACGTTTCATGTGTTCGTGGTCAACCTCTCGTGAAGATGTAGATTCTTTCATTGCAGCGCTAAGCTAGTTAGTCGAGTCAACCTGCGAGCCCGACAGACCATGGAAAATGAATCGACAACCTTTCTGGGACCGGACGAATTCTCTTCGATCGGAGTCGAGCTCGTGCGTGGAGTGGCTGAGCACCTCCGACACCTCCGTGCCAGCCCAGTTACCCCAAACTTTGAGGATCCATTCTTCACGTCTGATCGGTGGTTCGCGAACATTCCCAAGAATCGCGAGGGCGCGAAAGAAGTGTTCTCGGAAGTTCTTGATCTCTTCAAGCGATACGCAACATTGAATGGGCATCCACGATTCAATGCGTACATTACTTCAGCACCATCGCCAGCTGGAGCTCTGGCCGACTTAATTGCATCTTCATTCGGGCAGAACGTGGCCCTCTGGCGTATCGCTCCACTCGTGACCCTGATCGAAAGGCAGACGTTGCGATGGCTTGGAGAACTCATTGGGCTAAGTCCAGCCACCGAAGGCATCTTCCTCGGCGGGGGCGAGGCTGCGAACTTGGCATGTCTACACGTGGCAATTCGCGCCCAGGCAACTGATTGGGACGTCCTCAAGGACGGGAACATGCCGAGGAATCGACCTCGGCCAACCGTCTACGCGACTCGTGAGGCGCATCGGTGGTTGGTTCGCGCGGTGCGGCTCATGGGGCTCGGTACTGACTCAATACGCTGGGTGGAGACAGATGGGGATCTCCGAATGGAGACGAATGCCCTTCGGGCCCTCATCGCAGACGATCGCAGGAATGATCGGTGGCCCTTCTTGATTCTCGCAACGGCCGGGACCGTGGGCACAGGCGCCGTCGATCCCATTCGAGTTCTCTCGGAGATTGCTGCTGAAGAATCGGTGTGGCTCCACGTAGACGGGGCATATGGTGCCACAGCCGCTTGCGTAGAGGATGTCCCGGAGGACCTGCACCAGCTCGCAAGGGCGGATTCGGTTACCATGGACCCCCAAAAATGGATGTATGCTCCGATCCCGGCGGCATGTGCATTCATAAGGCGATCAGGACTGCTGCAATCGACATTCTCGACGCGTCCGAGTTACTACTATCCAGGCGTTGGCGTGCCGGAAGACTTGTCACGATCGAAGGACCACGACGATCTGGCAGAGTTCGGACCTGAGAACAGCCGCCCAGCCAGCGCGCTGAAAGTGTGGGTCATTCTTCGGTTGCTGGGGACGGCTGGCTGTCGGGAAGCAGTCGCGCTGGACATTGCGAATGCTAGTTACCTTGCGCGCCGCGTTCGTGACTTCAAGCAACTCGAATTGGGTCCGACCGGACTCAGCATAGCGACGTTTCGCTATAATCCAGTCAGGGGGTTGCCGCACCTAGACCGGCAACTTCCCAACACGCGGCTGAACGTCGTCAACGGAAGCATTGCGGACTTGCTTCAGCGTTCAGGCGAGTACTTTATCTCCACAGCGCAACTCGGGGACCGCCTCTATTTGCGCGCCTGTTTTGTCAATCCGCGCACCGGCCAAGAGGATATTGACCGCCTTGTTCAGTTGGCAGCAGATCATGGTGATACACTGGCTGAAGTACCTCAGTCGTCGCCCTCATAATGCGCGGCACGTTGTGATGTCGCTAAATGATGCATGTTGTGGGCAAGAACGACTGTCACGGAAGCCCATGGCGGGCGAGATGAGAGCCACGTGCGTAAGGGCATTATGGAAGCCAAAGCATGAAGCATGACACCAAGGTTGCCAGAGAAGACGAACTCCTCGGAGAGTTCTATACCAATGCCGCTCGCTGGTCTGAGGGACGTGTGTTGGATCCAACGTACCTCGCACTGCACGAGTCGCTATTTTCAGCATCTCCCTCGTACCACATGTCGGAGTATCAGCGGGGACTGCTCGCGTCATTGCCTCACGAGATACTCGATGCCATTGAAGCAGTGTTGTGCTTCTACTCATACCAGCCCCATGCGCGAACGACAATGATTGCAGACGAGGGCGCGCTATTACACTATAGATGTGATATTAACAGAACAATAGAACGCGGCTCGGCCTCCCTTGAGCGTGCATCGATGACTGGAGCGGACGCGGCAATCGCCGCGCCCGGCCGCGAGGAAGCGATTGCGAGAGATTGGGCTTTCGACGCTGACAAGCCGATTGGTGACGTATTGCCTATTGACGCCAAGGCGAAAGGTGCACTCATGTCGTGCGCAAGCGTGCAGGGGTTTGTATTGCGCACGCAATCGCCTGGTGCGAGCGGCGGTCGGTCAAGCCTAGAGCCATATACAACATGCCTTGACGCTAAGACGGTATTAGGAGTGCTAACAAGCCAGCCTCCGGCGGGCACGACGTTCAAGACGTATCAGTGGGCAATGTACGGCTATCGGTATAAGCCGTCAGTCCTGCCGGCTCAAGTGGCGCGGCATCGCCAGATTCTCCGAAGCGCGTTTCTGGTGCACGTGTGGACTTGGAACATGGATCTGCGCCGCGAACACAGGCTGATCGCGGAGCGGCGCGAGCGCCTTAAGAGGTTGGACCATACGTTGCGGCGTGCGCTTGAGGATCTCGCCTCTGAGTTGGGGACGACGCGCCCGCGTCTGCACCACCGATTGCTCCCGGAAAGTCCCCACGAATCCATCATCACCGACGCGAGGATCAGGGATTTGCTCGAGGACCTAGCGGGGACGGACCAAGAGATGCGTGCATCAGCAATGCATGAGGCCGACGAACTCCGATCACACCTCGACGTATACCGAGGCTCATTTGGTGAAGAGCCCGATGACAGTGTGCTCCGTGCGAAGGAGACGCTTCTCATTGCCCGAGCCACGATGGATGTGGCAAACCTATTGCGGGAGATCAAAGTCAACTCGATTCAGTTAAGACTAGCTATCTGGGTCGGATCAAACGGCACATGGAAAAGTATTGGGGGTGGCGGCGAGCTCGAGAGCGCAACGCTGCGCAAGTATCTGGAAGAAGGGAATGACGAGGCCGTCTGGGTGCTAACGGGCAAGTGCGATCCACCGGAGATAGATACAGCGTCCCACTACTTCTTGGAGCTGTTGGCGTGGCTTACGCGGGTGGGGATGTCCGGCAAGGCGAGTGCGACAGCTCCACACGTCACGCGGACACCTGACGGTCTGGTACTAAGATTTGATGGCCCGGACAGCGCTGAGAAGCAACACCTTCATGCTGAATTGTATCAGATGCTTGAGGAATTGTTGGGAAGAGCAAAGAGGATAGTGATCGTGGAGGCCGAGGCTGTGGCATGGCGCGGATACGAGGGCATATACCAAGAAACCGATGGGCGGTCGCCCTTTGTGATTGTGCTCAAAAAGGGTAGCTAGGGAGGCAGTCAGGATGCCAACGGCCTGTATCCGGTGTCCATTCGCGGAGGACGAGCGAAGGCAAGGCGTAAGCGGCACAAAGTCATGCGTTCTGCTGAGAGAAATGGCGGAGACGCCCTCAGTTTCCTCCGCGGTATTGTGGTTTACATCTACGCCGACACCCACGGCACAACGGCGCGCGGTGCTGATTTGGGTAGCGAGGGATGCGGCTGATTCGTCAGGCATCGATCGGGACGATGTAGATACCGCGAGAATTGCGCTCCTAAATGCCGACGCCGCCAATCAGGATGCGGTGCATTGGCCGCGGATAGCAATTGTACCTGGCAATGGATGGAGTGGGGAGTTTAGAAGGGCGTTCGGTCTGTCTTGGGAGCAGTGCCCGCGATCCGTTGCGGTCGTCGCCCCGCCTCTTGAGCGGAGAGTGGGAGGATGCCTGTGTGAGGATCCGGAAACCGTTCAGCGAGTGCGCAGGTACTTGCAGCACGTCGTAGCCCACGATGCCTGGCCAGTGGAGGCGGACGAGACGCAGCTCGCAGGCAAAGCCACGAGCGCTGCGCTTGCATTCTCGATCCGTTGCCGTGAAATCGAGAGCCGCGTCGGAAGTCAAGGCTCAAGTAGCCTGCGCTCACTCCAAGCGCTCGGAAACAACATTGCTCGTACTCCTGATGGAAATTCAAAGGTCGACGCATTGTTGCGACTCTCGGAGCTGCACTCTTCGGTTGCTTCCGATCCCCACGCGACACTCGCGGCAGCGTTGTTTCTCGGCGTCCTCAAATATCGGCTCAAGTCTATCAGGGAGCAGGGGGCCAGTCCCGCACCGTTCAACGGATACCGAATTTGCCTTTCACCGCATGCAGCAACCGTGGAAGCGGTGAACAGCCAGATGTGGATGGCATGGACTCCTGCCCTGTTCACGCCTCAAGGCTGTGAAGAAGCCCTTCGGTCGGAAATCGCGATGCGGTCTCGGCGGTTTCCACACGAGACGCTAGATTTGGCCTGGCTGGAGGACGCGGCGAGAACACTACTAGTGATCGACGCCAACGGTTGCGAAGAGCGAGCGCTGGAGATTTTCCAATACACAAGTCGGTCATTGCCGTGGATAGAGAGTTACCTGCTTGTCAGAAAAAGGAGACAGACACCTGTTCGTGGGCAAGTGTCGCCGAGGTGGTCGGAGCGGGTAGTGGTCGAGCTGCCAAACGAGACGGCCACGCCACTCTTCAAGACGAGAAGTATGAGGCTCCCCAGAACACTCGGGTGGGTCTTGGCAGTGCCAATGTTCAGGATGCTGGTGGATGCTCTCTCCATCGCGTGCATCTTCGATCTGGAGCCCCGCAAGAATGAGGAGCGATTGTGGATCCATCTCACATGGAAGTCGGTGGAGGTGGCTCCTCCGGACGTGGAGATGCAATGGGAAGTGCCATCGTTCAAGCTTAGAAGCGCGTCTCTCTCGGAAGAGTGGATACCACTGGATGTGCGACCAGGAGGGAGTGGCGAGAAGGCAGCGCTCTCGCCCTTGGGCCTCGCGCGCTGGTGGTTATTTGAGAAAAGGCTAAGGCATCGGAGCTTCACGACACGATGGAGTTTGCTGATTCCAAGAATGATCCAAAGTGGGGCGCTGACTTTGTCGGCAGACCCCGATGTGAAGCATGTTCTCAGAAAGCGCATGGTCGATCTATTTGGCGGGGCCTCGTTCGCAGAGGCCCGTGGGCTTTGGGGTGGGAAGTAGAACAATCGTACAAGATGAGCACGAACATAATACTCTGTGGGGACATGATGCTGACGCTGAGCGGGGTGAGGTGTTAGACCTTGCAGAGATGGTCCGAGACCGATTTAGTCAGAAAGAAATCGTACTTGAGGAAGGACGATTCGTGGGTTGGACGGTGCGGCCGACTCCGGTCGTCGAATTTGCTCGCATCTTTGGTCAAGTTAGACACTGGAGTTTAGGGCAGCACTGGGACGGGGTTGCCGATGAAGCTGGGCGGCTAGATATTCGGCTTGTGCCCACTTTCGACGAGTTTACAACAGCGGCATCGTCTACAGAAGTGACTTAAGTGAGGCGCGTGTCAGAGAGGATCCTTCAAAGTCACATTCAGCGACACGCAGAATGCCGGCCTCATATTCACTCCCTGGATTTAGACACACGGTGCGTCCAAGTCGTGCTCGACCAGCGGACTCATGAATGTGACCGTGAAGCCCCAGCAAAGGCTGCATCTCACGAATAACGCGGTCAACAGCATGTGAGCCAACAGGGCCGCGCAGAGGCCCGAAGCCTCCACTCTGGGGGCGAAGATCCGGCTCCAGGAGAATGGCCGTGTCGAGCCCGGAGGCGTAGGGAGGCGCGTGAAAGTTGCAAATAAGGCGGGCTTTGTCTTCAACTGTAGCGATTAGAGTCTGAAGGCGTTGGTGGAGTTTGTCCTCGGGCTCGTCACGCGGCAAGTGCCATGGCGTGTCATTGGCATATCCGCATGACGCAATGCTAATCCCGTTGAGCAATTCAATTACAGTACCCTCGGCCAGCTCAACGTTGTTTAGAGGAAACAGAGCATTGCAGGACAGAGAGTCGTCGTTGCCGAGGTTGAAAATGACCTTGATATGAGTGGCTCGCGCGACTCGTTGCAATTGGCCTAGCCATCGTGCGAGTCGATCGTCAATCAGGCGTTGAATTATCGCCTCGCGGTAAGGCATGTCGTTCAAGAGCCGCAAGTACTCCCCGGAAGTACACGGGTATGCATATGCTCCTGTAGCTGCGGCGCGCGTGACGAATGTATTTGTCTCAGATGGACTAGTAAGTTGGACTGTGGCGCCCTTGAAATGTGCTGCGGATTGTCCGTGCGCAGTTGGAACGATCGGGACAAGCAATTTCCCCGTTACATCGCCTCCGACAACGACGACATCAAAGCGGCGGGTTGCTAGTTGTTCTAAGAGAAGTTCGAAGCAGCGCTCGGCACCGTGCAAGTCCGTCACAAAGAGCAGGCGCCAATCGGTGTGCGCCCTTACCACGGCCCCACCTCGTTGACGCGGTTATACCATCGGACGTGCTCGCCAAGACGTGCGCGGATGCGGAAGCGGAACGGCTTCGGAGCACTCTGCAGTCGATCACGAAGAAGCGTCGCCCGCTCAATCACTCGCCCTTGCGCCTCAGCGGGCAAGGTCCCAAGGCTCCCTTCTTGAGCAGCGCTAAGCAGTATCAGAAGATTCCGATCCAGAGAGTGAGCAAGCCCCCAATCGCGAAGAACAGATGCCAGGACTGCGTGCAAATTGATTCGGTCGCAATCTCCGTCCGCGACTTCGTGATCGGCGAGAAGTTGGGCAGCATCCAAGAGATCCCTTTGCGCAAAATCGACGATTTGGAGCTTCAATAGTAGAAGTTCAGCGACTGGCAAAGTCGGGGCATCGCATAATATGCGAGGTTCTATCAGAAGGTCGTGAGAGAAGCGCAGTCGACCGTAGGCGATGTCCCCGTGAAGTCCACCGCCACGCCCGCGGAAAACGGTGCGAGCTGCATCGGGCATCGATCGAACGCCCGGGTGCAATTCGAATCCCCAGCGGACGAGAAGTGATTCTACGCTGCTTTGCTGCGAGGATCTGCCAGCGAGATCGATATCAACGATGCCTCGGTTCCAGCGAGCCTGTGCAAATTGACGTGCGCGAGGACAGTGGTGCCAGATCGCGAGACTGCCGAAGAGGCGCAGCTCAATACCCTCCGCTGCTGCGTTTTGTATGAGCGCAAGAGCCTCTGGTAGCAATGTGGCTGCGGTTGTCATGCTGGACTGGAATGTCCTAGGTAGTGGGTCGCCCTCAAGACTCACGATGCCTCGGGCAGCTCACCAGTACGTCTCCTCGACCACGCGAATACAGCCGCTCCCGACAGGTAGACGGCAAGGACCAGGATCGTTGGAATCAATCCGCGTACCCCGCTGAATCCGGGATTCGTAAGTGAACTCCATAGGACTACGGCGAAGAGAATCGTGTTAACAGCCCCTGCGATGACGATGAGCGGCAGTCCGAGAACGCGCCAGCGGACCATCGCAGGGCTGTTCTGGAACAGTTCCCGCCGTCGATAGGGGTAAAGCATTGCCGCGATCCCCGCGACAAGAAAGCAAAGGCTAAACAGGGCTATATAGTTCACAACGCCTACTCCAGCAAAGGCTTGCAGCGCTGCCATGAGTACCGCAATCCCGATGACGATGAAAGTTGCGGTGATGGGGCCGCCACGTCCCAGACGGGCCAAGCTACGCGGCACAGAGCCATCGGCGGCCCACGCATATAGGTTCCGAACGCATACGGCAGCCATTACATACAGCAGAAGGTAGAACCAGATCACCGTGCCGAGATTGATGAGGGCATGCAAGAACCAGTTGTGGCTCAATGCCCCCAAGAACACTGTGAGGGAAAGTCCATCCGGTAATCCACTGTGAGGTACCCCCTGTAGATATGTGACGGCGTTGATGAAATCCTTTCCGACGACGTCGTAGTAGCGGCCGAGCAAGAAGAAGTAGCTAATGAACCCGAAGAAAAGGGCTGCAAGGATGGCGCGAATCTGAGTTCGCTGTGGCTCCTGGACTTCGCCGCCGACATATACTGAGAACGTGAAGCCAACAAAGACCCAATACCCGATGGGTAGGGCCTTGAGTGAAGCAAGCCAGGTATCGGTAGCGCTAGGGGCAACCCAGCCATGAGCCGCTGCAAGCGCTAGAATCCCACCATATGTTAGCTCGGGGTGACCCAAGGTGCGCATCAAATTCGGGAGTCCGACGATGAAGTCGGCGTGTTGCGCGCGAAAAAGGACGATTCCCATGGCTACTGTTCCGGCTATTGCGACAACGAAAAGTCCATCTAGAAGTCGCACTAAGACGCGTGTTCCCCGAAGCAGTACGAGGCCGACGGAAAGAAGCGTAAGCGTGCCGAGGGCGAATACCCAGACGGGTTGTCCCACCGCTGTGCCAGCATTAGTCAGGGCCGGATGGCCAGTCACATTGCCGAAGGAGATGAGTGCGGGGGAGAGAGCACTCGTAATGGTCCAGGCCCCGTACACGCCCAGACCGAGCAGCTGGGACCACGTGAATCCCCAACTCGAGATGAATCCGATGGCTGGAGTAAGAACGCGGCCGATGAAGACATAGTCTCCTCCGGAACGCGGCATTGCCGCGCCAAACATTCCGTAGACGAGACCATTGAAAAGAGTCAGAATTGTGCCAAAGACGAGGACAAGACGTACGTCAGCGCTTGGAAACGTGCTCGCCAGCAGGCCCGGAACAAGAACAATTACAAAACCGAGCGCAAATCCGATCGTATTGAAAACGAACGTGTCCCATAAAGCGAAATCGCGCACAAGACCCGACGCGTGTCTGGGCAGAGGGGTGAGCGCTGGTGAAGGGTTGTCGGTTCCTGGATTTGGCATTTCAATGTCCTCGAATGAGCGGACCATTCGTCGGTAGCGACTCCCGGCCGAGCTTTGGCGACTTCGTAGGGCGGAGGATAGAAGAATACATGCTGGTCAGTTTTCCACGTCCTCGTCGCGCTGTCAAGGGCGACTGCTCGCCTAATCGATTGCAATGGCATGTGTTACGAGACCGTCAGGGCGTCATGTCTGGATTGCGCGTTCTGTCGATGTTCCCTCGGCTTGCTTCGGATCGGCCAATCGACCGTTTGATCGAATGGCCGGTCATCCAGTTTCACTTCGAGGGCGGGTCGATTCAGTGCTCATTGAGCAGACCGAATCACCTGTGGTCCTCGCCGGTCTGGCCGCGCAGACTATAGGACAGTCTGCACATCCGTCTCTCCGCGCCAGAAATGCGCGATGAGCGCCCCAGATGGGACCGGGTGGATGACCGACAAGTAGACAGCGGAGACTGCCGCAGGGCCCGTGAGCCGGCGGGCCATCATTCCAACGCTGCTAGAAGTTGCTGGACCTCGAAGTTCAGAAGGAACTCGGCATAGTAGCTTTGGAACACGTCCTTAAGATACTCAGTGAGATCGATAGACTCAGGCACAACGGCATCACTTCGAGGCCGCACAATCTCATACTGCCTATTACGCGTAATCATGTACAGAAACAGCGTATGGAAATAGACGGACGAGATGTAGCGTCGCTCGCCGAGCGTGATGGACGCCTCGGCTGAAAGCTTGGATCGGTGTTTGAGCAGCACTCGGCTGTCCATGTTGACGTAGATAGTAGTCAATAAATCACCATCGACCAAGGGATGCATGACCACGTTGTGGTCGATGTCTATACCTTGCTGCTCAAGATCGGCCCAGGTGATCGGCCCCTTGCCTACGTCACGATAGACTAGCGCGAGCCTCGGCAATCCCAGCGGCCGTTCCGGTTCATCGTTCCCCGGTTCCGACTTCGGTTGTTTCGCTTCAGGATCTGTGATGTTTACTAGGATGATCTCTTCGAAGGTGGCACCGGGACCGCTGAGCTGTGCGCGAATCCTGACGGCATCGCCAACGCGTGCCTCGTCAGTCGGGCTGACGACAACTCGAATCGTCCCTCGATGTGGACTCGACCTCACGACGTTCAGCAAGTCGTCTGGTTGCTTCGGCAGACCCGGTTTGGTGCCGCCGTTCGCCGTATTCGTCTCGACCCCCAATACGGCGATCTTCAAGTCCCCAGGCTCGCTCACTCGGTCGAAGTACTGATCTTCAGCGTCGGTCGAGAACTTGATGGTCCGGTCGCCGCCCAGTGGCACCTTGAGAATGCTTGTACCGCCGCGCAGTGTCTTCTGCAGCTTGAAGAATGACGGAAAGCGTTGCGGGTGGAACACTGGATCCTCGCGCTTGCTCGTCCGCTGTCGCCGCGCTTTGTCTGCTTTGCTCGGACCTCCTCCGGACCCATCGCGAAGCTTGAAGGTCTGACTCAGCAGGCGAACGAGCTCGCTCTGAAGCGGAAGGTCGCGAGTAAAACTTCTGAGTAGATCGTCCGCATCCTTACTCTCGACGCTAATTGCATTCTTGCGAGCGTCATGGATCTCGCTGAGGCGACCCTTGAGCAGGATGTCCGCCAGATTGTGGCGCAACGTGCGCGACTCTTCACCGTCCTTGAGTCGATCGCGGCTCGCCATGAATAGCTCGTTGCGAAATTCAAGTTGCATGTCGGTACAGTCAACATGGACGAGCAGGTAATCCTTGAGCAGGGGCAGCTTGAGAGATCGCGTAATAAATTCGGACGTATAGTGCCCATGCACCTGGCCGTGAACGGAGAAGATGACGGCCATGTTGTTCTTGAAGAACTCGCGCTGAATGCTCTCCTTACTCTCTCTTGCACTCTTGTCGGCAAGGGTGGGGCGGAAGACGTAGCAGGTAATCTTCACCCGGCCCATGGCATGATCAGTCAGCGTGTCTGAGAAGAATTCGGCAATGTACTTCTCGCCGTCCTCTTCGAGGCGCCGTTGCAGGCCGTACAGCTCGCGCTGGAGGTTGCGATCCTTTGGGTACCGCTCAGGCTTGTCGATCGTGTACAGCGGCAGGGCCGGGCTGAAGAGATGCTCGTTTATGCTTTGGTTCAAGTCGCGAGATATGACGGACCGTGCTCCTGCCGGCAAGTCGTAGGAGTAGAGCTTGATGATTGTGCCCGTCGTAAAGCGCCTGCCGTACAACCCGAGATCGAGCTGGTCGATCGCGAACGCTGGAATCTGATCATCTAGCACGAGGTACTCGTACCAGGTATTCTTTCTGTTTGTGCGCTCCGCAAGCGACACGGGGTGGCGCCGTACCAACGTGAATCCAAAGAGGCCCGACTCGTCGTAGCGTTTGGAGGCGACGAGTTGGTAGCGCTTCTTGCCACAAAACGCGATTGCACCGGCGCCACCCATGTTGTACTTGCCCTGAACGAAGTGGATCTCGTTCTTGTTGCCCCGAAGAAGTGAGAGGAACGTGGTGGGGAAGTCCGCAGGGTGCTGCCCTTCTCCGTCATCGTAGATGGTGAGTGACGTGTCTCCGCGCGGGCCGTCTGCGACGATTTGGATACACTCGGCCTGGCGCTTGCGCTCCGCTGAAAGGTCCCAACTCCTCGCGTTTGGGAAGAAGCGTGAGACTGCGTCTTGCATCGACTGTGGAGCACCGATAGATCGTGGGTCCATGCCCGCCTCAAGACAGCGCCGCATCAGCATTGCGTCGATCGAGTTGATGAGCTTCTCGACCAGCGCTGGGATGGGCGACGCCTGCTGGTTCTCGACGACACCGAAGTTGCTCTCGTTGTCACCGTAAGCGTGCCAATTACCGGGATCCGCGGTCGCGGGGTACTGCGCAAGAACTGCGTCGAGTTCGCTCTCGGTCTTGGCGGCATACATCTCCAAAAACAGTTGTTTGCGGTCCATGGGTATCGCTCCGTATGCTCGCTTGATGGGCGACAACTACTTTTCCCGGAACGTGTTGCCTCAGTTGAGAATGTTACCAGCGAGGCAGGTTGCGGTGCATCACCTCGCTGGCGCCGATCAGAGGGCCGCAAAGTTCGGCCGCGTGAGCGCGCCGGTATCTATGCCGCACCCTGCGCCGATGCGAAGACGAGCTCGCGCGCCGCTGCACGTCGCCACTCCTTGACCCTGCGCTGAAACGTCCGCAACTG
>JBBRLX010000014.1:0-92603 GCA_038231135.1 Candidatus Eiseniibacteriota bacterium | reverse complement strand
GTTGGACTGTCTGAGGGGACTCCAACTCGAAGGGCGCCCCAACCGTCCCCGGGGACGGTTGCTGTTTGCGCGCCGACAGCGGCGTCACCTGCGCCGCAATGTCCGGCCGCGGGAACCGCTGCGCGAGTAGCCGGGCGATCTTGGACTTGGACTGGTGCGTGGCGGCCGCGATCAACTCGTCCGCGTTGGCGGGAGTCAGACGCGAGGCCAGCATGATGACGGCCGCATGATGCAGCCGGCCCTCTGCCAGCGCCGGGAAGATGGCCGGGAACTTGTAGGCCGTGCGCGCCACGCGGATCAGCTTATCCGCCACCTCTTCCGTGCGGTGCATCACGTCGACGCAATACGCGTGCATCGACGGATAAGCCTGCGGCAGGTAGAGCTTGCGCGCATCGAACTCGGCAACGTGTGCGAGCACGACGGCCGACGCATCCTGTTCGCGAAGGTCGACGACGGGCAGATTCCGGGACAGCACTTCATCGGTGAGATGGGTCAGCGCAAATCGAGTCATGGGGTCGCTCACTGGATCGAATGAGCGGGGGCTCTGACTCAATTGTAGCGTGAGCGAATTGGACGCTCGGGCAGCCCGCCACGGCGCATGACGCAACATGCTGCGACAATTGTCTTCATCGCAGCGGATCGAGCTCATTCACGCGCATCCTGCGCGCGTCGGTGCGCTCCTGAATCAGGAGCTGGGAGGTGTTGATTACCTCGCCTCACTGGCTCGTCAAGTTAATTCGTGGGTACGGACCGGGCAAAGCGATCGGTATCGAAGGCGATTACCCACAATCACTACGCCCCGCCCGCCTTCTCCAAACTCAGCCGATACCGCCGCGGCTCCACGCGCTCGAACACGATCGCATCGCCCACCTCGAAGCCGCGCTCGCGGCACCATTTCATCATGCCGGGATGCTTCGGCGAGCGCGGGCGGAACATCCACGTGCCGTACTGGATGTCGGTGTCGAACGAGAACCCGAGATCGGTGTCGATCGTAATCGGCAGCACTTCATACGGCCGCGGCGCGTCGGACGGCCCGCGCGGGCCCACGGCGTCGGACGGGAAAAACTCCAGGACATCCCACAGCGACAGATTGCGCTCGGTGAACGTCCACAGGTCCTCCGGCGTGCGGATCGGAATCACGCGACGCTCGGGCGCGGTCACGACTTCGCTGGCGGCGCGCCGTCCGCGTGCCGCTCGATCTTCGGGCGGTCGATCTCGAGGACTTCTCCCAGCGTCGCGTACTGGTTGCTCCCGAGGCGGCCCAGCGCGCGCAGCCGCCGCGGGTCCACCCGGCCGTCGGTGAGCAACGCGTCGTCGACGTGTGCGAGCACCAACTGGCCGACCACGAGCGTCGAGTCGCCGAGCAGGACCTCCTGGAACAACCGGCACTCGAGATGCACGGGGCACTCCGCCACGCGCGGCGACTTCACGCGCTCGGCGGGCACCGGCGTTAGACCCGCCACCTGGAATTCGTCCGATTCCGCGGGCCAGTCCCCCGACGCCGCGACCATCCGCTCGGCGAGCGATTCGGGCACGATGTTGATCACGAAGTCGCCGGTCTCGCGGACGTTGCGCAGCGTGTCCTTGGGACCGCCGTCGCGCCACGCGATCGAGATGCCGAGCAGCGGCGGCCGGCTGGTGATAGGCATGAAGTACGAGAACGGCGCGACGTTGAAGCCGTGGCCGCCGACGGTCGACACGAACGCGATCGGGCGCGGCACGACCACACTGATCAGGAATCGGTACACGGCGCCGGCGGCCTGGGACTCGGGGTCGAGGATCATCGTGGCGCGAGCATGCGCCCCGCGTTTCCCAAAACGCAACGGGCCCGGTCGGTCGACCGGGCCCGCGCTGCGGGAACCAACTTCAGCGCCGCCACCAGTGGTGACCACGACGCTCCCGCACCACCACGACCTCGGCCGGTCCGCGCCGCGCGCGCGCCGCCGCCATGCCCTGCGGATGGTGCCTCCAATGGTTCGCCGGAACGAACAGCACCGCGCGCGGAACATTGCGGGCGTCCGTCACGTGATACGGGCCCCGCGCCTCCGCGGCGCGATACCAGAACCCGTTGGAGTATGCGTACCAGGTGCCGGCGAACCGGAACACGTCGGCGTCTCCGGCGTCCTCGGTGCAGCGGTACACACGTGTGTTCGGCACGACCTCGAGCCGTGGCTCCGCGCGCATGACGAGCATCGGCGCGGGCGGCGCGTTGGACACACCCATGGTGAACCCGAAATACGTCTCGGCGTGCGCGGGATGCGGCGCGAGCATCATGGTCAGCAGCACCAGCGCTGCGTTGCACACGGCAAATCGGCGCATGATTCCTCCTTGCGATGGGGACGACTCCGTTGAACGGAGGAGGGAACCAGCACCGCCCATGCCACGCGGAGCGTGCAGACTGGAGCATTGGCCCGCCACGACTTGCGCGATCGCCGCGCAGCCTGCACGGTCCCAGGCCCCGCGAATTGCAGCAGTGTGCATGCCGGGCCGTGCGGCCTGACTGCGCAGGTTCACCAGGTCATGGCCAGGCTCATGCGCATCGCACGCGGCGGCCCCAGCAGCCGGGCGTCGTGGACGGGGATCCAGCCCGGCTGGCCGTCCCCGTTGCGATCGTTGTAGTAGGCGCCACCCGGCAGGCCGGTCTCGGTGCGGTACGCGCCATAGTCGTCGTACAACGTGTTGATGGTCAGATTGGGATAGCCGTCCGTCGTCGCGCTGAGATCGGTGCGCGAGTCGAACACGTTGCGGACGTCGAGCCCGAGCGTGAGACCCCGCACCGGGCCCGGCACGAACCAGCGCAGCGCGGCGTCGGTGTTCTCGCTCCAGCCGAAGCGCCGGGAGTTCTCGGCGTCCAGATCGACCTCGAGTTGCCGGAGCACCCGCGGCGACCACGGCAGTCCCGATCCCACCGACGTGGTCCACGCGATCGAACCCACGCGGGGCCGCTCGAAGTGCAGCCCCGCGTTGAACGAGTGCCGGCGATCCCAGTCGAGCGGATGCGGGCCGAGCGCCTGGGGCCGAGCGGTCAGCTTGGGGCCGTACGGCACGCCCTCCTCCCGCGACTGCGTGCCGCGCGCATCGAGGTACGTGTAGTGAACCTCGGCGAAGTTGCCGGGCCGCCCCGACCACAGCAGCGTCCACTCGACACCGCTGGCGTTCGCGTCGTCCGAGTTCTCGTAGTGGAGCTGCGGGCTGGCGAGCCGCGGCTGCCGGTTGATCGCGCCGATCAGGCCGAATACGTCGCGGTAGAACACCGCGCCCTGCATCGCCCAGCGCTCGTCGAACACGTGTTTCACCGCCGCCTGGTAGGAGATCTCGGTGGCCGGCACCAGCGACGGATTGCCGATCGGCTCGCGATTGCTGATGTCCACGCGGTTGTCGTACAGGTAGTCGCGATCCGGATTCTGCTGCACGCGCACGTAGGACATCGAGAACACGTCGCGCACCGAGACGGGATAGGCGACGCCCAGCCGGGGCGACAGCGACCAGGTGCCCGAACCGCCGCCGGGGAAGCTCTGCGACTGCGCCTGCGGGCCGGCGGTGAAGTACTCCGCCCGCAATCCGCCGTTCGCCACCATGCCGCCGAGCACCCAGCGCACGTGGCCATAGGCCCAGCCGCCGGGGGCGAACGCGTGGTAGGCCCGCACCGAGTCGAGCCCGAATCCCGGCGTCGAGTAGTCCATGTCGCGCAGCGCGACCTCGTCGTAGGTCGTGCCGGCGCCGAACTTGATCACGTCGCCCCGCGTCGTGGTGCGCTGATCGTCGGCGCGCAGCGTCCAGCGGTTCGAGCTGGTCTTGTGGTACCACGGCTCGTCGCCGACGTAGACATGGAACGGATCGTTGTCCGCCGAATCGTAGAGCCCGTACGCGGGGAAGTTCGCGGGGTCGAGATACGCCGTGTTCTCGGTGCCGTCGATCGACGTCACCGACCTCCCGCCGAGCCAGCCGAGGGTGACCACGAACCGGCGCCGCTCGCCGAGGCTCTCCCACATCAGGGCGCCCATGGCGCGCCGGTCGTCGGTGACCACGTGGTGATCGGCGGCCACGTAGCGCGTGAAGCCGGGCTGCGGGATCAGGCTGAATCCCGGCCCCCGCACGCACGTGTCGGGATCGAGACACGGCGTGGTGAAGCCGTTGAGGAACCAGGCGGGGTCATAGGGCCGCTCGAGGCGCCGGTTGCCCGCGAGCTCGAGCGTCCAGCGCGAGCCCGCGGGAGCGGTCGCGAGCTTCAGATGCCCGAGCATGCGGTTGTCCGCGCGCCAGCCGAACGAGCCGCCCAGCACGTGATCGCGCTCGGAGGTCCGCAGATTCGGCAGGTTCGTGTCGTCGAGCGTGCCTTCGAACGTGGCCATCAACCTGGCCCCGGTAGACCCCAGCGGCCCGCCGATCCGCGCGCCGGCGCGGTCGTAATGGGTGAACTGGCGGCCATCGGTGTGCCACTCGACCACGCCGTTCCAACGCTCGCCCGGGTCCAGCGTGCGCAACCGGAGGATGCCGGCCAGCGCGCCGCCCAGATCCGCATCGATGCCGCCGCTCGCGAGGTCGGCGTCGCTCAGCGCCAGCAACGGCAGCTCCATCGAGGACCCGCGCACCGGATCGTCGAGCCCGATGCCGGCGAGCGTCATCCGCGATTCACCGGTCCGGCCGCCGCGCACGTGGAGCTCTTCGCCGCGCGCCACCACGCCGGGCTGCAACGCGAACAATTCGGAGACCCGGTCGATCGGCAGCGTGCGCACGACCTCGCGGGGAATCGGATGCACCGACTCGGAGGAGAACGCGTCGCGGAACCGCTCGCCCTTCACGACCAGCTCCGGGAGCCGCAGCACCCGCGCCAGACGCGATACGCGGGCGAGCGTGTCCGGTTCCACGCGGGCGGCCGCAGAGTCGGGAGCAGCGGGAGCGGCGAGCAGCGCGGCCACCAACAGCACTACGATCATGGATCCTCCGAGCGGATCACGCGGCGCTCGACGTGCGTGACCGGCCCAATATCGTGACGCGGCTGCCGCGTGGCAAGGCCCAATCTCCAGCCGCCTGGACCGCCGGTGACACCCGGGCGCCCGCCCCGGGCCGTAGCGGGATCCCACCGGCCGGCCGGCCGGATCCGGATCACCCCGGCAGGATCCGTCGTGTACCAGCAACTATTTCTCAGCCGACCTGTACTTCGGGGTGGATCCACCGTATTGGGCATTGCGGCGGACCGGTCGCAAATTGATAATCGTCCGATCCCGAGGTCCGAGCCCGGTACGGTCGGCCGCTGCCCGAACGTTCCGCTGCCGCCCGGCCGCATCCTGACCAAGGAGCCTCCCTTGCGCCCTCGTCGCCTTTATACGGCAGTCGCTCTGGCAGCCGTCCTCGCGCCGGCCGTCCCGTCCGCATTTGCCACCACGATGCGTCATCTCGACACCGTCAGCCTCACGCGGGAATCCAGCGACATCGTCATCGGGACCGTGGAAGCGACGAATGCGCGCTGGAGCGACGACCACCGGAGGATCTTCACCGACATCGACGTGCACGTGAGCCGTTCGATCAAAGGCGGCGGCGGCGATCACCTCACGCTCACCCAGCTCGGCGGCGAACTCGACGGCATCAAGGTCTCGGTGCCCGGGGGGCCGCTGTTCCAGCGTGGCGAAGAGGCGCTGGTGTTCGTGTGGCGCGATCCGCGGGGCCAGGCCCAGGTGAGCGGGCTCGCGCAGGGCAAGTTCGACATCGTCCGCGATGCGCGCACCGGGGTGGCGAGCGTGCAGCGCACCGCGCCCGGGTTCGCGATCAAGGACGTGCGGCGGCTGGCTTCGGCGCCCGCCGGGAACGCCGCTCCCGGGATGCCGCTCGACGACATGGTGCGCGAGATCCAGCGCGCGATGGCACAGGGGGCCGGCCGCTGACGCGGCCGGACACGACCATGGCCTGCATCCCCGCGACTTCGATCCTGCCGCCCGATCTCCGGCGTCCGTTCCTCGCGCTCACGGCGCTCGCGATCCTCGCGGCGCCGGTCGGCGCGGCATCGCGATCCGCTGCGCGAGCCGGCGCCCCACCAGCATCTGTCGCCGCATCCGCCGCCCGGGTCGCGACGCCGGCCACCATCTTTGGGCCGCGAACGCGTCGCACGGCACCGGCGGACCGCGTCATCGCCCCGCCGGTGCGGCCGCCGTTCGCGGGTGCCGCCCGGATCGGCGCCGCGACGACGAGCGCCAGCGACACGTTCCTGTTGTCGTCCCACAGCTTCGACACGATCGCGGGCGCGTGCAATCCGCGCGGCTGGACGGCCGAGGATCGTTCGAGCCGGGTGTTCACGCATGTTCAGGACCGGTTCGTCGTGAATCAGGACGTGTTCAACGCCGTCTACACCGCCAGCCCGAATCCGCTGCCGTCCGCGGTCGCGGGCACGGCGATCCAGCAGCCGGGATCGGTGTGCGCGGTCCCCGATTCGGGCAGCTACCTGTACTGCGAATTTCCGTCCCAGGGTGGCCGGCTGATCGAGGTCTACCCGGCCCTGAACGTGATGCGCAAATTCGCGGATCTGCCGGACGTCGGCCCCAGCCCGTCGTTCCTGATCGCCTACGACCCGAGCACGGGGGACGTGATCGCCGGCGTGGACTCGGACGACAACGGATTCCTGTACCGGATTCCGCGGGGCGGGGGCGTCCCCGTGCAGATCGCCAGCAACCCGTCGGGCTCGCTCCAGGACACGACGATCACCGCGGCGGCGCTGCGCGGCACCACGGCGCTGCAGGTCGATCACGCCGGCAACATCTTCATGATGGAGAATTCGCTCCACAAGGTCCGCATCCTGCGCACCGATGGCCGCGTCGTGACCATCGCGGGCACCGGTGTCGCGGGCAACTCCGGCGACGGCGGTCCGGCCACGCTGGCCACGCTCGACGACGTGACGTCCATCGCATTGGGAACGGGAGATCAGAAGCTCTACCTGGCGATGGACGCGGGCGACCGGGTCCGGACCATCGATCTGGCCGTGGGCACCATCGACGCCGAGCCGGGCGCGGATCCGGCGGCGTTCGCTCCGTTCGGTCACCCGCAGGTGGTCGCGGTCTCGAACGGCACGCTCTACATCGGCGTCCAGAGCGGCTTCGTGAACGGGATCGTCCTCATGCTGACGAGTGGCAGCCTCGTACCCGTTGCCGGCAGCACCCGGCTGTTCGGGCCCCCGGCGGCGGCGGCGCTCGGCAACTACAACCACGTCCTCCGCCTGACGGGCATGGCTCCCGCAACGGGCGGCGGCATCGCATTCATCGACTCGCGCTCGATGATCCTGCGCCTCGACCCTGCGGGGGCGCTGAGCCCGCTGGCGGGCAAGGTGACCTCGATGTCGATGGGCGCGCGCGCGCTGTGGTTCGGCGCGGATTCCACGTCGGCGCCCGACGAGATCGCCAACTGGGTGACCTCCCAGGGGTACGGCAGCGGCTGGAGCCAGCGATTCACGTCGCCGCCCATCACGATCTCCGCGGGCGCCCATCCCCGCCTGAGCTTCGATGCCTATCTCCACATGAACACGGATGAGTACGACGCGATCGGTTTCAACGACGATCAGCTCGGGTTCTTTTCAGCGCGGGCCCTCGCCTCGGACGGCAGCTGGGTGACCCTCGGACTGTCGCAATCGGGCGGGCCCGCGAAGATCACCGGCCAGGGCGTCCAGAATTTCACGTTCAGCCTCGGCGACACGGCGCTCGGCGCCGTGACGCGGATCCAGATCCTGTGCCAGAGCAACCGGCAGTTCTCGAACGAGGACGGCGGGGAGCCGGGGACCGATCCGGGCGGCATCATCGTCGACAACGTCCAGATCGTGGACGACGGTGGCAACCTCACGCCGCCGGTCACGTTCGAGGACGGCACGACAGGCGCATGGACGCTGTCCGCGTTGAACGGGGCCTATGGCGTCACGATCGACAACCAGACGTTCATCCGCGACGTGCCGCTGCCGCAGACGAACGTCAGCCTGCGCACCGGCTTCGACTTCGCGGACCCGTCGTGCGCGTGGACGTTCCTGTCGCCCGGCGGCCACGTGGACCCCGGGACCGATGCGCGCCTGACCTCGCCGTGGATCGCGCTCGCCGACCCGAACCAGCCGCTGAGCCTGGACTACTCGGGCAAGCTCGCAACGCTCGGCCAGCGCCGGGTGCTCGCGGTGGCCGCGCTGTTCAAGCATGCCGGCGACCGCCACCCGTACGAGCACGCGTACGCGACGTTCGCCTATTCCTCGGACGGCACGGGCGGCGACATCAGCGCGCCCCATCGTGCGCGATCGACGATCGTGATTCCGGACGACCTCGGCAGCGAGGGCTACTTTCCGGTGGATTCGGTTCAGATCCAGCTCCAGGTCGAGGACCGCGAAGAACTGATGTTCACCGAGGGCAACGACAGTCCGCGCGGGCCGAGCGTGCTGCCGTACCTCGACGACATCCGCGTCTATCAGCAATTCATCGACGCCGACCACGACGGCATCGCGGACCCGGTGGATCCGTGCACCTTCGTGAGCGCCGCTGGACAGGACGCCAACGGCGACGGCTGCCCCGACTCGACCGCCACCATGCGCCACGTGGAGACGTGGCTGAACGCGTCGCGGCCGATCCACTTCACGATCGCCCAGTCGGGCGATCCCGCGATCCACGACGGCAGCGACGTGGCCGCGATCCGCGCGGCCGTCGCGTCGTGGCTGGCGGTGCCTGGAGCGAGCGTCCCGCTGGTCGAGGATGCCCGCAGCCCCAGGAACACCGCGAACGTGCTCGACGGCGTGAACCTGATCACGTTCCAGGACGCGCTGGTGTTCCCGCCCGACGTGATCGCCGTGACGCCGACCACGTCGTTCACGAGCCGCGCCGCGTTCGACGACCACATCGTGCTGCCGGGGCAGATCGTCGACAGTGATCTGATCTTCAACCCGACCGTGATCTATCGCACCGCGACCACCGGGCCGCTGCCCGGCAGCGTGGATCTACAGAGCGTGGCGACGCACGAGATCGGCCACATGCTGGGGCTGAGTCACAGCGGCGTGCAGGACGCCACGATGTTCCCGGTGCTGCAGGATGGCACCGGCGCCGCGAGCCTCGAGGACGACGATCGCGCCGCAATCGCGGCGGCCTATCCGGCCCCGGCGCTGGCCGTCGATTTCGGCCGTATCCACGGCACGCTCAGCCGGGGCAGCGACCACACCGTGGTGCCGGGCGCGCTGGTCACCGCGTGGGCGCTCGACGGCTCGAACGCGCCGGTTCACGCCGTGGCGTCCGACTACACCGACGAGTCCGGCCGGTTCTCGCTGCTGCGGCTGCCGCCGGGGAACTACGGCGTGCGCGTGGATCCGCTCGACGGTAGCGTGCCCGGCCTGGTGCCGGCCGCGATCAACGACCGCGTGCGGGCGAGTGCCCAGACCAATTTCCAGACCGAATGGTGGGACACACAGGAGGACGGCACCGAGAATCCGGCGCTGATCTCGCCGATTTCCGTGACCGCCGCCGGCAGCCTGTCGATCCAGATGCTGACGCCGCGCGACATCACGCCTCCCACGATCGTGGGCGCGCTGCCGGCGGCCAACGCGAGCGATGTCGGCATCGACGGGCGCGTGCTCGTGAACTTCAGCGAGCCGGTCGACCCGCAGACGCTGGCGGCGGCGTTCGCGCTGCGGCTGACGGGCGGTACCGGGCGTCTCGGCGGCTCCGCGCAGATCCTCGACAACAACCGCACGTTCATCTTCACGCCGGACTCGCCGCTGTCGTTCGGCACGTCCTACGAGATCGAGCTGAGCACCGAGCTAACCGATCGCGAGGGGGTGCCGCTCGCGGGGACGTACCTGACGCACTTCCAGACGCTGGCGACTCCGGCGGTCGCGATCTTCAACATCCAGCCCCCGCAGGCTCCGCCGGGCGCGTTGATCACGATCAACGGGCAGGGCTTCACCGGGTTCGTCACGGTCGAGATCCCGGACGGCAAGGGCTCGTCGTCCGCGCTGACGTTCGGCACCTCGACCTCGGTCGTCGCCCAGTTGCCGGACTTCGCGACGTCGGGGCCGATCCGCATCGTCACCGACGCCGGAGCCAGCAATGACTTCAATTACACGGTGCTCCGCACGAGTCCCGGGGTTCCGATCCCGAACGGCAGCGTTACGCTGTCGTTCCCGCCCTCGGACATCGCGGTCGGTCCCGACGGCAGGGCGGTGTTCGCGGTCGGTTCCGGTGGATTCTCGACCGTGAGCCTGGATCCACAGTCTCCGCACTATCGCGGCGAGGATCTGGAACTCACCCCGGGACTCTCGCACGTGACGCTGTCGACGAACGGATTGCGGGCCTACGCGACGCGGCCCGACTCGGGGGACGTGCTCGAGTTCGTCACCGACGCCAGCTCCGCCGGCTTCGGGCACATCCATGTCCGCATCCCCATGCCCGGCGCACCCGACGGCATCTACGCGTCACCCGACGGTCAGACGGCGTTCGTCACGGAATCCGGCGGCTCGCACGTCTGGGTCCTCGACGTCGATCCCACGTCCGCCACCTACCGCAGCGTGACCCGCTCGATCGAATTGCCGGGCGTCACGCTGACGGGCGGTCTCGGCGTCTCGACGCTCACCGTCACGGCATCGCCGCACCGGGCGGGTGTCGATTCGAAGCCACCGCGGCCGCACGTGCAGGACGGCCCGTTCCAGTCGTTGTTCGCCTCGACCTCGTCGCATGGTCTGATCGAAATCGCCCTGTCCAACGGGCAGTTCCAGTCGATCAACCCGACGCCGTGCGCGAACGGGCTCGTCGTGTCCATCGACGGCTCGCAGGCGTTCGCCCCCGGCTTGGGCTCTGCGGACAACTCCGTGCGCTTCGGCTGCCTCCTGGGCCTGACCTGCCCGTCGGGCCACATCGACTTCGTGGGCCGCATGCGGGACATCGTGATCGCGCCTCAGTCGGGCGCGTTCCTGGTGGTGAATTCGGTGGCGGGACAGATCGATCTGCTGGAGCCGAACGGCGTGTTCGACGGCGTCGTGGCGACCGGCCGCAGCCCGGTGGCGATCGCCACCAGTAGCGACGGGCTCGTGACGGCAACCGCAAACTTCGGCGACAAGACGGTTGGGCTCTACTCCGGCGCCGGAAACAACGTGATCGCTTCGGTGTCGCCCCGCGTCGCGATGACGGGCGACCAGGTCGCGGTCCGATTCGCCTCGGGACCGATCGCCGGCTACCACGCGGAGCTGGACGGCGCGCCCGTCGCGACCACGAATTCCCGCGGTCAGGGCCTGGCGTTTGCAGTGCCGGCGCTGAGCCAGCGAAGCGTCGATCTGTCGCTCGCGAAGGCCGGCGACCGCACACTGTCGGTGCCGATCGGCGTCATGGACCGCGTCGAGAGTTTCCACCCGCACGCCACTGGCGATTCGGCGCTGCTCGCCCCGACCCAGCTGTGCGGCGCCGTCGGCAACGTGGTGACGATGGCCGTGTCGCCCGACGGCAGCCTGCTCGCCCTCGTGCCGTTCAACGCCGGATGCCTGCCGCCGGTGGAATGGTTCCAACTCCGCGAGGATGCTCCCGAGCGGCTGCTCACGCTGTCGAGCGTGACTGTGAACAATTTCGGCCACAACGACCGTCCCTTCAACGGCGCGTGGCAGCCGGACGGCGGCGCGTTCTGGGTCGCCGCGGGACACAACGGCGGCGCCACCGTGTACTTCCCGTCCGGCGGCGCCACGATCGCGCTGTCGTCCTTCGGCGACGGCACCGCGGTCGCGGCGGATCCGCTGAGCGACCAGATGATCGTCGCGACGACCGGCAACGCGCTCAACCACAGCGCCCGTGCCGTTTACTGGGTGGATTACAAGGGTTCCTATGCTCCCGGTGACAGCGTCGCGATGCCCGATACGATCGGCGCGCTGGCGGTGTCGCCGGATGGCCGCGTGGTGGTGGCCGGCGGCGTGGGCCGCGCGTTCTTCATCGATGCCGCGACGAAGGCGCTGGTCGCCACGTCGCCGCAGCATGCCGCGCCGTCGCGCATGGTGTCGCTGGCGGCCACCGCGAACGGGCATCGGGCGGTCGGGCTGTTCCCCGACGGCAACATCGCGATCTGGAACCTCGATGCCGGCTCGATCGGCGCCGAGCTCTACTACGGCAACCCGTTCCCGGCGGGCACGGTGCTCAGCGAGTTGGTGCCCGCCCCCAACGGCCACGGCGTGATCGCGGGCTGCCGCAATCGCGCGTCGTTGTTCCGCATCGACACCGCGGCACTCCCACCGGCGCCGCTCGAAGCGCCGATTCCGGGGACGTCGCGCGCGATCGCGCGCACGCCGGACGGCCGCCACCTGGTCGTGTCGTCCGATGACGGACTGCAGACGGCGGACACGCTCCGCTTCGTGTCGCTGAGCGAGGCCACCACGCTCGCCCTGGTCTCGGGCGGCAACCAGGAAGTGCTCGCGGGCCAGCCGCTCCCAGTGCCGGTGGTCGTGCACCTGAGCGATGCCGCCGGGCACCCGCAGCAGGGCGCCATCGTCGAGTTCGCGCTCGACGCCGCGACCCAGGGCTCGATCGGTGACAGTCTGCGCCAGGACCGGTTCACCGACGCCGACGGCCAGGCGCAGGTATCGTGGACGATGCCGGCTGCGCCGGACCAGGTCACGCTGCACGTGCGTGCGCCCGGGTTGCCGGTCGCCCCGCTGGCCGCGCACGCGACCGCGGCCGGCGATCCCAATGCCGCGCCGCCGCAGCTCACCGGCCTCGGTCCCGCGGACGGCTCGGTGGGTATCGCCGCCGGCAGCGAGGTGTTCGCGCGCTTCAGCCAGCAGATGAATCTCGAGACCATCACGGAGCAGTGCCATCTGCTGGTCGGCCCCGACGTCGTCCCCGGCGCCTGGCGGTCGTCGGACGAGGGCCACACCGCGTTCTTCACGCCCGATCAGCCACTGCCCTATCTGGCGGAGGGCACGGTGGTCGTCGGCCTCGGGGTGCTCGATGCACAGGGCCAGCCGCTGGCGCAGGGCGGCACCGCACACTTCACGGTCCAGGCCGCGCCGGCGCTGTCGGTCGCGACCGTGTCACCGCCGGCCGGGGCCGTCGGCACCATCGTCACGCTCAACGGCGAGGGCTTCAGTCCCGTAGGCGCCCTGGACGTCGTTCAGATCAACGGCCAGTTCGCGCCGATCCTCGGCGCGTCACCACGCACACTCGTGGTGCGGGTGCCGGAATTCACCACCAGTGGCGACGTGGCGGTGCACGTGGGGGCGGCCGCGAGCAACCATCTGCACTTCGAGGTGCTGCCGGCCGGCGGCATCGGCGGGGTGATCGCCGACACGCTGCCCACGCGCCCCAGCCCGATCGCGCTGGTGGTCACGCCGGACGGACGGCGCATGTACGTGGCGAGCGCGCGCACCAACACGGTCGGCGTCGTCGACATCAAGAAGGCGAGCGAGATCGCGGTCGTGCCCGTGGGATCGAATCCGCGCGCGATCGCCATGCTGCCCGACGGCTCGCGGTCGTACGTCGTGAACTACGACGGCGACGACGTGAGCATCATCGGCACCAATCCCGACTCCGCCGACACCTACAACCGGGTGGTGGGAACGATCAAGGTGGGGCACCAGCCCACCGGAGTGATCGTGCTGCCCAACGGTCCGCAGGTGCTGGTGCTCAACAAGGGCGACTCGACGGTCAGCGTCGTCGATGCGCAACGCGGGAACAGCACGTTCGATTTCGTGATCCGCAACATCCCGCTGCCGTCGAGCGGCGGCGTGATCGCGATCAACCCCGACGGCACCCGCGCCTACGTCACCACCGGCGACGGCCTCACGGTCATCGACCTGCAGAGCTTCGTGATCCGCAACATTCCGATTCCCTCGGGCGGCCAGACGATCACGATCTCCCCCGACGGCGGCCTGCTGTACGTGACCTCGAATGACAGCCACCTGCTGGTGATCGACCTGTCCCCGGGCGGCGACTTCCGGGTGATCCGCAACATTCCGCTGCCGTCGAGCGGCGGCGTGATCACGATCAATCCCGACGGCACCCGCATCTACGTCGCGCTCCCGGACGGCAACACGGTGCTGGTCTACGTGGTGAGCGCCGGCACCACCAACCCCGGCGGCACCAGCACGGTCCCCGGTCCGGCCGTGACGCTGACGCTGCTCGTGACGCTGGCGGTGGGACAGTCGCCTGCGGCGATCGCCGTGGATCCGTTCGGCCGGTTCTTCGCGACCGCGAATCAGGGCTCGGACGACCTGTCGCTGGTGCTGACGACGGACGCCGCCCCCACGGTGCACGTGATGTTCCCGAACGGCCACGAGACGCTGATTCCCGGCAATCTCACGAATCTGATGTGGGTCACCGACGTGATCCCGAACGGCCAGACCGCGGACCTGTCGATCTCGCGCGATCTCGGCCAGACCTGGGAGCCGATCGCGACCGGCATCGCGAACACCGGCTCGTTCGCGTGGCTGGTGTCGGGCCCGCAGACCACGAACGGCACCTCCGAGACGTATTCGGCGCTGTTCCGGGCCACCGTGCACAGTGTGTTCGGTGCCGTCGTGACCGACGCCAGCGATGCGCCGTTCGCGATCTTCGACGCGACGACGCCCACGCTGCTGCTGGCGTTCGACGCCGCGCCCGCGGCGGCGGGCATGGAATTGCACTGGCAGCTCGCCGAGCCGGCCCGGTTCCCGCGGCTGGCCGTGGAGCGCGCGGAGGCCGAGGCCGGTCCGTGGCAGCCGATCGATGCCGGCGCACACCCGGTCGGCGAGCGGACGGTGGGGCTCGACGGCGGCGCCCGGCCGGGCCACACCTACTTCTATCGCCTGGTCGCGGACGCCGCGGGCGTCCCCGTGGTCCTCGGCTCGATCGGCGGGGTCACGATGCCGGTCACCGAGTTCGCGCTCGACCCGATCACTCCGAATCCGGCGCGCGGCGAGGTCGGGATCGATTTCGCGGTGGCGAAGGAGACGCAGGTGCGGCTGAGCGTCCTCGATGTCGCCGGGCGCCGCGTGGCGACGCTGGCCGACGGGGTGCACAAGCCGGGGCTCTATCACGCGCGCTGGGCCGGCTCGAGCGGTGGCGGCCACACGCCCGCGGGCATCTACTTCGTGCGCTACGAAGCCGCGGGCCGGGCGTTCGTGCGCCGGGTCGCGTACATGCGGTAGCACGGCGGCCGAACCCGCGCCGGACGGGAGTTCACCCAGCGAAACGGCCACCTCTTTGGGGTGGCCGTTCGCTGGGTCAGGCGCGGCCCCGACTCACGGCTGGGTGCGGCCGATCAGCACGAACGGAGCCCAGTAGAACGGCGCGCGGGTATCCGCGGCCGCGATCAGTTCGCGCTTCGCGCGGGCGAGCGCCTCCGCTCGCGGCTCCCCGCGGCCGAGCATCCCGCGGTAGAACGCCGCCATCAGCCGCGCTGTCGAGCGGTCGTTCACGGGCCACAGGCTCACGGCCACGCTGCGCGCGCCGGCGGCGAGGAACGCGCGCGACAGGCCGAGCACGCCCTCGCCGCTCTCGAGGCGGCCGAGCCCGGTCTCGCACGCCGACAGCGTCACCAGGTCCGCCGACAATTCGAGCTTCATGATGTCCGCGACCTCGATCCGGCTGGGACCCGAGCCACCGGGATCCGGGGCGAGCCACAATCCCGAGCGCTCGGGCTCGAGCTCGTTCACGTCGCCGTGGGTGGCGAAGTGGACGATGCCGGCGTGCGGCAGCGCTTTGAGCCCGAGCACGCGCGAGCGGCAGGCATCCCGCCGGCTGAGCGTCGTCACGTTGCGCGCGCCGGCGGTGGCCGCCAGCATCGCGAGCTCTGCCGCGGTGTTCGGCAGGGCCTCGAGGCGGTGCCCGCCGTGGCCCGCGGCGGCGGAATCACCGAAGTCGGGATTGCCGATCGCCACGACCGACCGCGATCCCGACCCGGCGCGCAGCGTCGCGAGCACGGAGGCCGACGGCGTGTACGAGACGGCAAATCGCTCGACGAGGAATCCGCCGCGGGGCGCGGCGCCGGACGCCAGCGGCGGGCGTACGAGCAGCGCTTCGAACGGGATCAGCGACAGCGCCCCATCCGGCGCCACGATCAGGTGGTCCACGCCCGCGAGCAGCGACTCGGCGGGTGCCACGAGCACGCCATAGAGCGCATGCGCCATGCGCAGCGTGGCCGCCGCGCCGGAGGCGCTGCGATCGGCCAGGCCGCGGCGCAGCGCCTGGATGCGCGGCTGCAGCACGGCGCGCGGCGGCAGCACGTAGCGGTGCCAGCGATCGCGCCTCACCACCCACAACGTGGTGCTGGAATCGCCGACGCTGTATTCCAGCAGCGCTTCGCGATCGCCGCGCAGCAGGCCCTGCGCCGCGGGCAGCGTGAGCGTCGCCGCCCGTCGGCCGCCGGCACCGCTCGCCGCCACCAGATCGAGGTAGGCGCGGGCCCGCGCCCGCTCCGCCCACGCGAACGCCTGCTCGCCGTAGCCCGAGTCGGGGTGCGCGGCGTCGAGCTTCCCGAGCAGGTGGATCATCGCCTCGAACATGAACAGCCGGTTCGCGAACAGCGAGATCGACGCGCGCTCGGCATGCTGCAGCGTGCGCAGCGTGTCGGCGATCGCGACTGCCCGCGCGTACTCGGCGAGCGCCAGTCCGGGATTGCCACGCCGCTCCTCGAGGTCACCGAGCGAACACAGCGACCACAGCATCTGGTTCGTGAGCCCGTGCGAGCGCGCGAGCTCCAGCGCCTCCTGGTGCCCGCGCCCGGCTTCGTCGTAGCGGCCCTGCAGCTGGCGGGCGTTCGCGAGCCCGGTGAGATCGTTCGCGCGCTGCTCGGGTGTCAGGCCGGCGTCTGCGCCCGCCGCGACCGCCCGCTCCAGCCAGCGTTCGGCCTCGGCCGGATCGCGGCGCGTGGTGGCGAGGAAGCCGAGCGTCGCCGCGGTGCCGTGGACCGTACCCGAATCTCCCGACGCCACCGCGGCCGTGAACGCACGAGCGCCCAGCCGCCCGGCGCCGCTCACGTCGCCCAACTGCTCCGCCGCGATCGCCAAAGTCGCGAGCACGACCGCCTGCACCTGGGGATCGTCGAGCGAGTCCGCGACCGATTGCGCGCGGGCGAGCACGGTCCGCGCCGCCGTGGGGTCCCCGATGGCGATCAGGATGTTGCCCTTGCGGCTCAGTCCCTGCGCGAGCTCGGACAGGTCACCCTGCTCCGCATACGCCGCGATCGAACGGTCGGTGTGCGCGAGGGCGTCCGAAAACCGCCCGACCTTGCGATAGAGCTGGCCCAGGTTGTTCTCGACGATCGCGGCGGCTCCGGTGTTGCCGAGCTCGCCCGCGAGGTGGAGCGCGCGTTCGTTCACGGCGATCGCCTCGCCGGCGTGTCCGTTGTCGGTGAGCACCAGCGCATAGTTGCTGAGCACCACCAGCGTATTCAGACTGTCGCCGCGCGACGCGGTGAGTACCAGCGAGCGGCGGTAGCACGCGATCGCCGAATCGGGCAAGCCGAGCGACGCGAGCGCCAGGCCCATGTAATTGAGCGTGGCGCCGAGCTGCACCTGGCGGCCCTGCGCGGCCCGCAGCACCGCCGCCTCGGACAGCACTCGCGCCGCGGCGTCGGGACGCCCGAGCTGGAGCCACGTCTGCCCGAGATCGTTGAGGGTGTTGCCGATCAGGATCGAGTCGCCGAGCGCGCGCCGCGCCACGAGTGCCGTGTCGTACCACGCGGCGGCCTCGGTGTTACGGCGCGCGACCAGTGCGTTCGCGCCGAGGCTGCCGAGCACCCACGCCGTGCGGCGCCGCTCGCCCAGCGAACGATAGCCCGCGAGCGCCCCCCGCAGCAGCGAGTCCGCGCGACCGAAGGCGCGACCGCTGCGGGCGATCGCGGCGAGCGACTCCGCGGCCGCCGCCGCCACCCGCGTCCCGAGCCCGCGGCGCTGCCAGCCGTGCCGCAACGCGAGCGCGTCGGGCGCGATCCGGGTGCCGAGCGCATGAGGCTCGGCGCGGGCGATCCGGCGTTCGAGCTCCGCGAGGCCGCGCGCGGAATCGGCGCGGACGAGCGTCGAGCGGATTTCCGCCACCAGCAGCGCGTTCCAGGCGCCCTCGAATTCGGCCCGTGACGCGGCCAGCACGCGTACCAGTCCGGTATCGGGGACCGCGTAGCGCGCGTACGACTGGGCCGCGGCAGGGGCGGGCCGCACGGCGGCCGCGAACGCGGCCAGTACGAATGCCGCGCCGCCCATCATGCCTCGCAACGGCCGCGCGGGCCGGCACATGATTCCCATGGCCGGCGATCGTGCGCGGCACCGGCGCGGGCGGTCAAGTGAATGCGACGTTGGCCCGGACCGGCGGCGGGCAGCGGCACGCCCGCGGCGTGCCGCCCCAACCGTCAGACCCTCCCCAGCATCTCCTTGAGAATCTCGATGTTCAATGACTGGTCCGCGACGATGCGCTTGAGCCGGATGTTCTCCGCCTCGAGGTCGCGAATCCTCGGCACATCACTCACCACCACGGCCCCCAGCCGGGCCTTCCACCGGTAATAGGTCTTGGGGGCGACCCCATGGCGGCGCAACACGTCGCCGACTCTCACGCTGTCGGCGCCCGCCTCCTTGAGGATCGTGGTCATTTGCTGCCGTGAATACCTCCGTCCCGTATTCGCCATCGCTCCTCGTTCGATTCGGCGAGGTGACACCTCGCGCATCCCATGCCGGAACCACTTCATGCTCAAACCAACTGACTGCCCGCTCGCGAGTGACACGGAATGCCCACATGGTGACCCGAGAGACCCGAGGAGTTGCCCCGCGGGCACCGCGCCAGCGCCCCGATCCCGCGGTGCTACCGCCGCACTACACTCCGCATCGCGGTCGTGACACCCGGACGCGCGGTCCAGGGGATCCGGAAGGACACCAGGGGCGTGAACGACCACAGGCGGCTCGGCAGTGTCAGGAATGACGAGCGCCACGGTGACCACGACTGCGCCGGCCCGCCCGTGTCGCTCCCGGCGAGGGTGCACCGACCCCCGCCGGCGCCGCTCGGATCGGTAGACTGGGCGTGGGCGATCGATACGAGGGCAGCAGAGCAGCACACTGCCAACAGGGCCATTGGGATGCGGTTCATATGCGACCTCCATGAGGAGCGGCGGGAATTCGCCGCCGCTATCGCATAAGGCCAATGCCGTGCCCTCGTTGCGTGGTCGCAGTCGAAAGTCGCTAGGTATCACGAGTGCATAGGGTTGTGTCACTGGGAACTCGCGGCCGGACGGGGCTACGGGCGGGATTCATCTCGCTAAAAACCGCGAAGCCGGCATTCATATTGCGGAACGCAAATGACATCAAATAGTTGCATGATGCCGCTAATTTCGGCGAAACGGCTTCTTTCGGCGAGGCGTGAGGTTGTACTTGCGGAGTCGATAGCGCACTGATTGCTCTGTGAGTCCCAATTCACGGGCGGCCTTGCTCTGGTTGCCGCCCGAACGCTCGAGCGCGTCGATCAGCATCTTGCGCTCGACGTCACCCACCGCATCGAGCAGCACGCGATGCTGCGACGTGCGCCGCGTATGCACCGACTCGAGATCACGCGGCGGGGGATCGGGGCGCAGGTAGTGGCCGGGGGTCATCGCCAGCAGCCGCTCGATGTAGTTCTGCAGTTCGCGCACGTTGCCCGGCCAGTCGCTGCGCATCAGCACCGCGAAGAAATCCGGTGACAACCGCGGCGCCTGGCGTTCCTGCTGGCGGGCGAACTGGTCGAGGAACTGCCGCGCGAGTGCCGGGATGTCGGCCTTGCGCTCGCGGAGCGCCGGCACCTCCACCTCGATCACGCTCAGCCGGTAGTACAGATCCTCGCGGAACTGGCCCAGCTCGACCTGGCGCCGCAGGTCGCGGTTCGTCGCCGCGATGATGCGGACGTCGAGCGGCAGCGGCTTGTTGCCGCCGAGCGGTGTGACCTCCTTGCTCGCGATCGCCGACAGCAGCACCACCTGCTGCGTCAGCGGCATGTCGCCGACCTCGTCCAGGAACAACGTCCCGCCGTTCGCCGCCGTGAACTTGCCCTGTCGGGCGCGAACGCCGGTGGCCACGTTGCCGAGGATGCCGAACAACTCGCTCTCGATGAGCGTGTCCGGCAGCGCCCCGCAGTTGACCGCGACGAACGGGCCCATCGCGCGCCGCCCGCTGTGGTGCAGCGTGCGCGCGATCAGCCTCCTTGCCGGTGCCATTCTCGCCGGTGACGAGCACCGTGGTGTCGGTGCGGGCCGCGTGCTCGACCATGCCCAGCACGCGTTGCATCGGGCTGCTGGACCCGATCACGCCCTGCGCGCGCACGCGCGTCACAGCCTCCGTCCGCAGCGACAGGTTCTCGCCCCCCAGCCGCTCGTTCTCCTGGCGGATCTCGTCGTGGTGGCGGCTCTTCTCGATCGCCACCGCTATCAGGTGGGCGAACCCCTCGATCATGCCGCGGTCGGCCTCGGCGAAGGCGTGGGTGCGCCGGGAATCGTCGAGATACACGGCGCCCATCGGGCGCTCGTTCATGAACAACGGCACGCACAGGATCGAGCGCAGCCGCATGTCCGCCACGCTCTCGCTCGCGGCGCGCGGGTCGGAATCCGCGTCGACGACCAGCAGGCTGTCCCCGCCGCGGGTCACGTGCTGCACGACCCGCCGGCTGTAGCCGAGCGCCTCGGCCCGGGTGCTCGGCTCGATGGGCCCGTATTCGGCGGTGGGAACGAGCTGACCGGTCTCGGGGTCGGCGAGCAGCAGCACGCCGCGCTCGGCGTCGAGTTGCTCCACGGCGGAGCGCATCGCGCGGCGCATCAGCTCGTCGAGGTCGGTGAGGGAATTGAGCAGCCAGCACACCCGCTCGATCAGCCCCTGATCGCGGATCACCGTGCTCGCGGTCGCGGAGCGCCGCAGCCATTCGACCGAGATCGTGAGCGCGCGTTCGCGGCCGTTGCGATCGCCGATGCGCTCGAAGATGCGCACGGCGTCGTCCAGCCAGGCGACCACCATCTCGCGCGCGTCGGGGAGCGCCGGAGCGCGATGCGCGATCGCGAGGATCGCGGCGGCGCGCTCGGCCGGAGCCGACAGCGCGGCGAACCCGGCGAGCGCCGCCTTCGCGTGCTCGAGTCCCTCCCGCAGCAGCCCGCGCGCGAACTCCAGCTCGGCGTCGAGCAGGCGGAGATGGGACGAGATCCACGGCAGCCGGTGGCGTGACACCCATTCCTCGGCGCCGGCGCGGCGGGTCTCGGCCTCGTCGATGGCATTGCGGCGCAGCGCAGCGCGGCCAGCCAGCACCATGAGCAGCGCGGTCTCGGGACTCGAGGACACGCTGACCTGGTCCAGCGCCGCGTCCCACACCGCACCCGCCTCGGTCCACAGCTCGCGCTGCGCGAGCGCGCGGCCGTATTCGATGCTGCACCACCGGGACTCGACGATCGAGTCCTCGCGCAGCCGCTCGCGCGCGCGACGCGCGGCGACCGCCGCGAGCCCGAGGCGGCCGCCGATCCGTTCGGCCTGGGCGAGCGAGCGCCAGGCATAGGAACTCAAGGACGGCTGATGGCGCGCCGTGAGCCGGACGGCGGCGCGTGAATGCCGCCGGGCCGCTGCCGGGCGGCCCAGCAGGCCCTCGATCTGCCCGAGATGCGTCATGGCCACCGACACTTCGATCGAGCGCCCGTCCTCCATCGCGAGCCGCAGCGCCTCGGCGCAGGCCGTGCGCGCCTCGGACCAGCGGCCCGATTCCACCAGCACCGCCGCGAGCCTGAGGAGTTGCTCGGTGAGCGGCAGGCGATTCTCGCCGCCGCGAGCCACTTCGACCGCCGCGCGCGAGAGTTGCTCGGCTCCGTCCAGATCTCCGAGTTCGCGGGTAATCGAGGCCCGGTGACCCATCGAGCGGATCACGCCGAGCGCACTGCCGGCGCGACCGTACGCGGCGGCGGCCCGCTGCGCCCACTGCAGCGCCACGTCCAGGCGGCCTCGCGCCCGCGCCAGATTGACCTCGATGTCGGCCGCCATGCCCTCCGCCAGCGGATCGTCGACCGCCATCGCCCGCGCCAGCGCTTCGGCGGCGTCCTCGGCCGCTGCGGCATCGTCGCCCAGCATGGCGTGGGCTGCCGCGCGGTTGCCGAGCAGCCGGGCGTGCAGCGCCGGCGCCGGCCCCGCCTGCTGGGCTTCGGCGACGACGGCCACGGTGCCCCGCGGGTCGCCGGTGCGCAGCGTCGCCGTACTGAGCGTGAGCCAGAGTTCGTCGCGAGCCACGGGCGACTGCCCGGACGCGGTCGCGGCGAGTGCGCTGCGCAGGTGCGGAATCGCCGCCGCGTAGCGGCCGCGGGAACGCAGCAGTTCGGCGGCGCGCGCGTGCCACGTCCCCGATGCGGCGGGGTCCGCGGCGTCGGCCATCGACGCCGCGACGATCGCGAGCTCGACGTCCGGACGCTGCGCGAACGCCGCCGCGGCCTCGGCGAGCGCGCGCGCGGTATCGCCAGTCGCCCGCAGGTGCGCGAACCGCTGGCGCGGCGTCCGGCCCGGCAACGCGAGCCCGGCGCGATGCAGGGCCGTGCGCGCGGCCTCGTCGAGCGCCGCCTCCACGTGCGGGCCAAACGAGGGCGGATGCAGCAGCAACCGGCCCAGCGGGTCGCGCACCGCCATGCCCTCGGCGATCGCCCATTTGACGTCATTATCGCCGACGCCCGGCACGAGACGGTGGAGCTCGTCGACCGGGAGCGCGGGACCGCACACGGCGAGCGACGCCACCAGCGCGCGTCGCGCCGGCGTCGTCGACTCGAGTCGCGCGAGCCGTGCGCGGACGTAGTCCCCCGCGCTGGGCATGTCCGCGAGCCGGTCCTCATTCACCAGCAGGCCGAGATCGCTGTCGGTGAGCGCCCCGCGGTCGACCAGGCCGCGAAGCAGGTCGAGGGTGAGCCCGGGATGTCCTTCGCCGTTGCGCCACAGGAAGCCGGCGATCTGCTCCGGGACCTCGCCGCCGAGCCGAGCCGCGGCCAGCCGGCGCACGTCCGGCTCGGGCAGCGGTCCCAGCACAACCCGCTGCGCGAGACGCGACTCGATGAGCAGGCGATCGTGTTCTGCCTCGGCAGCCCGGGATCGCGCGATGATCCAGATGAGCGGAACCGCCGGTTCGCGCAGCGCCAGCCGGCGCAGGAACGCGGCCGAGACGGAATCGAGATGATCGCCGTCGTCGAGCAGCACGAGAAACGGCCGGGCGGCCAGCCGGTCGGCCGCGGCCGCCGCCGCCTCGACCCACGGCGCCGTGTCGTCCGCCGGCGAGACCGCCGGCAGCGGACTCGTTGCGCCGCCCTCGTCGTGTGTGACCAGCAGCTCGACGAGGCTGCGAGCCGTGGCGCCCGGCTCGGGCAGCGCCGCGCACGACAGCGAGAGTACCGGCCGGCCCTCGAGCGCCGATCGCGTCGCGAGCTCCCGCAGCAGTGCCGTGGTGCCGATGCCGGTCTCGCCGGTCACGAACGTGATCGGCGGCCGGACCGGTGTCTGCCCGATCCATTGCTCCAGCCGGGCCAGCTCACGCTCGCGGCCGACGAGCGTCGCCGCCTGCAGATGATCGGCGAGCGGCCGCCGCACGCCGCGATGGATGCGCTCGATCTCGCGGCGCACTTCACGCGCGTCCCGCGGACGTTCGGCGGGCTCGGGCGCCAGTAGCGCCAGCACCATTTCGATCAGCGGCTGCGGCGCCCCGGACTGCTCGAGCTCGTGGGCGCGCGGAGGTCCCTGCCGCTGCTGCTCCAGGATGCTCGAGCGATGCTCGCCCTCGAAGGGGCGGCGCCCGGCGATCAGCGCATATAGCGTGGCCCCGAGGCCGTACAGATCCGAGGCCGCCGTCGGCGCCGCGCCCGCGACGACCTCGGGGGCGGCGAACCCGGGAGTGCCGCGGCTGCCGGAACCCTCATTCGAGCGCAGGCCGGCGAGTCCGAAGTCCACGAGCTTCACGTCGTGCACCGGCGCCCCGGCCGGACCGGGGATCACGAGCACGTTCGACGGCTTGAGATCGCCGTGCACGACACCCGCCGCGTGCAACGCCTCGAGGCCCTCGGTCATGCGCGCGGCCACGGCGTAGAGCGATGCCCAGTCGCCCCGCGTCAGCGCCTGATCCGCCGGCAGGCCCGCGACGTACTCCATCACCAGGTACGGAATGCCCGCCGCCGTGGTGGCGAAGTCGTGCACCGCGACGATGGTGGGATGGCGGAGCCGGGTGAGCGCTTCGAATTCGCGCTTCAGGGATTCGGCGTGTGCGGCCTGGTGAGCGTGCAACCGCTTGACCGCGCACTCGGCGCCGGACGCGAGGTCGCGCGCGAGAAACACCTCACCCATACCGCCATGGCCGAGGCGGCGAAGCAGCCGGTAGCGCCCTGCGAAACGTTCCATCCGTCGGACGCGCGAGGGGACGCGGTCGTCTCCTTTGGTTCCGGCCGTGCTGAGAACCGGTCTGACGTGTGCTGTCGCAGCGTTCAGTTCCGGAGAAACACGGCAGTACCCGCGGGGGGCGAATCGTCGTGAGGCACGCTGCAGTTCATGAAGCTACACACGAAATCGGAGCAAATCAAGAGTATTTTTCGTGTGGATGTGGCGATGGAAACCATTGTGGGTAAGCAAGATACATGATTTGTCCTAACCCGATTTCCGACGATTATCGCCGTAATCAACGAACTAGCGTAACCAACTGCAAAATATTGAGTTTTGGACGAATCATGCGCTTGGATCGCCGAATACGACGCCGAAGCGCGGATCGCTTTGCAGGGCTTATGGTTGTACGAGTCATTCCAATCTGCGTGAGGATTCCCCGGGTTTGTTCCAAAGGGGTGATCGAATGTGAGACTTACCAGACCGCTTCGGGACGGGGTCCGGCGTTCGGAGGTGCGCTGGCGCACAAGTCTCGCTGCCGCAATGGCGACAAAACCCGACGTTGCAATCTGCCCGGGGGTTCGAGGCTGGTACGGAAGCTGCCATACACCCGTCCGCGGCCCTGCCGGCTTGCACGAAACCCATGTACGGAAGTTGTCCCTCGCATCCTCCTCGCAGGAGTTTCACCATGGAAGAGCCTCGCTACGTACGGGAACTCAGCGTGCGTGAACAGCCTCGATTGAAGACCCATCGGACCGGTGATGTGCTCCCGGATGGCACGGTCGTCCTGTGCCGGCGCGACATGGATCGCATGGGGCTCGAAGCCCTGCGGGACTGGCTGCGGGAGAACGCGGTGGAAGGGTCATCGGTGATCGCGATCGCCGACACGCCTGCCCGCGTGGGTGCGCTGCTCACCGAGGAATACGAGGCTTGAACCGGACGGCGCCGCGACGCGCGCGGTCGCGCGGGCTTTCGTAGTCGTGAGGCGGCCCCCGGCGCGTCCGCTATCTTGGCCGGCATGCAGACCGTGTTCATGTTGTCACCGGCACATTGCGGCGGCCGACGCGCCGCGCTGCTGATGAACCCCGCGGCCACGTTTCCACTCGCCGTCCGATTGCGGCAGTCGGGCGCGCCGCTCGGCGAGATCTTCAGCTTCGTGTCGGGGCTGTACTTTCGCGGCAAACTGGCCTACGCGCGAGCCTTCGCGCGCACGATCCGCACGCCCGCGGGGGTGCTCGTCATCGTCCCCGGCCTGGGACTCGCCGCCGCCGATCGCATCGTGACGGCCGAACAACTCGCCGACATCGCCACGGTCGGCGTGTCCCCCGACCAGCCGCGGTATTGCGAGCCGCTCGACCGCGATGCCCGCGCACTCGCGGGCACGCTCGCCGGCGACGACCAGGCTGTGCTGCTCGGCAGCATCGCGACCGGCAAGTACGTGGACGTGCTCGAGCGGTGCCTGGCGGGCAGGCTGCGATTCCCCGCGGACTTCGTGGGACGCGGGGACTTGAGCCGCGGCGGGTTGATGCTGCGCTGCGTGCTCGGGAACTCGGAGCTCGCCTACGTCCCCGTCGCCGGCGCGATCCGCACCGGCCGCCGGCCGCCCCGGCTTGAACCGCGAGACTGCTGAAAACGCCCGATTGCAAGGCGGCGAGGAGCGACGACCGAGACGTTCGTCCGATACGTCGCAGGGAGGAGCGACGAGCCAACGCAGCAATCGGGCGTTTTCAGCAGTCTCGCTAGCGCGTGTCGGACCACCCGATCATCTGGCGCCCCAAAGCGGACCCGGTGCGCGCGTCGATGTAGACGCGCGCATGGTCGCGCGACCCGACCGCCACCACGATGCCCCACGCCAGCAGGAAATTGCCGCCCTGCGGCACGATCGTGAGCACGCTCGCCTCGCGAAATCCGTTTTCGATCTCGTACTGGAGCTGCGGCAGCGGCTCCGATGGCGCGCCGAGCTGGAACAGGTTGCGCGCGCGGTCTCGCGCCTGCGATTCGCCGAACGTCGGCCGGATGTCCACGTTGAGATCCGGGAAGTAGCTGCCTTCGAGCGACCCCACGCGGCCGTTCGGCAGCACGTGCGCCTCGTAGCCCGCGCCCGCCACCGACAGCCCCCGATAGGTTTGTTCGAACCGCTGATATCGCAGCCAGCCGCGCGTCTCGTCCCGCACCAGCCGGAACGCGTCGACTCCGGAGCGCAGCCGGAACCATTGGGTGCGGCTGTGGAACACCTGCTGAACCGCCGCTTCCGCCACGGCGCTGTCCACCGGTTTGGCGCCGGTCGAGCCGGTCTCGTTCCGGAGTGCCCGGTTCACCATCGACGCGGGAGTGCCGAGCGCCGGGTCGAACCGGACCGTCCACTGGTCGCTGGTGGTGCCCACGTCGATGCCGCCGCCCTCCGGCGGCAGCGGCATGCAGGACTGCACCACGGCGAGCGCGAACAGGCCCGACAGCCATATGGCCACCCGGAACGTCGTGGCTCCGGAACGCAGGAATTGCACGGGAGGCATTGACGAGTGCGGCATGTTTTCGTGAACCTGCGAAGTGGGTGAGTTCAGGAACCGGCCGCGGAAGTCGATCATACAGGAATGAAGGGACGGGATTCGTGACGCAGCCGATTCGCAGCATCGCGCTCAGCACCGGAGGCGGCGACGCGCCCGGGCTCAACGCCGTGATCCGCGCGGTGGTGCTCGCCGCCTTGCATCGCGGCTGGGAATGCCACGGTATCCGCGACGGCTTCAACGGCCTGCTCGAACCCGGCGACTATCCCGACGGCGGCGTGGTGCCGCTCGGCCGCAAGTCGGTCGCCGGCATCACCCACCTGGGTGGCACGATGCTCGGGACCACGAACCGTGGGAATCCGCTGTGCTATCCAGCCCGGCAGGCCGACGGCACGCTGCACGACGTGGATCGCGGCGATGAGCTGGTCGAGAAGTTCCGTGCCGGCGGGTTCGACGCGCTCGTCATCGTGGGCGGCGATGGCACGCTGGCGATCGGCTACGCGCTCGCGAACCGCGGCCTGCGCGTGATCGGCGTGCCCAAGACGATCGACAACGATCTCGAGCGCACGTTCATGACGTTCGGCTTCGACACCGCCGTGTCGTTCGCGACCGAGTGCCTCGACCGGCTCCACACCACCGCCAGCTCGCACCGCCGCATCATGGTGGTCGAGGTGATGGGCCGCTACGCGGGGTGGATCGCGCTGCACGCCGGCATCGCCGGCAATGCCGACGTCATCCTGATCCCCGAGATCCCCTTCGAGATCGGCAAGGTCGCGGCCGAGGTGCGCGAGCGCGAGCGCGCCGGCCGCCTCTACACCGTCGTGGTGGTGGCGGAGGGCGCCCATCCCGTCGGTGGCACGGTGTCCATGCTCCCCGGCGAGGCAGGCCGCAGCGGGCGGCTCGGCGGCATCGGCGTGAAGGTCGCGAACCAGCTCGAGGAGCTGACCGGGCGCGAATCACGCACCGTGGTGCTCGGCCACCTGCTGCGCGGCGGCTCGCCGACCAGCTTCGACCGGCTGGTGGCGCTGCGCTTCGGCGCCGCCGCGGTGCGCGCGCTCGAGGAGGGCCACTCGTCCGTGATGGTCGCGCTGCAGCCGCCGACCGTGCGCTTCGAGCCGCTCAAGGACGCGATCCAGCGCATGAAGGTGGTGGCGCCGGATTGCGACACCATGATCACGGCGCGCGACCTGGGGATCTGCTTCGGGGACTGACGACACGCGAGGCTGGAAGCGCGACTACGGATACGACGAGCATCTGCCGGACGCCCGCCGAGGCCCGCGCCTCAGCGCATTCGCACCAGTTTCTCGACCCGCCGTTCGCCCTCGAACTCCAGGCTCACCCAGTACATCCCGCCGGCCACCGGGGCGCCCCGCAGATCACGACCGTCCCAGCTCGCGTGGTGGGCACCGGGTTGCAGCCAGCCGCGTTCCAGATCCGCCACGCGCCGCCCGGCGGCATCCATGATCGACAGCCGCGTGGCGCCCGCGCGGGGCAGCGAGAACGCGATGTCGCTCGCGCCACGGGCCGGGTTCGGGCTCGGGGCCAGTAGCTCGACCCCGGCATCCACGACCGCACCGTCCACCGCCACCGGCGTCACGATCATCCTCAGGATCCATTCGTTCCTGTCGAGCGACACCGACAGCGCGGGCGCGGGCATGTGGAGCGTGAACGTCTGGTACGCGAGCGAATCGGTCACGACGAACGTCGAATCGCCGGACGCGCTGTGGATGAACACGTCCACCGGCATCCAGAACTTCTGCCAGCTCTGGGTCTGCTGGACCTGCACGTGGACGTCCGAGCCGCCAGCCTGCCCGGGCTCGCTGTAGGACGTGACCCGGTAGCTCGGGTAGTACTCGCCGTAGATCCACTCCTGGAAGAATCGCGTCAGATCCCGGCCGGACACGCCCTCCATCGCATGCTGGAAGTCCTCGGTCACGGCGCTCATGTAGGGCCATTGCGCGCGGTAGGCACTCAGGCCGGCGAAGAACACCGAGTCGCCGAGCACGTGCCGCAGCATGTGCAGCACCCAGCCCGCCTTGTTGTACGACAGCGCGGAGCTGAAGATCCGGTTCTCGTTGCTGAGGTCGGGCACCCACACGGTGCCCGCGCCGAAATACTTCTTCGGGGTCAGCACGCTCTTGTAGGCGGTGAACCCGCCGGTGGACTCCTTCCACAGCGCCTCGCAGTAGGTGGCGAAGCCTTCGTTCAGCCAGATGTGATGGAAGTCGCGGCAGGTGACGCCGTCGCCGAACCACTGATGACCCAGCTCGTGCGCGACCACGGTTTCGTTCAAGAACGTTCCGAGGCTGGTGCATGTCTGGTGCTCCATGCCCCCGCCGAACGTGAAGTCGGCCTCGCCGTACTTCTCGCGCGTGAACGGATACTCGCCGAACCGCGAGACATAGGCCGCGATCATCGCCGGGATCTTCGCGTTGATGACATCCCGCGCGCCCGATACCTGGTCCGGAAACTGGAACAACTCGATCGGCATCGAGTCGCCCACCGCCGGGTGGTACCACAGCGTCTGGCGCGCATAGGCGTAGCTTGCGATCGACACCAGGTAGGACGCGATCGGGTAGCTCTCGTGCCAGTGCGTGAACGCCGTGGTGCCGTTGTCGACGCTCTCGACCCGCGTGCCGTTGCTCGACGTGATCATGCCGGACGGCACCGTGACCCGCACGTCCACCGAGTCGGCCTTGTCGTCCGGTTGGTCCTTGCACGGCCACCATTCGTGGGCGCCGAACGGCTCGCTCAGGCTCCACACCAGCGGCAGCCCGGCGTGGGACTCGAACGTGAACGCGCCGAAGCCGCTGGCGTTCGGCGAGCCGTGGTACTGGATCGTCACGTCCACCAGCTCGCCGGCGGCGAACGCATGATCGAGACCGATCGCAAGCACATCGGACGCGTGCGTATACGCGAGCGCCCCGCCGGGACCGGTCACGGCGTCCACGGTCATCGTGGCGCTCGTGAGATCGAGTTCGAACGTCGCGAGGGGACCGGTGACCACGGTGGCGCGCACGCGCACCGTGCCCGTCAGCACCTGCGTCACGGGGTCCGGGTGCAGGTCGAGGTCGTAGGTCCGGATGTCGTACTGCTGCTGGTTCGCAGTGGGGGCCAGCGCGCGCGCGTTTGACCACGCGTACGCCAGCGACTTGTAGTACGACAGATAGGGCGCGGCATCCAGCGCGTCGGGCGCGAGGACGGGGGCATCGGCGGGCAGCCGGCGCGGCGCGGGGGCCGCGTGAAGCGCCGTGGCCGCGAGGCAGGCGGCCAGCGCGAGACCCGCGGCCGTCGCGAACCACCACCCCGGCCGCACGGGAGCGTGTGGTGCCTGCCGGGAGCCGGGCGGCGAAATTGGGAAGGATCTGGATCGCATCCGGGAAATCATCTCACAGCCCGCGGCCCAAGGGGCGATCGGTCCTGCGTGATCACCAGCAGCCAGACGCCAAGCGTGAGCAGGAACGGCGCGTAGGCGACCACGGTACCCGCCGGCTGCTGGTCGAACGCGCGGGCGATGCCCTGTACGGACAGCAGCAACGCGAGGCCCAACCGCCCGATCCGGCTGCCGAACGGGCGCGGCGCAAACCACAATGGCGCCGGCGCCAGGCAGGCGTAGCCATAGGCCATCGGGCGCGGCTCCATGAGCACGACCAGGAACACCGAAGCCATCACCCACCGGGCCGGATCCGCCCGGCGCCAGGCGTCGCGCAGGAACCGCAGGCTCGCCAGCGCGAGCGCGATCACGAACCCGATCCACACGACGTGCGCGGCCGGCGCCGGCAGATGGGCCGTGCGGGTGATCACGCCTGCCAGGCCGAGCGCGCTGGGGTTCGAGTCGCCGAGATCGTCGGCCGGCGGAATCCCGCGCAGGAAGCCGTTCCAGTGAGCGGCCGGCCCCAGGACCAGCGGGCCGCACACCAGCACGACCAGCGCGAGCACCGCGAGCGCGAACACGCGCGGCTCGGGGCGCAGCCGGCCCGCGGGCACGAGCAGCAGCAGCAGCCACGCCGCCGGCACGAGTTTGAAGCACGCCGCGATCACCACGAACGTTGCGAACCATCCGCGCCGCCCGGCGACGAAGCACGCGAAGCCCGCCCACACCAGGGCACACTCCAGTAGCGCCACGTTGCCGGTGCGCAGGTCGTACAGCGCCGCGGCATTCCAGCCGAGCACCGCGGCCAGCGCCAGCGGCAACACCGCCGTGCCCGGCAGGAACACCCGCCACCACAGCGCCACGAGCGCGACGAGCAGCACCACCTTGAGCCCGATCCAGCAGGCCGCGGCGGCGCCCACGGGCAACGCCGCGAGTACCAGGAACGGCAGCAGCGCGACCGGCGGGTAGAGGAACGGCAGTGGCGACAGGCGGCCCGACGCGGCGACGAGATTCCCGTGGACGTAGGGATCGAGTCCGGCGGCCGCGGCCCGGGCGGCCGCGAGGTAGGCGCGAAAGTCCCATTGCAGCGCGACGTTCCTCACCGCGAACGTCGCCACGTAGAGCGCGAGCAGCGCCGTGGCCAGCAGGTCGAGGACGTCGCGTGTCCGGTCGGACTGCGCTGATGGCAACGGAGATCCGGTCACGTGGGCCGGATCATCTCACGCAGGTCGGGGTCACCGCACGATCGCCAGCCGGCCCACGAGCCCGGCCCCCGCGCCGCGCACGGCGACGAAATAGACTCCGGCCGGCGCCCGCGTCCCCGCGGCGGTCGCGCCATCCCAGTGGAACGCGTGCTCGCCCGCCGCGAGCCGCCCGCGCCACACCGTGGCCAGCTCACGCCCGGCGGCATCCGTGACCGTCACCGTGAGCGCCGCCGCCCGTGGCACCCGCACTACGAAGCTGGTTCCGCCGGCGGTGGGATTGGGCGCGGGCGCACGGCTGAATTCGAGCGCGGGCGCGCGGGCGGGATCCGGCTCGACACCGGCCACGTGGCCCGCGAAGCACACCAGCGTCAGCCCCGATGTGGCGTACTCCGGACGCAGCGCGAGATTGCCCCCCAGGTCCAGCCCGTCGATGCGCGAGAACACTCCCGAGTGATCGCCCCAGCCGATGACGTCGAACCGGTCGCCGGGCGCCGGCACGAACCCGTTGGCGAGCGACACCGCCAGGGTGCCGTTCGGGATCATGAACCCCGTCAGGCGCAGCACGCCCCAGTCGGCCGCCGTGGGCCCGCCGATCACGATGTCGACCGCACCACCCGGATCCACGGTGACGTTGCCGGGGAACGTGAGCTGGCCCGCGGGATCCCCCGGGACGATGCGGCCACGCTCGAGCGTCGTGGCCGCCGCGACGTTGCAGGTGCCGGCGCCGCGGATCACGCCGCAGGAATCGTTGGCGAACGTTCCGACTCCCTGGCTGAACGTGTGACCGGCGCCGATCGTGAGCGTGCCCTGATTCGTGAACACCACTCCGGCGCCGGACACCGTGACGCCGGCCTCGGACAGCTCGAGGGCGCCGCGGTTCACGTGCCGCGCACCCGCCCGCGGCAGTGTGAGCAGTTGCAGCACCTCGAGCATCCCGTCGTTCTCGAGATCGGCATCGACGACGCGGGCGCCCGCGGCATAGGAATGCATCACGGCGCCCGGTGCGTTGACGAGGACGCCGTCCGGCGAAGTGGCCTTCACCGTGACGTTGCCGAATCCCAGCGCGCACGCGAGGTCGAGCGTGCCGACATTCGTGTAGGTGCCCGTGAAATCGAACTCGGCGGGAGTCGTGGGCGTGCCCTCGATCCGCAGCGTGCTGCCCGGATGCTGCACCAGCGCCGGAGATGCCGTCGTGACGCCCTCCATGACGAGCTTGCCGTAGTTATCCACCGTCCCGTTCAGGATTGCCGACGGGTTACGGGTGGCGACCCCGTAGTTCACCAGATCCCCCGCCAGCGACGTCGCATCGAACAGCAGCTCACCGTGGTTCACGATCGCCGTGGCGCTCGTAACGGTGCAGTCATGGAACTCCACCGAGCCGTGGGCGCCGATTCCGGCGCCGGTTGCGAGCGACAGCATCTTGCCGGTGGCGAGCAACTGCTGCGTGTCGATGGTGCCGCCGAGCGTCAAGGACCGGATGCTGACGGCACCCGGGTCCACTGTCACCGCGTACTGGCCGTCGAGCGTGATGAGCACATCGTCATCCGGCCCCGGAACCGTGGCGGACGACCAGTTCGTCGGTTCGCTCCACAATCCGCCGGCCGGATTCGTCCACGCGATGCTCGCGGCTCGAACCGGCGCCGCCACGCACGACGCGGCGAGGATCGCCAGCAGCAGAATCCGGCGGAAACCATCGAGGTGCACGAGGAACTCCAATAAAATCTGTGACGGCCGCGAATCCGGCCGGGTGTCGAGCTTCGGAGAACTGACGTTGGGAGGCGTGTCTCACGTCCGAACTGTGGCGAAACGCCACACTGAGCAGGCTCAAGTCTATCGGAATGCGGACGACTACCGAACGCATGTTTTTTGAATCCGGAATCCACTGGAATGAACGTTCGACTCCGCTATACTCCGGCCTCGCCGCGGATCTCGCGGCTTCCGGACAACCCTTGGAAGTAACGGCATTCCATCAACATCGGGCCGCCGTGAAAAACCCTCCCGTGAACCTGATCTGCCCACCTCGCCGCGCGGCCGCACCGGTTCACCGGCGCGCCGCCCGTTGCGCCATGACCTGTCTCCCTGCGATTCGCGCATTCGGAGCGGCGGTGCTCCTGCCTGCCGTGATCGCGCTCGGGTTCGCGACGCCCGCCGCTGCGGTCACGTTCTACGTCGACAACACGAACCCCGCGGCGTTCGATGGCGGGCCCGGCACCCCGTCACAACCGTTCCGCACGCTCGGCTACGCGATGCTCCGGGTGTCGGCAGGCAACGCCGTGACGGTCCTGAGCGGCACCTACCGCGAGCAGGTCGACCCGCCCGCCGGATCTTCCGGCGCGCCGGTCGTGGTCCAGGCGCAGAGGCGGGTGGTGATCGATGGCGCCGACAGCCTCGCCGCCTCCGCCTGGCAGCCCGTGTCGGGCAACGTCTACCTGGCGGCGGCGGTGAACTGGGCTCCGCAACAGGTGTTCGGGGATGGCGCGCGCCTCGCGATCGACTCCACGGCCGCGTCGGGGAGCCTCATCGGCAACCGCAGCTACCGCTACGTGGCGGGAACCGGTCTCTACGTGAACGCGGGCGGTGGCAACCCCGCGACGCACGCCGTCGAAGTTGGACACCGGCTGCACGGCATCGAGTTGTCCGGGCATGCGTGGGTGACGCTCCTGGGGTTCACGGTCACGCGCACCGACGACGCGGGCATCTTCCTGACGAACACGAACCACTGCGTCGTCGCCCACGACACCGTCACGTTCGCACGGTTTCACGGGATCAAGTGCGTGGGCAGCCCGAATCTGCTGGTCGAGCGCAACCTGGCGTCGGACAACGGCGACCACGGCCTGTACTTCGTGAGCGGCGTCTCGGGTTCGACGGTGCGATTCAACGAGTCGCTCCGCAACGCCCGGCCGACCGTGCGGGCCGCGAACGGCATCCAGTTCGACCATTCGCCGCACAATTGGGTGGAAGGCAACCTGCTGCACGACAACCAGGACTCGGGGCTGCAGATCAACGCGCATTCGGACAGCAACACCTGTATCCAGAATCGCTCGTGGAAGAATGGCGACCACGGCTACGACCACCTGATGGTGACCGGCAACGTGCACATCGGCGATGTCGCGTGGGGCAACTTCAAGGATGGGTTCTCGATCGAGGGCATCTCTCCCGCCAACCAGCTCTACGACTGCATCGCCTCTGACAACGGGCTCACCACCAACGAATTCGACCTGTGGGTCGACGCCAGCTCGACGCCGGGATTCGTGTCGGACTACAACATGTTCTGGAATTCCACAGCGCAGGCGCCTGTGAAGTACATCGCTACGCTCTACCCAACCGTGGCGGCCTATTCGGTGGTCAGCGGGCAGGATGCCCATAGCGTGCAGTCCAATCCACGGTTCGTGAATCCCGCCGCGGGGGATCTCCACCTGCTGGCGGGATCGCCCGCCATCGACGCCGCGATCACGTCGGTCGCCAACTGGCCGGCGACGGACGCCGAGGGCCAGGCGCGGGCCGACGACCCCGGCACCCCCAACACCGGCTCGGGTCCGGTGCCGTTTGCGGACCGCGGCGCGCTGGAGTACATCGTGCCGAACCTGCCGCCGGTGGCCGCACTGACGATCACGCCCGCCTCGGGAGCGGCGCCGCTCGCGGTGACCGCGAACGCGTCCGCTTCGACCGATCCCGAACATGCGATCGCGACCTACCGGTTCGACTTCGGCGACGGCACCGTGATCGGCCCGCAGGCCTCGCCGCTCGCAAACCACTCCTACGCCGCGGGCAATTGGACGGCCCAGGTGACCGTGGCCGATTCCGGCGGCCTCACGTCCACCGCGACGGCGCCGGTGGCCGTGGCGGCGCCGGACCGCGCCCCGCTCCTGTCGGCAGCGACGAATCTGTTCGCGACCTCCGGCCAGGCGTTCGTGCTCACCGTCACGGCTTCCGACCCGGACGGCGATGCCATCGACTCGCTGACCGCCGATCTGTCGGACCTCCCGCCCGCGGATGGAGCCGTGTTCACGAGCAACCCATCCGGCACGTCGGGAACGCTGACCTGGACGCCCGGGCTGGGCGATGATGCGGGACCGTTCGAGGTGTCGTTGACGGCCTCGAACGCGCTCACGGCTTCGATCAACCGGACGATCCACGTGGGGCGGCCGCCGCGCGTCACGGTCGCGCCCGCGGTCGCGGGCGCCGAAGGCCGCGTGGTCATGGTCCAGGTTGCGGCCATGGACCCCGACAGCGATCCCATCGATTCCTTGACCGCGGACGTGTCCGCGCTGCCCGCGGGCAGCGGCGCGCGGTTCACGGTGAATGCCGGCCATACCGCGGGCACGCTGACCTGGACGCCGTCGTACACGGACGCGCGCCCCGCTCCCTACGTGATCGTGTTCCGGGCCGTGAACGCACTCAGCGGCTCGGCCCCGTGCGCGGTCACGATCGCGAACACCGACCGCGCCCCGCGGGTGACGGTGCCCGCGACCGTGCAGGCGAACGAACGCGGCACGGTGACGGTGAACGTCACCGCCGTGGACCCCGACGGCGACCCGATCGACGCGCTCACCACCGGTCCGTCCGGGCTGCCGGCGGGCAACGACGCCACATTCGTCGTGAACGCGGACCACACGGCCGGCACGTTCACGTGGACGCCCGGCTGGGACGATGCGCGCGGCATGCCGTACACCGTCGTGTTCCAGGCGTCGAACGCCGCGACCGGTCAGGGGAGGGCCGAGATCCAGGTCGCGAACGTCGATCGGCCGCCGGTGGTGAGCGCGCCGCAGGTCGTCGCCGGCAGCGAAGGCTCCCTCGCGCGCATCCACGTCACCGCGACCGATCCGGACGGGGACGCGATCCCATCGCTGGTCGCCGATTTCTCCGCGCTGCCGCCGTCGAACAACGCGCGATTCACTCCCGGCGACGGGTCCGGCCCGGGCGGCACGGTGGCGACGCCGGTGCATGGCGGCGCCACGGCCCGGGTTGCCATTCCCGCCCGCGGTGCCGAAACCTCAGGCAACGCAACCCTGTCCGCGCCGGCGGGCGGCCACGTGGTCGCGCACGGCACGCCGGCGGCGGGCTCCAGCGCCACCGGCCCGCGGCAGGAAGGGCCCGGCGATGCTCCCGGACCCGATTCCGGCGAGCAGCCGCCCCTGATCTACACATTCGAATGGACGCCGGGGTTCCACGATGGTCCCCGCTCCTACGTCGTCACGTTCACCGCCAGCAACGCGCTCCAGTCGTCGACTTCGACGACGATCACGGTGGCGAATACCGATCTCCCGCCGGTGGTGTCCGTGCCCGACTCAGTGACCGTGAACGCCGGTCAGACGGTTCAGGTGGCGGTGAGCGTGACCGACCCCGATGGCGACGCCATCGACTCGCTGACGGTCGACGCGTCCAGCGTGCCGCCCGACACCACGATCCGGTTCGTGGTGAGTCCCGACCACACCAGCGCCACGTGGTTCTGGACTCCCGACAGCAGTGCCGTGCGCGACAGCGTCTACCGGGTGGCGTTCACGGCATGGAATGCGCTGTCGGCGCCGGCCGCCACCGCGGTGCGGGTGCGGCCGGCGGCGCTGGCGACACGCGCGCTCGCCGTCGTCGCGGGCGGGTCGGCGGCCGCGACGACGGCCACGCCCGGGGACCCGATTCCCGGCGTGCTCGCGCTCTCGAACCCCTATCCCGATCCGATGCGGGCCGGCGTGACGTTCGCCCTCGCCCTGCCGCGCGCAGCCCGCGTGACGTGGGAAGTCTTCGGCGTCGACGGCCGGCGGGTATGGAGCCTCGACGAGTGGCGTGCGGCAGGGCGCATCCGCCAGACCTGGCAGCCGCGGTCGCCGCGCGGCGCGTTGGCGCCCGGGCTCTACGTGGTGCAGGTGCGGGTCGGCGATGCCCGCTTCACCCGGCGCTTCGTGAAGCTATAGCCGCAGGCTGCTGAAACGACCCGATTACTGCGTTGGCATCGGAGCGTGATCGAGGACTCCCAGCGAGTCCCCGATCACCGCGGCGACGGCGTGCCGTCACGCAGCAGCGCGTTCACGTTCGGCGTCACCGGCTTCTGCGTCAGCGACGCTCCGTGCGCTCGCGATGCTCCGCGACCAGCCGTTCGACCACGTCGGGGTCCGCGAGCGTGGTCACGTCGCCGAGCCCCGTGTACTCGCCGGCCGCGATCTTGCGCAGGATGCGCCGCATGATCTTGCCGCTCCGGGTCTTCGGCAGGCCGATCGCGACGTGGATCACGTCGGGCGCCGCGAACCCGCCGATCGCCTGCCGCACCTGCTCCTTCAGCGCGCCCTCGACATCGCGCGGCTCGGCGTTCGCGTGCTCGCTGCCGAGCACGACGTAGGCGTAGATGCCCGTGCCCTTGATGTCGTGCGGGAATCCCACGACCGCGGCCTCCGCGACGATCTCGTGCGCCACCAGCGCGCTCTCGACCTCGGCGGTGCCGAGCCGGTGGCCCGACACGTTCAGCACGTCGTCGATGCGCCCGGTGATCCAGTAGTAGCCGTCGGCGTCGCGCGTGCAGCCGTCGCCGGTGAAGTAGCGGCCGTGGTACTGCGCGAAATACGTGTCCTTGAAGCGCTGGTGGTCACCCCACACCGTGCGCGCCTGTCCCGGCCACGGCGTCGTGAGGCACAGTGCGCCCGACACGCCGTTGCCCTCGAGCTCGGTGCCCTTCTCGGCGTCGACCACCACCGGCTTCACGCCGAAGAACGGCAGCGTCGCCGAGCCCGGCTTGGTCGGGGTCGCGCCCGGCAGCGGCGTGATCAGGATGCCGCCGGTCTCCGTCTGCCACCAGGTGTCGACCACGGCGCACCGCCCGCCCCCGACGACGTCGTGATACCAGCGCCAGATCTCGGGATTGATCGGCTCGCCGACCGAACCCAGGATGCGCAGCGTCTTGCGCGAGTGTTTCGTCACGAAGCCGTCGCCGGCCTGGGCAATCGCGCGCAGTGCGGTGGGCGCGGTATAGAAGATGTTGATGCCGAGATCGTCGACCAGCTGCCAGTACCGCCCGGGATCGGGGTAGGTCGGGATCGATTCGAACATCACCGTCGTCGCGCCGTTCGCGAGCGGGCCGTAGACGATATAGCTGTGCCCCGTCACCCAGCCCACGTCCGCGGCGCAGCAGTAGACGTCGCCCGGGTGATAGTCGAACACCAGCTTGTGCGTCATCGCCGCGTACACCATGTAGCCGCCGGTGGTGTGCAGCAGGCCCTTGGGCTTGCCGGTGCTGCCCGAGGTGTAGAGGATGTACAGTGGGTCCTCGGCGCCCATCCATTCCACCGTGCAGGTCGAGCGCTGGCGCCGCATCTCGTCGTCGAGCCACAGGTCGCGCCCCTGGCGCATCGGCACCTCGGTGTCGGTGCGGCGCGCCACGAGCACGGTCTCGACCATCGACAGTCCCTCGATCGCGTGGTCCGTGATCGCCTTGAGCGGGATGCGCTTGCCGCCGCGCATGCCCTCGTTGGCGGTGAACACCAGCTTGCAGCCGGCGTCGAGGATACGGTCGCGCAGTGACTCCGCGCTGAATCCGCCGAACACCACCGAGTGCACCGCGCCGATGCGCGCACACGCCAGCATCGCGTACACGGTCTCGGGGATCATCGGCATGTAGATGCACACGCGGTCGCCCTTCTTCACCCCGCGCGACAGCAGCACGTTCGCGACCCGGCACACGTGATGTTTGAGGTCGCGGTAGCTGATGCGCACGTAGGTGCCGGGCTCGTCCGCCGCCCAGATGATCGCGGTCCGATCGCCGTGCGATTCCAGGTGCCGGTCCACGCAGTTGTAGCAGGCGTTCAGCCGGCCGCCCGAGTACCAGGCGAAGTCCACCTCCTCGTAGTCCGCATCGAGCACCGTGGTCCACGGATGGAACCAGCTGATCGTCTCCGCCTGCTCGGCCCAGAACCCGGCGGGATCCTCGAGCGACCGCTGATACAGCCGCTGATACTGCTCCATGGACGAGATGTACGCGCGCTCGCGGATGTGCGGCAGAACGGGATAGAGATCGGGCACGGCGGTCCTCCGGAGTGACGACGGGTTCGAGCGGGCGCCAGTCTAGCCCATTTCCGGCGCGACACGCTGCGGGCTACCATCGGTCATTCGGCCGCCCGGAATCGTTCCGCCGGCCGGACCACCGCATCCGATTCGAAAGGCAACGACATGGCACGCGTCCCCCCCGCCGAGCCGCCCTTGGCACCCGCGGCGCAGCAGGAACTCGACCGGCAGCTCCTGGCGCACGGACGCGTGACCCAGATGAAGCGCACGCTCGCGCATTCGCCGGCCGGGCTCGTGGCGCTCATGACCTGGTACCCGCTGCGCGACGAAGTCACGACGTTCCTCGGCGACCGGCTCACCACCCTGTACGCCCACGCCGTGTCGTCCGAGACCGGCTGCCTGATCTGCTCCACGTTCTTCCGCCGGATCCTCATCGACGCCGGCGAGGACCTGGAAGCGCTGCGTCTCGACGACCGGGACCAGGCGATCATCGACTACGGCGTGGCGCTCACCCGGGATCACAGTCACGTGCCGCAGCCCGTGTACGATGCCGCAGCCCGCCACCTCACGCCCGCACAGATGGTGGCGCTCACCGCGTTCGGCGGGATGATGATCGCGACCAATGTCGTCAACAACGCGCTGCGCGTCGATCTCGACGACTACCTCGAACCCTACCGGCGCCCCGGCGCCGTCCAGTGATCGGAGCCACGATGCCGCAGGAGCTGCAGGGCCAGGTCGCGTTCGTCACCGGTGCCGCGCATGGACAGGGCCGCGCCACCGCGCTGGCGTTCGCGCGCGCCGGCATGCACGTCGCAGCACTCGACATCGCGAAGCCGCTCCCCTACCCCGCCTACGGCATGGGCACCGGTGCCGAGCTCGAGTCGCTCGCCGCCGAAGCCCGCGCGCTGGGCGTCGAGGCGCGCACCTACGCCGCCGACGTGCGCGACAGCGCCGCAGTCGCGGCGGCCGTCGCCGACGCCGCCGGGCGGTTCGGGCGCATCGACGTGCTGTTCAACAACGCCGGCATCTGCGCCTACGCCAACGCCCACGAGATGACCGAGGACGAATGGGACGCCATGATCGACATCAATCTCAAGGGGGCGTGGAACGTCGGGCGCCACGTGATCCCGCACATGATGCGGCGCAGCGCGGGCGTGATCGTGAACAATTCCTCGGTCGCGGGCCTGCGCGGCATGAACCGCCTGAGCCACTACGCCGCGAGCAAGTGGGGACTGGTCGGCCTCACCAAGTCGTGGGCGATCGAGCTCGCCCCGCACGGCATCCGCGTGGTGTCGATCCACCCGACCGGCGTGAACACACCGATGAACGACGGCCTCGCCGCCATGGAGGGGTCGACGCCGCGCGAGATCGCCGAGCGCTCGGCCGGGAACCTGCTGCCGGTGCCGTGGATCGAGCCCGAGGACGTCGCCGAGGCGGTGCTGTGGCTGGTGTCGCCGCGCGCCCGGTTCGTGACGGGTTCGCAGTTCGTGATCGACGCGGGGCTGCTGACGCGGTGACGGCGAGCGAAGTCGGGGGCGGCCCGGCGGATTCGGCGCTTGCGGATGACCGCAATATATGGTCATATGATTCGATATGACGGTCATTGGTAATTCCAGTCCGTTCGGCAGTTCCGCGCGGACACGCTCCATTCTCGCTCTGAGTCTTCTAGGGCAGAGCCATGCACGCGAACTCGCCCGCGTCCTCGATGCGCCACTGTCTTCGATTCAGTCCGCGCTCAAGAGCCTGGAACGCGATGGACTCGTGACCGCGCGCAGCCGGGGACGAACGCGGGTATTCGAGATCAACCCCGGTTACTTCGCCCGCCGGGAGCTGTTGCCATTCGTGACGCGGCTTGCCGAGGCGGAGAGCTGGCTGACCGACAGGGTTGAGTCTCTGCGGCGGCGTCCGCGGCGGAGCGGCAAACCCCTGTGAGACTGGGCCGCAAATCGGGGCTGAGCGACGTGGCGTTCGCCGTCGGTGGCGCGCTCAGAGACCGGCGGATTCATGCTGTCCTGACGGGTGGCGCATGCGCCAGTATTTATTCCGATGGCGCGTATGCATCGATGGACCTCGATTTCATCCTGTCCGCACAGACCACGCAGGCCCTCCTCGACCAGGCGCTGAGCGACATCGAATTCGCCCGGGATCGGGACCGCTACGTTCACCCGTCGGCACCGTTCTTCGTCGAATTCCCGCGGGGACCGCTCGCGATCGGGGAAGATCTGGACATTCGACCCGTCGTGCGGCGGAAGGGCGAAGCCACCGTGACCATGTTGTCCGCAACCGACTCCTGTCGCGACCGCCTGGCGGCCTACTATCACTGGAGCGATTTGCAGAGTCTGCGAGCCGCCGTGGAGATCGCATCCCGTCACCGGGTCTCCATCGCCCGCGTACGGGACTGGAGCATCGCCGGGGGTGCGGAAGATCGGTTGGTGCGATTCGAAAAAGCGCTGGCGGAGCGCCGGGATACGCGCTGAGGGGTGCCATCGCCGGCGAACGTGTCCGGCGGCCGGATCCCAAACGCCCTCCGCCGCTGTGCTAGAGTCGGTCTTCGAGGAGGCATTCCATGCCTGGTTTGCTGCTGCTCGTCGTGCTGTTGATCGGTGGCTATTCGGTCTGGCGCGCAATCGGGCGGCGCCAGGGCGCGCGCGTTCACGATGCCGAGGGCCGGATCCTGACGGCGGACTTCGGCAACCACGCGGCGCGCACCGCGATGTTCGTCGTCCCGCTGCTGGTGCTCAGCCTGGGGCTGCTCGCGTCGGTGCGCGTCGTGCCGGTCGGGCACGCTCTCGTGATCTTCAACACCGTCACGCGCGGATTCCGCACCGCACGCCAGGGCGTGACGTTCGTCCCGCCGTTCATCTGCTCGACCCAGCTCTACGACCTGCGCCGCCTCGAGTACACGATGTCGGGCGTCACGGGGGAGGGCCGCAAGGCCGACGTCGACGATTCGATCTGGTCGCCGACCCGCGAAGGGCTGCAGGTGGGCATCGACCTCACGGTGTGGCATCACGTCGACCCGCTGCGGGTCGCCGAGATCCATCAGAAGATCGGCCCCGACTACGAGGAGAAGATCATCCGGCCGTCGGTGCGCTCGGTGATCCGGCTCGTGATCTCGGAATACGCCGTCATGGACGTGTACTCGTCGCGCCGCGCGCAGATCCAGGACGAGATCAACACCAAGATCAAGGCGCTGATCGAGAAGGACGGGTTCATGGTCGACGAGATCGTGCTGCGCGACGTGCGGTTCACGCCGCAGTTCGCCAACGCGATCGAAGCCAAGCAGATCGCCCAGCAGGGCGCCGAGCAGATGAAGTACACGCTCGAGAAGGAGCAGAAGGAAGCTGAGCGCAAGGTGATCGAGGCCACGGGCCGCGCGAACTCGATCGAGGTGATCAACAAGGCGCTGGCGAAGAATCCGAACTATATCAAGTATCTGTACGTCGACAAGCTGTCGGACAAGGTGTCGGTGATCATCTCCGATCAGAACACGATCATGGACCTCAAGGGCATTCTCGGCGCGAAGGACACGAAGTGACTCCGGGCGCCGGGCTCGTCGCTCCGGCGGGCCCACCCGCCGCGCCCGCGCTGTGCGCCCGCTGTGACCGTGCGCTCACGGTTGGCGACCGCGTCGACACCGGCGACCGGTCGTTCTGCCGGGCCTGCTACGACACGTTGCGCGCCGAGGTCGAGCATGCGGTCGCCGAGCTGTCGGCCGACGTCGACTATCCGCGCGCCACGCTGGGCGCGGTGCTGGGCGGCGTCGCGGGCACGCTGCTGTGGTGGGGCTTCACGGTGCTCACTCACATCAGCTTCGGGCTCATCGCGGTGGCGATCGGGTTCCTGGTCGGACAGGGCGCGGTGCGGTTCGCCGGCGGCAAGCGCTCGGCCGGGCTGCAGGCGCTCGCGATCGGTGTGTCGCTCGCGAGCTTCGCCGTCGCCACCTACCTCGTGAACCGCACGTTCATCAACGCGGCGCTCGCCCGCCAGGGCGACGCGTTCCGGGTCGCGGTGGTGCCGCAGAGCGCAGCACTGTTCTTCAGAGTCGTGTCGACGAATTTCGGCTTGATGGACCTGGTGTTCGGGGCGATCCTCGTCTACGAGGCCTGGAAGATCCCGCGGCCGCTCGTGCTCCCCGCCCGGAGCGCCGGCACGGCATGAGTGGTGTCGACCCCCGGCAGCGGCACGTGGAGAACCTCCAGGCGGTTTATCGCAACCTGCGCACTCCGCCGCCGCCGCAGGGCCCGCCCGAGCCCGTGCCGGACGCCCCGCACCACAAGGTGCGCAACACCACGATCGGCGGCATCGGCGGGGCGCTCGCGATGCTCGCCTCCAAGCTCAAGTTCCTCGGCGTGCTCGCCGGCGTGCTCAAGCTCAAGACGCTGGTCACGATGGCGCTGTCGATCGGGCTCTATGCCACCCAGTGGGGATTCCCATTCGCACTGGGGTTCGTGCTGCTGATCTTCGTCCACGAGCTGGGCCACGCGATCGTGCTGAAGCACGAAGGCATTCCGTTCGGGGCGCCGGTGTTCATACCGTTCGTGGGTGCGCTCGTGACGATGCACCGCATGCCGCGCGATGCGGCCATGGAGGCGCGCGTCGCGATCGGCGGCCCAGTGCTGGGCTCGCTCGGCGCCTGGGCCGTGCTCGCCGCCGGCATGCTGCTGCACCGCCCGATGCTGCTCGGCATCGCGCACGCGGGCGTCGTGCTCAACCTGTTCAACCTGCTCCCGGTGCCGCCGCTCGACGGCGGCCGCATCGCGGGGGCGTTCACGCGCCGCTACTGGATCGTGGGCTACGCGCTCGGCATCGCGACGCTGATCGTGTGGCCGTCGCCGATCCTGTTCCTCGCGTTGCTGCTCGGCGCCTGGACGCTGGTGCAGCGCTGGCGCCATCCGGTTCCCGGCTACCACGACATTCCGGCTGGCCAGCGTCTCGCGATTGGCCTCGGCTATGCCGGGCTCGCGGCGGCGCTGATCGTCACGCTGGTGCAAGTGTGGCCGGCGGCATGACGGCGGTCTCGATCCTCACCGTCTCGTATCACAATGCTTCCGCGCTGGCCGAGGCGCAGCGCGTGCTGGCGGCGAAACCCCCCGCCGCCGACTACGAATGGATCGTGGTGAACCATTCTCCGTCCCAGCGCGTGGCGCCGATCCCCGCGCTGGAATCGCGTACGCGGGTGATCGAGCAGCCCAATCTCGGGTTCGGCCGCGGCGTGAACGCCGCCGCCCGCATGGCGCGGTCGCCGGTGCTGTTCCTCGCGAACCCCGATCTCGAGTTCGACGGCCCGATGCTCGATGCCGGCCTCGCGCGGCTCGAGTCGGATCCCACGCTGGGCGCGCTCGGCCCGCGGCTGACCGGCTTCGATGGCGCGCCGCAGCGCACCGCGCGCCGGTTCTACACCTGGGCCGCGGCGCTGTACGCGCGGATTCCGGGCCGCGACCGCCGCGACGCACCGGGGTTCTGGCGCGAGCACCTGATGATGGATGACACGCCGGGAGTCCCCGCGGACGTCGACTGGCTGCTGGGGGCGGCGCTGTTCTTGAGACGCGCGGCGCTCCGCGATCCCGAAGGCCCGGAGCCGGTGTTCGATCCGCGCTACTTCCTGTACTTCGAGGACGTGGACCTGTGCATGGACCTGTGGCGGCGCGGCTGGCGCGTGCGCTACGACCCGTCGCTGACGGCCCGACACGCGCACGTGCGCGCGAGCCGGCGCCTGGGCTCGGCGGCCGCGGCGGCGCACGCGGGATCGTTCCTCAAATTCGTGGCGAAGTGGCGGGGATTGCCGAAGCGACCGGCGACACCGGCGCTTCAGTAGCCGCCGCGGCCGCTCAGCACGACGCCGATCGTCTTCCAGATGATCGCGACATCGAGGAAGAAATTGGTATTGCGGTCGTAGAACAGGTCGAACAGCACGACCTCGTCGAACGTGACGTCGTCGCGGCCGCAGATCTGCCACAGGCCCGTGATGCCGATCCAGCGGCGCAGCCGCACCGTCTGCCACGGCCAGTACTGCTCCACCTCGCGCACCAGCGGCGGGCGGGTGCCCACCACCCCGATTTCGCCGCGCAAAACGTTGATGAACTGCGGCAACTCGTCGAGCCGGTAGCGCCGCAGCCAGCGCCCGGCGGGTGTGCAGCGCGGGTCGTCGGGCACCTTGAACATCGGGCCTTCGCGCATGTTGAGGTGCGCGATCTCGTCGAGCCGCTGATCGGCGTCGGGGATCATCGTGCGGAACTTGAGCAGCCGGAACGTGCGGCCGCCCCGCGTCACGCGCGGCTGCCGGTAGAACACCGGCCCGCCGTCCTGCAGCCGGATCACCAGGCCGATCACGAGCCACAGGGGCAGGCTCGCGACCAGCGCGAGCGTTCCGAACAGGAAGTCGAACGTCCGCTTGAGCCCGGAGCGCAGCGCGCCACCGTGATACGGGCTGATCTCCACCATGGGCTCGCCGTGCACTGTCTCGAAGTGCATCGGCAGGCGCTCCGACAGCATGTGGAACGACGGGTGCAGGATGCGCACACGCACGTGCAGGCGGTCGAGCTTGACGATCAGCGGGATCGTGCGCTCGAGCGGCGCCTCCGGCCACGCCACGATCACCTCGTCCACCTCGAGCCGGCGCGCGACGCGGGCCAGCCGTTCGAGGTCGAACTCGGGCTCGGACGCTCCGCTGTCGGCGGCGTTCGCGTCGACCGGCGCCGCCACAGTCAAAGGCGGCGCGGCCACGACCGGCGCCGGGCGGCCGCGATCGCGTTTGCGCCGCACGCCGAGCGTGCCCACGTAGTGCATGCCGTTCGAAGGATGCTTGCGCATGTGATCGCGCACGCGGCGCGCACCGGAGCCCGAGCCGACCAGCAGCACGCGCCGCACGTCGTGGCCACGGCGGCGCAGCCGGTTGCGGATCGCGCGCATCACCTGCCGGTCGAGCAGGAGCCCGATGCCGAGCAGCACGGCATGGCCAATCACCAGCCGCCGCGAGATCTGGGTGACGTCGACCACGTGCAGCAGGATCGCGAACACCAGGGCGGTCGCCACGCTGAGCCCGGCGGCGATCAGCACGTTCAGCCAGTCGCCGGGATCGGTGATGAACCTCCGGTCGCGGTAGGCGTTCATCGACTGCATGAAGAACAGCACGAACACCGACAGGCACAGCGGCACCGCCGGGCTCACGACCCACGGCACGACGAGCTGCACGTGCATCACTCCCGAGATGATCCAGAGCGTGGCGTACCAGCTCGCGAATACCATCGCGAAATCCAGCGCGACGTGGAGCGAGCGGAGCCCGGCACTGATGGCCCACACCCGGGGATGCGCGCGCAGCCGCCACTCGCCGCGGACCCGCGGCTCGGCCAGGTAGGGACCGGCGTGCAGATCCATGCGGGACGGGGCTCGGGACATGATGGAATAGTAGCATCGGCCCGTCCGAACCTGTGCTTGACGCTCATCCCGTGTACTCTGCCCGACCATGGGCCCCCGTTCGCTCCACGTGATCTTCGGCGCCGGCCAGATCGGCCCTCACCTGGCGCGGTCGCTCGCCGCCCGGGGTCACGACGTCCGCATCGTCCGCCGCACGGCGGGCCGGCCGGTCGACGGCATTGAGGTCGTGGCCGGCGACGCCGGCGACATGGCGTTCGCGGCGGGTGTCTCGCGCGGGGCGGCGGCCGTCTACCACTGTATGAACCCGGCGTACAGCCTGCCCGTCTGGGCCGTGGAATTGCCGCGCATCATGACGAGCCTGATCGCGGCCGCCGGCGGAACCGGCGCGCGACTCGTGGTGCTCGACAATCTCTACATGCTGGGGCGGCCGGCGGGCCCGATGAACGAGGCGACACCACCGCAGCCGGCGAGCCGCAAGGGCGAGGTGCGGGCGCGCGTCGCCGACCTGCTATTCGACGCGCACCGGCGCGGCGCCGTGCGCGCGGTCGCTGGACGTGCCGCCGACTTCTACGGTCCCGGCGGCACGCAGAGCTACTTTGGCGACTTTTTCTGGCCGCGCGTACTCGAGGGCAAGCCCGCGCAACTCGTCGTGAACCCGGACGTGCCCCACACCTATCACTTCACGCGCGACGTCGCGGACGGACTCGCCACGCTCGGGGAGGCTCCCGACGACGCCTGTGGCGGCTGGTGGATGCTGCCGTGCGCCCCTGCCGACACCACGAACGGCATGGTGCGGCGGCTGGGGACGGCCCTCGGCCGCGACATCCGCACGCAGCGCGTCCCGCGGATTGTGTTGCAGGCGATGAGCCTGTTCGCGCCGATGATGCGCGAGTTGTCGGAGATGGCGTATCAATGGGAGGTACCGTTCATCTGCGACGACCGGCGGTTCCGCGAGCGGTTCGGCGCGTCCGCCACGCCGCTCGATGCCGGCGCGCGGGAGACCGTGGCATGGGCGCGGGAACACTACGGGGGCGGCGCGAAATAGGCGGCACGTTGGCGATCCCACCGGCACATCCCGTCCCCTCGACGAGCCGGGGAGCGCCGCGCGCCCCGCCGCCGCCTCAATCCTCGAGCGTGAACAGCTTCTGCGATCCCAGCGAAATGCGGAACGCATACAGCGTGAGTGCGAGCAGCACCACGAGCGTCACGATCGTGGACGTGGCGTACGGCGCCGTGAAGTCCAGCGGCAGCGGGATGAACGTGAGCGCGGTCTGGAACAGCGTCGCGGTCACGGCGGTGAGCAGCCCGAAACGCGCGAGCGCGAGCGTCATCAAGGCACCCATCACCACGGCGCCGGGCGTCTCGAGCGCGAAGTTCTCCCCGCCCAGCGCCGACAGCGTGATGAACACCATCAGTCCCGCCACGGCCAGCCGCGGCTGGCGGAGCACGACCCGCAGCACGAACAGCACGCTGAACAGCAGGGTTGCCGTCACCAGCGTGTTGATCGGCAGCGAGAACAGCACCGCCAGGAACCGTCGGCCGCCGTACATCGCGTCCACATTGGGGGACAACGGCGTCTGCCCCAGGAACGGGATCCACGTCGGGAGCGCGTTCGTCACGTGGACCACCAGCGCGACGAGGCTGCCGATCCATGCGCCGATCATTACGTCGCGCCCGATGCGCGGATCGCGCGTGCGACCCTCGAGCAGCCGCGCCCAGCCGATCAGCAGCTCGGGCATGCGGCGGCGCACGTAGGGTTCGAGCGCGAGGTACAGCATCGAGATGATGCTCGAGGCCAGCAGCGCGCGGGCGATACTGGCGATGAGCGTGCCGAACTCGAGGCTGAAGTCGCCCAGGTGATGACCGCGGAGGAAGAACGACAGCATCGCCATCACGAACAGGAACCACGCGAGCCGCAGCGCTCCCCGGCGGTCCCCGCGACCGAGCGCCAGGTTGCGGCGGGCGAAGAACACGCCCACCACCAGCATCAACGTGATCGCGATCGGGATCATGGCCCCGGCGATCGATGCCGACGTGGTCCCTTTCGTTTCGAGCATGCGCTGCGGCCGCGACCAGGGGCCGAACACCTCGAAGTACACCGGTTTGCCATGGAACCCCGCGGCGGACACCCGCAGCGCCGTCGACGAATCCCACGGCGCCGGCCCGGTCCACTCCGACCGTGTGTCGAACGCCTCGGGAGACAGCCATATAGGAACGACGGCATGGAACCGGCCCGCATCGAGGCCGGCGTCACGGAACAGCGGCGCCCAGTCCGGCGGGGAGGCGGCGGTCGCGGTGGAATCGAGCTGCGGCGGGACGATCCTCAGCAATCGCAGCCGCGCCTTGCCGTCGAGCGTCACGGTTCCCATGCCCGACACCTCGTAGGCCGGATCGTCGTACGCGACACGCGCCGTCCAGTCGTTCTCCATCCAGCGCGGGCTCTGCCGATACGTGAACGAGATCGGCGGTCCCTGGGCGGCCATGTGCCTGCGCCACCAGGTGGACGGAGTGAGCACCGACAGGTAGTGAATCGGGACGTAGTCGCGTTGCAGCCAGCTATCGGAATCCTGGGGGCGGGCCGTCAGGCCGGCCGTGGCCAGCACGTCGCGGGCGCGATCCCGCAGCACATCGGCGCTGTTGGTGTAGGGCGCGAGGCCGAGATCGCTCGAATACGGCGACAGCATGAGGATCGCCACGATCGTCACGACCACGCCCAGCAGCTTGACCCACGCCGCGCGCGGCGCGGAGCCGCCCTCTCCCCCGGCCGCCGCGACCATCTCGGGCGACGGCGTCTCGCCCGCGGCGAGCGCCTCCGCCAGCGGATTGCCGCCCGGCAGAGCGGACGCGAGTTGCAGCGCCGAGGACGGACGCCGCGATGGATCCTTCTCGAGGCATCGCAGAATCGCGCGCTCGACCGCGTCGTCGATGCCTGCGTCCACCGCCGACGGTAGCGTGGGCTCGGCGCGCGTGTGGCGCGTGCGCCACTCCGCGGCGCTCGCCGCCTCGAACGGCCGCTGCCCGGTGTACATCTCGTACAGGATCAGCCCGAGCGAATAGAGGTCGCTGCGCTCCGTCGCCGCACCGCCCTCGAACTGCTCGGGCGCCATGTAGGCCGGCGTGCCCGAGGTGTCGCCCGCCACGGTCTCGTCGCTGCGCACTGCGAGTCCGAAGTCGGTGATCCGCGCGCGGCCTTCGTTGTCGATCATCACGTTCGACGGCTTCAAGTCGCGGTGCAGTACGCCCTGTTCGTGCGCGGCGTACAGCCCGGCGCACAACTGCCGGGCGACCTCGTTCGCCTTGGCGGCCGGCAGCCGCCCGATGCGGCGCAGCAGCGTCGCGAGGTCCTCGCCGTCCACGTACTCCATCGTCAGGAACGACTGGCCGTCGATCTCGCCGATGTCGTACACCCGGCACACGTTGGGGTGCGACACCTGGCGCGCGTGCCGCACCTCGGCGTTGAACCGCTCGAGCAACGCCGGCTTGGACGCCAGCGATCGCGGCAGGAACTTGAGCGACACCGGCTGGCCGAGCCTGAGGTCGTCGGCGCGGTACACCTCGCCCATGCCGCCGCGGCCGAGCAACCCGATGATCCGGTAGCGCCCGCCGAGCACGGCGCCCGGGGCGAACGCGCCGGCGCTCGACGACGAGCTGTCGAGGCGCCCGATCGGAATCGACGGCGTGACGGGCGCCGCGCTCCCGGCCGGCGAGACGGCGGTCGCCATCTGCGACATCGAGCTCTGCTCGGCGCCGCAAGCCGGGCAGAAGCGCGCGGAGCCGGGGACGGTCGTGCCGCATTGGGTGCAGAAGGCCATGGGACGGAGTGTAAGCGAAGGTGTGGGGGTTGGGCGATGCGCCGGAACGAACCCCCTTACCTCAACCGCCCCCACAGAAATCCATAGATCAGCGCGCTCATGAACGCCTGCTGCTTGTTGTCCGAGGCGCCGGCGTGGCCGCCTTCCACGTTCTCGTAGTACAGCACGTCGTGACCCTGGGCCTCCAACTTCGCCACCGTCTTGCGGGCATGGCCGGGGTTGCACGCGATCGTCACGCGTGGAGCTCGTGAACAGCGTGGGCGGGTACACGGCGTCCTTACGGACGTTGTAATAGGGGGAGAACGTCCGGATGTGCGATTCGGGGAAGATACGTCACCCGCACGCCGACTCTGAAGCCATCCCTGCGGGGCAGTTCACGATTCGCGCGGAAGTCGTCTAGATTCCCCCGGACCCAGCCCTTCCATCCTCAGCCCTGCCCGGCCTCATGGAGTTGCCCGTGTTCGAACCGCTGCCGCCCAACTTCGACTTCCCCGCCGCCGAGAAACGCGTCCGCGAGTTCTGGGACCGGTTCGACGTGTTCGGCCGCTCGCTCGAGAATCGCAAGGACGCCCCGCGGTTCGTGTTCTACGAAGGGCCGCCGACCGCGAACGGCATGCCGCACCCGGGCCACGCGCTGACCCGCGCGATGAAGGACCTGTTCCCGCGCTACCGCACCATGCGCGGCGAGCTGGTGGAGCGGAAGGCGGGCTGGGACACGCACGGCCTGCCGGTCGAGGTCGAGGTGTGCAAGGAGCTCGGCATCCACTCCAAGGAGGACATCGAGGCCTACGGCGTCGAGCGGTTCGTCCGCAAGTGCATCGACAGCGTGTTCCGCTACACGCGCGAATGGGAGGAGCTGACGCGCCGGATGGGATTCTGGGTGAACCTCGACGAGGCGTACGTCACCTACCATCAGAGCTACGTCGAGAGCGTGTGGTGGTCGCTCAAGACGCTGTTCGAGCGCGGGCTCCTGTACCAGGGCCACAAGGTCGTGTGGTGGTGGCCGCAGGGCGGCACTGCGCTGTCGGCGGGCGAGGTGGGTGAAGGCTATCGCACCGTCGACGACCCGAGCGTGTTCGTGAAGTTTCCGCTGCTCGATACGCTGTCCGCGGCGCCCGGCATGCCCGACGCCGCGCGCACCAGCCTGCTCGTGTGGACCACGACGCCGTGGACGCTCGTCAGCAATCACTTCGCCGTGGTGCATCCCGAACTGGACTACGCGCTGGTGCAGGACCCGGTGGACGGCGAGCGGCTCGTGATCGCGGCGAGCCTCGTCGACTCGGTGGCGAAGAAGGTGAAGCGCGAGCTGGCGGTGCTGTGCACGCTGAAGGGTTCGGAGCTGCTGGGGCTGCGCTACGCGCCGCCGTTCGACATCTACGCCGCGCGCACGTCGCTACTGCCGGCGCTGCCCGAGGGCGCGCCGCTCGCGCAGCGCAAGGCGAAGCTCGCGGCCGGCGGCGAGGCGACGATCGGCTGGCGGGTGCTTGCGGCCGAATTCGTCACGCTCGATTCCGGCACCGGCCTCGTCCACGAGGCGCCGGCGTTCGGCGAAGTCGACTTCGAGCTGCTGCAGGCCGAACGCAAGCGGTTTACGGACCCCAACGCGATCCCGCTGCTGTGCGCGGTGAAGCCCGACGGCACGTTCTCGGACGACGCGCCCGCCGCATGGCGCGGGCGGTTCATCAAGGAGTGCGACAAGGAGATCTCGCGCGACTTGAAGGAGCGGAACCTGCTCTATCACCAGGAACAGATCCGCCACGAGTACCCATTCTCGCCGCGTGCCGAGAACGATCCGTTGATCCAGTACGCCCGCATGAGCTGGTTCGTGCGCACGTCACAGTTCAAGGGCGAGTTCCTCAAGAACAACGCGCTGATGCACTGGCTGCCCGAGCACATCAAGGAGGGCCGGTTCGGCGACTTCCTGCGCAACAACGTCGACTGGGCGTTGTCGCGCGAGCGGTTCTGGGGCACGCCGCTGCCGATCTGGGTGTGCGAGCGCACCCACCGCATGGAGGCGATGGGCTCGTTCATGGAACTGACGTCCAGGCCCGGCGCGACCGACGGTGGATTCTGGGACGGGAAGCTCGCGGCAGACGCCACTCTCCCCGAGCACCTGCGTGTGCACAAGCCGTACATCGACGAGTGGACCTACGACAGCCCGTTCGCCCCCGGCGCGCGCATGCGCCGCGTTCGCGACGTGATCGACGTGTGGTGGGACGCCGGCAGCATGCCGTTCGCGCAGTGGGGCTATCCGCATGTGTCGGGCAGCGCCGGGTTGTTCAAGTCGCGATTTCCGGCGGACTTCATCAGCGAGGCCATCGACCAGACGCGCGGCTGGTTTTATGCGCTGCTCGCGATCCATACGCTGCTGTTCGGGCCGGCGGCGGAGACGGCTGCTGGCGAGGCCGCGTCGAGCAGCGACAGTGATCCCGATTCGAAGACCGGGACGGGGGCCGTTGCGCATCGCGCCGCCGCCCTGCCCGGCGGCCTCCAGCCGCACGCCTACCCCATTCCGTTCCGCACCTGCATCGTGCTCGGGTTCATGCTGGGCGAGGACGGCGCCAAGATGTCTAAGCGGCTGCGCAACTATCGCGAGCCGTCGCAGATCTTCGATCTATACGGCGCCGACGCGATGCGCTGGTATTTCTTCAGCGCGCAGGTGCCGTGGACCACCGTGCGGTTCCAGGAGCAGAACATCCGCGACGCGCACCGCGAGTTCCTGGTGCGGCTGTACAACGTGTTCAGCTTCCTCGTGATCTACGGGAACATCGACGGCTTCGAGCCCGGCGCGCACGCGCGGCCCGTGGCCGAGCGCGCGGAACTGGACCGCTGGATCGTGTCCGAGCTGCATCGCACCGTGCGTGGCGTGCGCGACAGCCTCGACCGGTTCGAGAACTTCCCCGCCGCGCGCCGGCTCAACGATTTCGTCGACGCGCTCAGCAACTGGTACGTGCGCCGCTCGCGGCCGCGGTTCTGGAGCGCCGAGAAGGCCCAGGACAAGTGGGACGCGTACGGGACGCTATACGAATGCCTGCTCACGCTGAGCAAGCTGCTCGCGCCGTTCACTCCGTTCTTCGCGGAGACGCTGTGGCAGACGCTGGCGGGGACCGGGTTCCGCGGTGAGACTCGCGGGGCGCTGCCGGCGAGCGTGCACCTCGCGGACTTCCCCGTCGCCGACGGCGCGCTGATCGACGAGCCGCTCGCGGAGCTCATGGAGCAGGTGCGCGACCTGGTGTCCGCGGGGCGCAACGCGCGCACCGCCGCGAAGCTCAAGGTGCGCCAGCCGCTCGCGCTCGCCGAGATCATCGTGTCGCGCGCCGAGCAGGCCGAGCGCCTGCAGACGCATGTCGGGCTGATCATGGAAGAGCTGAATCTCAAGCGCGTCGAGTTCACCACCGAAGGCGACAAGTACGTGAGCTATTCGGTGAAGCCCGACCTCAAACTGCTCGGCCCCAAACTCGGCAAACGGCTGCCGAAGCTCGGCGCCGCGCTCGCCGCGCTCGACCCCGCCGAGGTGCGGCGCAAACTCGCCGCCGACGGGTCGATCGAGGTCGTGGTCGACGGAGAAGCCGTCACGCTCGCCCAGAGCGAAGTGTTCGTGCGCCTCGAGGCGAAACCCGGCTGGTCCGCCGGCCCGGGGCGCAGTGGCGTGGTCGTGGTGTCGACGGAGCTCACGCCCGAACTGCTCGAGGAGGGCCAGATTCGCGAGTTGATCCACCACGTGCAGGCCGAGCGCAAGGATCAGGACCTGCCATACGAGGCCCGCATCGCGCTGCGGCTTGCGGGCCCGGAATCGCTACTAGGCGTCGTGCGCCGCTGGGAGCAGACGATCGCGACCGAGTGCCTCGTGGAATCGTTCGACTACCGCGCGGGGAGCGAGGACGGCAAGGCGATCGACGTCGAGGGGGTCGAAGCGCGGATGGCGGTCGAGGCGGTGTAGAGCGCCGCCTCACGGCTGATTCAGCTTCGTCAGTAGCTTTCGCCCCCGAGCCTTCATCGCCGGACTACCCGTTCCGGTGAACACCCGGCACCATCTGCGCCCGCACGCCTCAAGCGACCGGAGGTCGTGCCGAAGACGAAGCGCCAGCCCGCTCAGGCCTTCTCCTCCCACACCTGCGCGAGGAGCACGATCACCTCGACCGCCTTCTCCATGTCCTGCGCCGACACCCATTCGAAGCGCGAATGGAAGTTCTGCTCGCCGGCGAAGATGTTCGGCGTGGGCAGGCCCATGAAGCTCAGCCGCGAGCCGTCGGTGCCACCGCGGATCGCGGACTCCCGCGGCTCGATGCCGGCACGGCGAATCGCCTCGCGCGCGTGCTCCGCGATCTGCGGATGCTGATCGAGCACTTCCTTCATGTTGCGGTACGACTCCTCGACCTTGAACGACAGCTTCACACCCGGCCACGTGGCGGCCGCGTCGCGCGCCAGCGTCTCGAGCAGCGCTTCCTTTTGCTTCAGCTTCGCCGTGTCGAAGTCGCGGATCAGGAACCGCACCGAGGTTTGATCGACGGACGCGTTCACCACGTAGGGATGCACGAACCCCTCGCGACCCGAGGTCGACTCGGGCGCCTGGTCCTTCGGCAGCCGGCTGATGAACTCCGCGGCGACCTTGATCGAGTTCACCATGCGGTCCCTGGCGAACCCGGGGTGCGTATTCACGCCCTGGAACGTGAACGTCATCGCGTCGGCCGAGAACGTCTCGATCTCCAGCTCGCCGCGGCCGCTGCCGTCCATCGTATAGCCGCAGAACGCGCCGAACTTCTTCACGTCGAAATGCGTGGTGCCGCCGCCGACCTCCTCGTCGGGCGTGAAGCCAATGCGGATCGCGCCGTGCTTGATCTCGGGATGCTGGATCAGGTATTCGGCCGCGGCGACGATCTCGGCGACGCCGGCCTTGTTGTCGGCGCCGAGCAGCGTGGTGCCGGAGGCGGTCACGATGTCGTTGCCGATCTGGTGCTCCAACTCCGGCGAATCGGCGCGGCGGATCACGGCGCTCGGGTCGTCGGGCAGCACGACGTCGCCACCCTGCCAGTTGCGATGCACGATCGGCTTCACGTTGGCGCCGCTCATCTCGGGCGACGTGTCGACGTGCGCGAGCAGCCCGATCACGGGCACGTTCGGCTTCTTCGTTGTCGCGGGGATCGTCGCCATGACGTAGCCGTGCTCGTCGCGAACCGCGTCCGCGAGGCCGATCTGCTTCAACTCGGCGACGAGCTGGTCGAGCAGCACGAGCTGCTTGAGCGTGCTGGGATAGGTGCTCGAGCCTTCGGCGGACTGGGTGTCGACGGTGACGTAGCGCAGGAAGCGCTCGAGCACCGAGGTCTGGAGTGCGGTCGTGGGCGGCATGGCGACGCTCCGTCTGGAGAGGGTTGAACTGGGTGCGAACGTTCAGAATACCAGCGGCCCGGGCCGCCGTCGCAAGCGCGCCCGGCTTTCCCGGGCGAGTGACGTACAGCGAACCGCCCGTGTCAGAAATGGCTGGAACGCTCGAGCAGCCAGTGTTCGACGCGGGCACTCTCGCGCGCGTTCAGCTTCGAACATTCCTCGATCGCGGCCGACAGCCGGCGCAGCGTGCTGTCGCCGCCCTGCACCTTGTGCGCCGGATCGTCGAAAAACTTCCGCAGCGTGGCGATCCGCTCCTCGGAGCACCCGCCGCCCAGAAATATGATGCGGCTGCCGAAGTTCGGCGGCAGGCGTCCGCGCAGCGCGTCGAAGTTCTGGAATACCCAGTCCACGACCGCGTCGGGATAGTCGCCGCCGCCGCGGCCTTCGGATCCGAGGTTGCTCAATGCCATCGAACCCGGAATGACGAGCGCCTCCTGTGGCCGCATCGGGCCGGTCAATGCATACGCCAGCGCGGCGCTGCGCAGGTCGGGCGCCTGGAACCGCCCGAGCCCCGCGAGGTACGTCACGCGCTCGTTCGGCACCTGGGTGGTCTCGAAGCGGTGGCGATAGTCGTCGAACTCCGCGCGGTCACCGTCCTCCGCGCCGACCAGAATCGCCGTCTCCGCCAGCGACGCCGGGATCGAGGCGGGATCGCGGCGGTAGGCACGGCCCAGCGAATCCGCGTAGGCGACCACCCGCGTGTCACCCGCGCCGTCGGCGAGCAGCCGCAGCAGCACCGGGCGTACGAGCGTGACACCCAACGCCTCGCGCGGCTGCGGGCGCATGCCGAACCGCTGCAGCGCGGGCTCGAACACGCCGCGAAGGTACGTCGCGAGCTGCGTGCGCGCCCGCGGGGTCTCGAGCGCGAGGCGCACGCCGTTCAACGATTCGATTGCGGATCGCACCACCTCGGGCGACGGATCGTCGGCGAGCGGCGTCACCAGTGCCAGGTAACGGTCGCCATGCAACTGGCCCGCGCGCAGCAGGGCGGTGAGATTCGCGATCAACTCGATGCGCTCCCGCACGGTCAGCGAGCGCTTCGCGGCGGCCAGCGCGTCCAGCATCGCGTCGGGCACCTGCCACCGGTAGTAGCCACGCGCGTCCGCATTCGGCTCGACCCAGGCCGGCGCCGCGCCCGTGCCGAGGTCGATCGTGGTGTCGGGACCGGTGAGCCACAGGCGGTGCGTGAGAACGCTGTCGCGGCCGGGCGTGCGCAGAATCACGGGAATCCGCCACAGCGCGTGGCCCGCGGCATCGCCCGAGGTGAAAAACCGCCGCTGCGCGATCTTGAGCCGCCCCGCGGGCAGCGGCTCGATGGTGACGAGCGGCACGCCGGGCTGATCGAGGAAGCTCGACATCGCGGCGTCGATGTCGTCGCCCGACACCCGGCCCATCGCCCGCCACAGGTCGCTGCCTTCGGCGTTCCTCCACTCGTGCGCGGCGAGATAGTCGAGCACGCCAGCGCGGAACTTCGAATAGCCGAGCCAGCCCTCGAACATCGTGAGCACGGCCTGGCCCTTGTCGTAGGTCAGTTCGTTCGCGGTCTGCCCGAGGGTCGTCGAGCCCGTGATCTTCTCGCGCATCGCGCGCGTCGAGGACCGCGAATCGATCGCCAGCGCGCGATTCACCGAGAACAACGCGGTGACGCCGCCGTGCGTGTCGGGGTACACGTCGTCCATCACCTTGGTCGCCATCCAGCTCGCGAACGACTCGTTGAGCCACAGGTCGTCCCACCACTTCATGGTCACGAGATCGCCGAACCACTGGTGCGCCATCTCGTGCGCGATGACGCTGGTGATCGACCGCCGCAGGTCGGGATCCACGGAGCGCGGGTCGATGAGCAGCCGGCGGTCGGCGAACACGATGGCGCCGGCGTTCTCCATCGCTCCGTACTGGAACTCGGGCGCCGCGATCAGGTCGAGCTTCTCGTAGGGATACGGACGGCCGAAGTAGCGCTCGAGCGACCGGATGATCGGTCCCGCCGCCATCGCCGCCTCGTGCGCCATGGCGCTCGCGCCCTCCACGGTGATCACGCGGCCCGGCACGCCCATCCCCGGGATTGGCACGGTCTCGAACGGGCCGACCGCGATCGCGATCAGATAGGACGGCAGCGGCTTCGTGCCCTTGAACTCCACGCGTTTCCGGTCGCCGAGCCGCGTCTCGCGCGCGATCGTCGTGTTCCCCACGGCCAGGTCGGCCGCCGGCACCGCGAGCGACACCGTCCACGGGATCTTGAATTCAGGTTCATCCCAGCACGGAAATGCCTCGCGGGCTTCGGTGTCTTCGAACTGTGTGAACAGGTAGCCGTGGCCGCCGGTAACGACGCGATAGAGCGCGACCGCGCGAGTGTTGTAGGCGTTGTGGAACACGATCGTCAGGTGATAGTCGCCCGGAGCGAGCGCTGCCGCGAATCGCACGCGGGCCTGATCGGGCGCGATGCGCTCGACGCCGGCCACCGGAACCGGACCCGCCGGGCCGCGCATGGTGACGGTGTCGAGCGTCATGGCGCGCGCGTGGAACCGCAGCTCGGTCGTGGGCACCATCACGGACAGCGCGATCCGCACGCGCCCGTCGTAGTGGTCCTGCTCGGGGTCGAGCGTGAGTTCCACGGCCTGCGAGGTCGGCACTACGTCGTGCGAGAGCCGCGGCGGCGAGACGTCGGGCGAGGCGGAGACGGGGGCAGTAGCGGCGGTGGTCGCGGCGCCGGTGGTGGCTGCGGCGAGCGGGGCGGCGGCCGATGTCGAGGCGGCGACCGCCACCCAGGCGACGACACCGGCGATTGCGAGCGCGGCAACCGTGCGGCGTGGCAGACTCATGGAAGCTCCGATCCGGCGGCGCCGGCTGGGGTGTTTGGACCGGTCGATGAGACGGCGGAGCATAGCGCATCCGCCATTCGGCGAAACACGGGTTCGTACGAACGCGCCCCAACGCGACCCCAGAACAGGAGTTGTTCATGAGCCTCTGGAATGAATTCCACCCGTCCACTTCGAACCTCCCGTCGCCCCCGGCGCCCTCACGACGTCTCGTGCCGCGGGCGTTCGCCCCGCTCGCGATCGCACTCGTCGCGCTGTGCTGCGCGTGCGCCAGCACGCCGGCGCCCTCGGCGGGCAGCCGGCGGCTGCCGGCGTCCGAAGTCACGGCCAAGGACGCGCTCGACCACTCGCCGCGCCACGGCGAGTATGTCGACATCCCGCTCGCCTCCGGCGGCACGCCCATCCGCACCTGGGTGATGTATCCCGAACGTCCCGGCAAGGCCGGCGTCGTGCTCGTGATCCACGAGGTCTACGGGCTCAGCGACTGGGTCCGCGGCGTCGCCGACCAGCTCGCGGCCGAGGGCATGATCGCGGTGGTGCCCAATCTGATCTCGGGGCTCGGCCCCAATGGCGGCGGCACCGAGTCGGTGCCGGGCCGCGACGACGTGGTGGCGCTGGTGCGCAAGCTCACACCGGACGAAGCCCGTGCGCGGCTGGATGCCGTGCGAGACTTCGCGGCCCGCCTGCCGGCCACGAACGGTCGCGTGGCCACGCTGGGGTTCTGCTGGGGAGGCGGCCAGAGCTTCTCCTACGCGACGTCGGCTCCGCCGCTCGCCGCCGCCGTGGTGTACTACGGCGTCGCGCCCGATAGCGCGACGCTCGCCGAGATCCGGGTGCCGGTGCTCGCGTTCTACGGCGGCGACGACGCGCGTGTGACATCGACCCTCGAGCCGGCCCGGGCCGCGCTGTCCGGGCATGGCCAGAGCTTCGAGTCGCACGTATTCGCCGGCGCCGGGCACGGATTCCTGCGGGCGCAGGACGACCGTAACGGCGCAAATCTGACCGCTACTCGCCAGGCCTGGCCGCGGACGGTGGTTTTCTTGCATCGAGCATTGCGCTGAGGTGGCTGGATCCGCCAACACGTCGAATTCGGCGTGCGGTTCGTACTCTCCGTTGTGACTGCGGGTTGGACCGGAATTCATATTCGGGCTCGCGCGTTTCAACGAAGAACAGGCGCGAACGCCGGAAAGCATGCTTCCGTCGAATCGCATGCACCCGGCGAGCTTACGATTCCTGACGTATGTGTCGGCCGGATGGCATGATTCTGGCCTTGTAGATCCCTCGTACTCCTCTGCTGCACGCATCCTTCGAGCATGTCGGACGCCCACTCGCCCGTCTGCCGGATTATTCGTGGTCCGCCAGCGGAGAGCGATGGGACCGGGGGCCTGCACTCCACGGAGTCGTTCCTTCGCTCGGCGGACCATGAACGGTCCGGTGGACGCGTCCCCAGGCGAGGCCTCGGAACGCGAAGACCCCTGTTCTCGAGACGAGGCGTTACGTGAGCTCCGAACCACAGCGTGCGAGCCGGCTGGCAACCAGCCCGGAATACGTGGACAAGCTGCGGGCCGCGGTCCGTGTCTGCCTGCCGGGACAGGATCCGATCGACGGCATCTTCTCGCTGTCCCGGTCCACGCCGCTGAGGCCCGGCCCCGAAACGATTCTCGACCTGCTCAACGGGCCGTTGCGGACGATTCCGTTCATCCTCGATGAGGCGATGGACGTGCTGCTGATCACGCGCGTGAACATCGACTGGGCGATGGCGGGCCTGGGAGTGGAACCGCCGCTGATCAGCCCGCCCGTGATCGGGTTGACGCGTGAGGAATCGGTGCATGTGACGTTCAACGACGGCCGGCAGATCGACGGCCTGATCCAGCTCGAGCCACCGAACGGCATCCACCGGGCGTCGGATTTTCTGAACGGACCGCAGGACTTCTTCCCGCTGCGCACTCGCATCGGCGTGCTGTTCGTGAACAAGGCGCGGGTGCGCGACACCCACGTCCGCATGCTCCCCGCCCGCAACTAGCTCCCCCGCCCCCTTCGCCTCGACGCCCTTTCATGCGCTGATTTAATTGACTTGAAAGTTATTTGCATCTAACCTGCGGGTAAGTTATCTGAAGGAGTTCATGAGAAAGCCCAATCTGATTCCGGTACATGTCGTCGCCCCCCGGGGTGAGTCCGGCGGTGGCTCGGCTGCCCCCCGCTGGCGACGCCGCAAGGATGCCCGACCATCTGAGATCCTCGACGCTGCATTGATGGAATTCGTGGAGCGCGGCTATGCCTCGGCCCGGCTCGACGACATCGGCCGGCGCGCGGGCGTGAGCAAGGCGACGCTGTACCTATACTTCGAGAACAAGGAAGCGTTGTTCAAGGCGATGACCCGTCATCATCTGGTTCCGACCATGACGGCGGCCGAGGAGCTGCTTCGCCGGCATGCGGGTTCGGCGACGGAACTGGTGAAAGAGCTGCTGCGATTGCGCTGGGACCGGTTCTTCAATTCGACGACGAGCGGCATCTCCAAGCTGCTGATCTCCGAGGCCGGCAACTTCCCCGATCTCGCGCGCTGGTATCACGACGAGATCATCACCCGGTCGAACGCCACACTGGAGGTCGCCATCCAGCGCGGCGTCGATTCGGGCGAGTTCCGGCCCGTCGACGTGCCTCAGACCGTCTACATCGCGATCGCGCCGATGCTGATGGCGTCGCTGTGGAAGCACTCGTTCATGAAATCCGTGCAGCTCGCGTTCAGTCCGGCGGATTACGTCGAAAACTGGATCGACACGTTTCTGCGCGGAATCGCCGCCCAACCCGTGGGGGCCGAGCATGCGTGATGCGCTGCTCCGCATCGGAGGCGCCGTGCTGCTGTGCGGATGGGTCGCGGGGGCCGCTCACGCCGGACCGGACACCGTGCTCCGGCTGACGCTGGCCGAAGCCGTGGCGCGCGCGACCGGCGGCACCGCGTCCGTCACGCTGGCGGACCTGCACGAGCGCGAGGCGCGCAGCCGGTCGAGCCAGTCGTTCGGCTCGCTGCTGCCGACACTGTCCGGTTCGACGATGTTCTCGAATCGCACGTTCAACCTGAAGTCGTTCGGCATCCGCTTTCCCACGGCGCCGGGCGCGCCGGGGCTCGCGGATCTGCAGGGACCGGTGGACCTGTTCGACGCGCGCCTGCGCCTGACCCAGACGGTGTTCGACCCCGCGAGCTGGGCGCGGCTGGGCGCCGCGCGCCGTGCGGTCGACCAGGCGCACGCCGAGCGGACGTCGGCGTCCGAGCTGTCGGCCCAAAACGCGGCGAACGCCTATCTAAGGGCCGTGCGTGCGCGCGCGGTCGTCGGCGCCCGCGCCGCCGACTCCACCGTGGCCGGCCAGCTGGTCGAGCTGGCCGACGCCCAGGAGCGCGCCGGCACCACGCCGAAGATCGAGGCCACGCGGGCACGCACCCAACTCGTCGCGGCGGAGGGCGCACTGCTCGTCGCACGCAACCAGTTCGACCGCGCGATCATCGACCTGGCGCGCACGCTCGCCCTGCCGCCCCAGGAGCCGCTCGAACTCGCGGACACGCTGTCGGCGGAACTCGGCGCGAGCGACGCGCCCGGCGCGGCCACCAGCGCCGTGGCGTTTGCGATGTCGCACCGGCCCGATCTGGCGGTGGAGCGCACGCGGCTGGCGCGCGCGCGCGCCGATCGCAGCGCGATCCGCTGGGAGCGCGCCGGTCATATCGACGCCGCGGCCGATTACGGTGCGAGCGGCACCGACGTTTCGAATTCCATCGCCACCCGTGAGATGAGCGTGGCGTGGAACGTGCCGATCCTCGATGGCCTGCGGCGGGAACAGCGCCTCGCCGAGCAGGATCTGGTGCTGCGTGAGTCGGAAGTGCGGGCGGAGGACCTGGAGCAGCAGGTGTCGGCCGACGTGAACGGTGCCCTGCTCGACCTCGCGTCCGGCCGCGGCCAGCAGGTCGTGGCCGCCGAGCGGCTGGAGCTCGCCGCCCAGGAGCTCGACCAGGCGCGCGCCCGGTTCCGTGGCGGCCTCGCCGGCAGCCTCGAGCTCGTCAACGCCGAGTCATCGCTGGTGCGCGCCCGCGACGCCGACATCGATGCCCGGTTCGCGATCGCCTCCGCGCACGTGGCCATGGCCCGCGCCTCCGGTGTCGCCTCCAACCTCCACTGATCGAAAGGCCCTGGCAGCCATGACTCTTGGAGTCGGACCTGGAACCCAAACGGGCGATCGCCGTCCGTCTGACGCAGCGCCGTCCGGGCTGCCGGCGCCGGCGCCCGCGGCCGTCCCCGCGCCGGCCGTGGGATCCGCTCCGGCGAGCGCATCCGTGCCGGTAACCCCGGGATCGCCGCCGCGCCGGAATCACTTCGTGCTCATGGCGGTAGGCGTGCTGGTCGTGCTCGCGGCGGTGTTCGGCACGCGCCAGTACCTGTGGGGCCGCACACACATTGCGACCGACGACGCGCAGGTCGAAGGCCACATCATCCCCGTGCTGCCCAAGCTGTCGGGATTCGTCGAGGCGGTGAACGTGGTCGAGAACCAGCGGGTGCACACCGGCGACCTGCTGGTTCAGCTCGACGACCGCGAGGCGAAGGCGAAGCTCGCGCAGGCCGAGGGCGACCTGGCCGCGGCACTCGCGAACACCGGCGGCAACGGTCAGCCGGGACAGGCGCAGGCGCAGATCGCATCCGCCCGCGCCCTGGTGGCGGAGGCGGAAGCCGACGCCCAGCGCGCCCACGCCGATGCGCAGCGCTATCGGTCGCTGGCCCCGGGCGGCTACGTGAGCCCGTTGCAGCTCGACGCCGCCGAGGCAGCGGCCAAGGACGGCGACGCGAAGCTCGATCTCGCGCGCCGCCAGGTAACCGTGGCCGAGGCCGGACTGGGCGGGGCAAACGCGCGCGTCCAGGCGTTGCGGGCCGCACGCGACCAGGCGGCGCTCGCGCTCAGCTGGACGCGGCTCCCGGCGCCGGCCGATGGCATCGTGAGCCGCAAGTCGGTCGAGGTCGGTCAGCTCGTGCAGGTGGGACAGCCGCTGATGGACGTGGTGCCGCTCGAGGACGTGTGGATCGTCGCGAATCTCAAAGAGACCGAGATCGCGGGCGTGAAGCCCGGCGACCACGCGGAGGTGAAGGTGGATTCGTATCCCGGCCGCACGTTCCCGGCGCGGCTGGAATCGCTGAGTCCGGCCACGGGCGCCCGGTTCTCGCTGCTGCCGCCCGATAACGCGACCGGCAACTTCACGAAGGTCGTGCAGCGGGTACCGGTGCGGCTGCATCTCGACGGCCCGCAGGACCCCGCGCACCCGTTGCGTCCCGGCATGAGCGTATCGGTCACGATCGCCACGAAATAACGCGGGCCCGCACCTCCGGGCCCGCGTTATCGTTCACCCCACCGCTACGCACAGGTGATGCCCGGCGCCGCGGCGGTCCCGCCGGAGCTGGCGCGGCGCACAACCAGGGCGCCGCACCCCGATGCTCCTCGCCCCTCAGCGACCGCCGCTGACGGCGCCCTCGTTGTAGCAACCGTTCTTGCAGGCCTTGCGGGTCGCGGCCAGCACGTCTTCGTTGGCCTCGTGCGTGTCGTGCGCGGCGACCTGGCATGCACGGTCGCCGTGGCACGCCCGATAGGCGCGGCGATAGCGCTTCTCCTCCGCGCGCTTGTCCTTCGCCCACTTGCGATCGCAAACGTGGCGGCATTTCGATCGCTGGTTGTCGGCTTCGACCGACAACTGGGTCGAAGACGCCGCATTGTCGGGGACGGTGACCATGCGGCACTGACTGAGCCCTGTCAGGACGAGACCCAGGGCCGCGAAAACTGCGAATAGCGATGCGCGTTTCATTCATTTCCTCCAGGGAGCGACGCCGCCGAAGAACCGGACTTGGACGGTGGTCCGAGGGGGATGAATGCCGGATCCGCCGCGAGTGATTGTGCTCCCACCAACCATTCGGGTTCAATGACATTGTGCTAACGTTCGCCGGTCCGCCCCTCCGGTACGCTCCGATTCGTACACGAACGGACCCAACTCGTTTCATGTCAGGAGATTCCCATGTACGAGCTCCGCCGATCCCTGAGGCTCGCCGTGCTCGGTCTCGCATGCGCCGCGAACGTGACGCATGCCGACCCGAGCCTCGACGCCGCCAATCGCGACACCACCTGCGCCCCCTGCCGGGACTTCTTCCAGTACGCCGACGGCGGCTGGCTCGCGCACACCGAGATCCCCACGGCCTACGCCGGGTATGGCGCGTTTCAGCAGCTCGACGATCGCAACACCGACGCGCTGCACGCGCTGCTCGATGACGCGGTGCGCAAGACCGTGGCTCCGGCTGGCAGCACCTCCGGCATGCTGAAGACGTTCTATGGCGGCTGCATGGACTCCGCCCGCGCCGAGGCCGACGGCATGAAGCCGCTGCTTCCCGAGCTTATGCGCATCGCCGCGATCAAGACCCCGGCGGAGCTGGCGGCCGCCGTGGCGGGTCTGCACCAGCGGGGCGCGGCCGCGATGTTCAGCTTCGGCGCGGCGCCGGATTTCAAGAACAGCGCCATGACACTCGCGATCGCCGGCCAGGGCGGACTGGGGCTGCCGGATCGCGACTACTACACGAAGACCGACTCCGCTTCGGCGGCGCTGCGCACCCAATACGAGGCGCACGTGGCGCGCATGCTGGAGCTGATCGGCGATTCACACGACCTGGCCACCGCGGGCGCGGCGAAGATCGTGGCGATCGAGACGTCGCTGGCGCAGGCGTCGATGACGAACGTGCAGCGCCGCGACCCCAACGCCGTCTATCACAAGATGGCCACCGCCGCGCTGCGCGACATCACGCCGCGGTTCGAGTGGAACGCCTATCTCACCACGATGAACGTCGGGCAGGTTTCAGACTTGAACGTGGCGCAGCCCGAGTTCTTCAAGGCGCTGAACGGCTTGCTGCAGGACGTGCCGCTCGACGACTGGAAGACCTACCTGCGCTGGCACGCCGCCAGTGCGGCGGCGCCGTTCCTCAGCAGCCCGTTCGTGAACGAGAACTTTTCGTTCCAGCGCCGGCTCACCGGCGCGCGCGAGCTGCTGCCCCGGTGGAAGCGCTGCGTCAACCTCACGGATCAGGAGCTCGGCGAGGCGCTCGGGCAGGAGTACGTGAAGCAGCACTTCCCGCCGGCGGCCAAGCAGCGGGCGCTCGACATGGTGAAGAACCTGGAAGCGGCGCTCGGCGACCGGATCGCGAGCCTGGAATGGATGACGGACTCCACGCGCGCGCAGGCCAGGCACAAGCTGCAGGCGTTTGGCGAGAAGATCGGCTACCCCGACAAGTGGCGAGACTATTCGGCGCTGAAGCTCGAGCAGGGACCGCTGCTCGCGATGGTCGTGCGCGCACGGGAGTTCGATTCCCACCGGCGGATCGTCAAGGTCGGCAAGCCGGTCGATCGCGGCGAGTGGAACATGACGCCGCCGACCGTGAACGCCTACTACAGCTCGTCGAACAACGACATCAACTTCCCCGCCGGCATCCTGCAGCCGCCGTTCTTCGACCCGAACGCGGACGACGCCGTGAACTACGGCGGCATGGGCGCCGTGATCGGGCACGAGATGACGCACGGCTTCGACGACCGCGGGCGGCAATTCGACGGCCAGGGCAACCTGCGCGACTGGTGGACCGCCGAGGACGCGAAGCAATACAAGTCGCGCGCGGATCGCGTCGTGGATCAGTTCAACGGCTACGTGGGCGTGGACACGCTGCACGTGAACGGCAAGCTGACGCTGGGCGAGAACATCGCGGACCTGGGCGGCCTCGCCGTCGCGTACCACGCGCTCGAGAAGTCGCTCGCGAACAAGCGCGTGGGCTTGATCGACGGCTTCACGCCCGAGCAGCGGTTCTTCCTGTCGTGGGCCAACGTGTGGCGCGCGAAGTACCGGCCGGAGGCCGCGCGGACCCGGATCCTGACCGACTCGCACTCGCCGGCCAAATGGCGCGTCAACGGTCCGCTGTCGAACCTGCCGGAGTTCGCGCAGGCGTGGGGCTGCAAGGCGGGCGATCCGATGGTGCGGGACGCGGGGCTGCAGGTGCGGATCTGGTAATACCAATGCGGCGCCGGAAACTTCCGGCGCCGCATTGTTGTTGCTGCTCGTGTGCCCGTCGGCTACGGCTTCTCGACCGTGACCTTGCCGTTCACCACGGTCACCTTCGCGACAATTTCCGCGCTCCGCAACTGGGAGTCGACCGTCGCCTGCAGCGCCGCATCACTCAGGGCGTCGGCGTGCGGCACCGTCACGGCCGCGCTGTTCGCGCCGTCGGTCACGTTCAGCTGGAGCGTGAGGCCGTCCGGGCTATTCATGCGCCGTATCTGGACCGAGAACCCGCCGCCCGCGACCATCGGCTGGCCGTTCTTCGTGAGCTGCAGCTGGATGCTGCCGGGATCGGTGGCGTGCGGATCGTGATTCTCGGCCTCGACCGTCACCTTGCGCATCTTGCCGGTATCGGTGACCGATACCGTCGTGTTCGTGATCCCGGCCTCGGCGAGACGCTGGCGGATCTCGGCTTCGATCTGCGCCGATGACTTGCCGTCGGTGTCGACGTGAATCACGAGATCCTTCGCATAGGCGTACACCGAGCCCGAGACGTGCTCCCGGCGTGACGTGACGACCGCATGCGCCGCATAACCGCGCGCCGACAGCGCCCGGGCCAGCGCCTGCGAACTGGCGTCGGCATTCACCTTCGACGTCGCGGGCACGAACGCTTCGAACGTCAGCGCATCACCGGTGGAGGTGGCTTCGTCCTTCACGGCGACGTGCTCTGCGCCCAGCACGGACTTGATCTCGCGGGCGATCTCCGGCACATGCGACACGTCCTTCATGCCACCCAGCGTGATCGCCACGTCGTGACCGGTCGTGCGGTCGTAGGAGATCGGGACCAACAGGCCCAGGACGCCCAGCACCACGACGGCGGCGGTGGCGAACCATGGGCGGCGCAACGATTCGGTGATCGGCATCAGCAGCTCCTTCCAGCGGGGCGCCGCCACGGGGCGGCGCGAACGAAGCACGGAACGGCTGCGGTCCAGCGGAGCGACGTCGCGCGCCGACAACTCACGCAGCGCGCGCAGGTCGTTGTCGACCTGCGGCGGAAGCGGATCGGCGTGCGGGGACGAGCCGGAGCGGCGGTCAGTCATCGGAGGTCTCCCGGGCAGTCGCGGGCGCCGTCGCCATCCGGGCGAACCGCGCTTCCCGCGATTCGTCATGGGCCTTGCGACCCGGACGAACGGCGGTCGGCGACGCTGCGCCGGTGAAGCCCCGCAGCTCGTAGTACCACCGCAGCTTCTCGCGGCCGCGCACGAGCCGCGACTTCACCGCTGGAATCGACACCCGTTGCATATTGGCGATCTCCTCGATCGAAAGGCCGTCGATCTCGAACAGCACGACGGCCTCCCGCTGCTCCGGCGCCAGGGTGGCGAGCGCACTCGCCGCGCGTTGCGCACCCCGCGCCTGCTCGTCCCACGTGCTCCCGTCCTCGCCCGCGGGCTCGGCGCCATTCGGAAACGCCGCCTCCCATGGCAGGAAACGCCGCCAGAACGACCGCCGCACGCGGGTCCGGTGCCGGGACAGCAGCGTGGCGAAGAACCAGGACCGGAACCGCGTCTCGTCGCGCAGGGTGTGCAGTTTGTCGAACGCCCGGACCACGGCCTCCTGATAGAGGTCGTCCCCCTCCGCCTGCGAGCGGCACAACCGCCGCGCCGTCGCCGTGGCCTGATGGTGGATCGGCTCGAGGAGCGCGATCAGCCGCGCCCACCGGGCTTCCGTTCGGTCGTTCATTGCTCTCCTGAGCGTCGAGGGCCGTTGAGGTCCTCGGTACGGAGACACCTGGGGGGATCGGAAAGTCGCAGGATTGTTTGGGCAGCCGAACGCTCCCGTGAGCCAGTCTGGCGTCAGAGTACAGTGCCATGGAGAAATCGGGGAGTTTTAGTGGTCATTCGGCCTCCGCGGCGCGCACGCCCTCGAGCAACAGCCAGAAGCCCAGCGGAATCTCGAACGCCGCCATCGGCAACCACAGGAACTGCATGACCGTTCCGCTGAGCAGCCCGATAAGCTGGAGCGGCTGGCCCACGACGAGCACGATCGACGCGACCAGGCCCAGCCAGGCGAGCGGAAGGGGAATCATGCGGCCGCGCAACAGCAGCCAGCAATACAGCGTGCTGCCCACGGCGAACAGGGTCGCGCCGACGCCGGTATTCCAGCCGCGCATCTTCAGCAACCAGGCGCCCAGCGCGTTCACGGCCCCGGCATCGAGCGCTCCGGGGCCGGCGCCGCTCGTGGCAAGCCACAGCAGCCCGAGTGACGCCATGGGAGCGATGGCGGCCATCAGCCCCTCGCCCACGCGGCAGCAGAGCGCGAGCGTCGCGAGGTCGCGGTCGACGCCACGCGTGAGGCCGTACAGCGCCACGGCCAGCGTCAGGGCGATCACACACGTGAGCAGCGTGAGCAGGATGTTGATCCGGACCTGGGGCGCGTGCTGGGCAATCAGCACGAGCTTCGCGGCCGTCCCGCCTGCGCTGGACATGCCGCTGGACAGCACCATCTGTGTGATCCCGACAGCGATGTAGAGCAGCAACGTGATGCCGGCGATTCTTGCGTTCGTCCTGCTTGTCATGGGGCCTCCCGAGGAGTGTCTGCACCGGGAAGTTTGGCCGCTCGGACCGGTGCCCGGAAGGCGCATGCGATGAATTACGGGCCGTTGCGACGAGGCACGCCGGGGGAGGATGAACGGCGGTGCCGTCCGGATCATGGGGGGGGTTCGAGGCGTTGTCCGCGCATCTGCGGCGGCCCCGCAACGCTCACATCTGGCGGAACAGATGGAGGTAGCTGCGGCTGACCGGCAGCACCTCCTCGCGGCCCTTCAAATGAATATCGGCGGACTCGTCGCCGCGCGTGACATGACTGATGGCGCGCAGATTGACCACCACCGATCGGTGCACCTGTGCGAATTGCGCCGGGTCGAGCTGGATGGCCAGATCTTTCAGCGCCACACGGACCAGCGCCTCCTGAGGCTCGCCCGCGTCCCCACGCCAGGCGACCATCGTGTACTTCGAGTCCGAACGCAGGTAGTCGACGTCTTCGACCGGAATCAGCCTCACGGTCGATCCCACCTGCGCGCGAATCCAGCGCAGCGACGGCGCCGCTGCACCGCCCAGCGCCTGCGCGAGCTGCGCGGCAAGCTGTTGCAGCAGCGCATCGGTATTCCGCGCCGGCTGTGCCGCCTGGAGGCGGTCCTTGAGGCGTGCCACGGTCTCGGCCAGGCGCGCCGGCTCCACCGGTTTCACGAGGTAGTCCAGCGCGCCCTGCGCGAACGCCTGCACCGCGTACTGGTCGTAGGCGGTGACGAACACGAGGTGCGCGCGGCCGCCGATGTGATGCGCCGCCTCGACGCCCGACAGCCCCGGCACTCGAAGCATAGTCGAGCGCGGCGTCCGGATCACGAAGGACCGGTGGCGGTGCCCGCCTCCGAAATGAGCGCCGAGCGCACCGTCTCCCGATTAGGCCGCCGGCGGATTCTCCGACGCCGGCCCCTGCGCCGGGGGCTGTTCTGACTTCGCTGCCGCGCAATGTCTTCGAGGGGCTTGAGCGAATTCCATCGTTCATGACCCGAATCGGTTTTCGAGACCGCCCGATTCAGCCGCTCACCTCTTCGACCTTCTACACCATAGTCTTACCATCCGGCCCCTGCGCCGGCCGCGGACGAAAGCGCCGCACGAAATCGTCGACCGCGTGTTCGAGGCCGACGTCCTCCCGCGCCTCCTCGGACAGGAACCACTTGTGCTCGAGCACCTCGCAATAGAGCTCGACCACGTCCGCCGAAGCTCCGGGGAGGGCACCAAGCCGGTGCACCGCGGGGTCGAAGCGCTTGTCGCGCCAGCGCATCGCCGCGACGCTCAGGGGGATGCTGCGATTGAGCTCGCGCGACAGCGTGGCGCGCAGCTCGCGGACTTCGTTCAGGATCTGCGTCGCCTGGCGCTCCTCGGCCACGAGTCCCGTGAGGCTGTGGAGCTGGTGGCGATGGTGGTCGCGGTCGGTGACCATCGCGCGCATCCGTAGCTGGTCGCCGAGCCCGGTCGCGACCCGCTCGATCTCGCCCACCGAGAAGCCGAGCTCGTTGAGCGTGCGGATGCGCTCGTGGATCCGGTAGCGCTCGCTCGGCGCAAGGATTTCCTCGCGCGTCACCTCGGTCCACAGCCGGTCATAGCGCTCGCGGATGCTGGTGGCGATGTCGCCGAACGGCGCGCCCGACGGCAGATCGACCCACGCGGATACGTCGGCGATGTCGCCCGACACGTTCTCCTCCATGATGTCGACGTCCTGTGCGCGCTGGCCCTTCGACAGCTCGTCGTGGACCTCGGTGGTCTCGGCGTCCACGAGGTACGCCTGCAACTCTCCCGCATCGCGGCGGAACAGCGTGTTCGAGAGCGAACAGTCGCCCCAGTAGACGCCCGCGACGTGCAGGCGCACGAGCAGGCTCGCCATCGCGTCGAGCAGCCGCTCGCGATACCGCGCCAGGCCCGGCTGCATGAACAGCGTGCGGTAGGGCAGCGAGAAATCGAGATAGCGGGTGACGAGCACGCTGGTGGTGTCGTCCGCGGTGAGCACGCGCGCATGCCCGACTGCGGTGACCGCGGGGAGTTTGCGCTCCTCGAGCGCGCGCAGCGCATCGTACTCGCGTTCGGCGGACGGCTCCGGCAGCTCCTTGAGCGCGTAAACGCCGGCCTCGTAGCCGACGAACAGCACTTCGTGCCGCGACAGACCGCGCTGCACCTCGACCAGCCGCGTGCAATGCGCCGCCCACTTGGCGAACGGGATTCCCCAGGGCAGATCGAGAAAATCCGGATGCCCGGGCCGGATGTGAATCGAGGCGAGCCCTGGTTTCACCGGGCGAAGCTCAACGGACTGCCGTCCCCGCCGGTAGCGCCCGGTCCGCCAAAAACGCCAGCACCACGCGGTTCACCAGCTCCGGGTGTTCCATCATGGCGCTGTGGCTCGCATCGGGCACGATCCACAGCCAGGCTCCGGGAATCGCGCGGGCGAGCGAATCGGTATGCGCGGGCTTGATCAGGTCGCGGTTGCCGGCGCAGATCAGCGTCTTCGCCCGGATCGATGCCAGCTCGGCGAGCGACATGCGCGGCTCGGTGCGCCACATGTCGAGCACCTTGTTCATCGCGATCTCCCAATGGCCGGGATCGGGATTCTGTTTCTCGTAGGCGGTCTTCGAGTCGGGACCGAAACTCTCGGCGCTCGCGGTCGCCTGCCACTCGCGATCATCGTCCCGCAACCCCGCCGGATGGAAGTTCGCGCCAAATGTGACGAGGTGCGCGATACGGTCCGGATGATGGATCGCGAGGTCGAGACCGATGATGCCGCCGTCGCTCCAGCCCATGATATCGACGCGCTCGAGATGCAGGTGATCCATCAGCGCGATCATGTCCTCCGCCATCACGTGGTACGTGAGCGGTCCAGCGCCGTCGGTGGTGCGGCCCTGCGCCCGTTCGTCGGGCACGATCACCCGAAACTTCTTCTCGAACGCGGGCACCTGGTTCGAGAACTGGCGCCCGTCGCCGGCGCCGCCGTGGAGCAGCAGCAACGGCTTCCCGTGACCGTGCACCTCGTAGTACACGCGGATGTCGCCGAGCTTCACGGTGTGCGAATGGAACGGCAGCCGCGAGCAGGCCGCGAGCTGCGCGGTGCCCAGCAGGGCGGCCGCGATGACGGCCGCCTCGAACACGGGAATCCGGCGGCGCAGGCCGTGCATCAGTGCAGGCGCTTCCTGCGGTTCCGGACGAAATCACGAAACACGTAGGCGCCGAGATTGTTGGGATCGGTCTCGTAGATGCGCCCGTGATTGAGCGCGGTGAGCTTGCGCACGAACTCGAGCAGCGGGACGTCGGTGGCGAGCATGAATGTGGTGATCGTGATGCGCTTCTTGCGGCAGAACGACGCCTCTTCGAGCGTCTTGTTCACGATCTTGGGATCGAGCCCGAACGGGTTCTTGTAGAGCTTGCCGTACTCGCGGATCGCCGACGGCTTGCCGTCGGTGATCATGAAGATCTGCTTGTTCACGCCCTTGTGCGACTCGAGCAGCCGGCGCGCGAGCTGCAGGCCGGCGCGCGTGTTCGTGTGGTAGGGACCGGCCTGGATCTTCACCAGGTCACGGAGCGGCACCTGCGCGGCATCGTCGCCGAACAACACCACGTCGAGCGAGTCCTTGGGGTAGCGGGTCTGGATGAGCTGGGTGAGCGCGAGCGCGATCTTCTTGGCCGGCGTGATGCGGTCCTCGCCATAGAGGATCATGCTGTGGCTGACGTCGACCATCAGCACCGTGGCGCACGCCGACAGGTGCTCGCTCTCGTAGACCGCGAGGTCCTCCTCGGTCACCTGCAGGTCGTCGATGCCGTGGTTCTTCACCACGTTGCCCATCGTGGTCAGCGGGTCCAAGTCCGAGAGGTTGTCGCCGAACTGGTACGAGCGCGTCTCCGACAGCCGCTCGCCGCCCTTGCCCGCGACCGGGGTACGGTGATCGCCGGGGCCGCCGGCTTCGAGCGTGGAGAAGATCTCGTTCAGCGAATCCTGGCGGATGCGCTTCTCGCCCTTGGACGTCATCTGGAAACCGGACGGCTTACGCTCGGCCTCGCCGGTCTGCTCCAGCAGTTTCTTGAAGTCGTCGATGCCGAACGCGTCGTTGAAGAACCCGTACTGCTCGCCGAAGTGCTCCATCCACTTGAGCGCTTCTTCGACATCGCCGCCCGCCTGCAGCAGCAGATTGCGATAGATCTCCATCAACTGCTTGTGGAACTCGGAATCGCCGGGCTTGGGACCCTGCCATTTGGAATAGTCGAAGCGCATGGGTCAGTTCCCGTCCGGCCGTATGTGGAATCGCACGCCTGTCCCGCCTGCAGCGCCGCCGCCCGCGTCGCGCTGCCGGTTCGCTCCGGGCAAACCCCCGCTCAGTCGTCCCCCATGCCCGACAGCATGCTCTTCAACATGTCCTTGTACGACGTGCCGGTGCCATCGGTGCGCTCGCGCGACAGCATCGAGTTCTGGTGCAGGCCCTCGAGCACGAACTCCATCGCGACCGCGGTCTCCTCGGGGCCCTCGGGGCCCAGGTACTTCACCGCGAGCTCGCGCAGGCCCTTCACGCCGCCGAGCGTCTTCGCATAACCCGCCTGCGGCATGTCGTCCGAGATCTCGATGTGGTTGCCGGCCGAGAACCATTCGAGCACCGGACGGTACTCGCTCGACGCGACCTCGCTCTCGGCGCCCGACGTCTCGATGCCTGCCGACCGCCGCGTGCGGCGCGGCTTGTAGGCGTCGGGAAACCGCTGCGAGAACAGCGCCTTGATGCCGCGGCCGAGCAGCGCGCGCGCCACGTTGAGCGCGCCCTCCTGTTCGCCTTCGAGCACCAGCTCCACCTTGCCGCTGACCGCGGACACCGCCTGCTGCAGGTCGCACACCCGCGTCAGCACGCGGGCCTCGCCGGCCAGCAGCCCGCGGCGCTCGGCGTTCGACACGAGATTCTCGATCAGCGCGATCGGCAGCCGCGCCGACACGCCGGAGTTCTGGTCGACGTACTCGCTGCGGCGCGCCTGCACCGCGACCTCCTCGACCAGCTCGCGCATGAACGGCGGCACCACAACCTCGACGCCGGCGGCGCGATCGACCCACGATTCCTGCGCGGTGATCGCCATGCCGTGTTCGCGCTGCAGCGGATAGTGCGTGATGATCTGCGAATTGATGCGGTCGCGCAGCGGGGTGATGATGTTGCCGCGGTTCGTGTAGTCCTCGGGATTCGCCGAGAACACCATCATCACGTCGAGCGGCATGCGCACCGGAAACCCGCGGATCTGGAAATCCTTCTCTTCGAGGATGTTCAGCAGGCCCACCTGGATGCGCGGCTGCAGGTCGGGCAGCTCGTTGATCGCGAAGATGCCGCGATTCGTGCGCGGGATGATGCCGTAATGGATCACGCGCTCGTCGGAATAGTCGAGCCGGAGCGTCGCGGCCTTGATCGGATCGATGTCGCCGATCAGGTCAGCGATCGTCACATCGGGGGTCGCCAGCTTCTCCTGGTAGCGCTGCTCGCGGCCCAGCCACACGATCGGCGCATCGTCGCCGCGCGTCTCGAGCAGCGTGCGCGCGTGGTGCGACAGGGGCAGGTAGGGGTCGCTGTTGAGCGGGCAGCCTTCGACCGTCGGCACCGCCTCGTCGAGGAACTGGATCAACGAGCGCAGCACGCGCGTCTTGGCCTGGCCGCGCAGGCCGAGCAGGATGAAGTCGTGACGCGACAGCAGGGCGTTGACGATCTGCGGCTCGACGGTGTGTTCGTAGCCGACCACACCCGGGAACAGCGGCTGTCGGGCCTTGAGCCGCGCGATCAGGTTCGAGCGGATTTCGTCTTTGACGGAGCGGGGCCGGTAGCCGGTGGCCTTGAGCGCTCCAAAGGTCGTGGGGCGGTGCATCGCGCGCGCATTCTCCTTTACAGCCAGGTGGTGCGACCCGGAAACTTGGGGGTACGGAGTCGAATCCAGAGTTTAGGAGGTTTGGATGCCGCCGCAAAACCGAGCGCCTGACAAGAACCTTACCCGCAAGAACGTCGCGCTGTTGATAGCGCTGGCGGTCGACGGCATGCAGTGGGTGCTGCTCCCGCTGGTCATCGGCGGAGCGGCCTCCCCGATCAACGACGCCATGGACGTCGTCGTCGGCGCGGTGATGATCTGGCTGGTCGGCTGGCACTGGATGTTCCTGCCGAGCTTCATTGCCAAGCTGCTGCCGGTCGTGGACATGGCCCCGACCTGGACGCTGGCGGTGTGGCTCGCGACGCGCGGTTCGAAGCCGTCCGAGGCCCGCATCGAGCCTTAGTCCTCGTGCCCAGTCCGAAAATAGAGTTGGTGCGATTTCACGCGCGGCTGACCCGGCGCGCGAGCCAGGTGGGTACCTTCGGCCATCGATGTCCCGTGACCCCTTGTTCCTCGAGTGCTGCCGGCAGGCGGTTCGATCGCTCAGACCCCATCGAACGCTGGCAGACCTTCGTTCCAGCGCCGAATGGCCAGAGCTCGAGCCACGTCTCGCCGCCCTGCTCGGCACGATCCGCCGTTGTGATCCGGCGTCTCCGCCGTCCATGTCTCCCCATTCGGACCGGCTGCGCGCCGTGCAATGGAACGTGGAGCACGGCAATGGTTTCGACCGCGCGGCCGCGGCGCTCCGCGGTCACCCGGCGCTCGCGGAGGCCGACATCGTGTTCCTCGAGGAATGCGATCTCGGCATGGCCCGCTCCGGGAATCACGACGTGGCCCTGGAGCTGGCCGCGGGCCTCGGCTTCCATGGTGCGTGGGCGCCGCTGTTCCTCGAGACCACGATCGGCCGCAACGAGGACTCCGCGCTCGCCCGGGGAGCGGTCAACGAGGAATCGCTCTATGGCCTCGCGATGCTGTCGCGCTGGCCGTTCGCCGGCGTGCGGGTGATCGAGCTGCCGAGCCCCGAGCGGTTCCAGTTCGAGGCCGAGGGCATGTACGGCCGTCACATCGCGCTGATCGCGGCGATCGAACGCCCGGGCGCCCCGTTCGTCGCGGTCGCGGTGCACCTCGAAGTCCATCGCACGCGCAAGCATCGCGCCGCGCAGATGCGCACGCTGCTGCGCGCGCTCGGCGACGAGTCGCGTCCCGTGATCATCGCCGGTGACTTCAACACCCACACGTTCGACCGCGGACGCCCGGAGAGCGTGCTGTCCGGCGCGCGCACGATGCTGTTCGAGCCCGATGTCGCGCTGCGCCGCCGGCTGCTGTTCCCCGATCGCGGCACGATGCGGGAGCCGCTGTTCGAAGCGCTGCGGGAGGCGGGTTTCGAGTGGAACCGGTTCGTCGATCGCGAGCCGACGCTGCAGCTCCGGTTCCAACGCATCGACGAGTGGAACGCCGTGCCGGCAGCGCTGCGCACGCCGTTCACCCGGGTGCTGACGTGGGCCGAGGGCCGGGCGGGGCTGCGGCTCGACTGGTTCGCGGGCCGCGGCTGGCACGGCGGCGACGGCTTCACGGTGAAGGGACTGGACGGCCCGGGGGCGCCTTCGGATCACGCGCCGATCGTCGGGGAATTCTGGTGAGGCGGTCTAACCGCTCCCCGCGCGCTCCATCCGCGATCCGCTACGTTCGGGGCAGCTGCGCCGCGGCACGCCGCGACGCGATCGTGTCCGCGAGCCCCGACCGCAGATCGAACCTCGGCGCCCACCCCGTCGCCCGCTCCAGCTTCGCAATGTTCGCGCAGATGAACGGTGGATCGGTGGGATTGTCGGGGCGCGCGCCAAACCGGACGCGGTCTTCCATGCCGAGGATGGCGGCGATCGTGGTGGCGATCTCGCGCACCGTCACCGGCTGGCCCGAGCCGATGTTGACCGGGCCCGTGAGGTCGCTCGTGGCGGCGGCCGCGATCGCCGATCCCACGTCCGCTACGTGGAGGAAGTCGCGCACCTGGAGCCCGCGTGTGAGGCCGGCCTCCTCGCCACGCAGCAGCGTGTCGATCACGTACGGGACAAGCCGGCGGGCGTCCTCGTGCGGGCCATACTGGTAGAACGGCCGCACCCATGCGAACTCGATGCCGCGAGCCCGCGCGGTCTGCTCGCACAGCAGCCGGGTCGAGACCTTGGCCGCCGCGTAGAAGCTCGCCGGCTTGGTCGGCGTCGTCTCCGACAGCCAGCCGTAGTCGAAATCGTACTCGAAGCACGTACCCACGAACACGGCGCGCTTCACCGACGCATCGGCCAGCGCCTTCAGTAGTGCGACCGTCCCGTTGAGACACTCGATGTTCTCGGGAGCCTCGAGATACTTGCCGGGTATGGCGTACCACGCCGAGTGAATGCACAGCTCCACGCCGGCGCACAGCGCGGCGCGGTCGATCGACGGGTCACCGAACACATCGGCGGTGCGCCACTCGATCCGGCCCTCGACGTCCGCCAGACGCTCGCGCCCGCTGCCGGCACGCGCCACGGCGCGGACCTCATGCCCCTGGGCCAGCAGCGCCCGGACGATCTGCGAACCGATGAACCCGGTCGCACCGGTGATCAGGATCTTCATGGATGGCTCCGATTCGCGCCAGGGGTTCGGGCGGCGCCCCCATGCGGGGACGGACGACCCCTCATCCTTTGCAATCTGCACGGTCTGGTCAAGGCCGTGCCGCCGGAGGCCGATACCCAGGCGGGCCCTGGGAATGGGACTTTGGGCGGTACCGGTCAGGGCGTTCCCATGCCGGATGGCCCGTTCGCGCGGCGCCGTGCGAGCGGGTAGATTTGAACGCTGCGGCAGACCCGTGGCGGCTCGGGGGCTGACCAAAGCCCCGTGCAACGCGTGCTCCCCACCTTCAACAATCCAGGTGATCTCGTGAAAGTCGCGATTCTCGCCGGCGGGCTCGGCACCCGTCTCTCCGAAGAGACGGCGCTGCGGCCCAAGCCGATGGTGGAGATCGGCGGCAAACCGATCCTGTGGCACATCATGAATATCTACGCCCATCACGGGTTCGACGAGTTCGTGATCGCGCTCGGCTACCGGGGTGAGGCGATCAAGCAGTATTTCCTGAATTTCTACGAGATCAACAACGACCTGTCGATCGACCTCGCGCAGGGCAAGACCCGCGTTCACCATGGCCGCCAGCCGGGATGGAAGGTGGATCTGGTCGACACCGGGCCCGAGACCATGACGGGCGGCCGCATCAAGCGGCTGCAACCGTGGATCGGCGACCAGACGTTCATGGCCACCTACGGCGACGGCGTCGGCAACGTCCCGATCAAGGAACTGCTCGCGTTCCACAAGCGTCACGGCAAGGTCGCGACCGTGACCGGAGTGCGGCCCCCGACGCGCTTCGGACTGCTCGGCATCACCGGCGACGAGGTCACCCATTTCGAGGAGAAGCCGGCGGGCGCCGAGGGCTGGGTGAACGGCGGGTTCTTCGTGTTCGAACCCCGGGTGTTCGACTACATCAAGGGAGACGACGAGCCGCTCGAGCGCGCGCCCATGGAACGCCTGACACGCGATGGCCAGCTCGTGGCGTTCCGGCACGACGGATTCTGGCAGCCGATGGACACGCTGCGTGAGAAGCAGGAGCTCGAGCGGCTGTGGGCGAGCGGCGCCGCACCGTGGAAGGTCTGGGCGTGAGCACGCTTGCGCACCGGGCGTCAGGCCCCGGGTTCCGCCGGACATGAGCTCCTCCACCACGGACTTCCTCGTCGTCGGCGGCGGAGTGATCGGCATGTGCATCGCGCGCGAGCTGCGGCGGCGCCACGCCGGCGCGAGCGTCACCGTGATCGACAAGGAACCCGAACTCGGGCGGCATGCGAGCGGCCGCAACACCGGCGTGCTGCACGCGGGGTTCTATTACACCGCCGACAGCCTCAAGGCGCGCTTCTGCCGCGAGGGCAACCTCGCGATGCACGCCTACTGCGAGGAGCGCGGGCTGCCCATGAACCGCTGCGGCAAGCTGGTGGTGGCGCGCGACGCGACCGAGCTCGCGAGCCTCGACGAGCTGTCTCGCCGCGCCGCGGCCAACGGCGTGCCCGTCGAGCTCGTGACCGCGGCCGATGCGCGCAGGATCGAGCCGCGCGTGAAGACGTTCGAGCGCGCGCTGTGGTCGCCGACCACGACCACGGTGAACCCGCCCGCGGTCATGGCGGCGCTGCATCGCGACGCGACCGCCGAAGGGGTGACGATACGCACCGGCGTGGCGTATCGCGGCCGTCGCGGCGACGAGGTCGAAACCAGCGCGGGACCGATCGGCGCCGGCTACGTGATCAACACCGCCGGGCTGTATGCCGATCGCGTCGCGCGCGACTACGGATTCTCGGGCGACTATCGAATCCTGCCGTTCAAGGGGCTGTATCTGTACTCGAGCGAGCCCGACGGCTCGTTGCGAACGAATGTGTACCCCGTGCCGGATCTCAAGTATCCGTTCCTCGGCGTGCACTTCACGGTCACGGTCGACGGTCACGCGAAGATCGGACCGACGGCGATCCCGTGCCTGTGGCGCGAACAGTACGGGTGGCTCTCGAACTTCCACGCCTCCGAGCTCGCCGAGGTGCTGGGGGCGTCGCTGGGGTTGTTGTTCCGCGCCGGGTTCGACTTCCGCGGTCTTGCCCGCGAGGAGATGAGAAAGTACCATCGCCCGTATCTCGTATCGCAGGCTTCGGAGCTGCTCGATGGCGTGCGGCCGAAGGACTGGACCACGTGGGGTAAGCCCGGAATCCGCGCACAGCTGCTGGACGTGAAGCATCGCACGCTGGTGATGGATTTCGTCACCGAGGGTGACGCGGGGTCGTTTCACGTCCTCAACGCGGTGTCGCCGGCGTTCACGTGCTCGATACCATTCGCACGTCACGTCGCGGACCGGATCGACGAGCTCCTCGAACGCCGGGGACCGCGCACCGGATCCGATGCGCAGCTCGCGCCGGCGGCGCGCGCCGCGGGCGCCCGCCACGCGACACTCGGCTGAACCCTACCCACATCTCGAAGGAGCGGAACCCCCCATGCGTGTCGTGGTGACGGGCAATCTGGGATACGTCGGAACGGTGATGACGCCGATGCTGAGCGAGCGGGAGTTCGAGGTGTGGGGCATCGATACCGGCTTCTACCGCGACTGCATCCTGGGGCCCATCGACCGCACCGGCGTGGCGCGCCAGGTCCAGCGCGACCTGCGTGAGCTCACCGCCGACGATCTGCGCGGCGCCGATGCGATCGTGCACCTCGGCGCGCTCTCGAACGATCCGACCGGCGAGCTCAATCCGAGGCTCACCGACGACATCAATCTCAAGGCGTCGGTGCGCCTCGCAGAGCTCGCGAAGCAGGCCGGGGTTCACCGGTTCGTGTTCGCGTCCTCGTGCAGCATCTACGGATCGAGCGCCGCCGGCGGCCAGCTCGACGAGACGTCCGAGATGAACCCGCTCACCGCGTACGCGCGCTCCAAGGTCGACACCGAGCGGGCGCTGTCGCGCATGGCGGACGACCGGTTCTCCCCCACGTTCCTGCGCAACGGCACCGCCTACGGCTATTCACCGCGGCTGCGCGTCGACCTGGTGGTCAACAACCTGGTGGCGTGGGCGGTGACGACCGGCAAGGTGACACTGATGAGCGACGGCCGCGCGTGGCGCCCGCTCGTGCATATTCAGGACATGACGCGCGCGGTGATCGCCGCGCTGTCGGTTCCGCGTGAGCGCGTTCACGATCAGGCGTTCAATGTCGGCCGCGAGGAGGACAACTGGCAGGTGCGCGACATCGCGGAGTCCGTCGCGAAGGTCGTGCCCGCGAGCACCGTGGCGTTTGCGGAGGGCGTGTCGGCGGATGCGCGCAACTACAATGTGAGTTTCGCCAAGATTCGGCGGGTGCTGCCCGAGTTTCAGCCGCAATGGTCGGTGGAGCTGGGCATCGTGGAGCTCTACGAGGCGTTCCGCAAGTTCGCGCTCGACTACGAGCGCTTCGACGGCCGCGAATTCACGCGTTTGAAGCAGCTGCTGCACCTCATCCAGGAACACCGGCTGGACGATCAATTGATGTGGTTGCCCTGACGCGACTGCGCACGGAGGCGGCCGCGCGCCGGCAGCGCAGCCGTTCCGGTCACTGACGAGGGATTGCCATGATCTTCACCGAAACGCCACTCAAGGGCGCATTCGTGATCGAGCTCGAACCGCGTGAGGACGAACGTGGATTCTTCGCGCGTGCGTTCTGCCAGCGCGAGCTGGCGGATCACGGGCTCGTGAACGTCATCACCCAGGCGAACATGTCGTACAACCACGAGAAGGGCACGCTGCGCGGATTGCACTACCAGCTTCCGCCCCACGCCGAGGTCAAGATGGTGCGCTGCATCGCCGGGGCCATCTGGGACGTGATCGTGGATCTGCGCAAGGAATCCACCACGTATCTCCAGTGGTTCGGCGTCGAGCTCTCCGCCGAGAACCGCAGGATGTTCTACGTGCCGCAGGGGTTCGGCCACGGCTACCAGGCGCTCACCGATCGCAGCGAGGTGCTGTACCTCGTGACCGAGTTCTACACGCCGAATGCGGAGCGCGGCCTGCGCTGGAACGATCCTGCGTTCAAGATTCAATGGCCGCTCGCGGATCCGATCCTGTCGCCCAAGGACGCGGTGCACGCGGACTATCAGCCCTGACGGCCTCGCTGCCGTCTCCTTGCTGAGCAGGGCGACTGCCAGCGCCGCGCACGCGAACCCGGTCCGCCGGTGCGCGAACGCCAGCATGCTCGCGAGCGCGAGTGCGATGTAGTCGTCGCTGAACAACGGCTCGAACAGGCTGCCCGGGACCAGCACGAGCAGCATCGCGGCCGCGATGAGCGCAATCCCGCCCGGATAGGGTAGCCTGAACGACCCCGATCGCCCGTTCACGAGAGGACTACACTCCATGCCCGCACCCGCACGCAACACGCTCGCGATCGTAGGCGCCGGACCCATCGGCCTCGAGGCCGCCTCGGCCGGACTCGACGCCGGATTCGACGTGCACGTGTTCGAGCGCGGCGAGGCCGGCGCCCACGTCCACGCCTGGGGTCACGTGAGGATGTTCACGCCCTGGCGCATGAACCTCGGCCCCAGCTCCACGGCGCGGCTCGAGCGCGCGGGCTGGACGCGCCCCGACCTGGACGCGGTTCCCACCGGGCGCGAGCTGGCCGAGGGCTACCTCGACCCGCTCGCGAAGCTGCCCGAGCTGAAGGACCGCGTCCACCTGCACGCCCAGGTCGTGGCGATGAGCCGCAGCGGCGCGCTCAAGCAGGACACGCTGGCCACGGACGCGCGACGCGAGCATCCGTTCCGGCTGCTGGTGCGCGACGCGTCGGGCCGCGAGAACCTGCTGCACGCGTTCACGGTGATCGACGCTTCGGGCGTCTACGGTTCGCCGAACTGGGGCGGCGACGGCGGCATCCCGGCGCGTGGCGAGCTGTACCTGGCGCCGCAGATGTCGTATCACGTCGACGACGTGCTGGGACTGCGGCGCGAGCGCCATGCCGGCCGCCGCACGCTGGTGATCGGCTCCGGGGCCTCGGCGGCGACGCTGGTCCTCGACCTGGTCACGCTCGCCGCGCAGGTGCCGAACACCAGCGTGGCGTGGGCGACGCGTCACGCGGCGGCGGCGCTCTACCCGCCGCGCGAGGATACGCTGCCCGGCCGCCGCGAGTTGCATGCGCGGGCGCGCGCGGTGCTCGGCGGCGCCGAGCCCGCGGTGACGCACGCCGGCGGCGTGCACGTGGACGGGTTCGAGTTCAACTCGGCCACGCATCGATATCGTGTCGCGATGGTCGCGGGAGGACAGACGCGCGTCGAGGAGGTGGACCAGGTGCTGATCGCCGCCGGCTTCGGTCCCGACAACGCGATCTATCGCGAGCTCAAGGTGCACGAGTGCGACTCGACCCGCGCGCCGCTGAGCCTCGCAACGGCGCTGCTGGGCGCGGACCCCGGAGATTGCCTCACCACCCCCGGCTTCGGCGCCGACGTGCTCGCGAACCCCGAGCCCGACTTCTGGATCCTCGGGCACAAGTCCTACGGGCGGAACTCCCATTTCCTGCTGGAGACCGGCTACGCCCAGGTGTCCGACGTCATGACGCACATCGCGGGATCGCTCAAGTCCTGAGCGGGCGGTGAGGCCGCCGCCAGGGTCGTTCCGTCCTAATTCAGGATTACCATCCGGCCCGTGGTTCGCAGATCCGGCGTGCTCAGCTTCCAGAAGTAGATTCCGGCCGGGAGCGAATTGCGCATCGCGACCTGATGCGCGCCGGCGGCGGCGTTCGGATCGTGGATCAGGGTTCGCACCGCGCGGCCCGCCAGGTCGTGCAGCGTGAGCTCGACGGGCCCGCGACGCGTGGTGGAGAACCGGATGATCGACGTGCCCGAAACCGGATGTGGCACGATCGACGGCGCCAGCATCGCGCGACCGAGGGCGACCGGCGCCTGTATGGAATCCGCCACACTGAGCACCCCCTGGCCCACGTTCGGGATGATCACGGTGGAGATGTTGTCGGCCTGGAACGACTCGTTCGGCACCAGCGGATCGTCGAGCACCTGGAAGTCGAGCGTGCTGCCGCCAACGGAGCACACGAAGTCGAGCGTGAGGGACTGCCACGTCGGTGACAGCGTGAGCGGCAGGGAGTAGGCGATCGTGCCGACCTGGACGCCATGGTCGTATTCGCGCACGCGCAGCCGGGCATGGCCAGTGTTCGTCACGGATCGCACCCAGGCCGTGTAGCGGTAGCGAATCCCGGCCCCGAGCGTCGCCAGGATCGCGTTCGGGCTGTCGTTGGCGCCAAACATGCCCGGGGCCGTGGACCCGGTGACGAGCATCGACCACTTGCCGTCCTGCCCGGTAAACGTGCGGCTAAGTGTGGCCGCGCCGTTCGGTCCCCACCCCGCCGTCGAGGACTCGAACGATCCATTGGGCATGAGGTCGGGGCCCGAGACGTCGGCGACGTCGATGTGCGTGGCTCCGCTGCCCGACAGGTCGTTTGCGGCGGTGAACGTCACGGAATAACCCGCACCGCCACCCGCAGTCGACGACGGCGTCCAGCGGAACGTTCCCGCCGTGTTCGTGGCGTTGGGCGTGAACGTGGCGGTGTTGCCGACCGGCAATCCGGCGAGATTCGCGGTCAGCGAAGCGATCGGCTGGCCGTCGGGGTCGACGGCCGAGACGTCGAACGACAGGGCCTGCAGCTCGTTGGCCTTCACCGTGAGCGGGGCCGTCACGATGGGCGGTCGTCCGTTGGAGGGAGTCACGATCACCACGACGCTGTCCGGGGTCGGATCGTCGAGCCCCAGCGCGTCGGTGGCGAGCAGCGTCACCACGAACCTGCCGGTGCGCGTGAACGCGACCGTGCCGGGACTGATCGCCCGGTAGTTCGGACCGGCGCCGCCCAGGTTCCACAGGCACGAGACCGGCAGGTTGCCATCGGGATCGGAGGCCGCGCCCGTGAGCGTGAGGCTCTGCCCCACCGCGATCGTCACGTCGATGGCCGGGCTCACGATGGTGCCGTTGGGAGGACGGTTGGCCCGTGGCACGACGAGCGAAGCCACCGACGAATCGCGCGCGCCCAGGTTGTCGGTGACCGTGACGGACGTGCGCCACGTGCCGGGGCGATAATCGCGCGTGACGAGACTGACCGGCTGCGTGGGACTGATGCCGCCGTCGCCGTAGAAGAACCGGTAGGACGCGATGGTGCCGTCGGAATCCCGCGACGCGCCGGCGTCGAGCACCGCGGTCGTGAGCGCCGTCGTGTCGGGCACGAACGCGTTCGACGCGTCGACGACGTAGGCGCGAATATCGGTGGTGGGACCGCATGCGAGGCAGTGGTCGTCCCAGTTGCTGGCCCAGATCACCCGCCGGCCGTCGAGCGACGGCACCGCGTGCGACTCGCAGCGATAGCAGTTCACCCACAGCGTGTGCTTGTGCGCGAGCCGTTGCACGGTGTGGCTGCCATCGATCTTGACCGCCACCACCTCGTCGTCGTAACGCGCCCCCGGCGTCGGGAAGTAGTCCACGTAGACCCAGCCCGGCCGCCGCAGATTACGCGCGGAGATGTGATGCGGATGCGCCTCGTTCTGGGGATCGGTGACCGACGTCACGTAGCCGTCGCGCAGCCGCACCATCGCCACGCCGCCCATCACCTGGCCGTTCACCACGGTGTCGTGGAGCCCGCAATGCTCCTGTCCGACGATCACGTCCTCGTCGTCGTCGTAGGGGTCGAGCGCCAGGTCCGGATGCCCGAGGTCGTAGATCCAGCCCTGCGCAGGGTCGCCACCGGAGCAGATCACCGCGCTCGCCGGCATGACGTGCGGCGTGAGCGCCAGCGTGTTCGGATTCACGTCGTAGACGCGCGGATGGTCGTTCATGTATTTCACGACCACGTACTTGCCGGAGGCGGACATGGACACCCAGCCCACCTGGCAGCCGTCCGCGAGCCCGCAGTTCGACACGTCGATGGCGGGGCCAATGCGCTGGGCCGGGTAGGCCTGCAGCGGCGGCTGCGGATCCATGTCCACCACGAACACGCGCGCGCTGTCGGTGAGCGCCACGAACCGGCCGTCATCCGACGGGTTGCCTTCGCTCGGGCCAATGCCGTTCACCGCGAACGGCAGCGTCCAGCTGCGGGTCTTGACGCACGACACCACGTCGAACCACATCAACTGGTTGCCGACGACGTTGATGCGCTCGTGGGCGTGCGCGGGGCTCGGATGCCAGCGGTCATCGCCCGAGATATAGTTCGGGCAGCGGCCTCTCGCGACCGCATACGTCCTGCCGTCGAGGAACAGCTCGATCGGCGAGCCGCCGTTGTTGTCGATCGAGATCAACGAGCCGTCCGCGCTCCAGGGCTGGTCCTTGGAATAGTGATGGCGCGCGTCGGTCCCCCACGTGCCGGTACCGCCGTTCGGCAACGGGAATGTCGTGCCCGCATCGCCGGTGATGCGGCGCATCGGGCCGCCGAACGTGGGTTCGGGCTGCGGCGTGAAGTACGGCGGCCGCACCACGACGGGAATGGCGAGGACGGTGTCGCCGCGGGTGATCGCGCCTGCCGCCTTGAACCGCACCCCGAGCACAGGGACCGGCACCGCGTTGTGGACAGTCACGGTCACCAGGGTGATGGCAGTGCCGGTGAACGCCGTGTTGTCGGTCACGGTCACCTTCGCGGTCCACGTGCCCGGGCCATACACGTGCTGGCTCGTCGGGGCGCTCTGGGCCAGCGACCCGACGCCGTCGCCGTAGTCGAACTGGTAGGTCAAGGAACCGCCGTCCGCGTCCGTGGTGCCACTCGCGTCGAGCGTGACGGCGAGCGGCCCGTCCCCGAACGCGGGCGTGGCCTTGAGCGCCGCGACGGGCGGCGACAGCAACCGCTGGTATTCGTACGCGCCGCGGTCGGCGTAGCCCGGCGTGCCGGCACCGGTGTTGGGCGTGAGCGGGTCGTCGACGCGGGCGTGGCCGTCGGCGTCGGTAACGGGCCAGTCGGCGGGTGCGGCGTTCGCGGCGTCGATCGCGGGCGAGCCCGGCAGCAGGTGGAAGTCGGCGTGCGCACCGTCGACGAAGCGCGGGTCGAGCTGCCCCGAATGCGCGTCCTTGCCGCTCGCGGTGCGGAATGCCGCGAGCGTGGCGTAGGTGGTGGATCCGTACTGGAATGGCGCCTGCGCCGTGGAGTTCCACCACAGGTTGTAGTCCGAGGCCAGTCCCGACTGGGCGCCGGACTGAACAGCGAAATCGAAGCCGGCCGTCGCGAGCCCGTTGTCGGTCGCGATGCAGTTCGCGATCGTGGCGCCGGTCGAGGCGCCTTCGAGCGCGATGCCGCGCTGGCCGTTCGCGCGCGCGACGTCGCCGAGCAGCCGGACGCCCGTCGAGCCCGACACGCGGACGCCCTGGTCACCGTTCGCCCACGCCTGATCGTAGAGCGACAGCGTCGACGTGCTCGTGCCGTAGATCATGACGCCGGAGCCGGAATTGTCGTGCACGCGGTTGCGCTCGAGCCGGTTGCCGGTCGAGGCGTTCACGTAGATGCCGTTCGCCGCCGACAGATCGGTCCTGACGTTGCGGGCCGACTCGTTCGCGCGAACGAAACATCCGGCGGCGCCCGAGTTCAGATAGATGCCGTGGTCGGCATTGTCCGTCACCAGGTTCGAATCGACGTTCACCGTGGTGCAGCCGGCGATGTAGATGCCATACTTGTACGCAAACGTCACGGTGTTGCGCGCCAGCCCGACGTTGTTCGCCGAACTCGACAAGTAGACTGCGCGGTCCTCGGTGCGCGTGACGAGGAATCCGGCCACGGTGACCCACGTCCGACCCGAGATCCTCACGCCGTAGGTTCGCGCGCCCACCGCCACCGCATGCGTCGCGGGACTGCCGCCGCCCGCATTCACATAGAGCCCGGTGCCGCTCACCCAGCGGAACGTGCGCGCGGGCATCGACGCCGGTGATGCAGTGCTCGCGGAGAGTCGGGTCCCATCCGCGAACACCTGATTGGGTGCGGCCTTCACGCTCGACGCGAGGTACACCGCGCCCGACACCAGAGTCCACTTCGAAGCGACCGCGTAGTCGTCCGCGCCGTCGATCACGGTGTTCGGGCCGGTGGCGCGGATCACGAACGGATTGCCCGCCGCGCCCGACGCCCCGGGGGTCAGCGTCTCGCGATAGATCGCGGGCTTCACGAGGATCGTGGTCCCCGCAGCGCCGCGCGCCGTAACCGCGGCGGAAATCGTCTTGTAGGGAGCGGCGGCGGTGCCCGCGTTACTGTCGGAAGCCAGTGGATTGGCGCCGTCGACGTAATACGTGGCGGCGGCGGCGGACGCGGCGGACAGCATCCACCCGGCGGCGATCGCCGCGAGCGCGCGTTGCCCCGCTCGAGACATGGGACTGCTCGGGATCAGACGTCACCTCATGGATGCGGTACCCATGTCGGCCTTGACGGTGACGAGTCACGTCCTCCGGAACACTGAACATCCGGGCTGAACACCTGGGCGGTGTCGAGATTGCGGCTCGTTGGGTGATTCGTGGGCTAGCGATACACACCCGTGAAAATGAGAACATCCTGCGTGCGATGCGTCAAGGATCCAGATGCGCGAAGACCAATTCATATCGGGAGATAGCAGCTTGTCGCACACCGGGTGTGTCAGCATCGAACTTTGTCGCGCGGGGTTGTCCGGCAGCCTCGCAGGCGGGAAAATCGACCCACACGCCGGACGCAGCCACCGTGCTTCAGGTCGCCTGCAACACCTGCGCGGCGCGCTCCGCGTGCTCGGGTCGCACGTAGAGAATATAGCCATAGTATCCGCGGCCATCGGCGACGCCGCTCGATGCGAACACCTCGACCCCCGCGTCGTGCAGGGTGCCGTGAATCGTCGCGAGCGCGCCGAGCTCGTCGTGGCCCTGCACGAGCAGCGCGGTCGTGGGTCCATGGAGCGCCAGACCGGCCTTGCGCGCCGCGTCGACCAGCCGTGCGGGCTCCGCGGGGAACATCGTGAGCTGCGTGCCGTCGGGCCCCATCGGCACCACGGTCACCGCTACGAAGCTCACACCCTGGTGGGCCAGCGCCGTGAGCGCCGTATAGGCTTCGGCCGGGCGCTCGTTCAGAGTCGCGTAGTAGTACTCGACGCGTCGCACCGTGAAGCCCATGATGGTATCTCCCTCGAAGGCCGGTTGGAGGCGCAGTTCCGGGGCGCCCTCCCGCACCCACCTTAGCAACGGAGTCGCCCGCTTGCACCACGGCCCTTTCGACCCCGCGCCGGTCCGTCCCCGGAACACGCCGGTGCCGGGATTCGCCGCCTGGTTCACGATCCTGGCGGTCCTCGCCGATGCCCGCCTCGCGCCGGCCGCCGCGCCCGGCGCCGAAACCGTGTTGACCGGCACCCGCGTGGCGGCGGTCCGGGTTGCGACCGTGAATTTTCGCGAACTCGCCGCGCGACCGTCCTCGCCCGGGGTCGTCCGGCCGTGGAAGGTGCCGCTCAACGAATCGGGCGAGGAGCACGAACCCGGGAACGCTCCCGCCCCGGCGCCACGGGTCGCGCTGCCGCCGGTGGTACCGTTTTCGGGACCGTCACCGGCCCCGGCATTCACGTTCAAGGGACTCGACGATATTCCCGCGATCGGCGCCGGCTCCGGCGTGATCCCGCCCGACTGTGACGGCGCGGTCGGTCCGCGCGACGTGCTCGAGGGGCTCAACAACAACTACCGGGTGCTCGGCAAGTCCGACGCGTCGATCGTATCGACGGTTGCGACCGACGCGTTCTGGAGGATCACCGGCGCCGGCAGCGTGTTCGACCCGAAGACGCTCTACGACCCCTACAACCATCGCTGGATCGTGTGCGCGCTATCGGACGGCCAGACGACGAGCTCCTCGATCCTCGTGGGAGTGTCGACGAGCGACGATCCCGCGGGCTCCTACGTCCTCGCGCGCATCGACGCTGATGCGGGCAACACCTCGTGGGCCGACTTCCCCACGATCGGGTTCAATTGCAACTGGATCGCGATCAACGTGAACATGTTCTCGCTCAGTGGCGGCGCCTATGTGACGTCGAAGTGCCTGGTCGTGAACTACCCGCAGCTGCGTGCGGGCGCCGTCAGCACCACGTTGTTCGGCAGCACCGGATTCTGCTCCTGCCCCGCGGCGACCTATTCGGCCACGGACAGCATCCTCTACGTGCCGACTCATGTCACCAGTGGAACCTATCGCGTGGACCGGATCACGGGCACCGCCGCGGCGCCGTCGTATACGGTCGGCACGAACAAGAGCCGCGGGCTCACGTGGTCGCAGCCGGGCGGCAACATTCTGCCGCAGTCCGCGCCGCTCGGCGGCGTAAGTTCGTGCGGCTCGACGCCGTGCAAACTCGAGGCGCAGGATTCCTACATCCGCTCGACTCCCGTGGTGCGCGACGGCTCCATCTACTACGCGCAGACCGTCGGCATCCCGTCGGGATCGCTGACCCACACCGGCATCCAGTGGACCCGGCTCAGCACTGCGTCACTCAACGTCGTGGACGGCGGCCGCCTCGAAGACCCGACCGCCACCGCCACCAACGGCGGCAAATGGTACGCCTACGCCCATCTGGCCGTGAATTCCGTGGGCGACGTGCTGCTCGGGTTCTCGCAGTTCGCGTCGAACCAGCATCCGGCGACGGGCTACGCCGTGCACCTGGGCGCCGATCCCGCGGGCGCGTTGCGCGATCCTTTGATCTACAAGGCGGGCGACGATTACTACAACAAGGACTTCGGCGGCGGCCGCAACCGCTGGGGCGATTATGTGAAGGCGCAGGTCGACCCGGTGGACGACCGGTCCCTGTGGATGATCGGGGAATTTGCAGGGGTGCGGACGGGGACCGACGACGGCCATGGCAACAATTCCAGCCGCTGGGCCACCTGGATCGCGAACGTGGCGGGCCCGCAGCCCACGGTGACGATCTCGGCGGATTCCGTCGCCGAGGGCAACTCCGGCACGACGCACAGCACGTTCACCGTCCGGTTGTCCTTCCCGTACAGCCTCGCCGTGTACGTGAACTACCAGACCCAGGACGGCACCGCGGAGGAGGGGGACTCGGACTACCTCGGCGGGTTCGGCTCCGTGACCATTCCGGCAGGGAGCACGAGCGCCACGTTCACCGTCGACGTGTACGGCGACACTCAATATGAGCCGGACGAGACGTTCTCCGCAGGATTCGTAGCGGTGTTCAACGCCACGATCGGCGTGCCGTCGACCGCATCGGCAACGATCCTGAACGACGATCCGATCCCCGCGGTGACGGTCGACGACCCCGCGCGCCTCGAAGGCAACTCGGGAATCACCCCGCTGCCGTTCCAGGTCCGACTGACGAACGGGAGCTCGGCGCCCGTCACGGTCGACTACCGGACAGTCGATGGTTCGGCGACGGTGGCCGGCGATGATTACACGGCGGCGTCCGGCACGGTGGTGTTCGACCCGGGCGTGGTCGACGTGCCCGTGACGATCGACGTGCACGGGGATGCCGTTCAGGAGGGCGCCGAGACGTTCGAGCTGCGGCTGTCGAATGCCACCGGCGCCACGATCGCGGACAGCGCGGGCGTGGCCCTGATCCTGAACGACGACCACACGACCGACGCCCCCGTCGCGCCCGGGGTGACGGAGCTCGCGCTCGGCAGCGTGTCGCCCAACCCGTCGCACGGCCGTGCGAGCGTCGACTACGCGGTGCCTGCCGAGACCCGGGTGCGGCTCACGGTGCACGATCTCCAGGGCCGGACGGTCGCGACGCTCGTCGATGCCGTGGTTGCCCCGGGACGGCACCGGTGCGCATGGGACGGCCGCGATGCGTCGGGCCCGGTCGCGGATGGTCTGTACTTCGTGCGGTTGCGGGCCGCGGGCAGGAGCTTCGTGCGCCGGGTGATGGTCGCGCATTAGTCAGCGCGCCGCGAAGACCGCGGTCCCCCCTACCGGCTCAGGACACGTGCGATCGCTGCGCGAGCCACAGTGTGTGCCGCCCGCCCTTCGTGACGCGCGCGCGGACGACCTGCTCCTCCATGTCGAAACCGGCGGCGATCACCCGCCGGGTGAATCCGGCATCGGGCGCCACCGACCAGACGCCGAGCACTCCACCTGGACGCAGCGCCTGGAATGCGGCGAGCAGGCCTGCGGTCGAATACAGCCCGTCGTTCGATGCGCGGGTGAGTGCGTTGGGCCCGTTGTCGACGTCGAGCAGGATGGCATCGAACGCGCGCGGATTCACACGAATCACGTCCGCGACATCACCGGAATGCACCACGACGCGTCTGTCCTCGAGCGGCCGGCCCGCGAGTTCCGCGAGCGGGCCGCGATTCCATTCGACGACTGCCGGGATCAGCTCGGCGACCACGATGCGCGCGGTCGGCGCCAGGCATCGCAGCGCAGCGGCGAGGGTGAAACCCATGCCGAGGCCGCCGACCAGCACCCGCGCCCCGGCGCTGCCGGCGATGCGTTCGCAGCCCCGCTCCGCCAGCGCGGCCTCCGAACCGTGCGCCGTGCTGCTCATGAGCGCCCGGGGTCCGATGCGAATCACGAACTCCGCGCCGTGCTGCAGGAGCACGAGCGGCGCCGGCTCGCCCGGCACCGTCGCGCGATCCAGCTCACGCCACGGAATCATTGCGGCGGCGGCACAGAGCGATGCCGCAGGGAGCGCCCGGTGCGCTCGGGATTCGGGTGGACCGTGAGTGAGGTGCGGATCGGGAAACTCTGCGCGGCCGGCGTTCGCCGGTCAAGGTTCGCCTGAACGGCATGTAGGGAGCACATGATGTGACCGCTCACAGGCGGGGGTGATAGACCGGCAGCTTCTCCCACCCAGGAGGAGCAATGCAGGGCTATTCACCCACCGCCAAGGAGCGAGCGATGAAGATGCGAGACGTGCTGTTGGAGG
>JBBRLX010000013.1:0-95126 GCA_038231135.1 Candidatus Eiseniibacteriota bacterium | reverse complement strand
GTCAGATCCTCCGCACGGGACGACGCATCGTCTATCGACTGCTGGCGTGGAATCCATGGCAGCGGGTGTTCCTGCGCGGCATCACGGCGCTGCGCTGCTGATGGAGCCGAAGTGGAGGCGGTGCGGGGCGGGAGCCAACGGTCATCACAGTTCAACGGCGAGGAGACAGAAAGGGGCAGTTCAGTTCCAGACGAGTAGCGATCCAACGGCCGGGCTCGGCTGGAGGATCGCCATGCCCATACAACATCACGTCAACACGCACGCGTGCCAGTGTGAAACCGCGCTTGTTTGAGGCCTAGCGTGGCATGGCGTCGCCGGAGCCACTGCTGTCGTCGTGCCCGACGAATATGGCACCATTCAGCGAGCCATCGACTCGGGAGCTGACACTGTCGCGATACGGCCAGGGACATACGACGAACGGCCTTACATTGATCACCCTCTTACCCTCGAAGCCCTTGGCGAGGGCAGGCCCCTGCTCGATGGACTTGACATCCACAGCGATTTTTTCGTTCCAGATCCACGACAATTGAGCGTCACCGATATGCATTTTACGGGTCGAGTCAACGAGACAAGTCAATACGTGTTTCCTCAAAATCTACTGATCTACTTTACGCGTTGCGCACTTGATTCCGGGTTCTATCAGATTATCAGCGTAGATACCGACAATCTCGCGATGCTGAGCCTGCGCAGTTGTACGCTCAAAGGACAGAGCCGCGCCCGATCGCAGCAGTTTGAGATGGTTGCCGACACTGTCGATGGGGGCGTGTCGTGGAGCAATATTGGCGGCGACACTGACATCGAAGATTGCCTGTTTCGCGGGGGTGCCGACAAAGGCATCGAGCTCCTCTACTATGCGGCCGGACTCGTTAAGCATAACGATATCCAAGGTTATGGCACGGGCATTTATGCCGAAGGCATGAACAACATTACATTCCAAGACAATTCGATCGCAAACTGTACCTTGGGGGCTTACCTCGTCAGCGGCGATATCGTACATTTTACAAACAACTCAATACTCGATTGCACGTCAGGGATCAATACTGGCCTAGACGACAGTTTATACGTACGTGGCAACACGGTGTTGCGAGCTGCCTCCTATGGTATCCGAGGGACTTCGTCAAGTGTGGTCGTCGAGGGCAATGTAGTTGGCGACTGCGGAGGCCACGGCATCCTCCTCGAAGGTGTTGAGGACCCGCTCCTTCGTAACAACACGAGCTTTGGTAATGCTGGGTCTGGAATCGAAGCGACACTGCTGATCAGCGGGACGGTTGCGGTTGACCACAATATCTTTGTTTTCAATCGGCAATGGGGTATGGACATCGATCCAAACGCCACTGTCCGTCCAGGCTGCAACGATTGGTTCGGGAATGGGTTCGGTGCGATTCAAGGCGCAACCCCAGGCCCTGAGGACCTCGCCGTGGACCCCATGTTCTGCGCCATCGACAGCGCAAACGTGAGTCTTCTCGCTTCGTCCCCGTTGGCGACTTCGCCAGGCTGCGGATTGATCGGGGCCCGAGGAGTCGGTTGTGGCACGACGGCAGCGCTGCTCAGCATGTTCACGGCGGAGTCCCAGAATCAGGTGGTTATTGCCCGTTGGCGGTTCGGCGCTGCAATCCCCCCGGCGTGTTGGCTTGAGCGGTCGCTCGGACCAGGGTCCACTTGGCAGCGCGTGGCAGGTGAGTTGCAGAGGATCGGAGAGGAGTATGTGCAGGCCGATTCCAGTGTCGCTGCCGGGTTGACCTACTGGTACCGGGTTGCCTGGCGCGCGCCGGAGGGGACGTATTCCTCGACACCGGTAACGGTAAGCATCGACGTCGCGTCTGCGATTAGGGTCTTCCCCAACCCGACCGTCGGCCCGGCAACAATCGAACTGGGGCTGTCGCGGCCGTCGCTCGTGAGCGCACGGTTGTTCGACTTGGCGGGCCGGCAAGTAGCAAGCCTTGGGCGCCAATACCTTGCCCCAGGCAAGCATGTACTTGAGTGGAATGGGCGAACGTTGAGTGGGCGACCGGCCCCCCCGGGCTGGTACGTCATCCGCCTGAGCGGGGACCTGATCGCCGAGCGTATGTTATTGATCACGCGGTGATGCCGCCGCGCTACTCCGGCGTCCCGAACACCCGCATCCGGCTCACCCCGCCATCCGGATAGATGTTCAGCATCAGGTGCGACACCCGCTCCCCGGCGTCCGACAGCTCCTGCGCGAACACATGATTCTTGTGCGCCTGGAGCTTCGTCTTGGGCAGCAGCTCCTTCCAGACGAACTGCGGCCAGTTGAGGCCGTCGATCACCGCGTTCGGCGAGTAGCAGGCGTCGACCGAGAACTGGTCGGGGAAGTTGCCCTTGAAGTGCTTGGTGTCGATCTCCAGCCGGCGCACGTGGCCCGGCCGGCCGAGCTTGACGATCGCCCAATCGTAGCCGGGGCCGCGGCGCCGGCGGGTCTCCCAGCCGTCGCGCATGCTCAGCGCCGCGTGCGGCATGATCAGGTTCTCCTTCGAACCGAAGAACATGTCGCTCGCCGCCACCACCATGCCGCCATTCACGACCGACGCGAGGTCGGGCGAGGTGTCGGGAGCGACCCGGCTCCAGTCGGGCACGACGGTGCCGAAGATGCGCAGCCGAGCGACGCCGCCGTCGGGGTAGATGTTGAGGCGCACGTGCGTCCAGCGCGCGGTGTTGAGCACCGGGAACAGGTTGTGCGAGCCCGGCTGGAGCGGCACGCGCGGCAGCAGCCCTTCCCATTCGCCGCTCTCGAACGACGACTCGCGCTCGTCGCCGAGTGACGCCGCCTCGAGGGACGCGTAGGGCGGGTGGTTGCCGAGGAAGAAGCTGGTGTCGATGTCGACGCCGTGGACGACGCCGGGCAGGCCGAGCCGGATCACGCAGTGGTCGTGTCCCGGGCCGCGCTTGCGACGCGATTCCCAGCCGTCCATCCACTTGCCGAATTCGGTATAGCGGTCGGCGTCGAAGATCGCCGGGCCCTGCTTGAGCAGGTTCTCCTTCTCTGCGAAGAACTCGTCCGTGGCGGCGATCACCTTGCCGCCGACCCATTCGCCCGCGAGGTCCACCGAGCCGGTGAACGACGCGCTGGCGCCCGGTGAGGTCACGGGGGCCGTCATCGAAGCATGCTCGCAAGTTTCATGGCGCGCATTGTAGGCGCTTGCGCGTCGCGCGCAACTGTCCCACGATGCGCCGCGATGACGCTGGACGAACTCAACCGGCTGACGCCGCAGGAGGCCTGGACCGCGTTCGAGCGCTGCTGTGGCGCCTCGGCGTGGGTGGAATCCATGTGTTCGCACCGGCCCTTTGCGGACCGCGCGGCGCTGCTGGCCGCCGCCGCGACCGCCGAGGCGCGGCTCGAGGCCGCCGACTGGCGCGAGGCGTTCGCCCACCACCCGCGGATCGGCGATGCGGCCGCGCTGCGCGAGCGGTTCGCGAGCACCGCGCAGTGGGCTGCAGACGAGCAGAGCGGCGCGACCGCGGCGGAGGGGGCCACGCTCGAAGCGCTGGCCGCTGCGAATCGAGCGTACGAGCAGCGGTTCGGCATCGTATTCATCGTGTGCGCCACCGGGAAGACGGCCGCAGAGATGCTCGCGTTGCTGCGGGAGCGCATGCCCAACGATTCGGCCGCCGAGCTGGCCGTGGCGGCGGGAGAGCAGCGCAAGATCACGCGCCTCAGGCTCGACAAGCTGCTGGCCGACAACACCCGAGGGCCCGCCGATCCGGCGCGGCCCGCCTAGAGAGGTTCCAATGAGTGGTATCAGCACGCATGTGCTCGATCTGTCGAGTGGCCAGCCCGCCCAGGGCATGGGTGTCCGGCTCGAGCGCCTGACCGGCACTGGCTGGGAACGGGTCGAGGAGCGCACCACCGACATCGACGGCCGGGTGAAGGACCTCCACCTGGGGCCCCAGGTCCCGAAGGGCCTCTACCGGATCACGTTTGCGACCCGCCAGTTCTCCCACAGCAAGGGGCTGCCGACGTTCTACCCGGAGGTGCAGGTGATGTTCGAGGTCGGCGATCCGACCCAGAACTATCACGTGCCCCTGCTCTACAGCCCGTACGGGTATTCGACCTATCGCGGAAGCTGAACCGACTCTGAACGGCGACCATCATGGCCCCGGAATCCAACGTTTCAGGGCCCGCCGCCCGCCTCATTTGACCCGGTTTCGCAATGGCACGGTGGTAGACTCAGGGGCCCATCCCCTCTGCCCTTCAGCCCCACCCCTTGCGAACAGGCCACTCATGCGACGAAGTCTCGGGTTCCTGCTGCTCGGCGCGTTCCTGGCCGCATCCCCGGCGTTTGCCAACCCGACGGCCCTGTTCGACAACACCAAGGCCCAGACCGCCGGCAATGCCGACTGGGTGATCGACAATGACCAGCCGGTCCCGTCTCCGCCGCAAAGCGGTATCAACTGGGCGACGCCCGAGAATTACTGGACCGGCGCCAATTCCGCATGGGGAGTCCAACTCGTCAAACGCGGGTACACCGTCGCGACGCTGACGTCCGCGTTCGGGATCACCTATCAAAACCTGTCGAATCCGTACGACCTCTCCAAGTACAACGTGTTCATCGTCGACGAGCCCAACACCCGGTTCAGCTCGGCCGAGTCCACGGCGATCTTCAACTTCGTCCGCGACGGTGGCGGCCTGTTCGTGATCTCCGACCACAACGGCTCGGACCGCAACAACGACGGCTTCGACTCCCCGCACATCTGGAACCTGTTCGATGCCCAGCACCTGCTGGGTGTGCACTTCAACGTCACGGGCGATCCCAACAACAGCATCACCGCCACCAGCGCGAACGTGAACACGTCGCCCACCGACTCGATCATCCACGGCGTCGCGGGCCTGGCGCCCGGCATCGCGTTCCACGCCGGCACCACCATGACGCTCGACACCGCGGCGAATCCGTCGGTGACCGGGGACGTGTGGATGGCGGGCCAGCCCCAGGGCAGCACCGTGGGCGGCATGGTCGCGCATTCGCAATACGGCGCGGGACGCATCGTGTTCGTGTCCGACAGCTCCCCCGCGGACGACGGCAGCGGCAACGGCGGCAGCCTGTTCACGGGCTGGGCCGAGGACGCCGACAGCCTGGTGTTCCTGAACGGCACGCTGTGGGTTTCGCACAGCGGCGGCGTCATCGCGCAGAGCTGGACGATCACCGCGAGCGCGGGGCCGAACGGCGCGGTGTCGCCCGGCGGCGCCGTGAGCGTTCTGGATGGCAGCACGCCCGCGTTCACAATGACTCCGAATGCAGGTTTCCATGTGGCGGATGTGCTCGTGAACGGCGTGACGGTGGGGGCGGTCACGAACTACACGTTCCCGCCCGTGCATTCTGACCAGACGTTGTCGGCGTCGTTCGCCGCGAATCCCGTGGACTCGATCGCGCCGACGGTGATGCTGACAGCACCGGTGGGCGGCGAGAGCTGGCAGGGTGGTACCGCGCACGCCGTCACCTGGACGGCGTCCGACAACCTCGGCGTGACCGCGATCGATCTGGCTTACTCCACCGACGGCGGAGCGACGTTCCCGAACGCGATCGCCAGCGGACTCGCGAACAGCGGTTCCTATACGTGGACGGTCCCGGGCGCCGCCACCACCACGGCCCGCGTGCGCGTCGTCGCTCACGACGCCTCGAACAATCTGGCCGCCGATTCCAGCCACGCCGACTTCACCATCCTCGCGGCCTCCGCGAATTCATACGTGTGGATCGCGACGGGGTCGGCAGCGTGGACCACTGCGACCAACTGGACTCCGACGCGGACGACGCCCGGCGCCACCGACGTGCTCGCGTTCTCCGGCGGCGGCAGCGTCACGGCCACCGGGGTTCCGACCCAGACGATCTCCCAGCTAATGATCTCCGGTAACACGTCGGTGACCCTGCAGGCGAGTGCCGCGGTCACGCTGTCGATGACGGGGTTCTCGGGCACCGGGCTCGACCTGGCGCCGGGCAGCGCGATCACGCTGAGCGGCTCGAGCGCGCTCACGCTCGCACTCGGATCGGGTGCGATGGGCTCGATTCGCGGCCCCGTTGCGGTCAGCGGTGGGTCGCACCGGCTGCTCGCGGCGGGCACGCAGGCGCTGGCGTTCGAGACCGGCTCGTCCATCACGCTCGGCACCGGATTCTCGGGCAACGTGTTCGGCAACGGCACAGCGCCCGGCGCGGTCAACTCCGTCGTGTTCCGGGCGGGATCCCTGTACGCCCAGGCCGCCGGCGCGAACCCGTTCGGCGCGACCGCCCCCGCGACCGTCGTGATCTTCCAGCCCGGCAGCCGGTTCCGGCTAAACGCCGCGCTGACGCCGTCCATGTCGGGACGCGACTTCGCGGACTTCGAGCTCAACGCCGCGGGCACGATCTCGCCGAGCGGCGCCAATCCCTGGTCGGCGGACAGCGTGATCGTCACCCAGGGCACGCTGAGCCTCGGCGGACTCCCCGGTGGCGGCACGATCCGCGGCAGTGTCACCGTGCGGCCCGGCGCCATGCTCAACTTCAGCCCGACGTCCTCCACGACGAGCCTGGCGTTCGCGGGATCCACGAACCAGCCGATCGGCATCCTCGGCAGCCTTGTCACCACCGCGAACTCGTCGATGCGCGTGAACAACCCGGCCGGCGTGACGCTCGCCACCAACGTGAGCCTCAACGGTCCGCTGACGTTCACGAGCGGGCTCGTCACGACGGGGCCGAACACGCTCGCGATCGCCGCCACCGGCGGCATCGGCGGAGCGTCGCAGGCGACGGGCTACGTCGCGGGCAATCTACGGCGCAGCGTGGCGGCGGGATCTCAGACGGTCGTGTTCGACGTCGGTGACGCGACGACCTATGCGCCGGTCACGCTCGCGATGAACGGCACCACGGCGTTCGATCTCACGGCGGCCACGCACACGCCGGATCATCCGAATCTGGGAAGCTCCGACCTCGACCCCGCGCATTCCGTGAATCGCTGGTGGACGCTGGCCCCGGCCAGCACGCCGACGCTCACCGGGTTCGACGCCACGTTCACGTTCGCCCCTGCCGATCTCGACGCCGGAACCGACCCCGCGAACCTCGTGATCCGGCGCTACAACGGCGCATGGTTCGCCACCAACCCCGGCACCGACAGCCCCACGAGCACGCAGGCGATGGGCGTGACGGATTTCGGAGACTTCGCGATCGGGCAGCTGCCGACCGCGGGCGTGGGCCCGGCGACGGCGACCGGACTCGACCTGGCGCGGCCACAGCCCAATCCCAGCTCGGGTTCGGCGACGCTGAGCTTCTCGCTGCCGCGGTCCGGCCGAGCGAGCCTCGATATCCTGGACCTGGCCGGACGCAGGATCTGGCACAGCGAGGCGACCTACGAAGCCGGCGTCCATCGCGCGACGTGGCCGGGAACCACCAGCGGCGGCGCTGCGGTCGCCGCCGGCGTCTATCTGGTGCGGCTCGACACGCCGTGGGGAGCGCGAGTCGCGCGCCTCGTGCGGTTACGGTGAGTTAGGCCCCATCACACGCCGCGCCGCCGGTCCAGGATCTTGACGAACGATCGCAGCCGCAGCTCGTCATAGGTGAGACCGGTCGCGAGCGCGTCCTCGTCGGTGAACGCGCCGCAGTTGATGCCGCGCAGGAAGAAGTTCAGGAGCCCCTGGCCCGTGGCGGCATCGTCGAACACGTTGCCCATCAGTGTCGCCTGCGCGGCCTTGTCCATGAACAGCTTGAGGCGCGCGGCGGCCTCGGCGCGGGCCTCGAGGAAGAACGCGTACACCGCGGCGTAGCGCGTGCACAGCTGCCCGGGGTGCAGGTCCCAGCCCTGGTAGTAGGCGTTGCGCAGCGACATCCGCACGTCGTCGTAGTGCGCCTTCCACGCGCCGTGCACCGCACGCAGGTTGTCCGCCACCTGCGCGTCCGTGAGCCGCGGGCCGTCGGGCGTCGCGCGATTCGGCGGCACCGGCATCAACGTGGTGGCGCCGTCCGACAGCGTCACGCCGGTGCCGGCCGAGCACACCTGCATCACGTGCCGCGCGAAGTCGCACGCCGGATGCGACATCTTCTGGTGCATCGCGGTGATGTTCACGCCTGCCGTGTAGTCGTAGGTGCCGAAGTGCAGGCCGCGGCAGCGGCCCCGGGCGCGCGCCAGCAGCTCGGGGATCGCGAACGTGCCGCGCGCGGCAACGATCGACTGTGGCGTCTCGATCATCATCTCCATCTTGAGCGTGCCCGGGAACAGTTTGAGGCTGCGTTCCAGCAGCTCGAACGTCTCGACCAGCGCCGACACCTGCTCGGGCACGGTGATCTTGGGCAGCGTCACCACGAAGTGCGGCGGCAGCACGCCGCTCGTGCGCTCCACGAGCTTGGTAAGGAACAGCGACAGCGTCTGGAGGCTCCTCGCGTGGAGCTCGGCCGTCAGCGGCTTGATGCGGATGCCGATGAACGGCGGCAGCGTGTGGGCGATGAGTCCGGTCGCGAGCTCGGTGGCGGCGGCGACGGCGTGGCCGTCCTCCTCTTCGTCCGGGCGGTTCCCATAGCCGTCCTCGAAGTCGATCCGGAAATCCTCGACCGGCTCGTGTTCGAGCTTGTCCACCACACGCGCGTACACGGCCTCGGCCAGCGACGGGACAGGGGGCGGACCGGCCGGCGACGCGGACGCGCGCGCCGGCGGGGGCGCCGGCTTCTCGCCCGAGCCGGGAGTCGAGAGCCGCGGATGCACGCCGGGCATCTTCGCGGGCTTGCGCACGACGTTGTCCACCGCGAGCGACACGCCTTCGAAACCGAGGACACGCGCGAATCCCTCGGGCTCGGGGGCGAACTCGGCGAGGATCCGGCTGGCGGCTATGCCCAGCTTCTGGGAGATGTCCGAGGTGAACAGATGGGCACCCCCATAGACCGTATGGACGGGCTGCCGATCGGGTTTCTCGCCCGGGTGCGCGGCGTCGAACTGCTGGTTGGCGTCGGACAGGCGGGCGAGGATCTCGGCGAGCGGTTCGCCGCTGAGCACGTTGGCCATTGCGTTTCCTCCGGGTGCGAGCCGCGACAATCTAGGCGGCGCTGGCCCCCGGCGCGAGCGAAACCTTTCCGCCCCGGGCGAAACCGATGGATTCCATGCCGGTGCCGGCCGATCACTTACTGGATGTCACGCACCGGCCCCGATCGACCCCGGACCGGTCCGTCACTCTCGTTCACCGGAGTCCGAATGCTCCCAGGGTCCTTGGGAGAAGTGTTCTGGAGGTTCTTCCATGCGGTGCATGTCCCCGGTAACTCCCCAGTTCTCGAGCTCAAGCCTCCGGTGGGCGGGCCTCGCGGCCGCGTTGCTGACGTGGAATGCGACGCCGTCGCACTCGGCCCCGGCGGGCACGCTGCCCGCGATCTCGATCGGGAACGCCCGCGTCGTCGAAGGCGATGCCGGCTCCAAAGCTATGACGTTCCGGGTGACGGCCACGGGTCCGGCCTGCGCGCCGATCTCGGTCGACTGGGCCACCCAGAACGGCACCGCGCGCGCCGACTCGGGCGATTTCACGGCGGCGAGCGGCACCGTGACGCTCGCGACTCCCGAGCCCGTGTTCTCCGAGTCCTGGGATGCCGGGGGCGCCGGATTCATCAGAGACCTCGCGGTGGCGCCGAACGGCGACGTGTACGCGGTCGACCAGCCCAATGCACGCGTGCTGCGCTTCCACCCCGACGGCACGCTGGTGCTGAGCTGGGGTTCGCCCGGATCCGGCAACGGCCAGTTCGCGCAACCCATCGGCATCACGGTGGATGCCGTGGGCAACGTCTACGTCGCCGACACCGAGAATCAGCGCGTGCAGAAGTTCGACGCGTCCGGCGGCTGGCTCGGCCAGTTCGCGCTGCCGTTCGCGGCGAGTGCCGACCTGCGGCCGGTCGACATCGCGGCCGACGCGGCGGGTCACGTGTACGTGTCCGCGTTTGGCACGATTGCCCAGTTCGACACCGCCGGCAATTACCTGATGCAGTGGGGCAGCGGCGGACCGCGTCCGTTCTCGATCGCGGTGGGATCCACCGGCAACGTCTACGCCATGGTGTCCGACACCAACGGCACCGTGAGCCGGATGCACGTGTTCGCCCCCGACAGCACGCCCGTCGCCACCTGGGCGCCGGCGAGCACGGCGGGGCAGGCGCGCGGCATCGCGACCGTCGCGATCGACGGCTGCGGCCACGTGTTCATCGCGGATCTCGACCGCGTGGCGATCGCCGACGAGAACGGCAACTGGATCGCGGAATGGTCCGACATCCCGACCGACACCTCGATCGTCGCGAAACCCTATGCCGTCGCGGCGAACGGGCGCGGCGACGTCTACCTGGCGCAGGACCAGTACCCGCGCATCGTGCACTTCACGACCCGCCATGCGGGCTCGCTGGCCGTCACGATCACCGGTGACGTGCAGACCGAGGCCGACGAGGCGTTCACGGTCGTGCTGTCGAACCCGTCGGGTAGTGCGATCGCGAACGGCACCGGCACCGGCACGATCCTGAACGACGATTCCGACGTGGGACCGAACCTGGCCGGAAATCCCGATTTCGAGAGCTCGCTGCTCGGCTGGGCCGGCACCGGCAGCAGCACGATCACCGCGTCACCGAACTCCCACACTGGATCGTGGGCGGCGCTCGTGACCTCCCCGGATTCGATCAAGACGTTCGGACTCAACGACAGTCCGGACTGGGTCGCCGCCGCCGACTCCGACTGGGCCCGCTACCGGTTCACCGCCTGGGTCAAGCTCGCGGCCGGCACGGGCTCCGCCAGGCTCCGCGTGCGCGAATACAGCGGGCTCGTGTTCCAGGGCGCCAGCCAGACGCTCGGCGTCCCGATCGACGCCACCTGGCGAAAATTGTCGCTGGCCGTGCTCACCGTGTTCCGGGGTTCGCACTTCGACTTCCAGGTGCTGATGGATCCGAACGAGTCCGGCGATGCGTTCCTCGTCGACGACGTCGCGATCCAGCGGCTGTATGGCGACGTTGCGCCCATCGTCACGGCGCCCGAGCTGCTGACCCAGAGCTGGCAGCGGTCGATGCCGTTCAACGTCCAGGCCTATGACCCCGACGGCGACGTGGTCCGCAGCTTCGCGGCCGACGTGTCGGGTCTGCCGCCCGGCAATGACGCCAGTCTGCAACTGACTTCCGATCGCCTCACGGGCACGTTCGCGTGGGAGCCGGGGATCGGGGCGCAGCGCAACCTGCCCTACACGGTGGTGTTCACCGCCGGTAACGCGATGTCGGGCTCCGACACGACGCGGATCCAGGTCAACCGGAATCTCGCCGGCAACGCATCGTTCGAGACCGGCCTCGACGGCTGGAACGGCAATCAGGCGGAGCTCACGTGGGCCGCGCCCGGGCGCGCCGACGGCCATGCCGCGCGCGTGACGAACGTGCTCGGCAGGTCGACATTCGGCATCACCGACAGCCCCGACTGGGCGACGTCGTACGGCGCCGGATCGATCTACAACTATTCCGCGTGGGTCCGCTCGGACGCGGGCACGGAACCGATGTGGCTGTGGGTCCGCGAATACGGCCCCACGGGCGCGCTCATCACCAGCGTATCCACGCCACGTCAGCCCGTCGGGTCCGACTGGGTGAACCTTGCCGAGCGCTACTCGGCGTTGGGGCTGAATTCCACGCTCGACTTCCTGGTCATGCGAGGGTCCGGCGGGGCGGGCGACCGGTTCGACGTCGACGACGTGAAGATCTCGACCGAGTCGCTCCCCGTGCTCGCCGTGCCGGAGCCGGAGCGCGCCGTCGTGCGCCAGCTCGTGTCGCCGAATCCCATGCGGTCCCAGGCGTTCCTGCGCTTCGCCGTAACGCGTACGGGTCCGCTCAAGGCCGAGTTGATCGATGTGAGCGGCCGCGTGGTACGCGTGCTGGCCGACGAGCCGGCCGCCGCCCCCGGCATCCACTCCTGGACGCTCCGCGCCCACGACACCCAGGGTCGCGCTATGGCTCCCGGAGTGTATTTCTACCGCGTCCGGTCGGCCGACGGCGTACAAAATGGCAGGTTCGTGATCTTGAATTGATTGGATTTGTTGAGCTTCTTGATCGCCCGGAATAGCGCAGGCTGCTGAAGGACCCCGAGTGCAGCAATCGGGTTCTTCAGCAGCCTGCCGGGTTTGTCCGGCAGCCTGCGGTTTTGTAAACTTCAGTATGGTCCGTTCAGCCCCACCCAGTGATGCCCGAGCCCGGACATTGCTGCGTCCGCCTGCCGTCGGCAGGAGCATTCCCAAGCTCGAAGCCTACGACAAGGTCACCGGGCGCTCGCTGTACGTGGATGACATCGCCGTGCCGGGCGTGCTCCACGGCCGCACGGTGCGCTCCACCGTGCCGCGCGGCCGCATCCTCAAGATCGAGCTCGACCGGTCGTTCGACTGGACCGGCGTCACGATCGCGGACCACAAGGACATCCCGGGCGAGAACCTGGTCGCGCTGATCGAGGACGACCAGCCGCTGCTCGCGGTGGACATGATCCGGCACGCCGAGGAGCCGATCCTGCTGCTCGCCCACGAGGATCCCGAACGGGCCGAGGCGGCACTGCGCGCGGTGCGGGTCGAGGTCGAGCCGCTCCAGGCGGCGCTCACGGTGGAGGACGCGCTCGCGATGCGGGTCCGGATCCATGGCGACGACAACGTGATGAAGTCGATCACGATCGCGCGCGGCGATCTCGACGCCGGGTTCGCCGCGTCGGACGTGATCGTCGAAGGCGAGTATGTCTGCGGTCACCAGGAGCAGCTCTACATCGAGAACAACGGCATGATCGCGCGGCGCACGGATGCCGGCGGGCTCGAAGTCCAGGGCTCGCTCCAGTGCCCGTACTACGTGCACGCCGCGCTCATGCGCGCGTTCGGACTGCCGTCCCACCTGGTGCGGGTGATCCAGAACGTCACGGGCGGCGGCTTCGGCGGCAAGGAGGAGTATCCGTCGATGATCGGCGCGCATGCCGCGCTGCTGGCATGGAAGAGCGGCCGTCCGGTGAAGATCGTCTACGACCGGCTCGAGGATCTGGCCGCCACCACCAAGCGCCATCCGGCGCGGATGCGGCTGCGCACCGGCGTGAAGCGCGACGGCACGCTGGTCGCGAACCACATCGACATCGTGATGGACGGCGGCGCCTACGTGACGCTGACGCCGGTGGTGCTGTCGCGGGGGGCGATCCACGCGGGCGGCCCCTACCGGTGTCCGAACACCACGATCGTCGCGAACGCCGTGGCCACGAACACGCCGCCCAACGGCGCGTTCCGCGGGTTCGGCGCGCCGCAGACCCAGTTCGCCATGGAGTGCCAGATGGACCGCATCGCCGCGCGGCTGGGGCTGGACCCGCTCGAGCTCCGGCGCCGCAACGCCTATGTCGAAGGCGACGTGACGCCGACCGGGCAGGTGCTGACCGAGAGCGTCGGCACGCTCGAAGTGCTCGAGCGCACCGCCGCGCTGTCGGGATACGCGAAGAAACGCCGCGAGTTCGCCCGCGACAACGCGGCCGCCGAGAAGCTCGAGCGCGCCGGCCGCATGTCGCGCGAGCCGGGTGGAGCCCCGGGCGGCATCATGCCTAGCGCCAGCGCCGCGCCATCGCGGCGCGTGCGCCGCGGCATCGGCCTGTCGCTCGTCTACCACGGGGCCGGATTCACCGGTAGTGGCGAGTCCAAGGTGAACTCGCTCGCGGCGCTCGAGCTCGCGCCGGACGGCAGCCCGCGCGTGCTGGTCGCGAACACCGAGATCGGCCAGGGCACGATCACCGCGTTCTCGCAGATCGTGGCCGAGACGCTCGGCCTGGCGCCCGACGAGATCATGATCGAGACGCCCGACACCGGGCTCGTCCCCAACAGCGGCCCGACCGTGGCGTCGCGCACCGTGGTCGTGGTGGGCGGGCTGCTCGAATCGTGCGCGCGCGAGATGCGCGGCAAGCTCGAGTTGTTCGCCGAGCGCCCGCCGCGCGATGGCGCGGACTTCCGCAGGATCGCGAAGCGCTGGCTGGCGGAGCGCGGTCCGCTGCGCACCGAATGCCGGTACCGCAAGCCCGACAGCCTCAAGTGGGACGACGACACCTACCGCGGCGACGCGTACGGCGTGTTCTCGTACGCGGCGTTGACCGTCGAGGTCGAAGTCGATCTCGACACCGGCGAGACGCGCGTCCTGCGGGTCACCACCGCGCAGGATATCGGCAAGGCGATCCATCCCGTGCTCGCCGCCGGGCAGATCGAAGGCGGCACGCTGCAGGGACTGGGCTGGGCGCTGCTCGAAGAGGTGCGATGGAAGGATGGGCGGGTGTGGAATCACCAGCTCACCAACTACATCATTCCGACGTCCATGGACGCACCTCCGATCGACGTCGACATCGTCGAGGTCCCGTACTCGCGCGGCCCGTTCGGCGCGAAGGGCGTGGGTGAGCTGCCCATGGACGCGCCGGCGCCCGCCGTGGTGGCCGCGATCGAGCACGCGACCGGCGCCGTCATGAACGAGATCCCCGTGACCCCCGAGCGCCTGCTGCGCGCACTCGCCGGAACCGGGCGTTGAGCGCCATGGTGGCCACTCCGGCCGCTCCCGGCTCCATCGCGGCGCTCGAAGCCGATGGCTTCGTCGGCTTCCGCACCGTGGCGCAGCTATGGGCGGACCGCTGCGAGGAGCTGCCGAACGAACGCGGCATCTACGCGGTGGTTCGCGAGACGCTGAATCCGCCGCGCTTCACTGCGAAGAGCTCGGCGCCGAGCTTCCGCGACACCGCTCCCGAGCTGCCGCTCGAGGAACTCGAGCGGCGCTGGGTCGCGGGGGCCCAGGTGCTGTATATCGGCCGCGCCCGCGGGCCGGGCGTGCGCTCGCTGCTGAAGCAGCGGGTGAAGCGCTATCTGCGTTACGGCCAGGGGCGCCACGTGTCGCACTGGGGCGGCCGCGCGATCTGGCAGCTCGCGGATCGCTCCGCGCTGCGCGTGGCGTGGAAACCGTTCCCGGACGACGACCCGGCACGCGTCGAACAGGACATGCAGGAGCGGTTCGAGGGCCATCATGGCGCGCCGCCGTTCGCGAACCAGGAACCGGAGCTCGACGAATGAGCGCGCGCGTGACGCTGAAAATGACCGTGAACGGCTCCTCGCGCCGTGTCGAAGTGCCGCCGATGAAGCGGCTGCTCGACGTGCTGCGCGAGGACCTGGGGCTCACCGGCACCAAGGAGGGCTGCGGCGAAGGCGAGTGCGGCGCGTGCAGCGTGCTGCTCGGCGGCGCCAGCGTGAATTCGTGCCTGGTGCCGGCGTTCCAGGCCGACGGCGCCCGCATCACGACCGTGGAAGGCCTCGCGCGCGGTTCGCGGCTGTCGCTGCTGCAGCAGGCATTCGTCGAGATGGGCGGGGCGCAGTGCGGGATCTGCACGCCCGGCATCCTCGTGTCGGCGTACGAACTGCTCGAGCAGTCGAAGGGCAAGGTGCCGTCCGAGGATCAGGTGCGCGAGGCGCTCGCGGGCAACCTGTGCCGCTGCACCGGCTATCAGAAGATCGTCGACGCCGTGCGCGCGGCAGCCGCGGGCGAGCGGCGCACGCGGCGGCCCACCACGCGGATCGCGGCCACGGCCGGCCGCGCCGTCGCCCTGTCGAAGCGCCCGCGCGTACGGGCGGCGGCGAAGGCGATCGTCGTGGGCGCGGCACGGGTCGCGGTGGGCCGCACTGCCGCGCGTGTGGCTGGAAGCGTGGCAAAGCGGATTGCGGGCCGCGCCGCCGGAGCCGCGGCGAAGCGCCTGGTGAAGCGGGTGACGAAGCGAGCGTCGGACCGGTCGCGGGGGCGCGCGTGAAGTCCGCGCTGTCGGCGCTCGACGTGGTGCGTCCGCGCCACATCGACGAGGCGCTCGGCGTGCTCGCGGAATCGGTGCCGCGCGAGCGTGCGATTCCGATCGCCGGCGGCACCGACCTGTTCGTGTACCTGAACGCCGGCACCCAGACCGGAACCCGCTATCTCGACCTGGCGGGACTCAAGGGGCTGAGCGGGGTCACGGTGCAGCGCGACGGGCTGGTGATCGGTGCGCTCACCACGTTCCACGAGCTGCGCCACGACCGTCACGTGCGGCGGCGCCTGCCGTCGCTCGCCGCGGCGGCAGCCGAAATCGGCGCGCGCCAGATCCAGCATCGCGCCACGCTCGGCGGCAACATCGCTAACGCGTCGCCCGCCGGGGATTCGCTGCCGGTGCTGCTCGCGCACGACGCCGTGGTCGAGGTGCAATCGGTGCGGGGCTGGCGCCACGTGCCGTTCGCGGAGCTCTATACCGGCTACCGCAAGCTCGCGATCGAGCCGGACGAGCTGATCATCGCGATCCGGATTCCCACAGCGCCCGCCGGAGCGTTCCCGTTTTTCCGCAAGGTGGGCACGCGGCGGGCCCAGAGCATCTCCAAGGTGGTGTTCTGCGGCACGATCACCACGGCCGCGCGCGGGCAGCGTCACGTGCGGCTCGCCTACGGCAGCGTCGCTCCGGTTCCGGTGCGCGCGCGCGCGGCGGAGGAGTTGCTGCGCGGCGCGGCACCCGGCGCCGCAGCCACGGCGGCCGCGCGCGCGGCGCTCGCCGCCGACATCGCGCCGATCGACGACATCCGCTCCGATCGCGAGTACCGCATGACGGTCGCCGGCAACCTGCTCGAACAATTCCTCCGCGCGGCCGACCGCCGTTACGCCCGCTCCTGACGCGGCCGCAACGCGTGCAACCCCGGTTCCAGCCCGTGCCGGTGAGCCGTTTCCGCCGTATGAATCGCGGGTCCCACCCCGGTACTTTCAATTCTTCAGGAAGCCCGGGCGCGCGCCGATAAAACCTTTGACGGCGGGCATATTGCCCGCGGCAAGGGAGGGCGTGATCCGTGTCGGAACCATGGCATCCATCGATCGGTGACATCTGCTGCGCGTTCCGTGACCTGGCCGACGAGGTGAGCGAATCGAAGGCGTGTCCGCTCGATCCCGGCGTCGAACAGACCATCCGGCACCTCCTCGAGGACCTCGAGCTGTTCATCCCCGGGCTCGACCCGATGCCCGACGCCGAAGCCGGTCACGCCATGGCGCGCGCGGCGCAGGTCGCACTCGAGCGCGGCGGTGAGCGCGAAGCCGTGGTGCGCGCGCTGCGCGGCCTGTCGTTCGCCCCCCACGATCCCACGCTCCACTACATGCTGTCGTCGGCGAGCTTCGAGATCGGACGCGTGGAGCTCGCGTTCCGACTGCTGTGCCATGCGCTGTGGATCAACCCCGGCTATTCGGCGGCCCGCCAGGATCTCGAGGCGCTGTCGGCGTTCCTCGAGGGCGGTGAGGACGAGCGCGCCGCGTAGCTCGAGACGCGCGCCGTAGTTCGCGGCGTGGGGCGCAAGGCATGGGTCGTCCGTATTCGCGGCGCCGCGTTGTCCGCAGCCCCGGCCGCGGCGGCGTTTTCACGGCTCCCACCGGTATGGGAGACTCGCTGCCATGCGCTGGTCGTTCAAGATCGGCACGATCGCGGGCATCCGGGTCGAGCTGCACGTCACGTTCCTGATCTTCCTCGGGTGGATCGCGCTCTCGAGCGGCCTCACCACCGGCCGCCCCTCCGAGGCGCTTGCGGCCGTGGCCGGCATCCTGCTGATCTTCGCCTGCGTCGTGCTCCACGAGCTCGGACACGCGTTCGCGGCGCGGCGCTACGGCATCAGCACCCGCGACATCATCCTGCTGCCGATCGGCGGCGTCGCCCGTCTGGCGCGCATGCCCGACAAGCCGTCGGAGGAGCTGGTCGTGGCGCTCGCGGGCCCCGCGGTGAACGTCGCGATCCTCGGCATCCTGCTGCTGCTGGGCGTGCGGTACGAGGACGTGGGTTCGGTGCGCGACATCGGCACGCTGCCGATGCTGCTGCTGGTGAACACGGTGATGGTGCTGTTCAACATGGTCCCGGCGTTCCCGATGGACGGCGGGCGCGTGCTCCGCGCCCTGCTCGCCATGCGCCTGCCCTACGCGCGCGCCACGCGCATCGCCTCCGGCATCGGTCAGGGATTCGCGTTGCTGATCGGCGTGCTCGGGTTGTTCCTGCTCCACAACCCGATGCTCGCGTTCGTCGCGCTGTTCGTGTTCATGGCCGCCGCCGAGGAACGCGCACTCGTCGACACGCGCTCGTCGCTCGGCGGCCTGCCGGTCCGAGCCGCGATGATCACCGAGTTCCGGACGCTCGACGCGCGCGAGCCGCTGCAGCGCGCCGTGGACTACCTGATGGCCGGCAGCCAGCAGGACTTCCCCGTGATCGACGGCGGCCGGCCCGTGGGAGTGCTCACACGCGCCGACCTGGTGCGGGGCCTGCAGACGCATGGCGCCGCTGCCGCGGTCGGAGACGTGGTGGAGCGCACCGGCGACGCGATCGACGCCGGGGAGCCGCTCGAGGTCGCGATGCAGCGCATGCGGTCCGGCGGCCGCGCCGCCATGCCGGTGCTGCACCGTGGCCTCATGATCGGCATGATCACGCTCGAGAACGTGAGCGAACTGCTGCTGGTGCGGGACGCGCTGCGGCGTCACGAGCGGGCCTGAGGTGACGAACCCGCCGATCGGCCGGATCGCGGCGCTGCTCGCCGTCGTGGTGGGCGCGATCGTGGTGGCGCGCGGCACCGGAGCGCCGCGGTTCCGGGGCGTCGCGCGCGGCGTCGAGTTCACGAGCATCCACGGGGAGCCGTATTGCCGGCAGGGATCGAGCGACATCGCGGTGCTGCGACTCGATCCCGCCAGGGCGCGAGTGCGGATCCGGCACTTCTCCCGCGAGGGCGACCGGCCGCTGGACATCTTCGAATGGCAGCGCCGCACCCATGCCCTCGCGGTGTTCAATGCCGGCCAGTACTACCCGGACTGGTCCTACATGGGCCTCCTGGTGTGCGGCGGCGAGGTGATCTCGAGCCATCCGCATCCCACGTACCAGGCGGCGCTGGTCGCCCGGCGGGTGAACGGCGGCGACGGCGCGCAGGTGCTGGACCTGGCCCGGCATCCCGTGGACCCCGCGAAGCCGGAATGGCAGGAGGTGGCGCAGTCGTTCATGCTGTTCGACGCCGCCGGCAACGTGCGGGTCAAGCGCTCGAGCCAGATCGCGCCACGCACGATCGTCGCGCAGGATCGCGACGGGAACCTGGTGGTGGTGGCGACCGAGGGCAGCTACACGCTCTACGACATCGCGCAACTGCTGCGCAGCTCGCCGTTCCACCTGACGCACGCGATGTCGATGGACGGCGGCAGCGAAGCCCAGTTGCTCGTGAGTTCCGCCGGATTCCGCTACGCGAGCTTCGTCCATCTCGACCCGCGCACGACGCAGAACGAACCGAGCCCCACGCTCGTGCCGCTGCCGGCGGTGGTGACGGTGAGCACCGAGTGAGCGGCCGGAACCCCGCGGCGGCGCGGCCGCGAACCGGGAAGCGTTCGGGACCGCCGCGATTCCCGTGCGTGCGGTGCGGCACGCTCATCACGCGCGAAGCCGGGCGCCCCGACCGGCTGCGCTGCCCGGTGTGCCGCTATCGCATCTACGACTATCCGCGGCCGTGCGCCGGCATCATCGTGCTGCGTGGCGACGAGTTGCTGGTGCTGCGCCGCGCGGACGCGCCGAAGCGCGGCTGGCTCGACACGCCGGGCGGATTCATCGATGCCGGCGAGTCGATCGAAGCGGCGGCACGCCGCGAGTTGCGCGAGGAGACCGGCCTGACGGTCGGACGCATGGAGTGGCTCGGATTCTACTGGGACCGGTACTTCCTCGAGGGCTTCGGGTATTTCCCCACCATGAATTTCTACTACGTCGCGCTCTGGCGCCGCGGCGTCCCGCGCGCCGCGGACGACGCCGCCAGCGTGGAGTGGGTGCCGTTGGCGCGGCTCCGGCGCGGGCGCGACCGGTTCGCCTGGAACCACATGGCGCTCGTGATCCGCGACGTGAAGCGCGGCGCGTGGGGGGCGAACGCGGCGGCGCCCGAGCCGGTGGCGATCAACCCGGACCGGAATGGCGCGATCCGCCGGGGGCGCCGCCGAGCCTGAGCCGGCACGCGCCGCCGGTTAGAGACCGTCGACTTCGCGCCGGGCGCGCGCAAGCAGATCCGCCACGTCCAGTTCGGCCGCCCAGCGATCCAGATAGTGCGGGTCGAGGTGCCCCCGCGTGGCGGCGAGCACTTCCAGGACATCCCGCCACTGCCGATCCGACGCTTCGCCGCCCCGCCGATACCATTCCAGCTTGCGAAGCACGGTGTCTTCGGCGCTCTTGATCATGATCGTCCGCCGCGAATCGGGGTCCGGCAATTGCGGGATGGAACGTCGCAGCTCCTCGATGTCGAACGGCTGGCTGCCGCGCAGGAAGAAGTCGATCTTGAAGGATGTCGCGGTGTGAATCGCATTGAATGTGCTGCGATGCTCGGCGGCTTCCCGAGCCGCGGCGCGGCTCACATAGAAGTCCGGATCGAGCGCCGCCAGCAGCGCCTCGAGCTGATCCGCCCGCGGATCTATCACGATATCGATGTCGGCCGAGGCCCGGTACATTCCGTGCGCCGAGCTCGCGAACGATCCGCCCACCTGATACGGGATCCCCAGGGATTCCAGCAGCGCCGCGATGTGGGCGGCGAATTCGCCGGGCAGCGTCACGAGGGGTCCGTTAGCCGCGAGCGCCGGTGTTCCAGCACGCGCTCCGCGAGGTCCCTGCCGAGCGCGAGTTCGAAGAACATGCGCTCGACGTCCTCATCGGATGCGCCCGGATTGCGGCGCCGGATGCCGGCCAGCGTCCACTCCCGTGCCGCGCGGGTGAGATCGTCCATCAACTGGAGCCGCCGCGCGGGGGACAGCAGGCGCAGGGCCGCGAACTGCGCCTGCAGGGCGTCGCGGTCGGTGTCGGCGGGGAAGCTCATGAGGTGCCTGTCAGCGACCCGTCATCGCCGCGTCTTCGCCGGCACGATGGACCCGCCCCACAGTTCGAGGAACGAGCTGATGAAGCTGCGCTCGCGATGCGGCTCGACCGCCAGCGGCGCCAGCGCCATCGCGACGCTCAACGCGACGTGGTAGCCCTCGGAGCGTGATGCAGCCGCGCGCCGGAAGGCCGGATGCGCCTCGTTCACCCAGACCGTGGACTCCACGAGCCGAGCCAGTTCGGGATCATCTGCCTGCTCGTGAAACTGGATCTGCAGGCCGTAGCGGGCGGGTTTCCTGGGGCCGCCGGCCCCCAGCAGCGTTCGCGTCTGCCGTGGATCGGGTGCCGTGGCCAGCTCGCGCGCGGATTCCGGCAGGCCCGGTTCCGCTTCGGTCGCGTCGAGGGTCACGGCGCCGACGCCAGCCGGCACAGACGCCCCGGTCGCGCCGTCGGCGAGCGGGGTGGCGGAGAATTCCGGGACCGCATCGATGCCCATCGTGACCGACCGCGCTACGAACGCTTGTCCGTCCTGCACGCTGCCGGAGCCGATCGCCAGCCGGCGCTGCCCGCCTTCACGCCGCTCCACCAGGGTCGCGAGTAGCGGGAATTCGTCCGCCAGATCGACGAGCACGCGTTCCAGATCGCGTTCGACCGGACGACCGGCACGCCGGCGCGTGTCGGCGTGCGGGTCACGATGGTCGCCCCATTCTGTCAACTGGCGGACGACCGATTCCTGGATGGCCTTGCGATACATGAGATACATGGCACCGCGTGCACCGGAGCGGATGAAGTCCGCCTTGTTCAGCGTGAGGCATTCCGCCAGTGCCGGCACTTCGATCAATCCGCCGATGCGATCCGGAGTCGCCGGCGTGACGCCCAGCCAGTCCCAGCCGCGCTTGATGGTCTTGCCCAATGTGCAGATTGCGAGGCCGCGGCGATCTTCGGGCAACGGAGTCACGTCCCGAAGCAGGTACCCGGCCGCGGCGGCCTTGCGCTTGCGCGGCAGCCGGACCTCGATGGGAGCGCGCAGGCCGGCGTCCGCGGGTTCGGCCCGCAACGGCTGACCGTTGACTTCGAATCGAACCCGGTGCGGGTATGCGGATTCCAGCAGTTCGTCGAACGACGGATCGAGCAGCGCTTCGAAGTGGCGGCGCAGCGACCCTTCCACGAATCCAGCGTCCAGTAGCGGCGACAGCGGATTCGTGAGTTTGAGTTCGACGGCCGTGCCCTGGCGGGCGACCCTGCCGGTGGGGGGCTCCCAGCGCCACGGCGCCTTGTGGCGCGACGCGAGGTGCCAGCGGCTCGCGACGTGTGTCTTGCCTCGCCGGCTCTCCGTCACAACGTGGTCGCACAGCAGCAGGCCGAGCTTGATCCCGACGCCGGCGAACCCGATGCCCTGGCCGCGTGTCTTGGAGCTCGACGCGATGTCGTGATAGCGCGCCAGGTCCCGCCGCTGCATCCCCGAGCCGTCGTCCACGGCAAGGAACGTCGCGACCGCCGTATCGCATTGTATGGCGATCGAAGTGGCGCCGGAATCCAGTGAATTCGCCACGATTTCGGTGAGGATGGTCTCTTCGAGCGAGCCGGGATAGGCGTCGCGAAGGTCTTCGAGCAGGTGGTGAAGATCGACTCGGGTCTCGCCCATGGCGGGCCTCCTGTGACGGTTCCCCGGCAGTGTACCTCACGACGCCATCGAGGATCGACGCCGTTCGGCCGCGTAGCTGGCTGCCAGCAGGAGCTTTGCGGCACCGGCCGGGTTCCCCCGGGAGAGGTGACCCGGAGGAGGGCGGGGGCGGGTCCGGCATCCCCCGGCGCAATCCCCGCCGCCGGTGTATGCTGTCTCGAATCGACCGCACATTCCCGCCTGGCCGGGTCCGGCGTTTCGCGCCGTGCGGCCCGCCGGCCCCGACTTCAACAGGAGGTACGATCCATGACCACTCCCCGTGAATCCACGGTGATCAACGGCCGCGACTCAGCGACGGCCGTCCGCACGCTCGAACACTACATCGGCGGCCGCTGGGTCGCATCCGACTCGAGGCAGTTCGGCGACGTCTACAACCCGGCGGTGGGAGAGGTGATCGCGCGCGTGCCGCTGGGCACCGCGGCGGATCTCGACCGCGCGGTGCAGGCCGCCACCAAGGCGTTCCCGGCCTGGCGGCGCACGCCGCCGGTGAATCGCATCAAGCCGCTGTTCAAGCTCAAGGAGCTGCTCGAGCAGCGGTTCGACGACATCGCGCGCACCTGCACGCTCGAGCACGGCAAGACCCTCAGCGAATCGCAGAGCAGCGTGCGCCGGGCGATCGACAACGTCGACCTCGCGATCGGCATTCCCGATCGCATGATGGGCACGTCGCTCGAGGACATCGCGGCCGGCATCGACTGCACGACCGTGCGCCAGCCGATCGGCGTGTTCGCGGCGATCACGCCGTTCAATTTCCCGGCGATGGTGCCGTTCTGGTTCCTGCCGCACGCGATCGCGTGCGGCAACACATTCATCGTGAAGCCGAGCGAACGCGTGCCGCTGTCGCAGGCGATCATGTTCGAGATCCTGCACGAGGCCGGATTCCCCGAGGGCGTCGTGAACCTGGTCCATGGCGCCAAGGAAGTGGTCGACGCGATCCTCGATCATCCTGGCATCGCGGGCGTGTCGTTCGTGGGCTCGACGCCGATCGCGAAGTACGTCTACGAGCGGGGCGCCAAGGCCGGCAAGCGGGTGCAGGCGCTGGGCGGCGCCAAGAACTTCGTGGTGGTGATGCCAGACGCCGACATCCCGCGCTCGGCGCGGGTCTCCTCCGAATCCTGCTTCGGCTGCGCCGGTGAGCGCTGCCTCGCGAACAGCGTGGTGCTCGCGGTGGGTGACGCGTACGGCCCGATCCGCGACCGGCTGATCGAGGAGGCGAAGCAGATCAAGGTTGGAAACGGCATCGACCCCGGTGTCACCATGGGACCCGTCATCACCGCTCAGCACCGCGACAAGGTGCTCGGCTACATCGAGAAGGGCATCGCCGAGGGCGCCAAGCTCGTGCTCGACGGCCGCAATCACAAGGATCCGAAGCACCCCAACGGCTGGTATCTCGGCCCCTCGATCTTCGACGAGGTCACACCGCAGATGACGATCGGCAAGGAGGAGATCTTCGGCCCGGTGCTCAGCATCATGCGGGCGAAGGACTTCGACGAGGCGGTGGAGATCGTGCGTGCGCACGAACTGGGCAACGCCACCAGTATCTTCACGAGCAGCGGCCGCTGGGCACGCGAATATCGCTATCGCGTCGAGCCGAGCATGCTGGGCGTGAACATCGGCGTCGCGGCGCCCATGGCGTTTTTCCCGTTTGGCGGCTCGAAGCAGAGCTTCTTCGGGGACCTCAAGGCTCACGGGCGCGACTCGATCGAGTTCTACACCGACAAGAAGGTCGTCATCACGCGCTGGTGGTAGCGAGCCCGGGCCGGACGTTCGGGTGCGGGCGCGGAGGCATCGATGGGTCGCGAGGCGGGCGCGCGCGGGACGAGGTTGCGACAGGTGAGCCCGGTCCGCTGATGCCTCGGGGGTGCTCGGGAGCATTCCGCGTGCTGCTGGTCGTTCTCGCGTGCCTGGCACCCCGCAGGTGCGATGCCGCGATCCCGTCACCGCTGGTGGACCAGCCGTGGGTACGCGTGAAGACCGATCACTTCGTCGTGCTCGGCAACATCGATCGCATGCAGGCCGTCGAGATCGCGCGCCGGCTCGAGCGGCTGTCGGAGACGCTGCAGCGGATCGAGCCCGAACTCACCGCGGTCGGCGTCGAGCGCATGCGCGTCTATGCGTTCGACGGGGACGGCACGTTCAAGTACTTCTCGTTGCACGGCGTCGAGAGCCTGACCGGTTACTGTCTGAGCGATGGCGGCGGCAGCTCGCTGGTGCTGAACGTGCGTTCCGACGAGGACCCGCACGGTCCGCTCACGATGTACCACGAGTTCACGCACGCCTACCTGCACCGCAATTTCGAGCACGTGCCGCTGTGGCTCGACGAGGGGCTCGCCCAGTACTACAGCACGTTCGTGCCCGGCGACCGGGAGGCCGAGATCGGGCATCCGATCGCGAGCCGCGCCGCCTGGTGCGGCGATCATGCGCTCTACAGTCTCGAGGCGCTGTTCGACATACGCCAGGAATCTCCCCAGTACCGGCTCGGTGACGACCGCACCACGTTCTATTCGGAATCGTACGCGCTCGTGGCGTTCCTGTGGGAGCGGTCGTCGCGTGATTCGAATTCGTTCACGCGGTATCTCGGTCTGCTGCGGCACGGCGAGGATCCGGTGCGCGCGTTCGCGTCCGTGTACCCGCGCGATACCTGGCCGGCGTTGCTCGCGGAGCTGCGGCACTATATCGGTCGCGGCGAGTTCACCTACTGGAAGTATCGGTTCGCGTCCGGATTCGATGCGGCCCAGGTCGAAACGCATCCCATGTCGCGTGAAGACGTACTGTCCGACGTGGGCGATCTGCTGCTGGCGCGAACCGAATCGGGCGAGCCCGACCTCGACCGGGCCGCCGAGTTCTACAGCGCGGTGCTGCGGGCCCAGCCCGACCATACGCACGCGCTCGCCGGCCTGGGATACGTGAACGAGCTGCGGGGACAGCCCGCGGCGGCCGAATCCCTCTACAATCGTGCCTACGTCGCGGACTCCGAGGACCCACGATCGTGCCTGCTCGGCGGTCGCGGTGCCTTGCACCGGCTCCAGGTCCTGACGGCGAAGCCCTATCAGGATGCGAGCCGGAAGGCCCTGCTCCGCGCCATCCGCACCCGGTTCGCGTGCTGCCTCGCGAACGATCCGAGCAACACCGAAGCGCTGATCGGTTACGGCAAGAGCTATGTGCTCGACTCCGGGCCGCCGGACCCTCCCGCGATCGCCGCCCTGATGCGCGCATTCCATGCCCGCGGCGATCGCGTCGACCTGCTGTGGGACCTGCTCGATCTGATGGTCCGCTCGGGGCAGGAGCGGAGCGCGGATTCGCTGCTGCAATCAATGCGGGAGCGAGTGCCCGTGGAACGCCTCGAGTCGTGGCAGCGGGATCACGCGCAGACTCAGGAATTCGACACGCTGAATCGAGGCAATCGCGAGCTGGCGGCCGAAAACTATGCGGCCGCACTCGCGCTGTTCGAGCGGGTCAGGAATTCGGACAACGCGGAGGTGCGGGCCCGAGCGGCGCATTTCATCCTCAAGACGCGCACCCGAATGCGCCTCGCGGAGGCGGCGGCGCTGCTGCGGAACCGCGGCCCGGAACGGGCCAAGAGTCTGCTCGACAGCCTCGTGACGGCGCACCGCGATTCGTCGGACGCGAACGCGCTGCAGCAGGAGCTGGCGTACGCGCGACAGTTGCGCGACGAGGCCGGGTTCCGGCTCGAAACGGATCACGCCGTAGAGCAGGCGAAAGGCGGGCGGCTCCAGGCGGCGCGCGCTGCGTTCACACGGGCTCTGGAGTTCGCTCACAGCGATGATCAGCGCACCTACGTCCACCAGCAGCTCGAACGATTGCAGCGCATCGGCGGCCCGGCGGTCGGATCTCACTGAACGGCGATGCTGGCTACTGGCCACCGGCACCGGAGCGCATGCTGGTATATTCTTCGGGGACGCGATCCCAATCGCAGAGGCGCACCGGCCCTTACTCTCCGGAACAGGGGTACCCCGCACATGATACCGGCAGTGAAGGCTCCGACGACCGTCGCGTCGGGGCGCTACGCGCTGTTCTTCGGCGGGCACGAGTGCGGCACCGAGCGCTGGCGGCTGGAGAGCGGTCCCGACGGCTACGTGATCACCGGCGACCAGGAGCTGATCCAGCCGCACCCGTTTCCGAGCCGGCAGGAATACCGCGCGACGCTCACCCGCGACTGGCGGCTGACCGGACTCGAGATCCTGTGGCAGGTGGGCGGCCGCACGCTGGTGTCGACGCACCGGGCCGGCGGCGACATGTGGCGGGTGCGCATGGAGTACGAGGACCACGTGAAGGAGCAGGAGGGCGACTTCCCGGCATTCTGCGAGGTCGACTACGGCACGCACCTGTTCAATACCATCGTGCTCGCGCGGCGCGACTTCCAGCTCGGCGGCGAACACGAGTTCCCGGTGCTGCGCATCGGGCCGCCGTACATGGCGGTGACGCCCGAGCGCATGCTGTATCGCTGCATCGAGCAGCGCGCGCTCGCGACGCCGTTCGGCACGGTGAACGCCAAGCGCTACGTCGTGAGCATCCCGCCGGCACCCGAGGACCAGGGCTACGCGTTCTGGGCGGACGAGGACGGCTTCGTGCTCGAGTCCTGCGAAGGAGTGGACGACTCGCGGCCGTGGATGCGGCTCGTGGAGTACCAGCGCGGGGGCTGAATCTGGAGCCGTTTGCCCGACATCCGGGGGCATGGTTGGATCGACGAACCGACGCTGGCGTCTGAACGATTCGGAGGAAGTCATGGGAGTCCTGATCAAGAACGGCGAGGTCGTCACCGCGAGCGAGCAGTACGTCGCGGATGTGCGGTGCGAGGGCGGGCGCATCGTCGACATCGGTACCGGCCTCGAGAAGTCGGCGGGCGACGAGGTGATCGACGCATCCGGGCAGTACGTGTTCCCGGGATTCATCGATCCGCACGTCCACATGGAGCTGCCGTTCATGGGCACCGTATCGGCCGACGACTTCGAGTCGGGCACCGCGTCCGGCGTCGCGGGCGGCACGACGAGCATCATCGACTTCTGCATCCCGAACCGCGGCCAGTCGCTGCTCGACGCGCTCGAGATCTGGTACGGCAGCTCGAAGAAGGCGGTCGCCGACTACACGTTCCACATGGCGATCACGGGGTGGAACGACAAGACCGCGGACGAGATGCGCCAGGTCGTCGAGGATCACGGCATCACGTCGTTCAAGGTGTTCATGGCCTACAAGGGCGCGCTGATGGTGGACGACGGCGAGCTGTATCAGGTGATGAAGCAGGCGGCGAAGCTGGGCGCCGTCGTCACGGTGCACGCCGAGAACGGCGACGCGGTGTTCAACCTGCAGAAGGAACTGGTGGCGAAGGGCCAGCTCGGCCCCGAGTTCCACCCGGTGTCGCGTCCGAGCAGCGTGGAGGGCGAGGCGACGAATCGTGCGCTCATGATGGCGCGGCTGCACGGCACCCGCGCCTACATTGTGCACATGACCTGCCGCGAGTCCGTCGAGGCGCTGGTGCGCGCGAAGCTCGAGGGCCAGCGCTGCTATGGCGAGACCTGCCCGCAGTACCTGCTGCTCGACGACTCGGTGTTCACGAAGCCGAACTTCGAAGGCTCGACCTACGTGATGAGCCCGCCGATCCGGCCGGCCCACCTGGGCCACCACGACGCGCTGTGGCGCGCGCTCGGCAACCGCATGCTCGACACGGTCGGCACCGATCACTGCCCGTTCACGTTCGAGCAGAAGAAGATGGGCCTCGGCGATTTCATGAAGATCCCGAACGGCGCGGCGGGCGTCGAGGACCGGTTGCAGATCCTGTACACGTACGGCGTGTGCGAGGGGCGCTTCGACCTGCAGCGCATGGTCGAGCTCGGCAGCACGAACCCCGCGCGGATCTTCGGGCTGGCGCGCAAGGGCGCGATCGCGGTGGGCGCCGATGCCGATCTCGTGGTCTACGATCCCAAGGCGACCGGCACGCGCAGCGCGCGCACGCACTTCTCCAGGGCCGACCGCAGCATCTTCGAGGGCTTCCCGGTGAAAGGACAGCCGACCTATGTGGTGGTGAACGGCCGCGTGCAGTTCGCCGATGGCAAACTCAAGGTCGAGCGTGGGGCCGGACGGTTCATCAAGCGCACCGTGTCGCCGGTGCTCCGCGGCGCGGAGCACCCGGCGGGAGTGCGGACGTAAATCATTTCTTGAGCGGGTTCTCCACGATCGCGGCCATGCGCCACCGGTGATCGGCCTCCTTGCGCCACACGTGCAGGTAGACGCTCGAGTCGGGGGCCTCCGAGCGCGCTGCCATGCGCTCGACCACTCCAAACGTATATCCGAGATCGTCGCTCTCGGACACGCGTGAGCCTGACGGCACGAACCGCACCAGGTCCGCCGCGGCGTGGGTGGCGGCCTTCGCCGCGTCGCGGCCCTGCGCGGGATAGTCGCCTTCGCGATTGAATCGCAGGTCGGACGTGCCCCAGGTGTCGAGTGCGGCCGCGCCCTGCTGCTTCGCATCCCGGGCATACAGCCGCTCGATCGCGACCAGGTTCGCGCGCGCCCGCGCGGTCTTCTTCAGGCCCTTCGCCCACGCGTGTTCGGGCTTCGCCTCGAATTTCACCTCACCCAGCCCGCCGTGCTCGGGCTTCGCGTTGCTGGTGCCGCAATCGAACGCCACGCGCCAGCGTCCATTCGGCTGCTTCGCCCAGACGGAAGTGAAATAGCCGTGCCCGATCTGATCCGCGGGCGGCGGCGCGCCGGTGCTGTCGGCCGGCGGCCGGAACTCCCACGGCCCCGTGTCCCATCCGAGATCGCCGGCCGCGGAGGCCTCGGCGATGCCCGGCTCCCAGATCAGGGTCGCCTTGGTCGGGGTTCGCGCCTGCCAGATCGGCTTCCCGACGACGGCGAGCGGCCGGAATATGATGCCGTCGTCGGCGAGAAACTCGACGAACGCGTCGCGCATGTTCTTCTCCACGGACATCCCCGAGAACGAGCGCTCGGCGGCCGCGATCTCGTCGACGGCCTTGACGGACGCGTTGTCCCCGGCGCCTGCGGCGGCAACGGGCAGCGCGGTCATCGCCACGATCGCCAGCGCCATTACGGCGGCGCCGGCCGAACCGGCGCCCGTGCAAACCCGTGAACCGAATCCGCATCCCTTCGGGTGAGCGAGCCGCGTGTTGGCGGGAGGCGTCATTTCGAGGCGCCTTTCCCGTCCGCGTTGTGCCGGGTATAGAAGCCGAGGAACGCGTCCGACCACTTCTCGCCATCCGGCGACACTTCCCAGTGTTGTTTCACCTGGCCGTCCGGGAGCGGCTGCCAGGTGATGCGATTGTGGAGCGGAGCTCCGCCCGGGGTCGTGGTGTCGCCGGTCATCACCATCTTGCCGTCGTCGAACGTCCCGGCCAGATCCAGCCGCGACCCCTGGTTGTCGACCCAGGTCTGCCGCCACTGCTTGTCGACGGCCGAATACATGTTGAAGCTGCGGCCCTGGCTGCCCTTGCTGCCCTCCCAGTTCTCCGTCAGCACGCAGCCACCCAGGATACGCTCGACCTTGTTCGTGCCCGCGAGCTGGCCATCGGACGTGAACACGTCCCAGTCGCCGATCCAGAAATCGAACTGGTGGCATTCCGGAGCGTCGCACGGGCCGGCCTTGAACCGAACGGGCGCGGGAGTGGGCTTGGCGGCGCCGGCGGCGCGTGCGGGTGCCGCATGGCTCAGGGCGATCATGACCACGAGCACTGCGAACCATGGGATCATTCGGGTGGGACCGGGACGCGACAGCGGCATGCAACCTCCTCGAGGGCCCGGTAGCGCGATCCTGCCATGGAGCGCCGCATCCGGGGGTGAATTTCCGCCGAATGATGCTCCAGCGGTCACCAAAGCGGCAACCTTCGACGGGATGCGTGCTCCCTGGGGTTCGTGCGGTTAGGGGTGGCCGGCCTCGCACCCCGCCCCGGATCGGGTCCGCCCGATGTTCCTCTCGGGCGCCAAACATGGCATGATGCGCCGAATCCGTGCGCCGCCTGGGGCGGCGCCATCTCAGCAATCGCTGCAATCGCCGCGCCGTTCGCCCCGTTGGGACCCCGCGACGATCGCAAGACTCGGCGACGCAAACCGGGGAGGATCCGCGTGAGCATCGAACTTCCCATCGACCGGCTGGAGCGCCAGCTCGTCGACTCGAAGCCCGTCTACACGCAGGGCGAGGCGATCGCCGAGGCGAACCGGTGCCTGTACTGCCACGACGCGCCGTGCGTCGAGGCATGTCCGACCGGCATCGATATCCCGGGGTTCATCCGGAAGATCGCGACCGACAACGTGCGCGGCTCCGCGAGCCGGATCCTGTCGGCGAACCTGCTGGGGTATTCGTGCGCCCGGGTGTGCCCGGTCGAGGTGCTGTGCGTCGGCGCCTGCGTGTACAACGACTGGCACCGCTATCCGCCGATCCAGATCGGACGGCTGCAGCGCTACTCGGTCGAGGCGGTGTTCGAGCGCGGCAACGCGGCGGCGCTGTTCCCGAAGGCGCCGCAGGCGGGCCGCAAGGTGGCCTGCATCGGTGGCGGGCCCGCGTCGCTCGCGACCGCCGGCTACCTCGCGATCGAAGGCGTCGACGTCACGGTGTTCGAACGCCACACGATGCCGGGCGGCCTCAACGTCACCGGGGTCGCGCCATACAAGATGCACGTCGACGGGGCGCTGATGGAGGTCGACTTCATCCGCTCGCTCGGCGTCACGATCCGCGACGGCGTCGAGGTGGGCCGCGACGTCAAGCCCGCCGATCTGCTGCGGGATTACGACGGCGTGTTCCTGGGCACGGGGCTCGGCGCCGACGCCAGACTCGGCATCGAGGGCGAGCAGGGTCCCGGAGTGCTGGGGGCGACCGAGTGGATCGAGCGCATGAAGCTCGAACCCGGCTTCGGTCTCGACGGCATCGAGTGCGCGCTGGTGATCGGCGGCGGCAACACCGCGATCGACGCCGCTCGCGAGCTGGCGAAGCTCGGCGTGCCGAGCGTCACCCTGGTGTATCGCCGCACCCGGGCCGAGATGCCCGGCTACGCCCACGAGATGGAGCTGGCGCTCAAGGACGGCGTCGTGATGCTCGAGCGCGCCGTGCCCCACCGGTTCCTGCGCGACGTGGCCGGCCAGCTCACCGGCCTCGAGCTCGAAGGCGGCGGCGAGCTGGTCGCGGATCTCGCGGTGCTCGGCATCGGCCAGGCCAAGCTGCGCGCGGTGGCCGAGGCGCTGCCCGGCGTCACGATCGACCCGAAGGGCCGCGTCGTCGCGGACCCGATGACGGGCCTGACCGGCAACCGCAAGGTGTGGGCCGGCGGTGACGCGACCAGCGGCGGGCAGGAGGTCGTGAACGCCGCGCAGGACGGCAAGCGCGCGGCACGCTCGATGTGCGCCGCGATGGGCGTGACCGTGCGGCCGGATTCGCCGATGCACGCGGGGCATCGCTAGCCATCTCAGCCTTCCGTCTGAATCCTCGGATCGAGTGTGCGATAGAACACGTCCACGACCAGGTTCGCGAGCACGATGAAGATGGCCGAGAACAGCACGGTCCCCATCACCATCGGCAGATCGCGCTGGCGGATCGCCTTCCACGCCAGGCCGCCGATCCCCGGGATGCCGAACACGGATTCCGTGAGCACGGCGCCGCCCATCAGATACGCGATGTCGATGCCGAGCAGCGTCACGATCGGCAGCAGCGCGTTGCGCAGGATGTGGCGCGACACCACGTCGCCTTCGGCGAGACCCTTGGCGCGCGCAGTGCGCACGTAGTCGAGCCGCCCGACGTCGAGCATTGTTGAGCGCGTGAACCGCGCGTAGAACCCGGCATACAGCAGTGCCAGCGTCACCCACGGCAGCACCAGGTGCAGCGCCCACGACGCGACGCCGCCCTCGGTGACCGCGACGTATTCGCCGAGCGGGAACCAGCCGAGCCGGTCGGCGAACAGGCTCAGCAGCACGAGGCCGACCCAGTAGGCGGGGGCCGAGATGCCGACGAGCGCGAACACCGTCGCGGCTCGATCCCACGACGACCTGGGCCGCGTCGCGCCCAGCACCCCGAGCGGGATGCCTACCAGCAGCCACAGCAGCACCGCGCCCACGGTGAGCGACAGCGTCTTCGGAAACGCCGTCAGGATGGTGCCGAGCACCGGCTGCTGGCTCACGTAGGAGTAGCCCCAGTCGCCGCGCACGGCATTGCCGGCGAACCGCACGAACTGGACGGGCGCCGGTTGATCGAGGCCGAGCCGCTTCTCGATCAGCGCGATCGTCTCCTTCGACGCGTACTTGCCGGCGATCAGTTCGGCCGGTTTGCCGGGCACGGCGAAGAAGATCGTGAACGTCACCGCGGTGACGATCAGCAGCACCAGGCCGCTCCACAGCAGCCGGCGAATCAGCCAGGTGATCATGCGTCGCCGCCGCGCGGATCGATGGCCTGCTTCACGCCGTCGCCCACGAGATTCAGGCTGAGCACGGTGAGGATGATCGCGAGGCCCGGGAACACCGTGATCCACCACGCCACGTTGAACAGCGGCAGGCCTTCCTGGATCATGTTGCCCCACGACGGCGTGGGCGCCTGGATTCCGACGCCGAGGTACGACAGCGCGCTCTCGAGCAGGATGTTGCCGGCGAGCGACAGCGTCGAGAACACGATCACCGGCCCCGCCAGGTTGGGCAGCAGATGGCGCGCCAGGATCGCGCGGTCGCCGGCCCCGAGCGCCCGTGCCGCCTCGATGAAGTCGCGCTCGCGCAGCGACAGCACCTCGGCCCGCACGATGCGCGCAAGGTAGGTCCAGTTCACCATCGCGAGGATCAGCACCATCATCACCATGCTGCCGGAGCGGAGCACCGACGCCAGCGCGATCGCGAGCAGCAGCACCGGGATCGCCATCATCGCGTCGACGAATCGCGAGATCACCATGTCCCACACGCCACGGTAGTACCCCGCCAGCAGCCCGGCGGCGAGTCCGAGCAGCAGCGCCAGCAGCGTCCCCAGGCTCGAGATGACCAGCGACACGCGCGCGCCATAGAGGATCCGCGACAGCACGTCGCGGCCCACGAGATCGGCGCCCAGCGGGAACGCGGGATTCGGGCCCACGGGCAGCCCCAGGTCCGACACCACGTCGGTCTGGCGGCCGTGGATCGTGATGTGCTCCATCAGGCGCTGGTCGAACGGGGATTGATGCAGCACGTCGTGCACGATCCACGGCGCGGCGAGCGCTCCCAGCACGACGATCGCCAGGCCCACGAGCCCCGCCACAGCGGCGCCGTCGCTCGCGAACCGGCGCCACAGGTCGTGCCACAGCGGCGTCACCGGCGGCACGCCGACGGCGTCGATGGGTTCGGCGCTCATGCCGCCAACATGGAGGTCGCGGCGCCGGGCGCCGCTGCCGGGCCGCTCACGCCGGTGCTCCCGCGCGCGCCGTGTCCGCCGCGGGCCGCTTGATGTAGAGATCCTCGATCTTCAGCAGGCGCGTCACGTGGCGATACCAGCCCCCCAGTCGCGGGCCGAAGAACCGGCTCTCCTGCAGGTGCAGCGTGGGGGCGATCGGCGCCATGTCCATGACGCGCCGGTCCACGCGTTGCCACAGGTGGATGCGCGTGGAGTCATCCGCCGTCGCCATCGCCCGATCGATCAGCTCGTTCGTGAGCGGATCGTCGTACAGGCTCAGGTTGTTGTTGTGGATCGGCTGAATGCGATGGCCGTTCAGCAGCGTGTCGAAGAAGTTCGACGGATCGAGATAGTCCGCGTACCAGCTGTACATGCCGAACGCGATGTGGTTCGAGACGTTCTCGGCCATGCTGGTGTAACCGGCGGCTTCGCCGATGTCGAGCCGGGTGTGGATGCCGGCCTGATCGAGCTCCTGCTGGAGCAGCGCGAGCATGCGCGGGCTGGGCTCGACGGTCCAGCCGTACAGCGTGGCCTGGATGCCGTTCGGATACCCGGCGGCGCGCAGCAGCGCGCGCGCCTTCGCGGTGTCGGGACCCTGATAGCGGCCGAGCGCTACGAACCCCGGCATGCTCGGCGGCATGAACTCACCGGCGGGGACGCCCTTGCCGGAATACGCCTTGGCGATCGCGCGCCGGTCGATCGCCCAGTTCACCGCCTGCCGCACCCGCACGTCGTCGAACGGCTTGATGCGCGTGTTCATGAACAGGTACTCCGTGTTGATGCCGTCGGCGAGCATCACCTGGTTATGCCACCATGGGTCGCCGCGCAGGCGTGCGAACTCGCCCGCCGGCAATTCGAAGAATCCCCCGTCCGCCAGGCCGCGCCGGATCAAGCCGACGCCGTTGAGCGCGGAAACGCCGAGGCGCAACTCGAACGTGTCGAGCCACGCGGGAGTGCCGAAGTAGTCGGGGTTCCGCACCAGGATCACGCGGCGGCGCGGGGTGAACTCGGCCACCATGAACGGACCGGTCGAGACCGTGTGCTGTGAGAAATCGTTCGGATGCTGGGACGCGATCTCGCGCGGCACCGGCGCCGTGAACGGCAGCGTGAGCACCGAGGTGAATACCGGATCGGGGTGGAGCAGCCGGAAGTACAGGGAATCACCGTGGGCCACGATGCCCTGGACCAGGGTGTCGCGTCCCTCGAGCACCGTCTGGACGCCCACGATGTTGCGGTAGAAATTGATGCCCGGCGACCCGACCTTGAACAGCCGCTCCATCGAATACTTGAAATCGGCCGCGGTGACGTGCCGCCGCACGGGCGCCGAGAATCGTGCGTCGGGGCGGATCTTGAAGCAGTAGAGCCTGCCGTCCTCACGGACGTCGGGCAGGCTCTGCGCCAGCTCGGGAACGAGCCGGGTGCCGGGCAGCCCGGTCGAATCGGCATACTCGAGCAGCGTGCGGAACACGCCGAGGATGACGGGCGCCGTGTAGGTACCGTAGGACAGCGCCGGGTCGAGGAAGTCGGGATCGTCCTCGCGTACGAATACCGCATGTCCGCCACGCTGGCGCGGCCCGTCGAGTGCGGGGCCCGGGGCGTAGGCGCGGGGGTTCGGGCCCTCCCGGCAGGACGCGAGGATCGCGGCGACCGCCAGCCCCACCCCGAGCGCGATCGCGCGGAACGCGGTGGCGGCGCGGCTCGGGAACTCTCGATCGGTGGGCAAGCGTGCTCCGTGCTGGGTGTGGCTACATGGCCTTCAGCGCTTCGTTCAGCTTCGTGACGGCGCCCCTGGCGTCGCCGAACATCATCATCGTGCGCGGCTCGTAGTAGATCGGATTGTCGATGCCCGCGAACCCCGGGCTCATGCTGCGCTTGATGATGATACAGTGCTGCGCCTTGTCGGCGTCGAGGATCGGCATGCCGTAGATCGGGCTCGCGGAATCGGTGCGCGCCGCCGGGTTCACGACGTCGTTCGCGCCGATCACCAGCGCCACGTCGGCGCGTTCGAACTCCGGGTTGATCTGGTCGAGGTCGTAGAGCTGCGTGTAGGGCACATTCGCCTCCGCGAGCAGCACGTTCATGTGCCCGGGCATGCGCCCCGCGACGGGATGGATCGCGTACTTCACGTCCACGCCCCGCTTGGCCAGCAAGTCTGCCATCTCGCGCACGGCGTGCTGCGCCTGGGCGACGGCCATGCCGTAGCCGGGGATGATGATCAGCGAGCGGATATTGGACAGCAGCACCGCCGCGTCCTCGGGACCGATCTCGCGCACCGGTCGCGCCGCCACCTTCGCGCCGCCCGCGGCCGCCGGGGCGCCGGCGCCGAATCCGCTGAACAGCACGTTGGCCAGCGAACGGTTCATCGCCTTGCACATCATCCGGGTGAGCAGCGTGCCCGAGGCGCCGACCAGCGTGCCCGCGATGATCAGCGCGCGGTTGTCGAGCGTGAAGCCGGTGGACGCCGCGGCGAGCCCGGTGCACGAGTTGAGCAGCGAGATCACCACCGGCATGTCGGCGCCGCCGATCGGCACCACCATGAACACGCCGAACGCGAGCGAGCCGAGCGTGAACATCACCACGGCCGCGGTGCCGCCGCCGGTCATCGCGACGTAGCCGGCGATCGCGATCGCGAGCACGATCCCGATGTTCACGAGCCGCACCCAGCCGCCGGCGATCGCCTTCTCCGGCATGACGCCCTGGAGCTTGCCCCACGCGATCACGCTGCCGCTGAACGACACCGACCCGATCAGCACGCCCAGCAGCTCGATCATCGACGCGCCGTGGCGCGCACCCTGGCGCGCGCTCACGCCCAGCGCCGATATCAGCGCTTCCGCGAGATCGGGGTGCGCGGCGCGCCAGATCTCCGCCACCGACACCGCCGCGGCGGCGCCGCCGCCCAGTCCGTTGAGGATCGCGACCATCTGCGGCATGTCGGTGATCGCCACCCGGCGCGCCGCCCACACCCCCGCGCCGCCGCCGAGTGCCAGCCCCAGGAACAGCACCGGCGACAGCCGGACGCCGGGAATCAGCATCGTGGCGCCGATCGCGATCAGCATGCCCGCCGCCGCGAGCTGGTTGCCGCGCCGGGCGCGGGCGGGCGAGCTGAGGAACTTGAGGCCGACGATGAACAGGATCGACGCGACGAGGTAGGCGAAGTGGATCGCGACCGGGATGTCGGAGCGCATCGCCTACTTGCCGCCCGGCTTGGGCCGGCCCTTGAACATCTCGAGCATGCGGTCGGTGACGACGAACCCGCCCGCGAGGTTCGCCGCGCCGAACACCACCGCGATGAATCCCAGCAGCCACTCGAGCGGGCCGGTGCCGGTGCCGAGCACGATGATGCCGCCGATCACCACGATGCCGTGGATCGCGTTGGTGCCGGACATGAGCGGCGTGTGGAGCACCACCGGCACCTTGGAGATGACTTCGAAGCCCACGAAGATCGCGAGCACGAACACGTAGACCAGCGTGAGCAGTTCGTAGCTCATGAGGCCGCCGGCACGGGAGTGGGCGCGGGCGGCGCCGCGCCGGCGGGCCTCGCGCCGTCGCGGGCGACGCACGTGCCGGCGACGATGTCGTCCGAGAAATCGAAGTTCAGCGCGCCGTCCTTGAGCACGAGCTGCGTGAACGCGAGCAGGTTGCGCGCATACATCTGGCTCGCGTGCACCGGCAGCGCCGCGGCCAGGTTCACGGGTCCGAGGATCGTGACGCCGTTCACGACCACGGTCTCGCCCGGCTTCGTCAGCTCGCAATTGCCGCCGGTCTCCGCGGCCAGGTCGACGATCACCGAGCCCTGCCGCATGTCCTCGACCATCGCGGCCGTCACGAGCACGGGCGCACGGCGGCCGGGAATGTTCGCGGTGGCGATGACCACGTCGGACGCCGCCACGTGCTTGTGGAGCAGCTCGCGCTCGCGCGCCTCGTCGTCGTGCGACAACTGCTTCGCGTAGCCGCCCGCCGCGACGTTACTCTCGCTCGCCAGCTCGGTGGCCACGAACGTCGCACCCAGGCTCTGCACCTCCTCGCGCACCGCCGGACGCACGTCGAACGCCTCGACCACCGCGCCCAGCCGCCGCGCCGTGGCGATCGCCTGCAGCCCGGCCACTCCGGCGCCGAGCACGAACGCCCGGGTGGGGGCGATGGTGCCGGCCGCCGTCATCAGCAGCGGGAAGAACCGGCCGAGCGTGTTCGCCGCCAGCAGCACCGCCTTGTAGCCCGCGACCGTGCTCATCGACGACAGGGCGTCCATGCGCTGGGCCCGCGTGGTGCGTGGCATCTGCTCCATCGCGAACGCGGTGATGCGGCGTTGCAGCAGCCGCTCGAGCAGATCGGGATTCGCCTGGAGGTTGAGGAAGCTCACGAGCGCCGTGCCCGGATCCATCAGCTCGAGCTCGTGCGTTCCCAGCGTCGCGTCCTGCCGCGGCTCGCGCACCTTGAGGACGAGCCCGGCACCGGCATACAGGGCGCGCGCATCCGGGACGAGCTTCGCCCCGGCCTGCGCATAGGCGTCGTCGCGATGCCCGGCGCGTTCGCCGGCGCCGGCCTGAACGCGGACATCCGCGCCCGCAGCCACCAGTCGGGCGGTGGTATCGGGCACCTGGGCGACGCGGAGTTCGCCCGGCAGGGTTTCGCGCGGTACGGCGATGGTGAGCATGAGCGCGGCGATTGAAGCAGAGGGATCGGGCACGCGCAACCGGTTCGGGCGTCGTGACCCGTCGTGGGTCCCAACGCGTGGCCGGCGCCACCCCGGAGTCGAACGGGGGCGTGGCTCGAGCCTCAGCCCTCCTTAGGACACGGGATCGTCGCGGGGTGGCGCGGCAGTGTCCGGCGTTACACCCGGCGCACCACCACGATCGTGAGATCGTCGGCCTGCGCCGCGCCCGCGGCGAACGCATTCACGCTGGCCAGCACGCCGTCGAGCACCGATTGCGCCGGGCGGCCGTGCAGCGTGGCAGCCAGTGCTGCGAGCCGATCCTCGCCGTACATCTGATCGTCGGGGCGCCGCGCCTCGGTCACGCCGTCCGAATAGACGATCAGCATGTCCCCGGGCTCGAATCGCGTCGAGGCGACCGCATAGCTCGCTTCGGGCAGGATGCCGAGCGGCACGCCGCCCTCGCGCAGCCAGTCCGCGCCGCCACCCGCACGCAGCAGCAGCGGCGGGTTATGGCCGGCGGAGGCGTAGCGCAGCGTGCCCGCGGCGCAATCGGCCTCGCCGTAAAACAGCGTCACGAACGTGCCGGGATCCGTCATGTCGAGCAGCAGCCGGTTCGTGCGCCCCAGCGTGTCGGCCAGGTCGACGCGGTCGAACGCCTGGGTGCGCAGCGCCGCGAGCACGTTCGACATCAGCAGCGCGGCCGACATGCTCTTGCCCGACACGTCCCCCAGTGCGAGCCCCAGCGGGCCGTCGGCGTGTGCGAACCACTGGAACAGATCCCCGCCCACCTCACGGCTCGGCACCGAGATTCCGGCGGCGTCCAGCCCCGCGACGGTGGGCGCCGTCCGCGGCAGGAAGCGTTGCTGGATCACCCGCGCCACTTCGAGGTCCTGGTCGAGCCGCTGTTTCGTGACCAGCTCGCTCCGCTGGCTCTCGAGGTTCTCGGCCATCCGGTTGAACGACGTCGCGACCACGCTGAACTCGTCCCGGCCCCGCACCGGCAGGCGGTAGGACAGGTCGCCGGCGCCGAACCGTTCGGTCGCGTCGCGCAGCGTGGTCATCTCGTCGAGCACCGCATCGATGATGCTGCGCCCCGAGCGCACCGCGAAGCGTTCGATCATCGAGAACACCATGACGATCGCGATCACGATGAGCAGCGTCATCAGGTTGGCGTACACGCTCGCGAACGACCGAGTGGCGCCGCGGAGCAGGCTTTGGGGTAGGGTCTCGAGCTTCACCTCGACGGCGCCGCGGTCGCTTGTCAGCGGCTCGCCGCTCCAGTCACCTTCCGGTACGTAGCTGCGCGCCAGGTACCAGCGCCGCTGGGGACGCCCGCCCGGATCGGGTTCGCGCGCGCTGACGGTGACGACCTGGGGAATCCAGTGAGGTGTCAGCAATTCCATGCGGCCGCCGCCCAATCGCTGGTCCGGATGGGCCGTAATACGCAGATCGCCGCCGATGGGCTCCATGATCCGCGCCAGGTATGCGGAATCGACGGGCGTGAACACTTCGATCGCGCGCCCCTCCGCCAGCACGCGGCGAACTCCAAGGTAGAACCGGTCTCCGGCGACCACCAGGCCGCTCGCTTCGCCGCTGTCCGCGCCGGCGAATGATCTCACGAGCAGCGGTCCCGGGACGCCGGGATTCGTGGCCGCCGCCCACACGGAATCGTCCCGGGCCGTGCCCGGCGTGAGCGTGTCCTCCGACGCCGGCACCCGGACCCGGGGATCGCGGACGACAATGCTCACGTGCGTGCTGTCGGCATCCATCCAGCGCGCCGCACGCTCGATCCGTGCCCGATCGAATGGCCGGCGGTCGCGCACAGCCGGATCGTCGGCGAGCACCGCAGCTACGGTGCCGGCGCGGGCGAGCGTCCGTTCCAACCCGCCGCGCACGCGCGCCAGCTTCGCCTGCCCGAACACCAGATACCCGAACACCACCAGGATCAGTCCCGACAGGAACGCGGGGATCGACCGCACCAGCAGGTAGTTGATCGTGAACCGGCGCTTGAGACTCATGCCCGACAGGCGGACCGGCAGGAACAGCAGCTTGGCGGACGCGATCACCAACTGCGCGCGGAACAGGTCGACGAGCGCCTGCACGAACCGGTCGAGCGGCCGGAGGATCGCCAGCTCCGCCGCCGCGCGGGGATCGGTCGCGCCGAATAGCAGCGGCGGCGGCCAGTGCGGGGCGTTCAGGGCGAGCCGCGCGTGAATGGCGCCGTGCTGGACCGAGGCGAATGGCAGGATCGACAGCAGCGCGAGCAGCACGAGGCAGCCGGCCAGGCCCGCGCCGCGCCGCCAGCCGGTGATCGCCTCGATCCACTTCATGCGATCGAGCACGAACATCAGCGCGATCGCCGCGATCACAGGCAGCCCGCCGCTGCCCCAGCCGAACGTGAACACCGCCACCGCGACGATCACGCGCTTCGGCACGCGATTGAGTTCGCCGCCGACGATCCGCAGCCACGACCTCACCGCGGCGAGCAGGAGCAGCGCGCGCAGTCCCTGGAACACGACCGCGACGCCCGGCATCGAACCCGACTCGATGCCCCAGTGCGTGCGGCGGAGGACCGCCACGAAGCCGTAGAACAGGGCGGCCTGCAACGCCAGCAGGACTGCGATCCACACGAACCGGCGTCCGTGCGGGGGCGCCGCCGGCTCGACGCCGCGCGTCGCCACGATGATGGCGACGATCAGCAGCACGGTTTCGAGCGCGGCGAGGGCGGTCACGTGGGACTCCCGACGGGTTGGGTGGCTCCGGTCGCATCATTCCAGAAGGGAGGGGGGGCGCCAAGGTGGCGACCGGGTTTTCGTGGAGCGCTGGAACCTGGAAGCGGGATACAATCAAGTAGTGATCGCTTCGGAGCCGGCAACTCGCGTTCGATGGCCTCGGCTCGTCCGGGCATCCGCCGAAGCGCTGTCCGCGGGGTTGCTGATCGTTGCGGTCGTCGGTGCGCCTTCGGTGCTGTGGGCCGAGGAGTTGCCGTTCCACGGCCCATACGGACTCCTGGCCGGGCCTCCGACGGTCCCCATCGCGGCCGATTTCGACGGCGACGGCAAGCTCGACGTCGTTACGCCGGCAGGCTGGCTCAGGGGACTGGGTGATCTGCGATTCGAGATCCTGAGGCCGTTCGGGCCCGTGGAACCAGCTCGTGACCTCGTCGTGCGCGATCTCGACCGGTGCCCATGCTTGGGCCCACCACCACGACCGTGTACGTGAACCTGCGGAAGCACTGCTACTACAACGCCCGAAGCGGAGAGATCCGGGACAACTGGCGCACGCGGCAGGAAACACTCGCTCGCGAGTGCGGCATCAAGGATCGCAAGACGCTGCGGAAGTGCCTCGTGGTGCTCGAAACGCACGGCTTCATCAAGCGCCAAGCCGATCACGCGATCGATCCTCAGACCGGGCGACCGTTCCGAACCACGGACCTCTACCGGGTATTTTTCGAGGTTCCGCTGGTTGACGAGGATGCCGTGGAATTGTTGTTGCGACGGGTGACTTCGGGCGCCAAGAGTACCCGTGAACGCGTAATGGGGAAATTTTCCCCATTACGTCCCGAGCAGCCCCGACAGGCCAGCGAACCACCACCCGTAAAGGGGATTTCTTCCTCATCAAGGGGGGATTTTTCCTCCTCAGGGAGGGAAAATATCCCCAGCATGAGTACGTTACTCGAGGGTGTACTTAAGAACGTTAACGTTGCTACGCAATCCAAGGATCGACTGATCAAGACCAGTGACCTAGCCGAACAGATGCTCCAAGAGCTCGGCGATCGCCACTCGATGGGCTTCTATCGGAAGGTTGCGCAGCGGGTGCCAGATCAGATCGTTTACCGCGCTCTCTCCGAGACCAAGGAAGCCCGGCGCGCTGGGAGCGTGGCCAATGCTGGCGCCTATTTCACCGCCCGGATCAAGCAGCTCGCCCGGGAGCAGGGCGTGGAGTTGTAAGTTCGGATTTTCCCGATGACCCTTCGCACCACGGCCCCAGCCAACCACCCGCATTGCTGTTGTTGCGGCGCTCTCCAGTCTTCGTTGGCGAACGTCCCCGGTCCCGTGGTCCGACCCTGTTGGGCTTGGGGCACATATCGTGAGAAGATTTGCGAGTGCGTAGTAAAAGTCTCGTCGGGGTTGTGTAATGTATGTTTTCTGGGCGGCAGTCTTGACCGGACGTGATGTTCGCGTTAGCCGTGGAGGCATGGAATGAGATCTCTTCCTGCCATCCTCATTTTCGCTTCTGTGCTCTGCGCCGCGTCACCCGCGCGCGCCACCAGTTGGCGTCCTCCGGCCCATCCCCTCACCGTGCAGGAAAAGGTCGACTTTGCCGTGAGTCAGTCGAAGCTCATCGGCGTCGGCACGGCAGAGGCTGTCCATGACAGCCTCGATGAGGAAGGTACGCTTTGGGCATGGGTCAGCTTCAGGCCTGACCGCTGGCTGAAAGGCGACGGCGGAGAGAAGACGGTTCGCCTCTACTTCCCAACCTACGTAAACTCATGGAGGGGAATGGTCGAGGGTTGGGTGCGCGGGGGGCCTACGCGTTGCATCCTGTTCGCGAATCCGCTGACGGATGGACGCTTGGCGCTCTCCCTTCATCCTGAGTTCTATGGCGACGGCGGAGTCGTGCGCCTCACTGCCTTTCAGGGGGCTGAGTCTGCCGTAGCAAACGGCATCAAGCGGATGAGCTTGGAGGGGCTTGCCTCGAATAGCGCGCTCATCGTGGTGGGCCGTGCTCATCGTAGCTCTTCTCCATGTACGATTGGCGGACGACGCATTTACTGTTCGGAAGTGTTGGTCGACAGCGTGGTCACCGGCACACTGCCCACCAGCCAGTTGCGTGTGTACACGACTTACGGACCCGTAGACCCGGATTCGACGACCATTTTTGCGCTGAAGGCCGGTGAGGGTGGCGCGTACGAAGTTGTGGGCGTACTGGGCGGGGCCATAGCAGTTCGGCGCGACCTCGTCCCTGCCCTGGGGGCCTCGCTCACGCAAACCGTCAGCCGTCTACGCGCGGCGGCCCACCCCCGGCAGGAGTGATCATGCTCTCTAAGCGCATAATGGGGATGATTGTCGGGGAAGCCTTCGCGTCCAACGTGCACGCCCAATGCGGTCCCGAATCCAGTGATTGCTACGTGGTTTCGCGCTATAACTACGGCGGTGGCATTTATTGCCACCGTTTCAGTTCGGGGTCGTACCTTCTCTACGGTGTCCTGGGCTCAATCACCGAGACCCCCATAGGTAACGCGACAATCAACCAGACCGTCTTCGATGCTTATGGCACTTGGTACGACGACACGTCCTTCCCGGTGTTCATCGAATCGGCCGGCACAGAACGACTAAGGCGCTGATGGTGGACGTCTTAAGCAACAGCGTGTACTCGAGCTACTGGGGATCCCCAACGAGTGGCTCACTTGCAATCACGTTCATTTCATACTTCCCGGACGGCACCCACAAGCGTTGCAGGACGTATGTCCGTGGCGACAACCCCACCTTTGACTGGGTGACCGATTGCTATACGAGCAACTGCGATCCCACCTACTCGCACGCGGACCTCACCGGCGTGCTGACCCATGAGATGGGGCACTGGTGGGGGCTTTTTGATGTCGGGCCACCCTATAACAACGCGAGCATTGCGGCCTGCGATTCAGTGACCATGTGGGGGGTCGGGCTTGAGTGCGGCACGTTCCAAATCACACCGGAATTTTGGGACATTCAGGGGATAGAGCACCTTTACGATGCGCCGACTGAGGTCAGCTACGCGTTTACGGCATCACCCGCGACGGCGGGTGACACGCTCCGTTGGGAGGAGAGCGACCCATCGAGGAGCTACACGTACCAAATTCTATCTTCCGATGCGTGCTGGGGGCCGTATGCGTTGCTCGGGTCGTTCGACAGCCACGACCTTTCTGTCACGTCTGACAACCGCCATTACCAGTGGACAGTGCCCGCCACCTATAATCGCGCCTACTATTATGAGCTGAACGTACCGGGGGTCACCACGGGGTACACGACGAGTGCCCGAACCCAGGGAACGTCTTCGACGCCACCTTCTACGCCAACGAACACCTCGGCGACGGTGAGCACGAGCGAGGGCGGCGTCCAGATATCATGGACGGCGTCGGCTGGGACCGTCACCGGCTATTACCTGTATCGCGATTGGGTACACTTGACCGATTGCGCCACGGTCCGACAGCGGTATCCCACCGCGCCCCCGGTCATTTTCGGCCCTCTCACGGGCACATCATTTCTCGACCAAACCCCGCCGTCGACCGACTCAGTGTTCTACTACGTGCGGCAGTGAACGCGACAGGTAGCTCGGGGATGTCATCGGAGGCGTCCGTTTACTTGACGCCGTATCTCGGCGTGAGAGACGGCGAAGGATACGTTTCCGGGATCCGAGCCATTGGGCCGAACCCGTCGAGCGGCGCGGTCCGCATCGCCTACACTGTAGCCAAGCAAGGTATGGTCAAGCTCGACTTGTTCGACATTCATGGGCGACGAATCGCGACGCTGGTCGACGCCGCGCAGTCAGCTGGTGAGCACACGATAATTTGGCGGCGGGAAGGAGCCGGCGGCTTGGAATCGGGCCCCGGAATCTACGTGCTTCGGTTCCTCGTGGACGGTAGGCTCCATGGAACGCGGCGGCTCGTAGCGATGAAGTAGGTCTTGGGCCGCCTGTGGAGAAGGCCGTCAAGTGATTGAGCGCGGGGCTTCGGAAGCTTGAGATCGCCTGCGGCCGTGCTGTCGTAAATTCGACACCCGCCGACCGTCCGCGGTCGGCCAGATGGTCCGGCACGCAGGAGCAGGGGGCGTCAGTCCCCCGCCCCCTCGGCCGGCATGCGCCCGGCCTTCACCCTTGGCTTGCGCGCACACCGTCCGTCGCACTCCGCCGAGCCAGACCGCCCATCGCCCGGCCGATACGTGCCGCTGGCACGTCCCGGCCGGGCTCGGAACAACTGCAAACCATCGTCCCAATGGTTTGCAGTTACGACGCGTGTTTCACCTGCGTCTGTTCAGCGTTCTGTCTCGGCTACGGCGCCGGACAGCTTCGCTTCCACCTGAGTGTGGCCCGGTGATGAGATACGTCTTTCATCACCGGGCCACACTCAGGCTGCGCCGTGCCGCCTTGAAGGGCGGCCCGTCTTGGGATCGTCGTCCGGCTCGCAAGCCGGCCGCCGACCTGAAACCGAAGCTGTCCGGCGCCACGAAATGGACGGCCCTGTGGGCCTGTCGCTCGGGGGCCCTGACCCCTCGCGAATCATTTCGGGCACGGACGGTGCGCGCGCGATACAGCGGAAACGGCCCGCGGGCAGAGCGGGCCGCTCAGGAAATTTTTGCCGCCACCCCCGGGCTGCGTTGCCAGGGTTGTCCGCGGGTCCGGGGAGTGGACGGGTGTCCGGGTTAATCCTCGCGGGGCTCCTCGAGGGAAGTCCGAATCGCCGAGATCGAGCATACGGCCGGCCGTGGTGGCCGGCGAGACAGAAATCGGGATGCGCGCTGAGGCGAGCGAGGATGCGTTGAGGTGGCCTTCCGCTCGTGAGGCTGGGCAAGGGGCCTGCCACGGAGACCGCTCCTGCGTTTCAGCGAACTACCGCGACCTTGGCCCGGTGAACGACGCGTTCGCCAGCTTGCGAGGCGTCGATGACGAGGAAGTAGTTCCCGGGGCTGACGCGATTGCCGTCGCTGTCCGTCGCATCCCAGGTCCACCGCTGCGTGCCTCGCGCCAGCGCGCCGGAGTACAGGAGCTTCACCCTGCGACCGCTGGGATCGTAGATGGCCACCCTGCCGATGTCGGTCCGCGCCAGCGACGCCTGGACCGTGACGATGCCGTCGCTCGGGTTCGGGACCACTTGGACCGTCTCGATCAACGGAGGCGCTTTCACGCTCGTCTCTGTCATCTGGACGCTCGTGCCATCCGCATGGTTCTCCATGAGCCGGTACCAGACGGTCGCCCAACCCTCAGGAATCTTCGACAGGAACTGGTAGGTCTGTTGGTCCCCCAGGACCGCGATCGGATCGGTATTGGCCTTCTCGTACGGACCGATCTCCTGAGGGGCCTGGAGGACGTCGAAGCTGCTCGCTCCGTCCGCCGAGATCAGGTACCACGTGAGCCGGACGGTCCCGTCGTCCAGGATTTCGCCCCCCATGCTCGCGAGGGCCCCGGTTGGGAGATCCGGGTATACCGCGCGGTTGTCGACGGTGTCCCACGCCTTGATCTGCCACAGATGCCTTCCCCCCTGGGTGAGCCATCCCAGCTTGTACTCGAGCACGCTCGGATTGTTGAATCCCGACGTCGGTGGAATGCAGGACGGCGCCGTGCAGTAGTAGTACTCCGACGCGGTGGGCGGATAGAACCCCGACTTGCCGAGGAACTTGTCGAACGCGAAACCGTCCACCTCGACGCCGTCGATCTCCAGGCTCAACGCCCAGATGCCGTTGAGGTATCTCGGGTCGGCGTTCTCCTGGTCATGAGCGAAGACCCACCAGTAGGTCATCTGTCCGGGCGGCTGGAGGATGTAGTCCGTCCGGGTATCGATCTCCGGGTAGTATGTGTCGGTCTTCCAGCTCCCCGAGAAGTCGAAGATCTCGGGATTCACGATGTCCTCCCCTCCCCACGAAAAGGCGGAGGACAAATAGAGCGTCAGGTGCAGGTGACCTGGCCCGCTGATGATCGTGCCGGCCTGCGTCGAGGACGTCACGGGCGTCCCGACCGACAGGGACGGGTTGGGAACCACGTGGATCAGGTGGATCAGCGCGTACTGCCCATTCTGCTGGTCCGTGGCGCTGATGGCGATCCCGTCGGACTCCACAGACTGAACGATGCCGGTCTTCCCCGCGGCCAGGGGGACGCGAACGACGTCCCCGGTGTTCGCCGTGATGTCGACGGCGGGATGCAGGTTGCCGGCGTCGACGACATCCAGTTGCATGAACTTGTTGATCACCGCCGGATTCGTCGTGTTCGGGAGCGGATTGCCTGGAAACACCTGCTGCGCCCTCGCGGGGGCGCCGGAGAGGCAGACCAAGGTAAGAACGCCAGAGAGAGCAGTCTTGATCACGGCCCGCTCCTTTACCGGTTGAAGTCAAAGGCGCTAATCGACGTAGGCCTCGCCGCGATCAACTCGACCGTGTTCCCCTGGATGCCCGTGAACAGGTACCGTCCCGCGAACTGGACCCCTCGGTCCGGAGAGCGCCGGACGGGCTCGAACACCACGTGCAGGTCCTGATCCAAAACGACCACCCGTCTCGTGAGCCGCGTGGCGTCGCCGTTCTCGAGCACCTGCAGGGCCACCAGCTTTCCGTCGTCACTCACCGCTCCCGACAGGATCAAGTCGCTGGCGTCGTACTCCGCGAGCAGCTTCGGACTGCCGAGGTCCGTGATGTCGTAGTACGAGGCCCTGCCATAGCCGAGCTCCTCGTTTCCCCGCGTGAGCACGGGTTTCACGACCAACATGTGCAATCCGTCGGTGGCGGAGTAGTAGCGATCCCCGTCGGGGATACCCGGCAGGATCGTCGACACTCCAGTCGTCGTGCTCATCGCCACCGTTTCGGCGGGCCTACCGCCGTTGTGCCGCGTGAACACGACATAGTCGCGGGACGGCAGGAATGCCAACTTGCTGACCCCGCCGGCCGGCTCGCTCTTCAAGGATTGCCCGGTCCGCCAGTTCCTGACCGTCACGCAATAGGCCAGGGCCGGTCCGCCCATCCGTGGCCTGGGACCCGAGATCGCTGCCGCGGCAAAGATTGTGGCGCGTGGGGCGAAACACACCCCACCCAGCGGTCCCTCGGGCATATCGGTCGCGGCCGCGGTGGCCATGTTGATGAGCCGTGTCGAGCGACCCGTGTTGACCACGGCCACGCTCTTGTCCGGCGAGACGGTCCATAGGTCGAGGCGATCGGCGGAATCCACGAGAGCGGGAATCGACACCTCGTAGCGTGCCCGGAACGTCGCGGGAATTGCCAGCGGTCTCATTCGCTCCGGCATCTTGGGCATGAGGAAGGCCCCACCGCCGGAAACCAGTCGCGTGGGGACGAACGACAAGGGCACGCTCTGGGGTACGCTCGCGCCGGCCGTGATCTCGCCGTTCTCGGTGACCTCCAGCGGCGACAGGTAGCCATCAAGGGACAGGATGCGGCCTTCGCCGGTTCCCGTGTTCCGGGGCTGAAGACGCGAGACGCGGATGTTGCGCAAGGGCGTCGGGAACGCCCCCGACGACTGGGCAAACTTGTTCACCACAAGCTGCGCACGGTCGCCGCTCACCTGCAGCGACCAGACCAGGTCACCGGTGGCCGCGGCCGACGCGGGATGCGCGACGATCGAGACCAGAAGCAGTGACGTAGCGACGAGAAAGTACGAAGCGGTCCAAGGTTTCATAGACGGAATCACCCCTGAGCGGATGAACACTGACTGCTATTGGGGCCGGCGACGTCACGCCCCTCGACGCAAATTGTACGCCAGGACGCGGCTGGGGTCCCACAGCGACTTGCATCGCAGCCGTGCCCACCAACCGTCACCAAGCGTCCACGGATGGACAGACGGAGGGTGACACCGACCCGCGCCATGTCCGATTCGGGCCGCCCCGTGTCGCTTTCTCCAATTCACGGGAACGGTCACCGCGCCCGGGCGCGGCGCAGACTTTCCCTCGGCCGCCGACTCCCTTCGGAGCGGCTGGCCGGAACGAGTTGGGCCTTCCGCTCGTAGGTCTGGGAAGGCTACCACGGAGCCTGCAGTTCCCGTCCAAGGTAGTGCCTGCGGGCCTCCACCTTGACGGACGGCGGGGTCGGGCCTGGTGGACGGCGCCCCCTGAGCCGACCTCCGCGTGGCGCGTTCTCGCTCGAGCAGCGGCTCGAGCTCACGCTTTCGCGTTCGGCCGGGCTCAGGGACAAGCGGCCCCGCCCACAGCCTCCGACACCCTTGGGCACACCGGCGCGGAAGGTCGGGCCCGCGGGTGCCGACTTCCCGCCGGCGGCCAACTCCTTCCCTCCGTGTTCACCTTGGGGTGCGAGCGGACGGCTCAGGCGGCCGCCGGCGTTCGCGTCTCGTATTATTCGACATCATCGGCCGCCAGATCGCGACGCTGTATCAGGGCGACCGGGATCCGGGCGAGTTCGAGGCGACGTGGACGCCGGGGCCGAATGATCGAGCGGGCTTTTATTTTGTACGGTTTCGATGCGGCCCCTCGACCATCACCCGCCGGGTCGTGCTCACACCCTGATTCCGGCACAAGGTCAGGAGACTTGATTCACCGGTTCAAGGATCGAGTCATTGCGCCCCGCCGCGCGGCCGCCGCGGCCGGCACTGCCGCCCGATTCAGCCCCCACAGGTCATGCATCACGAAGTCCACGATCTGACGGCATTCCCCGCGCTGCAGAAACCAGATCGGGAAGCCGGTGGTCACCATCGAGCCGCCCATCAATGATGGTCCGTGAGCGTATGTCATGACCGGGTATTCCGGATTGCGTTCGAGGTCCACGCCCGTATTGCCTTCACCGGAATCGGGCAGCGTGGGTGCGGAAACCCGGAACAGCGTGTCGAGCGTCGATACGGGACCGCCCACGTCTTCCACGACCGGATTCGGCTTCTGCAGGAACTCGACGGATTCCACAGTCTGATAGAAGTCCGCGGGATTGCGACCGGGAGCTTCCAGTGCGACGAGATCCGTGATCGGCGACTTCGGGTGCAGAGCGGCGGGCAACTGCGAATAAGTGGCCGTCCCCGCGAAGCGTCCGCGGGCGCGCGCAAACCTGGGAGCCGGCCGTGCGATGCGATACTCAGACTGCCACTTGGCGATGTCGTACATGAACCGGCCCGGTCCGAGCTCATTGCGAGGGCTCGCAGAGGAATAGGTCTTCGTCGGAACGTCGTTGCTAGGATCGTTGACCGGGTCCGAAATGGCATACGCGGCCCCGCCGCCCATGAGCCACAGCTTTCCGCCGAGGCGGACGTAGGTGGCGAGCACCATCGGGCCGTGTCCACCCATGAACCGGAGCCAGGTCTCGGGGGCCACGGGATCGTTGGGCGGCTTGACGAGTGCCGCAGACAACCCATCGGCGATCCAGATCACGCGGCGGTATTGCAGCAGCGTCGAAAGCGGGACCACGGCAAATCCGAGTCCGCGGGTGCCGAGCGTGTCGCAGGAGTAGCCGTGGAACATCCCGGGCAGGCTGACAGTGCCTTCCAGGTGTCCCTGCCACGTCACGCCGCCGCGCGCATACAGGAACGTGTCCAATTCGGCGGCCGTCGGCCATGGACCGGAGGGAGGTTGCAGTGCTCCGCCCACGACGAAGTCCGGACGCAGCCGAGTATCGTCGACGATCAGCACATCCTTTGTGAAGGTCGGGGGGACGACAATCAGCGAGATAATCGCGCGACTGCGGGCCAGACCGTCATCGCCTTCGACGTAGAGCAGGTGAACATCGCGCTTGGGCGGCAGCGGCGCCTGGAACGGACCCAATCGCGCCAGAGTATCCGCCTGGCTCCACGCGCTCCAGTGATGGATGTCGTTCACGCCCGAGCGCGGAGTGAAATCATCGACGGCCGCCGGGTCGAGCACCCATCGATACTGGTTCATCAGGTCACAGGTTTCGAAATCGGGTTCGACATGCCAGCGTATCGAAGTGAACTCCGGCACTTGAACGCGAAACACTGCGGGCGATAGGCCGTTGGGTCGTCCATATTCCATATCTTCGGCAAATACCCTGAAGCGCGGATTGAGGGTCCCCGTGTTCGATGAAACGATCGACAGCATATTGATCGCAAGAGATGGCACATGGGAATCCTCGCCCTGTTCGTCGAACGCGATCACGGCGAACAGGTGACGACCACTGGCCAGATTCCTGAGGGTGACGAATGTCGAATCGGGCGCGCGATCCGTCCAACCGGTCCACGGACCTGACGGATGATGGGCGTAGTAGTTGTAGAACGAATCCGGGTTGCTGATCGCCAGTAGAGGCGGGAACTCGGTGTCCGGGCCGAGCAGGATATACTTGTAGAGCGTGGGACGGTGCGTACCGGTGCCATCCGAATCGTCGCCCTGCCACTCGACGCGCACGGCTCCGGGGAAGTAGGCCGTGCCATAGACGAGTCTTCCGAACTGATCCCGATACGCATTCACAAGCGGGCATGTGATCCGCACACTGGGCGGCACGTTGTCGGGATTCAGCTTGGTCAAGGCAACGGGTGACATGGCGCCGAGGTCGTCCACGGCGCGAACCACGAGCCGGCGGATCTGGGAATGGCCGCCGTCGATGTGCTCCGCCACCACCACCTGCTGCGATGTCCGATCCGTTGCCATCCACGCGATCGAGGCTGGATCCGAAGACGGCGGGTCGATCGCAACGAGGTAGTGGTCGACATGCCCGTCCGGGTCCAGCCCCTTCCAGCGAACCTCGTAGGTTCGAGACTGGGCGGACTTCGTCACCACGCGCGGCAGTTCGAATCGGACGGCAGGAGCCTGGTTGGGCTCCAGGATCTGGCGCAACTTCCGGGCGCAACCACCCAGCAGCACCAATACTATTGCGAAGGAGAGCAGAGCCAGGCGGCGCAGCGACATCCTTGCACACCTCATTGCGGAACATTCACCGCAGGATTGCCCGGCCGGTGTCGAGAAGGAGATTGCCCATGTCTCCGGCGCCCAGTATGCTCCGACCGTGCGCGGATATGAAGTGGAAACCCGCGCCGGGCGCACGACCGGGCCTCACCCCCATGCCGTTTCCGAGGTTCCCGTGACTCGCTGGATACCCGGTATCTGTCTGTTCCTATGTCTCCTCGGGATCGGCAGTGCGCTCGCAGCCCCCTCCAAACCGCCGCCCGTCGTCCATCCGCTGCCGGCGGGACCCTGGTACAGGATCGGGGGTTCCCCCACGCCATCGTCGACCGCATGCACCATGGGTGCGGCAGGGCCCGGCGTGTATCGCGCGGATTACCTGCTGCCGCCCAACGACCGCTACTACACGCTGCTCGAGTGCGCGACGTGTCCCGCTCCGGATAGCGCGACCTTCCAGGACGTGCACGTGGCACTGGACGTTGCGCATCCGTGCGATCAGCCGGTCGAAATCTCCGTGGTGGCCGTGATGGGGGATTCGGCCTGCCGGTCGCCGGATACGCTGGCGTCGCTGATGGCACCGGAGGTGTTCACGCTCGCCGGCGTCGTGTCTGGTCCTCATGAGTTCACGCTCCATCTGTCGAAGTCGGTGCGGTTTCTCGGCCAGGCGTTCCTGTGCGTGAATTTCACCTCGTTCGGCGACAGTTGCGCCGGTAACGGCTCGCGCCCGGAACTGATCACCGAGGCCTTGTGCACCAACTGCTCGAGCTGGAACATCTCGGTGGCGGGAACGCAGGAGCTGTGCGCCGTGCTGTTGCCGGGCCTGCCGGTGATGTATGCCACGGGCGGCTCGTGCGCGGTGCCGGTGCGAGCGGCGTCATGGGGCGCGCTCAGGATGAGATACCGGTGACGGGCCGCCGCGGTGTGCGTGGCCGGCAATTTCGGCGGGCTGCGCACCGCGGATTGCCTGGGCGCCTGCATGACGCCATTCCTTCGAACCCCGCGCCGCCCCATGCTACTATCGCCGCCTGTCATCGCAGGCCCGTGAGCCGCGAATTCCCGCCCGTGAGCGCGCCGCGAATCGTTCCGAGGCTCCTGCCATGGCCGACCTGTCCATCGATTTCGCCGGGATTCGCAGCCCGAATCCGTTCTGGCTCGCCAGCGCTCCGCCCACGAACAGCGGCGAGCAGATCATGCGCGCGTTCGACTACGGCTGGGGGGGCGCGGTGTGGAAGACGCTCGGCGACCCGATCGTCGACACCAGCAGCCGGTTCGGCTCGATCGACGTGGGCGGCCAGCGCATGGTCGGGTTCAACAACATCGAGCTGATCACCGACCGGCCGCTCGAGGTGAACCTGCGCGAGATCACGGCGGTGAAGAAGAAGTACCCGAAGCACGCGGTGATCGTGTCGCTGATGGTCGAGTCACAGCAGGACTGGCAGGACATCATCAAGGCGGCGGTCGATACCGGTTGCGACGGTCTCGAGCTCAACTTCGGCTGCCCGCACGGCATGTGCGAACGCGGCATGGGCTCGGCGGTGGGGCAGGAACCGGAAGTGCTCAAGGTGGTCGCGGGCTGGGCGGTGCAGTACTCGAAGATTCCCGTGCTGATCAAGCTCACGCCCAACATCGGCGACATCCTCGAGCCCGGCATCGCGGCGGTCGAAGCCGGCGCGCACGGCCTGTCGCTCATCAACACGATCAAGAGCATCGTCGGCGTCGATCTCGACAAGATGGTGCCGTACCCGGTCGTCGGCGGGAAGTCGACGAACGGCGGGTATTGCGGCCCCGCGGTGAAGCCGATCGCGCTGCACATGGTGGCGGCGCTGGCGCGTGACCCGCGCGTGACGATCCCGATCTCGGGCATCGGCGGCATCGCGACGTGGCGGGACGCGGCGGAGTTCATCGCGCTCGGCTCCACCAGCGTCCAGGTGTGCACCGCGGCGATGCACTACGGATTCCGGATCGTCGAGGACATGATCGACGGACTGTCGAACTATCTCGACGAGAAGGGCATGACGTCGGTGAAGCAGTTGCACCGCGCCGCCGTTCCGGCGTATGCCGACTGGGGCGAGCTCGACCTCAACTACAAGGTCGTCGCGCACGTCGATCCGTCGAAGTGCATCGGCTGCAACCTGTGCTACATCGCGTGCCGCGACACGGCGGTTCATTGCATCCACAACGTGGACGATCCGCTCGCGTCCGGCCACAAGGCGCCGACGCGCGACGCCGCGATCGCCACCGCCCATGCCACCGGAGCTCACACGGTGTGGGTCGACGAGACCGAATGCATCGGCTGCAACCTGTGCGCGTCGGTGTGCCCGGTGCCGACGTGCATCACGATGAAGGACATCACGACCGCGCCGTTCGAATCGTGGAACGACCGCATCGCGAAGGGCACGGCCGTGGTGCCGGGCGGGCTCAAGGACTGGCGTGCGCTGCAGGCGGCCGGACAGCCGCCGAAACCCTAGCAGCTCAGGGCTGGTCCCGGCGCGGGTTGACGGCGACGGCGCGTGACGGTCCCGCGGGCCACTGCGACAGATACGCGCGGCCGCCCAGCAGTTCGGGGATCGTGACGAACCGGTAGCCCTGGGCCCGCAATCCATCGATGATGCGCGGCAGCGCGGTCACCGTGCGGCTCTGATCGGCATCGGGCGTCAGGTTCATCCCGTCGTGCAGCAGGATGATCGCCCCCGGATGCGCCTGCGTCAGCGCGCGCTTCACGAGCTCGTCGGGCGGCAGCGGGTCCCAATCCTGCGGCGTATCGTCCCAGGTGACCGCCACCAGCGAATCCTCGGACAGCACTCCCATGAGCCACGGCGAGCGCAGTCCCTGGGGCGGCCGGAAGAACCGCGGATACAGCGCCGTCGCCTCGTGAATCGAGTTCTCCGCCGAGTCGAGCTCGTGGCGGAGTTCCGGCACGGGCTTCAGCGCGAAGCGCGCCGGATGGGTGTCCGAATGATTTCCAATCACGTGTCCGTCACGCGCGATGCGGGCGGCAGCGGCGGGATCGCGGCGGATGTTGGAGCCGATCAGGAAGAACGTCGCGCGCACGTGCTCGCGCTTGAGGATCGCGAGCACCTGCGAGGTATACGGCTCGTTCGGGCCGTCGTCGAACGTCAGCGCGACGACCTTGTCGGTGGTGGCGCCCGACCAGTAGGTGCGGCCGAACGCATTCGACCGCGGTGCGAGCGCCGAGTACACGACTCCGGCGAACACGCCGACCAGGACCAACGACACCGCGAACGCCGGCCGGCGCACCTGGGCCGCCGCCTCGCGCGTCGCGGATCGCACCACGGAACGCACCGCGGGGAATTCGCGATACAGCGGCTTGTGGAACAACTGGAACCACACGAAATTCGACGCATACAGGTACATGTTCCGCATCAGCGCCTGGTTCCAGCGCCGCGACGACGTGCGCACGGACAGCGACGGAATCAGGATCACGCGGCCCACACGGCGCATCCGCTCCGACAGCTCGCTGTCCGCCTGCAGGCTGAATGCGCGGTTCCAGCCACCCACCGCCTCGAATGCCGTGCGCCGCACCGACAGGTTGGCGCCCCACAGGTGCGGTCCCTGGGGATTGCGCCGGTCGACCCCGTTGACGAGCGGCAGGATCAGCGCCGTCAGGAACCAGCTCTTCCAGTTCTGGTCGACGAATTCGATGCCGCCGCCGATCGAGACGATCCCGGGATGGCGCTCGTATTCGGCGACGAACCGCGAGATCCAGTCGGGGGGCACGATGGTGTCGGCGTCGGTGCAGGCGACGATGTCGCCGGTCGCGGCGGCGAACCCTGCGACCAGCGCGTTGCAGTAGCCGCGGTCGGGCTCGGTAACCACGGTGACCGAGCGCTCCCGGGCGATCCGGCCGGTGCCGTCGGTGCTGGCGTTGTCGACGACGATGATCTGCAGCGGACCCTGGTAGTCCTGGGCCAGCAGGGCGTCGAGGGTATCGGACAGCAGCGCTTCTTCGTTATAGGCCGGAACGACCACCGAAACCGACAGCAAGGATGCTCCCCGTTTCGCCCACTCGTTCGACCGGTGACGATGTCGTGCCGTTCGAAGTCTTCGAACGATTCACGGCAGTGACGAGGGGGTCATCCGGCTACCCGTAAGCGCCCGGTACCATACCCCGAACCAGGGGATGTCCCTGAATGCGATCTGAACCGGTCTCGCTGCGGGTCGTGGGCACAAGCTAACCCGTCAGGCCGCCGCGCGACCAGTGCTTTCCGAAGCACTTGGCGGAGAATTGACGCGGGACGCCCTAAGTCGGGTAGATTCCGACGGATATGCGCCACAGCCGACGGAGTTCCACACCCATCCATGACGTGCCCATGCTCGCGCCCGGCTGGCGCGCAGCCGCCGGCGGGCTCCGGAACCAGCGATGACCGAACTCACGGCGGTCCTCAACGGCGAGCGCCGCAGCTGGCCGCTCGAGGGAACGCTCACCGTGGGCCGGTCGTCGAAGAATACCGTCCACCTGCCGGACGCCACCGTGTCCAAGGAGCACGCCGAAGTCGTGCGCCAGGGCAGCGGCTGGGCGGTTCGCGACCTGGGCAGCCGCAATGGCACGCGCGTGAACGGCGTCGACGTGCGCGATGTGCACCCGCTCGCGGTGGGCGACACCATCGAGTTCGGCCACGTGCTCGTGCGCATGGGCTCGGATGCGGGCGAGCCAAAGACCCAGTTCAGCGAATCCGTGGGCCTGGGGTCGTCGGTCAAGATCCGGGCGCAGCAGATCCTCGAGCGCGCCGAGGCGCGCAGCGCGCGCCCCGACATCGCACGGCTGGTGCGCGTGCTCACCGAGGCCGGCCGGGTACTGGTGCTGCCGCGGCCGCTGCGGGAGACCTGCGAGGAACTGCTGCGGCTGGTCGAACAGGCGGTGCCGGCGACCCGGCTCATCATGCTGCTGCGCGAGGATCCCGGTGCCGAGCCGGTGCAGATCGCCGCCCGCACTCGCGGGGTGGGCGCGCGGGAGCCGCTGGTGCTGTCCCGCACGATCATGGACACGGTCCTGAACGAGTGCACGTCCGTGATCACCCGGGACGCCACGATGGATCCGCGGTTCCAGGCGCAGATGAGCATCGTGTCGCAGGGCATTCATTCGGCGATGGCGGTGCCGTTGTTCGACAACGAGCGGGTGCTCGGGCTGCTGTACGTCGACAGCAACGCGCTCACCGTGTCCTACGACGAGGAACAGCTCGAGGTGTTCACGCTGCTCGGCAACATGGCCGCCGTGAAGATCACGAACGCGCGGCTGCTCGAAGCCGAGCAGGCCCGGCTGCGCATGGCGCAGGAACTGGCGACGGCCACGCGCATCCAGCGCACGCTGCTGACGAAGCCCCCGGTGGTGCCGGGCTGGGGCTGCCACGCCCAGCTCGAGACCTGCTTCGAGGTGGGCGGCGATCTGTACGATTTCCACGTGCGCGCGGACGGCACGCTGGTGTTCCTGGTCGGCGACGTGTCCGGCAAGGGCATGGGCGCCGCGCTGCTGATGTCCTCGGTGCTGTCCTCGGCACGGGTGCTGTACGACATCTGCCCCGACCCCGCGGATCTCACGACGCGGCTCAATGCCGTCGTCTATCGCAGCACCGATGCCGGGCATTTCGTCACCATGTTCATCGCCAGTCTCGATCCCGCGACCGGCCGGCTCCGCTATGTGAACGCGGGGCACAATTCGCCGATGGTGTTCGGGGACGGCGCACCCGCGCTGCTCGAGGCGACCGCGGTGCCGGTCGGAGTGCTGGCCGACTTCCCGTTCGTGGCGGGCGAGGTGACGCTCGAGCCGGGGGCGCTGCTGGCGGTGTTCACGGATGGCCTGCCCGAAGCGCAGAACGGCGACGCGTTCTTCGACGACGCCCGGCTCGCCAAGGCGCTGGCGGACAACGCCCGCGAGCCGGAGCTCGAGCGCGCGGCCGTGGCGGTGGTGGGGCAGGTGACTGCATTCCTCGAAGATCAGCCGCGCACCGACGACATGACATTGGTATTGGTGCGCAGGGAACGCTAGCAGGCTGCTGAAAAACCTTTCCGGACCTCATTTCGCGTTGATGGCCCGACGAGAAGAACTTGAAAACCTCAGCAAATTCGTGCACCCGTCCGCGGCCAGGACGCCAGATCTGCATTCCGGCACGATCGGTACCGCCTTTTTCAGCAGCCTGCTAGAGAATTCGCCGCAACGCCCGACGGGTCGTCCGCGGACCTCTGCCACTCGCCCCTACTGCACCTTCACCTGGAACGTCACCGCCCCCGCTCCCCCGGGCGTGAGTGCGCCGGTCAGCGTCCAGCGCACCGGGCCGGACGCGTTCACCGCCGGTTGCGCGGTCACGTTGCAGGCGGTGATGCCGTTGCCGGCGGCGCCGCAGCTCGCGCTCTGGAACACGGTGTAGGCGGGAGTGGCGTCCTGCAGCAGGATCGCCGATAGCGGCGCGGGCCCCAGGTTGCGGTAGGTGATCGTGTAGGTGAGCACGTCGCCAGGCCTGGCACTCGCGAGGTCCACGGTCTTCACGATCTCGAGACTGCCGGCGGAGATCACCGTCGTGCGGTCGCCCAGCGACACGACCGTGACGAGCGCGGGGGACGCGTTCGTGTAGCTCATGCTGGCGCCGAGTGTCACCTGCTCGCTGGCGCCGGCGGGCGCGCCGCCGGGGATGAAGTGCTTGAGCACGAGGCATAGCGTCTGACCCGCGGTCACGACCACGGGTGCCGTCACGGGGTTGTCGCCGGCATCCACGCTGCCGTTGCAGTTCAGGTCGCGGTACAGCTCCGCCGTCCAGCCGGGAATCGCGGGCGACGGCGATTCGACGGCCGTGAAGCTCACGCTGCCGCCGCTGCCGGCGATGAAGGTATGCGGGTGGAACACCGCGGCGCCCGGTGTGCCGCTGCGGTTGCCGTTCGGCGCGAACGTGTTGGGCGGGACGTCCCCGAACCGGAGCCCGGAATACGCCACGCCGCCTGCCGGGGTGAACGTGACCATGTCGGAGTTGCGCGAGTAGGCGCCACCGGTCGTCCCGGCGCCGCCGCCGGTGGACACCCAGCCCGAGGGATTCGTCTCGAGCGCCTGCGTGCTGGTGCCCACGGCGCCGTTCGGGATCCACAGCGTGAAGGCACCCGCGCCGTCGGTGAGCGTGCTGTCGCAGCGGCCGCCTGCGCACGCCGCGTTCGCGAGCGCGACGCGCACGCCGCCCACGGCGCCCTCGCCGGCCTGGTTCACGCCGTCGTTGGCGGTGCCGCCGCCCGCGCCGTCGTCGCGGAACACGATGCCGTCGGCCCGGCTGCCGCGCCACATGCCGAAGTCCTGGTCCGCCAGGTTCGCGTTGGCGACCGTGAGCGGGCGCGCCCCGTTCGAAACCTCGGTGCCGATCATGCCCACGGGATAGGCGGGAGCGACGTCGCTCGCGGCGTTGTTGTCGTCGAGCACGATCGTGTAGGTACCGGCGGTCACGTAGGAGAACGCATACGCGCCGGTCACGGCGTCGATCGCCACGACCGCCTGGGCGCTGCCCGGGGTCGAGGACGCGACGAGCTTCGCGTAGAGCGTGGCGCCGGTGCCGGCCTCCGCCGCGTCGCGATTGAGACTGTGATTCACATCCAGATAGCCATAGCCCGCCACACTCACGCCGCCCGCGACGGTGACCTGTCCCGAGAACTCGGATGTCGCCTGCGACAGCGTGGCGGTCGCCGTGAGCCGCACGCCGCCCGCGACGCCCCCCGGGGCCGCAAACGTGAACCGGAACCGGTTCGTGTTGTCGGTGCCCTGGACGAGTCCGTTGATCGTGCCGGAGAACGTGCTCGACGACGCGTCGAGGTCCGACACCGAGCCTTCGGTGAGTGTCGTCAGCCAGGTCTTGCCCTCGCCGAATCCGGACGGATCGGAATCCGACACGAACAATTCGATCACGGACCCGGGTCGCGCCCAGCCGGTGAGCGTCAGGTTGCCGCCCGCGAGCACGGCGCTCTCGAGCACCGGGAAGTTCAAGAGCCCGTTGCCGCCCGCGTCCGCGTCGGCGAGATCGTCCAGCGTCACATAGGGCGCGGTGCCGCGGTTCACGTCGTCCGTGGCCGACTCGAGATCGATGCCGAGCTGTCCGGTCGCGGCGGCGGCGGCGTTGTTCGTGATGCCGCCGTTGTTGTACATCGAGTTCTTGGTGATGGTGTTCGCCGAGGAGCTCGACATCACCAGCACGCCCGCGCCGTAGTTGTCGAACAGCACGTTGCGGTCGACGCGGTTCGCCGTACCCCCGAGCCGCACCCCGGGCGTCTCGGGCGTGCCGGCGGCGCCGAGGCCGCTGCGCGAGATCGTGTTGTTCTCGAACGTGCCGGACCCGGTGCTGGTGCGAGCGTCGATGCCGCAGCCCTCGGTGTCCGCGATGCGGTTGCCGCGCACCACGTCGCTCGCGCTCGCCTCGAGCGACACCGCGTCGCGCGACGCATTGCCGATGGCGTTGCCGCGGATCTCGTTGCCGGTGAGAGTCCAGCGATCGGAGTTCGTCGCCAGCGCGACGCCGTTGCCCGCCGCGTAGGCCACGATGCTGTTGCGCAGGATGCCGTCGTCGCCGCCGATCACACGCACCGCGTCGCCACCGCTGCGCGCCGCGGCGCCGGGGTCGGCGAAGCTCGAGGCGCTCACGCCGATCGCGCACCCGTCGATCACCGCCGTGCCCGCGGTCGCACCGATGCGCACGTTGGCGTGGGCGTCGTTCGCCGGTGTGTTGCCGAAGCCATAGATCGCGAGCCCGGTGAGCGTGACGCCCGACGCCTGCACGTCGACGCCGAGCGCCAGGCTGGCGCCGTCCTTGATCTCAACCTCCGGCCGCGCGAGTGCGGTCACCGTGAGGCCGTCGGCGCCCACCGCGATCGTGGAATTCAGCGTGCCCGCGTTGGTGTTGCCGACGTTCGTGGTCTGCGTGGTGCCGTCGAGCCGCGCCGGGTCGGTGATCGCGGGCAGCGTCGTGATGGGGGCGATCGCGACAACGCCGCCGGTGAGCAGGCTCGCGAGCCCGGTCCGCAATCCCGCGTGGGCGGCGCCGTCGCTGACCATGAAGATCGACGTCTCGATGCCGCCGGTGAGCCCGGACTGCGCGAGGCCGGTGTTCTGGAGCGCGTTCGCGTTGGTCAGGAACTGCCGCAGGCTGCCCTGGCCCGAGTCGTTGGCGTTCACGATGACATCGAAGTTGAACCCGAAGTCCACGCCCGTGAAGTTGACGGTGCCCGTGGTGACCGGCGCGATCGACTGAGCGGTCGCGCCGGCCGTCGTGAGCGACGCCAGCGTCGCGTTCGTCGTGTTCATGCCGGCGTCGACCTTGGACGGCACCTCGCCGCCGACACGGACCGCGTCGTTCACCGCGGCGCCGCTGGAGGCGTCCACGCGGAACGTCTGCACCGGCAGCAGTCCGGCGACGGCGCCGGGCCGCGACGACGTCACCATGGAGCTCACGACCCGCACGGTGAGGCTGCCGGGGCCGATGCCGTCGAACGAGTACAGGCCATTGACGTCGGTGGTGTCGGCCGCGAGGTATTGGCCGGCAGCACCGTACAACTCGACGCGCGCGCCCGGCCGCGCCACGCCGGCGGACGCCGCCTTGGTGCGCCCGGCGCCGCCGCCGTAGTTCACGTCCTCGAACACGGTGCCGCTCAGCGTCTGGGCCACCACCGTCACATTCGTGCGCTGGTTGCCCGCGGTTAGCGTGTCCGCATCACTCGCGGCGCTGAGCGCGGTGCCGAGCTGGGCGGCGTTGAAATTCGCGAGCGCCTGGTTCGACACCACGCTGCCGTTCGCGAGTGGCAGGTTCACCGCCGCGCGGAACTTCACGGTGGTCTGCACGTCCGGGTCGACGCGGCCGCCCAGCGTGCCCGTGGCGCCAGTGCCGAGTCGCGCGGTGACGATGCGCGTGGCCGGGTCGTACTCCATCACGTCGTCGCCGATTGCGTCGGTCTTGGCGCCGGTGTTCGGGCCGTTCACCACCGACAGCGAGCCCGCGACGTAGGTGACGTTGGCGGGCAGCGTGTCGCGCACGACGGTGTTCGTCGAGGCATCGTCGCCGGAGTTGTTCATGCGAACGGTGTACTCCAGCACGTCGCCGGGCCGCACCGATCCTCCGTTGAGATCGGCCACCGACTTGAAGAACCCGTTGCCGGTGTACACCGGCTGGTAGAGATCGGTCGCGAACGTCACGACCGACGGGTAGTAGCGGTCGCTGGCGGACGTCAGCGTGATCGTGGCGCTCGTCGCGCCGTTCGGCAGCACGCCGTTCGCCGACACCATGTCGACGTCCCAGCCGAGCTGGTTCACGTAGTTGGGGTTTTTGGTGGTGACGTTGACGCCGAACTGGCTGATCGAGCTGTTGAAGAAGTTGTCCGCCGGATTCGCGGCGTCGGACAACGTCGTGCCGTTGATCTGGAACGCGTCTCCCGTGAGGCCGAGGTCGCCCTCGCCCGTCACCACGCCGAGCCGCGTGTTCACGATGCCGCCGGGTGGCGTCAGGAACCCACTCACGGGGATCGTCACCGTGGCGCCGGCCGCGACCTGGGCGTAACCGTCCTCGACCACCAGGTTGCGCGAGGGATTGCTGGCGAGCCGGTAGGCCACGGCCAGCGCCCAGCCCGCGAAATAGGTCGCGCCCGTCGTCGATTGTACGTTCGCCACCGTATAGGCGCCGTTGCCGCCCGCCTGCACGCGCGCGGTGACGTCGATAAACCCCTGATACGCGGTGCCGGTCACGTCGAGCTGCGTCGCGGTCATCGCGGTGTAGGCCGCCACCGGCGTCGAGAACTTCACCTGGTTGCGCGCGCCATTGTTGGAATCGCCCTGCCAGTAGAGACCCGCCCACAGCACCGTGGCGCCCACCGGCAGCGCCAACGTGGCGTTGCTGGAGCAGAACGTGGTGCCGTCGGCGTCGATGTCGACGTACGCCATCGCGAAGTCGTCGTCGTTGATGCTGCCGCCGGCGCCGAGACGGCCCTGTTTGCAGGCATTGCCGTTGCCGCTGCAGCTCATCAGCGTGTTGCCGATCAGCGTCACGTCGCCGTGGTCGTTGGTCGAGAACCGCGGCGTGAACGAGCGCACGATCTGCGCCCGGGCCGTGCCCGCGGCGAACAGCGTCGCCGCGATCACCGCGGCGGTGGCGGCCACGCGGAGCCCCGCAACGAGCCGCCGCATCACGGCGTCCCCCGCGTGAGCCGGTCGAACAGCGACGGCGCGAGCCGGGCGCGCATGCGCATGTAGAAGCCGGCGCGCGTGTAGGTCTCGTCGGGCAGATCGGGGTCGGAATACCCGAACCGGTTCCAGCCGGCCGACAGCCACAGGCCGTTTGCGAGGCTGCGGCCCAGCTCGACGCCGAGGCCGTCGCGCCGTCCGCCGTCCGCGAACAGCGCGCTGGTGTTGAGTCCCGCATCCCAGGTCGCGCCGAACTCGCGCGACCAGTGGCCGTGCACCCATTGCGCGGACCCGCTCGAGCCGATGGCATCGGACCGGTCGAACACGCGCTTGGCCGCGTACGCGAACGACACGTCCACCACGTCGAACATTTGCCCGGTGACATTGGCCGACAGTACGTGGGCCGTGCGGCGGCTGCGGGTGACGGGCGTGGGGTGCTCGCGATCCAGGTGCAGCTCGTAGCGACCGAGCGCGTCGAACGCCGCGTCGTCCGAGGGCCGGAACGCCAGGCCGAGCTGCATGCGCTCGCGCGTGGTGACGCCGGCGGCGCGTTCGTCGGTGATCGTGGCCAGATTGCGGCCAAGCGCGGACCACGAGCTGTCGAGCCGCACCGCGACCGCGGTGCTCGACAGCCAGTTGTCGCTGGCGCGCGAGGTGCGCAGCTCCATGCGCGCCGACGCCTTGACGTCGTCCGCGTCGGTGGATTCGATGCCGCCGCTCACCGCCGTGCTCGGGCCCGTGCCGTCGCCGCCCTGCAGCGGGTGCACGCGCTCGAACGCGCCGGTGACGCGCAGCCCGCCATCGAGCTGCCAGGTGTTGCGCAGCCCGAGAGCCGCCTCGGCCTCGCGGGCGGGCAGCGCGTCGGCGATCCGGTATTCGCTGAACACGTGCGTCGAGGGACCGAGGTCCGCGTCGAACCCGGCCACGGATGCCAGCCGGCGTTGCGACGTCGACAGCTCGAATGCGCTGCCCAGCGTGGACGCCAGCTCGTGGCGCACATACAGGCGCCCGTGCGCGCGCAACCGGTACTCCGCGCCGAGTGCTGCGAGCTCGCGCCCGGTGCCGAGCACGTCGCGCTCGTATTCGCCGTAGGCGCTCAGCTCCGGATGCCACGGCAGCTGGGCGAGCAGCTTGGATCGCAGCGACAGGCTCGTGGGATCGGTGGGGCCGGGGCGGGCGTGCTCGCCCGCGATGCGGGCGCCGAACTCGCCGTGCACCGAGCCGCCGAACGAGCGGTCGAGGCCGAGCAGCAATCCGCCGTGCCGCGTGGCGGCCGCGGCGTCGGAGCTGAACACGCCGTCCGCGAGCAGGCGCGTGCGCGCGTCGAGCCGCTTGTTCCAGCGCAGGCCGGCCTCGCCGTGACCGGGGCTGAAGCCGGCGTGGGGATTGACGAAGCCGCCGTCGGTGATCGATCCGAACAGCCGGCCATCGCCATCGGCGCCGTCGCGGCGCAGCTCGAACCGCGCCGCGCTGCCACCGGCGCCCGAGTTCGCCGAGTGGGCGAGCTCCGCCTCGAACGTCGAGCGCGCATCCAGGCGATGGCCGAAGAATACGCCGCCGAGCCGGTAGGGATGGAGCGGGTCGCGGTCGTCGACGAGCGTGGCGCCGACCTCGCTCGCGCCGCCAAGCTTGAGCCGCGTCTCCATGCCCGACACCCACACCGGATCCCCGCCGCCTTCCACGGAATAGCTCACGCGGATCGACACCGGGTCGAGCGCGGCGTCGAACGCCGGCACCGGCTCCTTGAACAGAATCCGGCCGGTGAGCGGCTCGATCTCGTAGTCGGCGAAGCGTTCGCGCGCGGTGGCGGTCACGATCACCGACGGCTGGTTGCGGTCCCGCACCACGATCTCGACGCGCTCGCTGTTCTCGACGATCGGCGCGCGCGCGAGCGTGTAGGGTCCCGAGATGCCACGGCCGGGGAACTCCTCCACGCGCTCGCCCGCCAGGGCCCGGCTGGCGAACGTGTCGACGCGCAGCCGCGAGCTCTCCCAGTGCTGCTGGACGCCGGTGAGGCTGCGGCTGTACTGGGTGAGGCTCTGCGCGCCGCTCGCGCCCTGCGCGACGAAGTCGCCGTAGGCGAGTGCCGCGCCGCGGCGATCGAGGCGCGCATACAGCCGGCCCGTCGACTGCGCCTCGTAGCCGCGCACCGAGGCGTCGCCATAGACGGGATAGAACGCGTCGGGCTGGATGTCGCGCAGGCGGCGCAGATTCGCCGGCCGGTCGGAATCGTAGCCGAGCGTGACGAGCACGTCGCGGCTCAGCCGTCCCTTGAGGAACAGCGCTGCGCGCGCGCCGCCGCCGAGACCGCCGTCGTCGGACCCGGCGACGAGACTCGTGAACGCCTGCTCGAACCCCGTGCGCGCGAGGTCGCGGGTCGCGAATCCCCGCGCACGATTCCACGCCAGCATGCCCTCCACGCTGCCGACCGCGAGCAGCGGCCGCAGCTCCGGTACGAACTCGAGCGGCGCGTCGCCGTGAATGCCGCCGGCCGTGGCGCGCACCGTCGCCGTGCCGGGCTCGGACGGCGCCGTGAGCCGCGCCTCGGCGGTGCCGCCCACCACGGCGATCTGCAGCCCCGGAGACGCGGGATCGAGATCGGTCGTGTGCCACTGGCCGCGGGTGGTCTCGAGCGTCACGATCGAGCGGCAGGCCGCGGGCACCCCATGCGCGTCGAGCGTGCGCACCGCACCACGGCATCCGAGTGTCCGTCGGCCGCGACGGTGGCCGGCGCCAGCAGCTCGATGCGCTCGAAGTGCCCGGGCGCGAGCACCGTGATGGCGGCGTGCCCGGTCGCGGCGCCCCCGGCGTCACGCTCGGTCAACTCGAGCAGGTTCGGGCCCGGCGCGAGGTTCACGCCCACGTATTCCCACGCCTCGGCTCCGCGGCGCTCGAGCGTCACGCGGCGTCCCACCCGGGTGGCGGGGATCGCCACGTGGTTCACGCTCAGCTCGAGCGCGTGATCCTGCCGCCCGCGCACCCGCACCGTGATCTGATCCACGTCCAGCGTGTCGCCGTCGGCGAGGCCGATGAATCCGGTGCCGACGTCGGTGGCGAGCGAGCGTTCGACGATGTCCTGCGCTCCGCCGTCCATCCCGCGCGGCGGTGCTCCGGCATCACCGATCGAAGTCGATTCCCTGGGATCCGGCTGCTGTGCCGTGGGCGGCGGCGCCGGTGATGCCGCCGGCGCCACGATGGGCGCGGCGTCGCCCGGCAGGTTCGCACCCTGCTGGCGCGCGGCCGGGCCGAACAGCGGCATGCGGCGGCCCTCGTCCACGAGTCCCGCCGGCGGCCGCGAACGCGGGTCGCCGGGCAGCGCCGGATCGTCGTGGGTGTCGAGCGGCCGGTGCACCCCGCGGCCGAGCTCGTCGTCGCCTGCGATGAGCCGGCGCCGTTCGGCCGGCGCCTCGCGCGTGACGGAATCCGCGGCGAGCGCGAAGTCCGCGCGCACCAGATCGCCGCGCTGAAGCGCCACCAGGCGCGATCCGGGACTGCCGGCGTCGCGGTGCGACGTGGCGAGCAGCCGGGCGCCCGGCGGCAGCGTGGTCGCATCGACCTGCAGCGCGTGCGTGCGGGGCGTGATGCCGTAGAAGCTGTACTGGCCCGCGCCGTCGCTGATCGCGAACGTGCCGTCGTCGAGATACAGCCGCACGCCCGGCATGCCGGGGTCGTCGGATCCGCGCCGGCGGTCGCCGTTCCGGTCGACGTACACCGTGCCCAGCAGCGCCGCCTCGTCGGCGAACACCCCGCCCGTCACCGTCACCTTCGCCGCAGCGACGTTGGACGACGCGCCGTCGCCCGACGCGACGGCGCGGTTCCACGCATCGCCGGGGGCCGCGCCGGCGCCGATCCGCGCGCGGTAGCGCAACTCGACCGTCGCGTTCGGCGCGAGCGTGCCGAGCGCGAACGACACGCGCGCGCCGGGGGAGGGGTCGGCGAGGGCGCGGGTGTCGAGGCGCGCCGTGCCCGGCACGTAGGCGAACCCCGGCGGCAGCGCGTCGTCCAGTCGCGCCGCGGTGATCGCGCGCGTCGAGGCGTTCACGATCCGCACGGTGTAGTCCACGGCGTCGCCCGGCTCCGCGAACGGCCGGCCAGCGGACTTCTCCACGAACATCGTGGCGGTGCCCAGCGCGTCGAGCGGCAGGTCGAACCGCACCGGACCGCCGCCCGCGGCGATCGTGAAGGGCCGGCCGTAGGAGCCGTCGGCGTCGATCACGTAGCCGGGCGCGACCGCACCCGGCGCGAGCGCGCTCGGGAACCCGAAGCCGGTGGGGACCGCGATGTCGACGCGATACGTGCTCGCGGCGACCCATTCGAAGTGGTAGCGGCCCGAGGCGTCGGTGAGCACGTCCGCGGGCGCGGGAGTGACGCCGTCCGCCAGGAACACGCGCGCGGGGCCGCCGGCGTCGCCGCCGTTGGCGGCGCCGGTGACGTCGATCAGCGCCACGCGCGCTCCCGCCACCGGATAGCCGTTCGCCGCGTCGAACACCACGCCGCGCGGCTCGATGAATACCCGCGCCTCGACCTGCGTTCCGCCGCAGCCGTCGAGCGTGGCGACGACTTCGTCGTCGGGGCGCACCTGGAGCACTCCCGGCGAAGTCGTCGCGAGCGCGCCCACCAGCGCGGTGGCGACGTACGGCTCCACGCGGAACACGCCCGAGTTGGCCGCGGTCTCGATCGCGCGGAAGTTCTGCACGTCGCCGGTGAGGACGGAGCGGATCGCGAGCTGCAGCGTGTCGCGCACGCCGGGGCGCAGGTCGCAGCCCGGCGCCACCGCCTGCAGATACAGCGGGCGGTTGGCGGACGACACCCGGATCGGCGCGGCGAACGAACCGTCGCCGTAGAACGCGATCGTGGGCGGCGGCGGCGTGAGCACGGTGTCCGTGGCCGTGAGGACGGGGCCGCCGAACGTGGGCGACGCGCCGACCTCGAGCATGGCGCGACTCGAACCGGCCGCGGCCGCGGGCACGTCGCATTGCGCGACGAGCTCGGCGGCCTCGCCGGGGCCGAGCGTCAGCGAATCGCCGCTCGCGAGCACGGGTTCGCCGGGCCCGGCGATGCCGTCGCCGTTCACGTCCACGAGCAGCGCCGGGTTCGCGAGCGTGAAGTCGCTGCCGGCCCCCGTCGCACAGCTGAATCGCACCGTGGTCGCGACGTTGCCGAGGTTGGCCACGTGATGGGCGAATGTGAGGTGCGCGCCGGGCGGCGCCGTTCGAGTGTCGCTGCCGTCGAGCACGATGGCCTGCGACGTGCCGACGATCGCCCGCACCAGGTTCGATCGCACCTCGATCGGCTCGAGCGTCGCGCTGTCGATGCCGGTCCCGGAGGCCACGTTGTCGATCGGCGTGCCGGGCGGCGCGCCCGCAATCGCCGGTGGCGCCGCGACCTCACTCAGAGCGCCCATGGCGAAGCCCGCCACCACCGCGAACCAGGCGGGGAGACGGAACCGGCACCCGGAACGCGCTTCGATCATCTGCATGGCGGACGAACACCCGTGCTCCGCGGCGCGCATCGCTAAGGATGGCGCCGCGGAGCGGAAGGATGAAGACCGGCCCGGTGCTACGGGTCGATCCGGATGCCGAACGTGATCGTCACCGACTGGTTGGGGGCGATGGTGCCGATGGTGGCCACCACCGATCCCGCCGCGCCGTTCGCCGGGGTCACGATCGACCCCTGCGTGACGGACGCCGCGACCGCGCTCGAATACTTCGTGCCGGCCGGAGTGGCGTCGTCCACCACCACGTTCGTCACCGACGCGGTGCCGACGTTGGTGACCACGATCTGATATCGCAGGCACACGCCGGGGTTGGCGCCGGCCGTGATGTTGCCGCCGCCGTACGCGCCGTCGGGAACGCCGTCGCAGTTGGCGTCGAGCACCTGCTGCTTCACGATCGACAGCTGGCCGTTCAGCACCGTGGTCTGGTCGGTCGCCTGCACCACCGGCGGCACCGAGGTGATGTACGTGCCGTTCGTGGTCGTCGCGGTCAGCGTGGTGAGATCGGTCTGGCCGATCGGGGCTCCGGCCGGCGAGAACACCCGCACGAACAGTCGCAGGCTGGCCCCCGGCGCGATGCCGCCGAGCGTGCCGAGATCGGAGATCGCCGCGTCACCCGCGTCGAACGAGCCGTTGTTGTTGGAGTCGACGTACAGTGCCGATCCCCACGCCCCCTGCGAATTCGTCATCGTGAGCGCGACGACGCTGCCGGTGCCCGCGCCCTCCACCACGTTGCCGGTGTTCGCCAGGATGTGGGTGTAGGTCGTCACGCCGCCCGGCGTGACCTGGCCGTTGCCGTTCGGCACCAGCGTCAGGCCGCGCTGCGCCGTGACGCTCACGGCGTCGTGGAGCCGGTCGGTGGCGAGCGACACGGGCGAGCGCGCGCGGAAGTACAGGTCCACCGTGCCCGCCACGTAGCCCGCCGGCACCGTCACGTCGGCGAACACCTGCACGCTGTTCGTGGCGCCGACGTTGCCCGAGTTCGTAATCACCGCGTTCACCACGTTGCGGAACGTCACACCCCAGCCGGCGGGCAGCGTGACCGACGCGAACGTCGGGTCGGTGCTCGCCGCCATGTCGAAGTTGTCCGCGAGCGTCGCGTTGTTCGTGACGAACAGCGTGAACCGCCCGGTGTTGCCGGGCAGGATAGGCAGCGTCACGACCGCGGAGGCTTCGGGGCCGGCGCCCACGCCGGGACCGCCGACCGAGTTGTTCGTGACGTCGACCGCGTTCGCCGTGATCGTAGTCAGCACGTCGGTGGCCGTGGCGGTGCGCGACGGATCCGACACCGACGTCGCGATCTTCTGCACCGAGTAGGGACCGCCGGTGGCCGACGGCGGCAGCATGGCCTTGAGCACGATGGCGTACGTGCCACCGGCCGCGAGCGGACCGGTGTCCGGCGTGCCGTTGCCGTTCGAGTCCGAGAGCGGCGTGACGCCGTCGCTCTGGTACAGCGTCATGTTCGTGCCGGCCGGGAACGTGTTCGTGCCGAACGTGATGTCGAACCGGTCGGAACCGTTGCCGGTGTTCGTGACCGTGTTCGTGTACGTGAGCGTCGCGCCCTGCACCGCCGCCGCGATCGTCTGGCCGGTGAACGTGAGCGACACGCTCTGGTTGATGTCGAACGGCGCCAGGTTCGTCGTGAACGGACCCACGTTGCCTGCGCCATCGTTGTACGAGTAGGTGGAGCTGTTGTTGATCGTCTGCGGCCCGAGGCCCGCGTTCACGTTGACGTTGAACGTCAGCGTGGCGTTCCCGCCGGCGGGCACCGTGTTGATCGTGGCGGTCATGGTCCCGCCCGCGGTGACGCCGAAGTCGTAGACCACGGTGTTCGGGACGACACCCTGCGCGTCCACGTTGCTCGCGTCCGTGAGCACCGCGGCGCCGGTCACGCTCCACCGCGCGCTGCCCGCGACATACGTCATGCCGGCGGGAATCGCGTCCGACAGCTTGAGGGCCGTGGCGGCGTTGTTGCCGGAGTTCGTGTAGGACAGCGTGTAGGTATAGGGACCGCTGGGCGAGTTGCCGGCGGGCTGGCTGATCGACTTGGTGACGCTGATCACCGCGTTGCCGGACACCGTGGTGACGTCGGTGTTCGTCGAGGTCTGAGCGCCATCGAACGCGCTCGCGGCGTTCACGCGCACGCGCGAGATGTCACCGCCGATCTGCGTGCCGGGCACGTTGCCCACGACCACGAACTGGAACACGTCGCCGGCCACGAGGGGCCCGGTCGTGTTGATCGCGGTGTAGTTGTCGGGCACGCCGTCGCCGTTCGCGTCCGGGTAGATCGTGAGCCCGGTGAGGTCGAAGTTGTCGCCGCCGAGATTCGTCAGCGACAGCGGGAACGTATCCGTGCCGTTGCCGGTGTTGGTGAGGGAGTGCGGGAACACCACCTGGCCGCCCGGCGCCGCGATGCGGTTGCCGTTGGCGTTCAGCGTGAAGCTCGCGACCTGCTGCACGATCGTGGTCACGAGATTGGACGTCGCCGTGCGACTCGTGGACGAAGCGTCGAGGTAGGACGCCGAGGCCTGGTTGCCGATCGGCGTGCCGGCGGCCGGGGCCGCGATGGCGGAGCGGACGCCCGCGAGTGTCGCGAGCAGCAGGGAGCCGCCGAGCAGCGCCGCGCACAGGATGCGCGACGTGCGGCGGCCGGGAACAGGATGAACACCGATCATGGTGGGGCACTCCGATTCAATGCGAGGGACGAACGTTGAGCCGTGGACGGCCACGCCGGGGAAGCGCGCGGAAATGCGTTTTCGAGGCGCCATCGCGACCGGAGTCGCGGCGCCGGGACACGTAGGAATCAGTGGCGTGAATTCGAGACGGCGACCAGCGAGGACACCCGCACGCGCGCCTGCACCAGGCGCTCGCCGCGACCGGGCAGCGTGCCGATCGGCCAGCGCAGCCAGCGGTATTCGCCGGCCGGCACGTCGCGCATGACCTCACGCCCGTCGGTGAGCCGGACCTTGCGCTGCAACGGAACCGGCTCGAACTTCCGGCCGTCGGTGCTCGCCAGCACCAGGGCGGGCGCGGCCGTGCTCGGGACGTATTCCATGCCCTGCGGAATGGGCAGCGTCGCCATCAACTTCTGCACGTTCCGCGAGCCGGTGTTGCGATACACCGCGCGGTATTCGAGCAACTCGCCCGGACGGGCCTGATCGCCGGCCACCAGCACGTCGTGGCCCTGGGTGTCGTGGACGACGCGCTGCGCCGTGAGGTTGACCTGCACGTCCGCGCGCGCGGCGGACGCGACCGGAGTCGCGATCGCGATCGCGAGCAGCGCGGTGAGCCACCTGTTCCTCGAGTCATGCATTTCCGTGTCCTCCCGTATCCCGTGGTCCGCGGCGGCGTGGGTCATCCGCGCCGCCGCCTTGCCTGATGGCGGTGCGCCGGCGTGGTCACGCGCCGCATCGCTCCGGCCTCGCGGCCGGTCACCAGGGTGATTTCTGAAACGGGATATCGGAGGCGTTGCAACTTGCCTTTAGCGGGAACTAACCCACGCAACGCAAAGCGCAATGTTTCCGGATCACAGAATCAGGTCATTTCAACCCGGTCCCGTTCGCCGGAATCGGCGGCCCCACGACGGCGTGGATGGCCACGACGATTCGGCATGACGCATTGCGATCACGTCCGTTGCGTCGCATGGTCGAGTGGGGCGGGGAGGGTTTTCGCCGATCGCACCGGCAGCCGACATGCGACAGAAAGTCCACATGGAAAACGGGGCCAGAAAAAAATTCACGACCCGGGAGGAGTCGCCCATCGGTGATCGCGCTCCGCCGGCGGGCGCATCATGAGATCCACCGCCAGCCACACCAACCGGCTTGACGTCAGGCAATTGTCATGCACTGGAATGCTGTAATTGACGAACTCACCGTGGCGCGGTACGTTCCAGTGTGAATCTAACGTGTACGTAAGGGTTGGCCTCGATGGGAGCGCCGGTGATCCAACATCCTCAGTTGCTGCGCATCGGAGACCTGGCCCGCCAGACCGGTAAGACGGTCCGGGCGATCCATCTCTACGAGGAGCTGGGTCTGCTGCAGCCGGCGACCCGGTCGAGCGGCGGGTTCCGGCTGTACGAGCCCGCGGCGGCCGACCGGGTGCGCTGGATCGACCTGCTCCACACGCTGGGGTTCTCGCTGCAGGACATGCGTGAGCTGCTGCAGGCGTGGTGGGGATCCGGCATCGGCACCGAGGCGATGAACGATTTGCGCGCGTTGTTCGAGCGCAAGCTCGGGGACACGCGCGAGTCGATTCGAAAATATCAGCAGCTTGAGCGCGAGCTGGGCGAGGGGCTGGCGTGGCTCGAAACGTGCCGTCGCTGCGACTCCCCGGACGACGTCCTGGGCTGCGTCCATTGTTCATTCGATCACGGCGTGGATCAGGAGCCGGCGCTGGTCGCCGGTCTCACGTCGTCGCCGCAACGCCCGGCCGCGCGGGCGATGATTCGCATCGAAGACATTCACACCCGAACCGACCCATAGACGAGGACCCACGAGCGCCATGACTCTTCCGATCATGAATCAGAATCCCATCCGGACCGGCGTCACGATGTCGCTGGCCGCGGCGGACAAGGTAAAAGAGCTGCTCACGCAGCGCGGAACCCCCGAACAGGCTCTCCGCATCGGGGTGCGCGGCGGCGGCTGCTCCGGCAATTCGTACTTCATGGAGTTCTGTGACGGCGGCGCCGAGGGCGATCAGATCGTCGACAGCAATGGCGTCAAGCTGGTGGTGGACGTGAAGAGCATGACGCTGCTCGCGGGCACCGAGATCGACTTCGTGACGGGCCTCATGGGCTCGGGCTTCAAGTTCAACAACCCGAACGTGCGTCACAACTGTGCCTGCGGAGAGAGCTTCTCCGCCTGATGCAACTGCCGCGCCGGAGCCCCCGGCGCATGAACACCGCGAGCGCGGTGCCGATCGACACGCAACCGACCGCGAATCGCGGAATCGAGGAATCTGAATGAGCACGACGCCGGATCTGATCGTCAGGGACCTCCATGTGGCCGTGGAGGGCAAGGAAATCCTCAAGGGGCTGTCCCTCGAAGTGAGCAAGGGCCAGATCCATGCGCTGATGGGGCCGAACGGCTCGGGCAAGAGCACGTTCGCGAACACGCTCATGGGGCATCCGCGCTACGAGGTGACCGGCGGCGACATCCTGTTCCAGGGTGACAGCGTGCTCGGACTCGAGCCCGACGAGCGCTCGCGCCGCGGCCTGTTCATGGCGTTCCAGTATCCGGTCGCGATCCCGGGCGTCACCGTCGCGAACTTCCTGCGCACCGCGCTCAACGCGCGGCTGCAGGCGGGCCACGAGGGCAACGGCACGGTGCCGCATCGCAAGGGGATCAACCCCAAGGAATTCCGGGCGCTGCTGCGCGACAGCATGGCGAAGCTCCGCATGGACGAGTCGTTCGCGACCCGCTACCTGAACGACGGCTTCTCGGGTGGCGAGAAGAAGCGCGCGGAGATCCTCCAGATGGCGCTGCTCAAGCCGCAGATCGCGGTGATGGACGAGACCGATTCCGGACTCGACATCGACGCGCTCAAGATCGTGTCGGAGGGCGTGAACACGCTCGCGGGTCCGGAGCTGGGCGTGCTCGTGATCACGCACTACAACCGCATCCTCAACTACATCAAGCCGCAGTTCGTGCACGTCATGATCGACGGCCGCATTGCGATGTCCGGCGGCCCCGGCCTCGCGCTGGAGCTCGAAGGCAAGGGCTACGACTGGGTCCGCGTCGCGAACGAAGTGGAGGCACGATGACCACGACCGACAACACCGGGCTCGACCTTCGCGGCGAATACGCGGAGAAGTTCGGGTTCCACGACAAAGAGCAGCACGTGTTCAAGAGCCGTAAGGGCCTCGATCCCGCGATCGTGGCCGAGATCTCGGCCATGAAGGGCGAGCCGCAGTGGATGCTCGACTACCGGCTGAAGGCGCTCGAGACGTTCTGGAAGAAGCCGCTGCCCACCTGGGGTGGCGATCTCACGCACATCGATTTCCAGGACATCTACTACTACGTCAAGCCGACGTCGGACGAAGTGAAGTCGTGGGACGACGTGCCCGCCGACATGAAGCGCACGTTCGACAAGCTCGGCATTCCCGAGGCGGAGCAGAAGTTCCTGTCGGGCGTGGGCGCCCAGTACGACTCCGAGGTCGTGTACCACAAGATCAAGGAGAGCCTCGAGCAGCAGGGCGTGATCTTCCTGTCGTGCGATCACGGGCTCAAGGAGCACGAGGCGCTGTTCCGCGAATACTTCGGCACCGTGATTCCGTTCAACGACAACAAGTTCGCGGCGCTCAATTCCGCGGTGTGGTCGGGCGGCTCGTTCATCTACGTGCCCAAGGGCGTCAAGGTCGACGTGCCGCTGCAGGCGTACTTCCGCATCAACACCCGCGACATGGGCCAGTTCGAGCGCACGCTGATCATCGTCGACGAAGGCGCGTACGTGCATTACGTGGAAGGCTGTACCGCCCCGATATATTCGAGTGATTCATTGCATTCCGCGGTTGTCGAAATCATCGTGAAGCGTGGCGGCCGGTGCCGTTATACGACCATTCAGAACTGGTCGAACAACGTCTACAACCTGGTGACGAAGCGTGCCGTCGCGTATCGAGACGCCACCATGGAGTGGGTCGACGGGAATCTGGGATCCAAGCTCACGATGAAATACCCCGCCGTCATCCTCAAGGAGCCGGGGGCCCACGGCGAGGTGCTGTCGATCGCGTTCGCGGGCAAGGATCAGCATCAGGACGCGGGCGCCAAGATCACGCACGCGGCGCCGAACACCACGAGCAAGATCATCTCGAAGTCCATCAGCAAGGACGGTGGGCGCGCGGGCTATCGCGGGCTCGTCAAGGTCACGAAGGGGTCGGTGAACAGCCGTAGCACGGTCAATTGCGACGCGCTGATCCTCGATCCGGAATCGCGGTCCGATACGTATCCCTACATGGAGATCGAAGAGGACCAGGTCTCGATCGGGCACGAGGCGACGGTGTCCAAGATCGGCGACGAGCAGATCTTCTACCTGCAGAGCCGTGGCATCGGCAAGGAGGAGGCCGCGGCGATGATCGTGTCGGGCTTCATCGAGCCGATCGTGAAGGAGCTGCCGATGGAATACGCGGTCGAGATGAACCGCCTGATCCAGCTCCAGATGGAGGGCTCGGTCGGATGACGATGCCCGTTCAGATGGCGCCGCCACCGGCTCTCGATTTCGATGCCTGGTTCACACGTGCCGCCGCGCGGGCACGCGCCGCCGGCGAGCCCGAGTGGGCCGCGGAGCAGCGCCGCATCGCCGCCGCGGCGGCGGTCGTGCTGCCGTTCCCCGGCCGCGAGGACGAGCTGTGGCGTCGCACCGACTTCCGCACGCTCGAGGCGGCGATCGGCAGTCTCGAACCGTTCGTGTCCGGCGCACCGGCTCGCTCGCTCGGCGATCTGCCGGAGGCGGTTCGCGACCGTCTGGCCGAGGACGCCGGCGCCGCCGCGATCGTCGTCCAGCACAACCGCGACGTCGTATTCGAGAGCGTGCCCGAGGAGCTGGCCCGCCAGGGCGTCACGGTGTGTTCGCTCGAGCACGCGTTCGCGCACCATGGCAGCCTGCTGCAGGCTCACTACGGCTCGCTGATCGACGGCGCCTACGACCGGTGGACCGCGATCGGATCCGCGCTGCACGCGGGCGGCGTGTTCGTTCACGTGCCGGACGGCGTCCAGGCGGCGCTGCCGATCCGGTTCGTGCAGTGGCTCGACGCGCCCGGCGTGATCGCGGCGACGCGGTCGGTCGTGGTGCTGGGCAGGAACGCCCAGGCCACCGTGATCGACGAGCAGTTGTCCCAGAGCGGCAACGGCATCACGAGCCACCTGGGCGGCACCGAGGTGTTCGTCGGCGACGACTCCCGGCTGGTGTTCGCGACGCTTCAGGATTGGGACCGCAACGTCTACGAGTACTCGAACCACCGCGCCCGGATCGGCCGCGGGGCCGAGCTGCAGTGGGTGCAGACGGTGCTCGGCAGCCGGATGGCGAAGGCGAATGCGTACTTCGATCTCGCCGGCCCGGGCGCGCAGGCATTCGTGCACGGGTTCATGTTCGGCGACTCACGCCAGCACTTCCACGTGCATACGCTGCAGCGGCACCTGGTCGATCACACGACGAGCGACCTGCTCATCAAGAGCTGCCTCAAGGACCGCGCGCGCAGCGTGTACCAGGGGCTGATCCAGGTGAGCGAGGGCGCCCAGCGCACCGACGCCTACCAGGCGAACCGCAACCTGCTGCTGTCGGACCAGGCTCGCGCCGACAGCATCCCCGGCCTCGAGATCCTCGCGAACGACGTGCGCTGCACGCACGGCGCGACGATCGGGCACGTCGACGACGAGCAGATGTACTACCTCATGGCGCGGGGCCTGCCGCGGCTCGAGGCGCAGCGGCTGATCGTCGAGGGGTTCTTCGCTCCGGTGCTCGACCGCATTCCACTCGATCGCGTGCGCGAGGCCCTGCGCCGCGAGATCGAGCGGAAGATCGGTTGAGGCTGGGCGCGACGCCCGCGGCCGGCCGGACGGGGAGGCGAACGTGACGCTCGCGCGGGATCCAGCGCCGGCACAGGTGCGCGGTGCGCTCGACGCGCACGCGCTGCGGCAGCAGTTCCCGATCCTGCGTGACCGGGACCGCCCGCTGGTCTACCTCGACAGCGCCGCGACGTCGCAGAAGCCGGACGCGGTGCTCGAGGCGATGGACCGCCACTACCGCACCTGCAACGCGAACATCCACCGAGGCGTGTACCGGATCGCCGAACAGGCGACCGCCGCCTACGAGGACGCGCGCCGCCGCGTCGCGAATTTCATCGGCGCCCCGTCACCCGCCGAGGTGGTGTTCACGCGCAACGCGACCGAGTCGATCAATCTCGTCGCCTACTCGTGGGCGCGCGCGAATCTCGTGGCCGGCGACGCCATCCTGCTCACCGGGATGGAGCACCACGCGAACCTGGTGCCGTGGCACATCCTCGCCGCCGAGCGCGGCGTGGAACTGCGGTTCATCCCGGTGACGGACGCGGGCGAGCTCGACCTCGAGGGCGCAGCGACCGAGCTGGCCCGCGGCCGCGTGAATCTGGTGAGCGTCGTGCACATCTCGAACGTGCTCGGCACCGTGAACCCGGTGGCGGAGCTGGCGCGCATGGCCCACGACGCCGGCGCGCTCGCGCTCGTCGACGCGTCGCAGAGCGTCCCGCATCTGCCGGTCGACGTGCGCGCGCTGGGCGCGGACTTCGTGGCGTTCACCGGTCACAAGATGCTGGGGCCCACCGGCATCGGCGTGCTGTGGGCGCGCCGGGCGCTGCTCGAATCCATGCCGCCGTTCCTCGGTGGCGGCGAGATGATCCGCGAGGTGACGCTCCAAGGCTCGACCTGGAACGACGTCCCATGGAAGTTCGAGGCCGGCACCATGGCGATCACCGAGGCCGTGGGACTCGGCGCGGCGGTGGACTGGCTGGAAGGCGTCGGCATGGACGCGGTGTGGGCCCACGATCGAGAACTCGTCGACTATGCGCTGCCGCGGCTGCTCGAGGTGCCGGAGCTGCGCGTGCTGGGCCCGGGCGCCGATCGCCGCGGCGCCGCGATCGCGTTCACGCTCGGCGACCTGCACCCGCACGACATCGCCACGGTGCTCGACGCAGACGGCATCGCGGTGCGCGCCGGCCATCACTGCGCGATGCCGCTGCACGTGAGGTTCGGGGTGCCGGCGACGGCGCGCGCGTCGTTCCACTGCTACACCACGACCGATGACATCGATGCGCTCGTGCGCGGGCTGCACCGTGCCCGCAAGGTGTTCGGATGATGGGCGAATTCGACGAGCTGTTCCGCGAGACGATCCTCGAGCACTACAAGCACCCGCGGAATCACGGCACGCTCGACCAGCCGGACTTCGCGTTCGAGGATTCGAATCCGCTGTGCGGTGACCGGCTGCGCATGGAGTTCCGCGTGCGGGACGACGTGATCGTCGAATCGCGGTTCAACGGCCACGGCTGCTCGATCAGCCAGGCGGCGGCCTCGATGCTGACCGAGCGCATCGAAGGCATGAAGCTGGACGAGGCGAAGCGGCTCGGCAGCGGCGACGTGCTCGAGATGCTCGGCATCGAGCTCGGTCCGGTGCGGCTCAAGTGTGCGCTGCTCGCGCTCAAGACCATGAAGGCGGGACTCTATGGCATCGATCGCTGGCCCGATGACGACGAATGACACGCAGCAGGCGCGCGAGCGCGAAGGGAGTTGGATGAGCGACGGCTTCGTCACGGTCGCCAGGGTGGGCGAGATCCCCACGGGCGGGGTCAAGATCGTCCGGCTCGACGACCAGTCGGTGGCGGTGTTCCATCTGGACGATGGGTACTACGCGATCGACGACGTCTGCACGCACGACGGCGGCCCGCTCGCCGAGGGTCCGATCGAAGGCAACGTCATCGAGTGCCCCCGTCATGGGGCGCGCTTCGACATCCGAACCGGCGAGGTGCTGTGTCTGCCCGCCACGTCGCCGGTTCCAACCTATACCGTCCGCATCACGGGGGACGAGATCCAGGTGGGCTGGGCATGAACGAACCACAGGAATTCGGAACGCCGGTGCCGGCGTCCGACGCAACGAACGCGCACGGAGCCTCGAACGCCGGTGATGCCACGAACCCGGGCGACACCACGAGTCCCGCCGCCGCCCCGGGATCGGCCGCCACGGATCCGCGCTCGAGTGCGCCGTCCCAGCAGGAGATCGCGGTGCGCGCCGCGCTCGAAGAGGTTATGGACCCCGAGATCGGCCTGTCGGTGATCGACCTCGGTCTGATCCGGGAGATCCACTTTCTCGAGGGCCGCACGCACGTGCGGATGATGCTCACGACGCCGTTCTGCCCCTACGCCCCGCAGATGCTGGCCGGGGTGAAGGAGGCCACGATGAGCGTGGTGCCGCAGGAGTGCGACGTCGAACTCATGGCCGACGCCTGGAGCCCCGAGATGATGCCGGACCCGGGGCTGCTCGGCTTTTCGTTCTGACGCCGCGCACGACGGCCCGGCGCCCGCGCCCCGTTCAGTCCTGCGTCGTGTCCGGCACTGCGTCGTAGGTTGAATCGTCGGGCAGCGGCCGCACGATTCCGCCCACCGAATCGGGCATGTACGGCGAGTCCGAAGCGTCCGGGAAGAAGCCGGGGGCCGTGCCGCACGAGATGATCGGCCCCGTGCCCGGCAGGAACGGCACCATCATCGACGGGCAACTCGAGGAATCGGCCAGCATGCCGGTCCACGGATCGATGGCACGGTGTTCGAGGCCGACGTCGCTCGCGAACGGCGTCTTCGGGAACGCGCCGATCAGCCCGCCCACGATCGACGCCCATACCGGCAGCGCGGTGTAGGCCGCATAGCGCCCCAGGCTCCGCGGCCGGTCGAACCCCAGCCACACGCCGGCCACGAGCTGCGGCGTGAATCCCACGAACCACGCGTCGTGGAAGTTGTTCGTCGTCCCAGTCTTGCCCGCGACCGGACGGTCGAAGCCGTAGCGGGTGCGCAACGGGCGCGCGACGCCATAGTTCACCACGTTCTCGAGCAGCCCGGTCATGACCGCCGCGATCTCGGGCGGCAGCACCTGATCCGCGGTCCGGTCGGGATCGAGGATCGTCCGGCCGCGGTTGTCGATCACCACCCGGATCGGCGACGCGCCGTGCCGGATGCCGCCGCCGTCGAACACCGCGAACGCATCGGTCAGTTCGAGCAGCGACACTTCGTTCGTGCCGAGTCCGATGCTCATGACCGGCTTGAGCCGCCCGAGCCCGAACCGCTCGGCCATGTAGGCCACGGTGGTCGGGTGGATGATCTGCACCAGGTTCGCCGTGGCCACGTTCAGCGACCGGGCCAGCGCGTTCGCGAGCGTCACCGTCTTCGTGTAGTGGTCGTCGTCGTTGCGGGGCGTCCACGCGTAGCGGCCGGCGCCGAACGAGCGCAGCTCGTTGGGCACCGTGGAGGCCGGCGTGAACGAGACGTGGGCCTCGGACAACGCCGCCGCGTACACGATCGGCTTGATCGCCGAGCCGGTCTGGCGCCGCGCCTGCGTGGCGCGGTTGTAGTCGCCGGCATCCGGATTGCGGCCGCCCACGACGGCGCGCACCGCTTCGGTGCCCGGTTCGAGCGCCACGAACGCGCCTTCGAGCCGCACGCCGCGCGGCCGCGCCGGATCGAGCCGCTCGAGCCCGGCCGGCAGCCCGCGCTCGGCCTCGATCTGGAACGCCAGATCCATGGTGGTGAAGATCTCGAGGCCCCACGACTCGGTGGCGTAGAGGCCGAAGCGCCGCGACAGCAGTTGCCGGACGTAGCCCGTGTAGGACGGATGCAGCTCGATCGGCGGCGGGCCGCGGTGCAGGCCCAGTGGCAGCTGTGCGAGCCGCCGCGCCTCGCCCGGGTCGAGCCGGTGGGTGGCCACGAGATCGGATAGCACCTGGTTGCGCATCCGGAGCGCGGCCTGCGGATGATCGAACGGATCGATCGTATTGGGCGCCCGAATGATCCCCGCGAGCATCGCCGCCTGATCCGTGCGCAGCGCCTCGACCGGAACGTCGAAGTACCACCGGCTGGCCTCGGCGATGCCGCCGATGCCGCCGCCGTCCGCCTGCCCCCAGTACACCATGTTGAGATACATCTCGAGGATGCGGTGCTTGCCCAGCAGCAGCTCGAGCCCCATCGCGAGCGGCAGCTCCGCCAGCTTGCGCGTCCACGACCGGCGGCCGCCGAGGAACAGGCCGCGCGCGAGCTGCTGTGTGATCGTGCTGCCGCCCTCGCGGATGCCGTTCGCTCTCAGATTGGCGACCAGCGCGCGCATGTCCGACCATGGATCGATGCCGAGGTGGCTGTAGAAGCGCCGGTCCTCGGCCGCGATCACGGCGTCCTGCACCGCGCGCGGAATCCGGTCGAGCGTCACGTAGCTGCGGCGCACGCCCTCGCTGCCGACGAGGATCGACACCAGCGCGGGCTCGAGCCTTGGGGCGTGAGCGAGGTCGGGCGCGGCCGCGGCCGCGCCCGCGCCCCGTGCTACCGGGTCCCGGTCGACGCGCAGCAGTGTGCTGTCGTCGAGTGCCAGCCGCACGATCTCAGGGCCGCCCGTGCCGGCGGGATCCTGGGCGTCGCGGAATCCGCGCAGGTGGATGTCGAATCCGGCGGGGGTGGCCGCGTAGGTGCCCGGTTCCGCCACCGCCGCCTCGCGCGTGTAGCCGCGCGCATCCAACTCCGCGAGCAGATAGGCGGGCGGCAGCACGCGCCCGGCCGTGAGCACCACGGCGTCGGAATACACCCGCGACGGAAACCGCCAGGCCGGCCCCGCGGCCCTGCGGTCGGCGAGCGCGTATACGCGGACTGAGAACGGCACCAAGAGCCCGGCCAGCAGCAGCACGACGGCGGCGGCCGCGAGGACGCGGCGGTGCGGCCGCAACCGGTCCGCCCATCCGTGCCGCGCACCCATCAGGACTCTACAGGTTGTAGCTGATGCCCCAGTTGATCTTCAGCTGGCGGTAGTCCGTCACGTGGTGGTACTTCACGTCGAGGAAGTTGTCGAACTTGCCCGACAGCGCGAACGCCACGCCGCCCAGCACCGCGAGGCCGCCCTTGGTCAGCGATTTCGAGTCGTTCAGGGTCGGCGAGGTGAAGCTCTCCGATAGAAAGTGCAGCCCGTAGCCCGCGCCGATGTAGGGCTTGAACGTGCCGGTCGAGAAGTTCCAGCGCGCGTCGACGCCGAGTGTGGCGTCCTTGCGCGTGGTCGAGATGCCGAACGGCTTGATCGTGTTGCTGTTGCGCCACCACTCAAGCGTGGGCATCACCTCGATCTGCTTCATCACCTGGGGTGGCTGGAACCGCGCGCGGATCGCGAGGCCCGAGAACGAGCTCTGGCCCTCCTGCATCACGGTTGCGGACATCACCTCGACGCCGGTGAGCATACCGGCGGGCGTGGCCAGCGGGGTGTTCGTGGGCGGGGGCGGAGTCACGTTCGCTGGAGGGGTGGCGGCATGAGCCGCCGGCGGAAGCAGGAGCGCGCCACACAGCGCGCCGATGAGGCCCAGGTGACGCATGTCTACTCCTCGAGGATCCATCCTCAACAGGTTGACCGTCCGATGTCGCAGGGGCAGCGATCCGACTATAGGAGCGCGCCGGCGCGGACGCCATGTGAAATGCCCCGGAATCGACCCATCGCTGTCACGAAACCGAAAAGATCGACCGGCGTGGGTGACCGGCCGCGGTTGCGCAGTCAGCGCTCCGACGTGCCCCCGCCGCGGATGCTGTAGCGGATCAGCCGTACCTTGAGCCAGCTCACGCCGATCAGGTCGTGGATGCCGCGCCACAGCCGATTCGACACCCCGTACTTCGAAACGCCATGGCGGCGGGCGCGATGCGACACTTCCACCTCCACCACCCTGGCGCCGCGGAACTGGCACAGCGCGGGCAGGAAGCGGTGAACGCCGACGAACATCGGCAGCCCGTCGAGCGCCTCCCTGCGGTACGCCTTGAACGAGCAGCCGATGTCGGTGATACGGTCGCCGAGCAGCGCGCGCCGCACCCCGTTCGCGATCCTGGACGACACCAGCCGCACCCATGTGTCCTGGCGCCCGGCGCGGATGCCCGACACCACGTCGGCGCCATCGAGCGCGGCCAGCACCCGCGGCAGGTCGGCGGGATCGTTCTGGAGGTCCGCATCGAGCGTGACGACGATCGCGCCGCGTACCCGGGTGAGGCCGGCGGCGAGCGCGCCGCTCTGCCCGACGCGCGCGGCGAGGAACACCGGCCGCACGCATGGGTCCTGCTCTGCGGCGGCGGCGAGCAACTCCGCAGACCCATCCGTGCTCGCGTCGTCAACCAGCACGTATTCGGCGGTCCGCCCGGTGGCGGCCACCGCCGCACGCAGCTCCGCGATCAGCGGGCCGAGGTTGTCGCGCTCGTTGTGGGCGGGGACGACGATCGAGAGTTCGGGAGCGGGTGCCATGCGATTTGATTGAGCTCGAGGGGTGATCCAGGACGAGTCGTGGGCCGGGGGTCGGGAATCGACGGGCGAGCATTGCAGAGCCGGCGGGCAGCGGCAAACGCGGGGCCGTCGATTGTGCCCACCGCGTGCTTGTGCTATCCACAACGGATGCCGGTCCGGCGCCGTCGCTCGCTGATCGTTCGCATTCCATGTGCACCGCGTGCGGCCACCGCCGCGGTGCGGCGCCGGCGCGCGCCGGAACGCCTGGAACAGCTCGGCCTCGGATTCGAGCTTGCGGCGGCGCGCTGGTCGTTCTCCCGGCTCGTGCTGCGGTCGCCGCACTTCGAGCGCATCCGCGAGCGCATCGAGTTCGTGCGCGGGTTCTTCCCCGAGATGGCCGGCGTTACGATTCGCGTGGGGCTGGCGCAGAAGCGCGGCGTGCTGGGCTGGGGCTCGCTCGATCCCGAACGGCCCGGCATCTGGCTGCGGCCGCGGCGCACGGAGCTGTTCACGATCGCGCACGAGATGACGCATCTGCTGCAGGCGCGAAGCCTGGTGCCGCGCGGCGAGCGACAGTGCGATCTGTGGGCGCTCGCGCGCAGCCCGCTGGTGATCGACAGTCCGCCCACCTACCTCAAGCTGCCGCGCGCGCTGCGCCTGCGGCCGGTGCGTGCCGACCACGCGGCGCTGTTCCACCGCGTCGCCCGGGAGTGCGTGGCGGCGCGGGACCGCGGCGACCGCCGCTATCTCCAGATGTTCGAGCGCTTCCTCGCCGATGCGCCGACGGCCCGGCCGTGAGCGGCGACGCCGGTGTCGCGAACGCTCCGCGCCGGCTGAACGTGGCGGCGGCCGTGGTGTGGGACGGCGCGCGAATCCTCATGACCCAGCGCCTGCCCGGCGGCGCGCTCGGGTCGATGTGGGAGTTCCCGGGCGGCAAGCTAGAGCCCGGCGAGACTCCCGAGCAGGCCGTGGTTCGCGAGGTGCGGGAGGAACTCGGCGTGGAGGCGCAGGTGATCGAGCGGCTGCACGTGGAGCAGCACGAGTACCCGGGCGGTCCGAGCGTCGAGATCACGTTCCTGCGCTGCACACTCGCCGAGGCTCCGCTCACGGCCGGGGACGGAGTACACGCCTGGCGATGGATCGAGCCGCGCGGCATCGATCTCGGCACCGTGCTCGAGGCCGATCGCGCGTTCATCGCCGCGCTGGGAGCCCGCGATGTCGCTTCCTGACGGACTCAAGTTTCTACAATTCGGCTGGTGGGCGATCCACGTGATCGCGGTCTACCTGGTGTACTCGTACGCGTATCGACGGGGACGCCGCGACGAGCGGCGGGGGCGGAGGGATACGAAACCCAAGGCGCCGTGACGGGCGGGCGAAATGGCCGGGTTTCGCGGCGGCGACGGTCACCCAGGCGCCGAACGCTGGCAGCCCACACAACAGGGTTCCCTCCGGGCGGCTGAATGAGTCCGTGTTCGTCGCCGCAACAACCGCGAACGGATGGTCAAAGCGGACTTCGACCGTGCGCTCGATGGTGCGCTGCGGCGGAGACGGTCTAGCCGCTCCGAGGACCTCCAGGACTGTGAGCGCCGCCGCGCTGAAGCCGTTGGTGTCGAACCGCGCCGTCGCCGACTGTGCCGCATTGGCGGTGTCACCACCTGGGGCGGGAACGAGCTGCCGTAGAATCGATCGTGCGATTTCGGGGAAGCCGGTGCCCGGTGCTGCGATCAGGTCGTCGAGCCTCGTTGTTGCAGTCCATGCGGGAATCGTAACCTCGGACTTCTCGATGCGGTCGTCGCCTACGTAGTTCTCCAGCACCCGTTCGCGCACGACCCACGCGTGGCCGGTGAGCGGAAGGTCGAATGCTGGAACGAAGGCAGCGGTCGACGGCAGGCTCGCGAAGCTGGCCGCGACGTCGTACGCCGCCGCGATGACGCGCGCCGGTAGGACTTCCGGCTCGGCGATCACGGAGATCACGTCGAGTCCACCGCGGCCGGATTCGCGGCTGACGGCCACGAAGCCGACGGCTTCCGTGTGCGCGACGACCCGCACCCGGTCCTCCGCGTAGCGGCGCATCACACGATTCACACGCGACGCCCACGGGACGCCCAGGTCCGCGGCGGGCACGAGATCGAAAGCTTCGTACCAGCGCGCCTCCATCGCGACGGCGGTCGCGAGCAGCAACCGGGTTAAGTTGTTGACCGCGGCCGGCATCGACTGGATCTGCCCGTTCGTCTTGTCGTGGGCCCACGCGTCCGCCTGAGCCTGCGTGGGCATCGGGCCGGTGGGTGGCGCAGGGCGGAAGCGCGTGGCGCCAGTCGCACGATAGGGCAGAGCGGACTGCCCGCCTAGAACCTCACCGCCACCAGTGGCACCTGCGACCCGCCGAGCGGCGCCCGCTCGAACGTCGGCGGATGGAGCTGGAGCGTGCCGCCGTCGAGCTGCAGCACCGCGTCGGCTGACGGGCGATGCGCCACGTAGTAGGTGCCGGCCAGCAGCCCCACCATCGTGCCGCCGACGAAGCACCAGCGGATGACCTGGCCGTCGCTGGAACTGGAGGCGAGCGCCAGGGCGCTGCCGACCACGAGGCCCGCGAGCCCGCCGTAGATGGTCGAGCGCGCCACTTCCACCACCGGATTCTCGGAGCCGGTGCGCTCGACGTTGACGCGCGCGTGCGCCGCCGGGGCGAACACGGACGACGTGAGACAGGCGGCCAGCAGGATCATCAGGGCTGATTTCATGGCAGCTCCTAGAAAGTAGGGATCCGGTCGGATCGGCGCCGAGGGGACGACGCTCCGCGGGATACCCGGCCGCTTCCGGAGCCACGCCCCAAAATTCGGCACTCCCGCTAAGGAAACGCTATCACCCCGGCCGGGCCGGCACCACACCCCTTCTACCCCTTCCACCCCAATTCCGGCCCATTTTCGCCCTGTCACGGGGGCGCAAATTCACCCTTCGGGCGCGCGTAGGCCGAGCCGATACCTCCAATAGAGTCCGTGCCCCGCATGGTGATGGGGCGCGGTTCGTCCCGATCCCGGAGTTCTCATGCTGCGGCTCGACCTCCCCGTCTACGCCACCTTCTCGCTGCTCGCCGGCCCCGTGATGTACGTGACCGGATTCCGGGACCTGCGCATCCGCCGGATGATCGAGAACACGCCGACCGCGCGTATCCGGTCGATGGCGATGGGGCTCGTGGAGGTGCAGGGCGCCGTGCTCGAGCGCAGCCAGATCGCCGCGCCGTTCAGCGGGAATCGCTGCGCGTACTGGGAAGTCGACATCGCGGTGCGGTCGAACCGGCGCAACGGCTGGGTGACGGTGCATCGCCGCAGTTCGGGCCAGCCGTTCTTCGTCGACGACGGCACCGGACTCGCGCTCGTCTATCCGGAAGGCTCGCAATGCCGCGTGCCGTCCGGATCGGAGGAGGAGTGCCAGGGCTTCGGCCTGCCCGATTGCTACGAGTCCTACATGGCCGAACAGAACCTGTGGCAGCGGCATCTGTGGCGGCTGTCGGGCATGCGGTTCCGCGAGCGCATGCTCGTGGAGGGCCAGCACGTATTCATCCTCGGCTCCGCGGAGCCCAGGGCTCAGAGCAGCGACATTGCGAACCCCGAGGACGGGTTGACTCCGGAGCACGCGGTACCGTGGATCGAGCCGGACCTCGAGGCCACTGGCACCGACGGTGCCGTGACGAGCGCGCCGCGGGTACCAGGCCTGTCCGTGGTTCCAGCGGCGGCGATGCTTCGCGCCGGCAGTTTGGGAGCAGGGCAGGCAACCGACGCATTCGCCGCGTCCGGCGCGGTTCCCGGACTGACCTGGGCACGTGACGGCGCTCGGGTCTCGGTGCGCAGCCAGGATCCCGCAGCACCCCTGGTGCCGCTGCCGGGTCCGGCGCGGCTGCGGGCGCTGCAGAGCCGCGTGTCCGCCGTGATCCGGCGGGGCACGAACGATCCCACGTTCCTGATCAGCGCCGAATCCATGACCGCAGTCGAAACCTCGCTCGCCCTGTCGACGCTCGGCAAGCTGATCGGCGGCGTGATGCTCACGCTGTTCGGCCTCGGCTTCTGGCTGATGTGGCTGTCGGCGCACAACCTTTCGCGATGACCCGTGTGGCGCACCCCAAGCGCCACGTTCCGCACACGGAGGTGACATGTATATCGGTGAAGTGATCGTGGCGGTGCTCGTGCTGTTCCTGGCGATCGGCACCATCGGCTACGCGCTGTCCATCTACAACAGCCTCGTGGCGCTCAAGAACAACATCGCGCGCTCGTGGGCGAACATCGACGTGCTGCTCAAGCAGCGGCACGACGAGCTGCCCAAACTGATCAAGGTGTGCGAAGGCTACATGCAGCACGAACGGGCGGTGTTCGACAAGCTGGGCGACGCGCGCGGCGCGCTCGCCCAGGCTCAGACCGTCCCGCAGCGCGCCGACGCCGAGAACCAGCTGACCCGCGCGCTGGGCCAGTTCTTCGCGGTCGCTGAGGCGTACCCGGATCTGAAGGCCAACCAGTCGTTCCTGCAACTCCAGGCCCGGATCAGCGAACTCGAGAACCACATCGCCGACCGGCGCGAGTTCTACAACGACACCGTCACCACGTTCAACACGCGCATCCAGCAGATCCCCGACCAGTACGTGGCCGGGTGGCTGTCGCTGTCGCCGCACGAGCTGTTCCGCGTCGAGGAGCACGATCGCGACGACGTGCCGATCGAGTTCAAACTGACCGCATAGTGTCCGTGTCACGTTCGTCAAGCGCGCGCCGCCCGGCCCCTCCGGCTCGGGCGGCGTCGCGTTGCACCAGCACTCCCGACCCACTACGCTCCGAGATGCGATGACTGTCACGGAAGACCTCGTACGGCGTGCCCAGGCGCACGCTCTCCACACACCCCGGCCGCTTCGCCACGTCCGGGTCGGCGTGTTCGGTCTCGCGCGCTCCGGCATCCAGCACGCGGCGCTGCTGTCGACGTTCGCCGAGGTCGAGCTGACCGGCATCGGCGACCCAGATCGAGACGCGCGCCGCAACGCCAAGGGCATGGGGCTCGGCGCCCGCACCTACGCCGCATTCGACACGCTGCTGCAGCGCGCGAAACCCGACATCGTGTTCCTCGGCGCCTACCCCGACGCCGTGACGCACGCGGGCCGGGCGCTCGACGCCGGCGCCGCGGTGCAGCTCGAAGGCTGCCCGCTGCCCGCCGCCCCGGAGCTCGAGCCGTTGCTGGCACGCTCGCGCGAGCGGGAGCGCGCCGTGTCGCTGGCGCTGCCGCTGCGGCATCATCCGGTATTCCAGAGGGCGCGCGGCGTGATCGCGGGCGGCGCTCTCGGAACCATCCGCGAAGTGCGTGCCTCGCGAACCGTATCGCGGGTGTTCAATCCTGTTCAGCAGCGGGCCGCGGTGCTGTCGGCATCCTCGCGCGGCGCGCTGTCGCAGGTGGGCGCCGAGTTGGTGTGCCTGCTGATTCACATGTTCGGCGCTCCGGAAGAGGCGACCGCCACCGCGCGGACGCTCTACGGGCCGCTCGATGACGAGTTGCACGGCCGTTGGACGGCCGGCGCGCGCGCGCGTGTGGAGCTCGAGGTGTCGTGGAGCATGCCCGGGTATCCCAAGCCGTCGACGGTGATCGAGATCGAGGCGGAGCGCGGGCGCATGCTGATCTCGGAGGATGCGATCGAGCTCGATATGGTGACGCCGGGGGCCTATCCCGCCGGCGTGACCCGGCTGTCGCGCGGCGATATGCCCCAGCTGGCGCGTTTCGAGGTCGACGGCGATGCCCGCTGGATCGAGGACGCGACATTCCTCGAATGGGCGACGGGCGGCGCCGAATCCGACACTGCGCTCGCGGCCACGCTCGGCGCGGCACGCCTGACCGATGCGCTGTACGCGTCCGCGGCGACCGCCGGTGCCGCGGTGAAGGTGGCGGCGTGAGCCCGGCGCCGCGCGCGGCGACGCCGCACGTGCTGCTCGGGACGCGCTCGCTGAACGGCGTGTCGCTGGCCACCCGCGATCGCACGCTCGACGTGGCGGACCGCTATCGCGAGCCCAAGGCGCTGGCCGTCACGCTGTCGCGCGCGCTCGACGCCGGCGCCGGCGGCGTGCTCGGGAGCCCGACGTTGCTGCTCGCGCAGGCCACGGCGATCCTGAACAAGCCGATCCCGCTGCACGCCGTGATTCCGTCGCTGACCGAACAGGAACGCCTGGAGCTCGAGCCCGGCATCGAGCCGGTCCTGCGCCGCCACGCCGCGCGTCCCGGCCAGCAGGCAGGGGTGCGCACTGCGGTCGCCCGCTTCACGCGGCCCGCGTCGCTCTACGGCGGCGACTGGTCCATCCGGCTGCCGGTGCTGATCGAGTCCGAGCTCGAGGGCGTGCGCATGCGCGACCTGCGCGGGGTGGTGCTCGACGCCTGGCTCGCCGACTGCGCGCTCGCCGCCGGCAATCGCCGGCTGTTCGAGACGTTCGTGCGGCTCGTGCGGTCGCGGTTCCACGGCGCCGCCGGCATCGAGACGCACAATCTGGGGTTGATGGTCGAGCGGCTCGCCCAGTGGAACGTAACGCCCGATTATCTCGTGGCGCCGGTGAACGCGAGCGGCCTCGGCATGAAGCCCAGCCGCGACGAAGCGCTCGCGGCACTCGCCGCGTCGAAGGTGCCGGTGCTCGCCAAGGAGCTGTGTGCGAACGGCGCCGAGTTCGAGGATGGCGCCGCGTTCGCGCGCCGCCATGGCGCCCAGGGCCTGGTGGCCGACCTGTGCGAGCTCGAGGACGCCGGGTTCGAGCTCAAGGCCGTGAGCTAGCTCCGCGGCCCGTAAGCGCCGGCCAGAGATTTGGGCATGAAGCGGCGTGAACGCGGCTCGCGGACCGAAAGCGGTTCGACCACGGGGCGCAGTCCAGTCCCGGGACGCGAGCGCGGCCAGCACGAAACGACCCCGGTGGGCTCCGCGCGTCCGGCCGCCGCGCCGACCACCGCGGACGGCCTCGGAGTGTTCCTCGCCGTGCTCGCGTTCGGCGTGCTTGCGCTCCACGCGAGCCGCTATCTGCCGTTCATCGCCGACGACGCGTTCATTTCGCTGCGCTACGCCGACCGGTTCCTGCACGGCCATGGCCTGACCTGGAACGACGGCGAGCGCGTCGAGGGCTACTCGAATCTGCTGTGGGTGCTGCTGTGCTCGGGGCTCGGCGCCGCCGGCATCGATCTAGTGACTGCGGCGCGCCTGCTGGGATTCGCCGGCGGCGCCGCCACCGTGGCGGCGCTGGCGTGGGCGTTCGCGCCGGCCTCGGCCGGGGGAGCGCTGCCGGCGCTCGCGGGCACGCTCGCGATCGCGCTCGCCGCGCCGATCGCGGTGTGGACGATCGGCGGACTCGAGGGCACGCTCGTGACCGCGCTGCTCGCGTGGGCTGTGGCGCTGACGCTGCGGCTCCTGGCGCCCGACCCGTCGCGGCGCGCCGCGACCGTGTCGGGAGTGCTGCTCGGGCTCCTGTGCATCACGCGTCCCGACGGCTTCGTACTGGCACTCGGGACGATCGCGGGCGTGATGGTCGCTCGCCGCTGCATGCCCGCGACGCGGCCGCTGGTGCTGCGACTGGCCGCGGGGCCGCTCGCGTTCACGCTGGCTCAGCTCACGTTCCGGCTCGCCTACTATGGCGAATGGATCGCGAACTCCGCGCGGGTGAAGCTCGGGTTCTCGATTGCGCATCTCGGCAGCGGTTTGCTCTATCTGGTCGACGGGCTGTTCGGTTACGCGCCGCTCGTGCTCGGTGTCGCGCTCGCGTGGGGCGTGTCGCGCCGGCTCCGCGACGGCCGCGGCGCGATGGTGCTGCCCGTCGTCGTGGCGCTGGTGTGGGCCGCCTACGTTGCTGTGATCGGCGGCGATCTGTTCCCGGGCCGGCGCTTCCTGTTGCCGCTGTGCGTGCTGCTCGCGTTCCTCGCCGCCGAGGCGGTGCGGCGTGCCGGTGCTGCGCGCGCGCCGGCGTGGGCGTGGGGCACTTTGGCGGTGCTGGCGCTGGTATTCGGCGGCCTGCAACTCGCCGACCCCGCCGCGGCGCGGACGCGGCTCGAACGCTGGGAGCTGGATGGCAAACCGGTGGGAAAGTTCCTCGCGCGCGCGTTCGGCGACCGCGCCCCGCTCATCGCGGTCGATCCCGCGGGCGCCGTGCCCTACTGGTCGCGGCTACCGGCGATCGACATGCTGGGGCTCAACGACCGCTGGCTCGCGCATCATCCGCCACCGGGATTCGGCAGTGGCCGGCTGGGTCACGAGCTGGGGAATGGCCGCTACGTGCTGTCGCGCAAGCCGGACCTGGTGCTGCTGTGCCTGCCGACGGGCCGCGACACCGGCTGCTTCATCGGCGGTAAGCAGTTGGTGGCCGACCCCGAGTTCCAGGCGTCGTACAGGCTCGCGACCTACGAAGGCGACGAGCCCTTCCGGGTGCGCTCCCGCATCTGGACGCGCCGCGAGGGCGGAGCGCTCGGCATCGCGCGATCGCCGGGACGGGTCGTCGTGCCGGGTTGGCAGTTGTCGGCGAACCCGGCGAGCGTCGTGGGACTCGATGCGACCGGGCGGCCGGCGATGCATGCGACGCAACAGACGCCCGCGCTGCTCGTGGGGCTCGAGTTGCCAGCCGGGCTCTGGCGGCTGGCCATCGATTCCGACACCCAGATGCGCGTGGAGCTGCGGGATGTGGCGCACGGCACGGTGCTTGGGCGCGGGGTGGACACGCTGACGTTCGTGCACCCGGGCGGCCTCGTCGACCTGGGCGTGATGCCGGTGGCGAACGTGCTGGCGCATGTGCGGGCTGTGACGTTCACTGCGGGCCCATGACCGGAGCGTGGTACACGCTCCATGTTTTGCGCATTGTGATCGCGCGAGTTGCGCGTGCATGACCGGCTGGCTAGTGGCGGTCGTAGTCATGGCTCTTGCGAGGTGAAAGACTTCCAACTGAGCAATACAAGGGGGGGGGATCCGAGGTGACGCTGAAAGAGCTCGCTCAATCGCTGCCGAATGGATTCCACGACACTGAGATCAACGGGACGCCGAACTCGTGATGGATGGATTGGAGTTTCTGGTGATGGAGCCACCGAGTCCCGGGGCTCCCATCGGGAAGAGCAGACGTTTATGGGTTGATCTGACGGATGGACCGTCGGAGTCAAAGGTTCCTGCGGTCTCCAAGGTGCCAAAGGATTGCTTCGTCTCCGGCATATACGTCCATGAGTGGTTGTCGTTCATCTACGTCGCGGCACGTTGCGCGACCATGACTTGGAAGGGTGAGAGTTACGATAGAGCAGGTTCCAATCCATAGCCATCGGCAACAGCGCAATATGGGGCATCGCGGGCTGCCTTGTGGCGAGGACCCTGTTGCGAAGGTCCTTGCGATCCACTTGGAAGAGAGGATCTCGCATGCGGAGAATGGAGCACAAAGCAGAGTGGATGGATCTGCGGGCCAAGACGCTGGCCAGTTATCCAGACGGGTCGTTTATCGGCGAACCGTAGCTAACTAGGATCCAACGTGGCGCTCTGGCAACAACTTGACAAATAGTCAAGTTTGCTGCCAAAATGGGGACCCATATGGACGAGCCGCTGGTACCGGAAGCCGCAAAACGGCTGATGTGCCACATCCTCAGAGGCGGCCGATTCACCTATTCGAAGCACGCCAAGGACGAGATGCTCGACGACGACCTCACGACGGTCGACTGCGAGAACGTGCTTCGCGGAGGCGTCGTCCGTCCGGGCGAGTACGAGCACGGAACCTGGAGGTATCGGGTCGAGACCAACAAGATCATGGTTGTAATCGCGTTCCGCTCGGAGCGGGAGCTCGTGGTGGTGACCGCATGGAGAAGTGGCCGCTGACGGCCAAGCAACGAACGGAGAACCCGATGAAGTGCACTGAGTGCGGAGCCACGATGAAGGTCCGGAAGGAGAGCTACCGGTACGACGAGTCTGGCCTCAAGCACGTGACGCTCGTCGGCTTGGACGTGGCCCGCTGCCTGCGCTGTGACAACTACGAGATCTCGATCCCGCACATCGAGGAACTCCACCGATTGATCGCCAAGATCCTCATCGACAAGTCCACCCGCTTTACGGGTGAAGAGGTTCGCTTTCTGCGAAAAAGCCTCGGATGGTCCGGTTCGGACTTCGCCAAGCACATGGGCGTCGCTGAGGAGACGGTGTCTCGCTGGGAGAATGACGCAGCCCCTATTGGGCCCCAGGCGGACCGGCTGCTGCGTTTCCTTGTCGCACAAGGAAAGCTGACGAGCGGCTACCCAACGGAGCGACTCAAGACGATCGACCCGAGAAAGGCGACGGCCACGAGGGTGAAACTGATGACCAAAAAGGACCGCTGGACGGTCCAGGCGGCGTAGTCTGCACGCAGCCAGATGCTCGCTGTCCGCTGCACAGCCAAGCTACTCCGTCGCCTCAAGGTCCGTCCGGCGTTGCGTCCGGCGAGGTCCTCGAATCGATCTGGATCGTCCGAATCTATCGCACGATACTCACTATCCTGCGATTGTGACTGATAGGTAGGGGGTGCTGTGTGAGAAGGGGTTGTCTGGAACCGTTGCCATCAATTTGCACATGTCAGGATGACAAGCATGCCGCGTTCCGTCCGCCTTCATCTCGACGGGGTCCTGGTCGCCCAAGAGTGCGACCCATTCCCATAAGAGGTATGGCTTGCGGCGGCTGGTTAAGGAGGAGCCAATCGTATGAAGCAACTGCATCACGCCCAGAGCCTCCGACCCTTGTTGCAGTCGGTCATTCTCATCGGCATTAGCACGATCTGCTCGTGCAAACTGGATTCGAACCGAAACCCTTACCTAGTGTCGGTCACCGCTCGACCCGATACCATCGGTTCGTCCGATTCTACAGTTGTCTCGTGTACTGCGAGAGATCCGGATGGCGATCAATTGGTCTATGATTGGGTCACGGATGCCAGACTTCTGATCAAAGGCAATCCAACATACAAGTTCTTTCTCTATAACACAGACGGCCCATCGCACATATTTTACCCCGGTCCTGCATCGGTCCACGCTATTGACACGGCTTGGGTCCAATGCTTTGTAAGAGATGGCAAAGGTGGAATGTCAGCAGGGCAAACAGTGAACATTATCGTCAGACACTAATTCAGGGCAGATTTACACACTCCTCGGAGACCCAACATGAACGGGCCGCATTCACCTGCTCTCGCCTTTTGGGCTGCAACGATTGCACTCACGATCTCCGCCTCGACCTCTACAGCGCAAAGCACGTTTACCCGGCAAGATAGCCGCGACTTCCGCGGTTATCATACACTTGCGTTGTCCGGCTCGCTCGTACCAGATAATCTTCAGCTATTGGCCAAGAGCAATACGGATTGGCGATCCTTTAATTATATTGTCCAGCGACACCCAGTTTGCCGCACTTAGGCGACACCCAGATTACCGCACCCCTCCTCCAATGAACCGCCCTTCAGACTGCGAGTTGTCGGCTCACCTCCCTTCATAGGCGACACCCAGTGTTGCGCACTGGCTCAGTT
>JBBRLX010000012.1:0-109943 GCA_038231135.1 Candidatus Eiseniibacteriota bacterium | reverse complement strand
TCTGTATAGCTGAGCTCACTTGAAAGGCCCTCCTTGGCGATTGAAGCTGGCGTCGAACACCACCTTCTTAACCGCTCTGGACGGGCCTTTCGAGCTTTTTCTTTCGCCTCAGCTATGAAATCGCGCTGGTTCTGGGGCTAGGGACGCGAGCGCGATGAGGAGCAGGAAATGGACGATCCGACGAGTCATAAGTCGCCTCAGCGCGTTGTGCTTATGCGACGCTTCATCCGTGAAAGCCGCGGGAGTTGGTTGTCCATTTTCCGGGATGCACGAGAGGAGTCGAGCAATCGACTTATGCCTTCCCCAGTCTTTCCCGCGCATCATGATACCATTCGTCGAGCTAATCTCGCGCTAACAAACAACATACCGCAGGAATTGGCATGGCCTAGATAGCTGCTGCCGACTCTGGGCCAAATCACCCGATTTGCGGTTAATGCGCGAGTGAGCAAGTGATGCGCGATGCGAGTCACAGAAATCACACCATCCGCCCCGCCGGCCGCTCCGGATCCAGCTCCTCCCCGCGCAGGAACACCGCGACGATCCGTCCCGCCAACTCGCATCCGTCATAGGGCGTCAGCTTGTGGCGCTGCTGCAGGCGGCCGGCGTCGACCACCCAGTTCGCATCTGGATCCCACGCCACCAGATCCGCGTCGCGTCCGGGAGCGATCGCGCCCTTGTGCGCTTCGAGCCCCGCCAGGCGCGCCGGTGCCGCGGCGAGCCAGAGGACGATGTCCCGTGGCGAGAACCCCCGCGTGCGGGCTCCGCTCCAGACCGCGGCCAGGCTGGCCTCGAGCGATGCGACGCCGCCCCATGCCGCCATGAAATCGCCGGTGTCGAGGCGCTTCAGCGGCGGCGGGCACGGTGAGTGATCGGTGGCGATCATGTCGAGCGTGCCGTCGCGCAGTCCCTCCCACAGCCGTTCGCGCTCGGCGCGCTCGCGGATCGGCGGCGCGCACTTGAACTGGGTCGCGCCGTCGGAAATGTCCTCGGCCGCGAACGTCAGGTAGTGCGGACAGGTCTCGGCGGTAATGGGCACGCCACGGTCGCGCGCCGCGCGCAGGTCGTCCAGCACGTCACCGGTCGCAACGTGCACGATGTGGACGGCGCAGCGATGGCGTTCGGCGAGCCGGATCACAAGCCGCACCGCCTCGACCTCCGCCGCCCGCGGCCGGCTGGCGAGCCAGGTCGCGTAGCGCCGCGGATCGGCGCCCGCAATCGGCGGCAGCGCCGCCGCGATCGGCCCCGGCAGCTCGGCGTGCACGAGCAGCGGCAGCCCGAGCGCCGCGATCACCGGCATCGCCTGGTGCAGGTCGGCCTCGGACACGCCGCCGAACTCATCGACGCCGGACGGCACCAGGAAGCACTTGAAGCCGCGCACCCCCTCCGCGGCCAGTGCGGGCAGCTCGCCTGCATTCCCCGGCACGACGCCTCCCCAGAACGCGACATCCACACGCAGCCTGCCGTCCGCGGCATCGCGCTTGGCGCGCAGCGCGGCGGCCGTCGTCGTCGCGGGGATGCTGTTGAGCGGCATGTCGACGAGCGTGGTCACACCGCCCGCCGCGGCGGCCCGCGTCGCGGAATCGAAGCCCTCCCACTCGGAGCGGCCGGGATCGTTGATGTGCACGTGCGTGTCGACGAGCCCCGGCAGCAGCCAAACATCGCCGATCTCGTCCGCCAGTGCGCCCGGCTCGGTGGCCGGGGTCACGGATTCGATCCGGCCATCGACCACGCTCACGACCGCGGGGCCGTCACCCTCCGGCGTGACGACGTGCCGCGCGGCGAACTCGCGGGCTTCGGATGTCCCGGTCATCTAGGCACCCCTTTGGTACGAAGGTTCGCGACGCCGGCCCGGCCGCACCGCGCTGATCGCGAGCGCGATTCCCACCACGAGCAGGCAGCCGACGACGTTGTACCAGAGGAACGAGATCTTCGTGAGCTTGAAGCAGGCGATCACAGCGGCCTCCGCAAGCAGCGCAGCCGTGAACACGGCGGTGCCGCCGACGCGCTTGAGATAGAACCCGGTGAGGAAGATCCCGAGAATCGTGCCGTAGAACAGCGAGCCCAGGATGTTCACCGCCTCGATCAGCGAGCCGATCCGGGTGGCGAACTCGGCGAACATCACGGCGAACAGCCCCCAGAACACGGTCGCGATACGGCCGACGACGACTTCGTGGTGGCCGCCGGCGTGCGAACGGGACGCGATCGCTTCCGTGTCGCCCGCGGCGGCGGCGCGCGGGATCACGTCGCCGCCGCCCCGCGCGAACGGCAGGCGCCGCCACACATCGATCAGCGTGGTCGAGGCGAGCGCATTCATCTCGGCCGAGGTCGACGACATCGAAGCGGCGAAGATCGCGGCCAGCATCACGCCGACCAGACCGATCGGGAATTGCTTCAGCACGAAGCTCAGGAAGATGTAGTTGGTGTCGCTGGTCTGCGCTCCCGAATCGGTCTTCGCGATCAGGTCGACGGCCTTCGCGCGCGTGTCGGTGAAGCGCTGCTGCGCCTGCGCCAGGCCGGCGGCCGCGGCATGCGTGCGCGTCGCATCGTGAGCGCGCTCCGCCGCCACCAACTCGCGCGCGCGGTCGCGCCGCGCCTCGAACACGCGCACGTGCTCCGCCTCGACCGCGGCGAACTCGGCGGCATGCGAGCCGTGTCGCGCCATCTCCAGTTCGACCGGATTGAAGAACACCGGGGGTGCGGTGAACTGGTAGAACACGAACACCATCACGCCGACGAACAGGATCAGGCACTGCATCGGGACCTTGGCGAGCCCGTTGAACACGAGGCCGATCCGGCTCTGCGCCACGGACTGACCGCCGAGGTAGCGCCCCACCTGCGACTGGTCGGTGCCGAAGTAGGACAGCGCGAGGAAGCAGCCGCCGATCAGCCCCGACCACAGCGTGTAGCGGTTCTCGGGGTTGATCGACGGATCGATCGCGCGCAGGCGCCCGAGCGCCCCCGCTACGTCGAGCGCCTCGCGGAACGACACGCCGTGCGGCAGCCGCGACATCACCAGCACGACCGCGAGCCCCAGGCCGGTCATCATCAGCAGCATCTGCACGTACTGCGTGTGATTCACGGCCTTGGTGCCGCCGGTGGCGGTATAGGTCACGACCAGCCCGCCGATCAGGAAGTGCGTGAGGTGCAGGTTCCAGCCGAGCAGCACGGACAGGATGATCGACGGCGCGTGGATGCCGAGCCCGGCCGCGAGCCCGCGCTGGATGAGGAACAGCAGCGCCGCAAGCGAGCGGGTCTTGGAGTCGAACCGCTCCTCCAGATACTCGTAGGCGGTGAACACGTGCAGCCGGCGGTAGATCGGCACCGCGGTCGCCGCCAGCACCACCATTGCGATCGGCAGGCCGAAATAGAACTGCACGAACCGCATGCCGTCGGTATAGGCCTGGCCGGGCGTCGACAGGAACGTGATCGCGCTCGCCTGCGTCGCCATGATCGCGAACGCCACGTTCGTCCACGGCAGGTTGCGATCGGCGAGCAGGTAGCCGTCGAGGTTGCGGCTGCCGCGGCCGCGCCACAGGCCGTAGAGCGTGAAGAACGCCATGGCCGCGAACAGCAGCGCCCAGTCGAGCGTGCTCATGCGGCGCCGGCGGCGTTCCGGCGCGCGATCATGCGAACGCCTTCGTCAGCGCCCATAGCAGCGCGATCAGCACCGCGAGCCATGCGAGCACGAGCGCGTAGAGGCGGCGCCAGCTGCCGAGCACGGGCGGCGGCTCCTCCGCCTCGAAGTCGAGCGACTCGAGCTCGGATGCAAGCTCCGGGCGCGCGGCGCCCGAGGGCGGCTGCGGCGTCCGGGGTCCGGTCACGGCGTCAGCGCCCCGCGCTCACGAGATTTGCGAACAGCCGGTACGCTCCCGGCACGCCGGCCGGCAACTGACGGAACCACGCGTAGCCGGTGTAGATGTAAGCGCCCTTGCCGTACGCCGCATACAGCAGCCCGCCATCGCGCGCCGGCTCGCCGGGGTCGTTGCTCGACAGCACCGTTTGATACTTTGGATCGTAGGGATTCGCGAACGACAGCCCGCGCTCCTGCACCCAGTCGTTGAAGTCCGCTGCGGTGATCTTGTTGGGACGGGTCAGCAGCGAGTGGTTCGGGGTGACGAATCGCACCGGCGCCTCCTCCACCGTCACGCGGTCGCGGGACACGCTGAACGGATAGGGCCCCAATTTGTCGTTGAGCGCGTCCTCCGGGGTCTGGTACTGCACCACCAGCGTGCCGCCGGCATTCACGTAGTCGAGCAGCCGCGGCTGCAGCACGCGCAGCCGGGGGCGCGTGTTGTAGGCGCGCACCCCGATCACGATCGCGTCGAACTTCGCGAGGTCGAGCCGCTCCACGTCATCATCACCCAGCGGCGTCACGTGGCAGCCGAGCTGTGCCAGCGCGTCGGGCCCCTGATCGCCGGAACCCATCACATAGCCGACCTCGTGCGACAGCACCTCGGCGTCCGTGCGCACCAGCTTCGCCTGGGCGGGCGGGTAAAGCGTCTGAATGGGAATGTGCGGATAATCGATGCGCACCAGCCGGCGGTCGAAGCGCTGGCCGCCGGCCGTGAAGCTCGCGGCGAGCGACGGCGCGGTCGGTGACGCCGCGCCGGGCGGCGTCACCCGGAACGTCACCGTGCGTTCGGCAGCCTTCGCCACGTCGACCGGCGCCGCGTCGGGCGTGGCCTTCCAGCCCGCCGGCAGCGCGAGCCGCACGGTGCCCGACATCGCCGCGTCGGCCGCCTGCACGGTGACGCGCACCTCGCGCGGGTCGCGGGTCGGGAACACGTACACCGCATGATCCAGCTTGAGCGTGGCGGCCGGCGCCACTTCGAACGGGCGATAGCGCTCGCCCAGCACAGGATCGGTCCAGCGATAGACGATCGGCCGCTCGTAGGTCAGCTCCTCCTCGCCGGCGCGCATCACGAAGCGCGCGGTGAGCGCGGGCGGATTCTCGGCGCGTCCGATGAGCTGCGGATCGCGCACGTCGAACCGCCCCTTGCTGGCGGGGCTGCGCAGCCAGTAGGGCTGCGTCAGCTCGAAATCCGCCGGCAGCGGAATCGTGGCCGTGGCGGTGACAGGCCGGTTCGGCGGCAGTACGTGCGTCGCGGTCGCGCCGCCGGCGGCGGAGTCGCCCATCGCGCGTGCGCCCGTCCAGGTCGCGGTCGCTCCGTTCGGCAGCTCGATGCGGTCGAGGCTCAGTGCGTACGAGCTGCGACCGAGCGCCGCGAAATTCACGGTCACACTGCCGCCCGGCGACGCGGACGGCGACGTGGCGATCGCCTCGAGCCACAGTCCCGCACACGAGCGCACCACTTCCTCGAGGTTGCGGCGCTTGAGCGCCACCCACGGGTCGTCGCCAAGCGCGCGCATCGCGGCGCGGGCGCGCAACAGCAGAGGGATCACGCGCTCCGGCGCGTCGGGGCGGAACTCCTTCTCGGCCTGCGCGAGCAGCAGGTCCACCTTGCCGCCGCCCGGCAGGCGCGACCACGTGGTGTTCACGCCGTCGAAGATCTCCACATGCGCCGAATCCCCCGCGCGATACTCGAAGACGTTCGGCGCCGGTCCGCGCCGCTCGGCGGCGCCGAACCCCTGGCTCTTGTGCTGGCTGCGGCTCTCCCCCGCGATCTCGGTGTAGGCGCGGCCGAGCAGCGGGTTGTAGCCACCGAGATCGGTGGTCACGTACTGCGGGCCTTTGGGCTCGGGCTTCGACGGATCGAACCGGGTCACGTTCCACACGATCCGCTTCGCCTGCCACGGACTCACGAACGCGAGCTGCTCGGGGAAGCGCGTGGAGTCGGCGGCGGCGTGGAACGCCTCTTCCGCCAGCAGCGCCGACGCCGTGTGGTGCCCGTGTCCGCCGCTGCCGTCGGTCGCGAACCGCGTGACGATCACGTCGGGCCGGAAGTTGCGGACCACCCACACGACATCCGACAGGATCGCGTCCCTGCCCCAGATCTGCATCGTCTCTTCGGGGCCCTTCGAGAATCCGAAGTCGAGCGCGCGGGAGAAGTACTGCTCGGCCCCGTCGATGCGCCGCGCCGCCAGGAGTTCCTGCGTGCGGATCACGCCCAATTGCTCGCCGATCTCGGTGCCAAGCAGATTCTGGCCGCCGTCGCCGCGCGTGAGCGACAGGTAGCCCGCCCGCGCCAGCCGGCCGTTCGAGAGATAGGTGAGCAGCGCCGTGTTCTCGTCGTCAGGATGCGCCGCAATGTAGAGCGCGCTGCCGAGCACGCGCAGCTTGTGGATCGACAGCTCGAGCGCGCCCGATGCCTGCGGGTCGCGCGGACGGACCTCGGTGCCGGTCGAGCCGGCGAGCGGTGGTGGTCCGGACGGCGCCGCGTCGAGGGCGACGACACCGGAGACGGCGAGGGCGAGCAGCAGGACGGCGAACACGAAGCGGCGGCGAACGGGCGTGCTTGGGATGGGAGTCATGGCGCCGGGCATTCTACGTGGCGCAACGCCAGCCGGAAAACGGGGCGCACCCATCGCCCGCCGCGCCACGGTCGTCGTCAGCGCGCCGCGCGGCCTACCGGCGCGGCGGCGGCGCCGTGTGATCGAGATACTCGAGGATGGAACGCGCCTCCGCGTCACCCGGCGCGAGCCGCAGGATGTGCTCCGCCGCGTCCCGCGAGCGGACACGATCCTTCATGCGCGTGACGACCGCCGTGTAGTTGCGCCACGCGACGAGGCTGGTGGAATCGCGCGCGATCATCTGCCCGTAGATCTCGGCCGCCCGGCCCCAGTCACCGCGATGAACCTCCGCCCGCGCCCATTGGTCGAGCACGCGCGGCGTCGGCAGCAGCGCCGCCGATTGCGCGAATGCGTCGGTCGCGCGCGGCCAGTCGTCGAGCCAGGCGCTGCGGATGCCGACGTAGTCCCACAAGCGCGCGCGTTCGACCTCGGAGCGCGGCGGCGGCTCGGCGAGCACGGCGGCGACGCGCTGGAGGCCGCGGTTCACGTCGTTCAGGTGGACGAGCCATTGAATCGATGGCACGGCGGCAGCGAGGACGACCGCGAGCGCGAGCCCACCGGAGCGGGCGCCCGGTGATGCCGCCGCCCCCGGCGTCGCGCGCGCCGGCTGCCGCGCGGACCGCCCACGCTCGACCGGGCGGCCCGCCGGCAACGATTCAGGATCGGCGCCGAGCCGTTCGTAAAGGAGCCAGGCCACCAGCAACGACAGGCCCATCCCCGCCGGCGCGAACACGTCCCAGTCGCGCACGATGCCCTGCTGCGGAACGATCGCCGCAGAGGTCACGAGCAGCAGCACGGCGACCGCGGCGGTGGGGACGATTTCGAGTCGCCGCGGCAGCGACCTGCCAGACGCGATCAGCAGCACCGGCACGAGCAGGGCCAGCGGAGACACGAGGACGAGCGCATTCGCCAGCTCGGTCCAGCGCACGAGCCCGCCGCCCGAGGTGAAGTGGTGGGTGGCGTCGAAGGTGGTGAAGATCTCGTAGGCCTTCCCGAGCACGAGCACGCCCGTCAGGACCGGCAGTAGCAAAGGAGCGAGCGAGCGCCACGCGGGCCGCCCATGCCGCCGAATCGCGAGGGGGTAGGCGATCAGGCCGGCGGCGAGCAGGAACCCCGCCCGATGAATCGCAATCGCCAGGGCGACCGCGACGCACAGCCCGAGGTATCCCGAGCCCTGGCGAACGACGCGGGTGGAGAATGCCCCCACGGCGGCCACCAGCACGGTGAGCTCCGCGAGCCCCTTGCCATAGCCCGTGAACAACGCCAGGGGCCCGCCGAACAGCACCACGCCCACCGCCGCGAGCGCCGCGCCGCCCGTGACGTCCAGCGCCCGCGCGAACTCGACGGCACACAGCGCGAGCAGCGCCGCGTCGAACGCGCCCCACGCCCGCGCCGTGACACTCGCCGCGATGCCCCGATGAACGAACAGCCAGCGGGGCAGCGTGTAGTGCAGCCAGGCATCGAGCGGTAGCGCCTGCGGAAACACCAGCGACGGCAGGCGGCCCTCTTCGACGGCGCGCCGGCGCAGGATGAAGTCGCCCGTCGATTCGGTATGGTCGGGCAGCAGCAGGACGATCGCCATCGCCAGAGCGGCCCACACGAACGGTGCGAGGCGCGAGCGCGAGGTCCAGGTGCCGACGCGCCCGGCGAGTGGCGCGACGCGGCGCGCGACCGGCGGCAGCAGCACCACGATCGTGAGCGCCCACGGCAGCCATGCGAAGAGCGGCGGCAGGAACCGGTGCAGGTTGAGCGACCACGCCCACATCGACGGGACGAAGGTCAGTGCCGCGCGGGACACAGCCAGGGCGATGAGCCCGGCCACGAGCACGTGGAACTCGCCCGGCGCATGACCTAGACTCCGCGGTTTCCCGTTCATTGGTTGCAGATTCCCTCCGCTGGCCGCGGCCCGCAAACGGAGCGTCATGACCCAGAAGACCGAGGAATCCGCCACGCCGCCACCGTCGCCGGCGCCGCCCGTCCCGTCGGACCAGCTCGTGGTGTCGCATCATTCCGTCACCATCGACGGCACGAAGATCGACTACGCCGTCACCACGGGCACGATCGTGCTCAAGGAGGAGACGGAGAAGACGGGCGAGCAGGAAGGAGAGGCGCAGGGCGAGCAGCCGCGCGCCACGGTGTTCTTCGTCGCCTACACGCGCACCGACTCGACCGACGCAGCTCGGCGTCCGCTGACGTTCTCGTTCAACGGCGGCCCCGGATCGTCGTCGGTGTGGCTGCACCTCGGCGTGCTCGGACCGCGGCGCGTGGTGATGGACGAGGTCGGCAATCTGACGCAGCCGCCCTACACGCTCGCCGACAACCCGCAGTCACTGCTCGATCGCACCGACCTCGTGTTCATCGACCCCGTCAGCACCGGCTACAGCCGCGCCGTGACCGGCCAGAAGGCGAAGGACTTCCACGCGTTCAAGAAGGACATCGAGTCGGTCGGCGATTTCATCCGGCTCTACACCACGCGCTACCGCCGCTGGCTGTCGCCCAAGTTTCTGATCGGCGAGAGCTACGGCACCACGCGAGCGGCCGGCCTGTCGAGCTACCTGCAGGAGCGCCACGGCATGTACCTCAACGGCATCATGCTGGTGTCGTCGGTGCTCGATTTCCAGACGCTCGACTTCTGCAACACCAACGACCTGCCGTACATCCTCTACCTGCCGAGCTACACCGCGACCGCGTGGTATCACCGCCGGCTCGCGCCCGAGCTGCAGAAGGACCTGCGCGCGACGCTGAAGGAGGTCGAGGCGTTCGCCATTGGCGACTACGCGAGCGCGCTGCTGCGAGGCGCGAGCCTCCCCGCCGACGCCAGCGCGAAGATCGCCGAACGCGTGGCGCGCTACACCGGCCTGACTGTGGACTATGTGAAGCGTGCGAACCTGCGCATCGAAATCATGCGCTTCACGCGCGAGCTGCTGCGCGACCGGAGCCGGACCGTGGGCCGTCTCGACAGCCGCTTCCAGGGCATCGAGCGCGATGATGTCGGCGAGCGGCTGGAGAACGACCCGAGCTTCACCAACATCATCGGCCCCTATACCGCGGCCTTCAACGACTACATCCGCGGCGAGCTGGGGTACGAGAGCGACCTGCCGTACGAGATCCTGAGCCTCAAGACCAACATGGCGTGGAAGTTCGACGAGCACGAGAACCGATTCGTCGAGGTGATCGAAAAACTCCGCAAGGCGATGACGATCAACCCGTTTCTCAAGGTGTTCGTCGCCAGTGGCTACTACGATCTGGCGACGCCGTACTTCGCGACCGAGTACTCGTTCGACCACCTGTCGCTGGACGAGACGCTCAGGCCCAATCTATCGAAGGCGTACTACGAGGCCGGGCACATGATGTACATCCACGAGCCGTCGCTGGTGCGGCTCAAGCAGGATCTCGCGGGGTTCATTGGCGGGGCGGTTCCGGCATAGCGCCGTCGCCAACATCCTCGCCCATGCCCGGGTCACTTCCGGCTCGGCGATGCGACCGGGCGGCTGCCGCCGGACCTCGACCGCAGGGCCCTGTCCCAGTTCGTGCTCACGGTGATGGAGGGCGGCGTCATGCATGCACGAGCCCATCGCAGCCTGGCGCCCTTTGACGCGTCGGTCGCACAGCTACGCAATTACTTTCGCCTGCTCGCCGGCGCGCGAGCGGTTCCCCAACCCCGCTGAGGCTCTCGGCGGACACTCAGGAGTTCGCATGAAGCGCTGGCTTGTCGTGTATGCCGCAGCATCGATCGTTCTCTTCGCGTCGGGCGCCTCCGGGGCACCCGCAGACTCGACCGCGCACCCCGCTCCCCGAAAGCCGATCTCGGCGCTGGCCTGGCTCGCAGATGGTGTTTGGACCGCCGATGCCAGCAGACTGGGACCGGGTATGCAACGGATCGAAACGCGTTACATGTGGTCGGACAATGGCAGTTTCCTTCGCTTCAATACGCATTTCATATCGGAGACGGGCGAGAGGAAGACCTACGATGGGCAGTTCTTCTGGGACCCGGCCCAGGCGTCGCTTGCGATGTGGTATATGGACGCGGCGAACGCGATCATCCAGGGTCCCGTGACCGTCGACGGCGACCGCACGCGGATGACCTTCCGCGGACCGGATTTCGAGGGCAAGGTGGCGGACCTGCGTGTCGACGTAACCCGGCTCAAGCCAGACGTTTACCGGTGGGCTGTGGCGGAGCACACCGGCGACGACTGGAAGGAACTTGCGGCGCTGGAGTACGTGCGAAAGTAGCGCCTCGGCCGGGGCCCAGACGCGTCCACAATCCATTGGCCGGGGCTCCATTCGGTGTGACACCCTTAATGTCAGCGCCATCGGCGCAAACCCCTGCGACCGAAGCGCGCCACACCGCGGAGGGCCCATGCATGGTCGCCTTGCTACCCCGCTGATCCTCGTCGCCGTCGCCACGACACTCGCCTCCAGCACATTCGCCGCCGGGATCAATCTCGGCTGGAACGATTGTGGTGCGACGGCTCCCGAGGATCTCATCGTCGCGTGCAACACCAATACCGGTCCCCCCTACGAGTTGTTCGGGTCATTCGTCCCGCCCGCGGGCATCGACCAGTTCGTCGGGCTCGAGGCGAGAGTCAGCTGGATCGCTGCCGACTCGCTCCTGCCGAATTGGTGGCAGTACGGCAGCACGAGTTGTCGCGGCACGAACGCCCTGACGACCGACTTCGACTTCACGGGCGGACCGTTCACCTGCGCGGATCCATTCAGTGGTGCGGGCCAGGGAGGATTTGTGACCATGGCCGGGGCATCGCCGAATGCATTCGGCATGCGAATCTTCGTTGCGCTTCCCGAACCCATCGCCCTGGATCCCTCGACCGAGTACTACGGATTCCGGATAAGGTTGGCTCGATCGAAGACGACCGGTGCAGGCTCCTGCACGGGCTGTGACCGGACGGTCTGCGGGATCCTCGAGAACATCCAATTGGTCCAGCAGACCGCGGGGAATGATCCGATTCTGGAACAACCGCTGCAGAGGGCCGACGCGATCTGGCAGAGTGGATTCATTGCGATCTCCGATCCGTTCGGTCAACCCGGTCCCGGCGGTTTGACGTGCTTCGACGATCGACCCACCGCAGCCCGACCACATACCTGGGGAGCCATCAAAGCGCTCTATCGATGACGTGATCGAGCGAGCAGATGCGCGATCCGGCGCGGCATTGGACGTTCGCCCGCAGGATCGCGGCTGTCTGCCCGCCGCCGACTTCCTCCGGCGCCGGGTGGCGCTGTTATACTGCGCCCGAATGGACTCGCGCCTCCGCATCGTCTCCGTTGCCGCACTCGCCGCGCTGGGATTCACCTCCGGCGCGTGCGCCCCCGCGTCCCATCCGGCGGCCGGCGCCGCGGCGGCCACCGTCGCCACGAATTACTTCGGCGACACCTCGCCGCCCGCGGGGCAGGTGCTCACGTTCACGAACGGCGCCGAGCCCGAGACCACGGATCCCGCGAAGATGTCCGGCCAGCCCGACGGCCGCGTCGCGCGCATCATGTTCGAGGGCCTGACCACGCCCGATCCCCGAACTCTCGAGCCCAGACCGGGACAGGCGTACCGCTGGGAGATGAGCGCGGACGGCCTCACCTACACGTTCCACCTGCGGCCGGGCCTCCAGTGGAGTGATGGCACGCCGCTCACGGCGCGCGACTTCCTGTGGTCGTGGATCCGGGTGGTCACGCCGGCGACCGCGGCCAAGAATGCCGGGATGTTCTACCCCATCAACGGCGCCGAGGCGTTCAGCAAGGATTCGCTGCACGACGTGTCCCAGCTGGGGCTCGGGGCGCCGGACGACAGCACGTTCGTCGTGCGTCTCCACTCGCCCACCGCCTACTTCCTGTTCCTCACCCAGTACTACACGTTCGTGCCGGTGCCGCGGCACGTCATCGAGAAGTTCGGCCAGCGCTGGACGCTGCCGGCGAACGTGGTGTCGAACGGCCCATTCCTGCTGAAACACTGGCGCCAGAGCGATCGGTTCGAGTTCGGGCGCAATCCGCGCTACTGGGATGCTGCGAACGTGAAGCTCGACCGGATCGTGGCGCTGTCGGTCGAGGATGTGAACACGTGCACCAACCTCTACAAGGCAGGTGTGATCGACTGGAACACCAGCGGCAACATTCCGTCGCAGTTCATCCCGTACATGCGGCAGTTCGCCGACTTCCGCGCCGGGGCCTACCAGGGCACCTACTTCTACAGCATCAACGTGACGCGCCCGCCGCTCGACAACGTGTGGGTGCGTCGCGCGCTGGCGTGGTCGGTTGACCGCGAGTCCATCGCGCGCGACCTGCTCAAGCGGAGCCGCGAGCCGTGGGGCCGCTACGTGCCGTCGGGTTACCCCGGCTACACGGCGCCCGACCCCGTCGGCTTCGATCCCAAGTACGCGCGTGAATGTCTCGCGAAGGCCGGTTACCCGGGCGGCAGGGGATTCCGGAAGATCTCGATCCTGTTCAACACCAGCGAGGATCATCGCCGCATCGCCGAGGCGATCCAGTCGATGTGGAAGCACGAGCTGGGCATCCAGGTGGAGCTGTCGAACCAGGAATGGGGCTCCTATCTCCAGGCCTGCACCAGCCTGCAGTACGACGTGGCGCGCCGGTCGTGGATCGGCGACTACCTCGATCCCAACACGTTCATGGCGATGATGATCACGGGCGACGGCAACAACCGCACGGGCTGGAGCAGCCCGCGCTACGACGAACTGATCCACGCCGCCGCCCGCGAAGTCGACGTTCCGAAGCGGATGGCAATGCTGCATGACGCCGAGGCGCTGCTGCTGGATCAGTCGCCGACGATTCCGATCTATCAGTACTCCTCCTCCGAGCTGGTCAAACCCTACGTGCACGGGCTCTATCCCACGGCACTCGACACGCATCCCCTCAAGTACGTGTGGATTGATCACGACTGGCGTCGGCATCCGGCGCCGGTCGCCGACGCGGGCAGCGGTATCCGCTGATGTTCACGTTCATCCTGCGGCGCCTGCTGCTGTTCATCCCCACGCTGCTCGCGATTGCCACGCTCACGTTCTTCATGATTCGCCTGGCCCCGGGCGGGCCGTTCCAGGCCGAGAAGGACATTCCCAAGGCCGCGGTCGAGCAGCTTCGCAAGCAGTACGGTCTCGACAAGCCGCTCGGGGTCCAATACCTGAACTACCTGCGCAACGCCGTGCAGCTCGATTTCGGACCGTCCTACAAGTATCCGTCGCGCACGGTGCGCGAGATCATCTTCGAGGCGTTCCCGGTCTCGCTCGAACTCGGCGCGTGGGCGCTGCTGCTGTCGATCGTGATCGGCGTGCCGATCGGCATGTTCGCGGCGCTGAAACAGAACACCGGCCTCGATTTCGCCGCCATGACCGCGGCACTCGCCGGCGTGTCGATCCCGAACTTCGTGCTGGGACCGGTGCTGGTGCTGTCACTGTCGCTCAGCCTGTACCTGCTGCCGCCGGCGCTGTGGCAGAGCCCCGCCAGCCGCGTGCTGCCGGTGCTCACGCTGTCGACCGCCTACGTCGCCTACATCGCGCGGCTCACGCGCGCCGGCATGCTCGAGGTGCTGCGCCAGGACTTCATTCGCACCGCGTTCGCCAAGGGGCTGTCGGACCGCGTGGTGATCTTCAAGCACGCGCTCAAGCTGGGCATCCTGCCGGTGGTGTCGTATCTCGGGCCGGCGGCGGCGCGGGTGATCATGGGCTCGATCGTGGTCGAGACGATCTTCGCGATCCCCGGACTCGGCCGCCACCTGGTGAACGGCGCGTTCAACCGCGACTACACGCTGGTGATGGGGGTCGTGCTGTTCTATGCGGCCTTTCTCATGACGCTGAACCTGCTCGTCGACCTGGCGTACACCTGGCTCGACCCGCGAGTGGAGCTGGCGTGAGTGCCGCGCTCGCCCCCGCGCCGGTCGCCGTGCTGCCCGAACGCGCGTCGGGGTTGTGGTCGGACGCCTGGCGGCGGCTGCGGCGCAACCGCGCATCACTCGTGGGCGCCGTGTTGCTCGTGGTCATGGCGTCGTTGTCGATCACCGCGCCGTGGCTGCCGGGACTTCAGGATCCGACCGCGCAGGACCTCAAGCTCAGCGCCACGCCGCCGGCGGCCGCGCACTGGTTCGGCACCGACGAACTCGGCCGCGACATGTTCTCACGCACGATCCACGGCGGCCGCATCTCGCTGCTGGTCGGCGTGGTGGGAACACTGGTGAGCCTGCTGATCGGCGTGGCGTACGGTGCGATCGCCGGCTACCGCGGCGGGCGCATCGACGAGGCGATGATGCGGTTTGTCGATATTTTGTACTCGCTGCCGTACATCTTCCTCGTGATCCTGCTGCTGGTGTTCTTCAGCCGCAGCCTGATCATGCTGTTCGTGGCGCTGGGGCTCGTGCAGTGGCTCACCATGGCACGCATCGTCCGCGGGCAGGTGCTGTCGCTCAAGAACCAGACGTTCGTCGAAGCCGCGCGCGCGCTGGGCGCCAGCGACCGGCGCATCATCTTCCAGCACATCGTGCCGAACACGCTGGGCCCGGTGATCGTCTATACCACGCTCACGGTGCCCGCGGTGATTCTGCAGGAGGCGTTCCTGTCGTTCCTGGGGCTCGGCGTCCAGCCGCCTGCAGCGTCGTGGGGCACACTGGTGTCGGACGGCGCGCGACTGCTCGCTTTGTTCCCGTGGCTGGTGATCTTCCCCGGCCTCGCGCTGTCGACGACGCTGTTGTGCTTCAACTTCCTGGGTGACGGCCTGCGCGACGCGCTCGACCCGCAGGGGCGGCGCGACGTGAGCTGACCGGCCGGGCCGTGCGCATCAGTCGATGCGCACGAATCGCGTGGTTGCCGTACCGCGGGCCGTGACGAGCCGCGCGAAATAGACTCCGGGAGCGCCCGGCGACCGCCCGTTCCACGGCCGTCCCACACCAGACGCTGGACTCCGGGCCCCGCGGTGATCGTCCGTCCCCACACCCTGCGGCCGCCGACGGCGAACACTTCCATCGAGCGCCCCGCGTCGCTCGGCGCGATTCGGAACTCGATCACATGACGACCGCGGGCGGGATTCGGCAGCAAACGTGATTGCACTCCCGATGCGCGTCTCGATCGCCGGCGCGATGGCAGTCACAGGCGTTTCCCACGTCAGCATGTACGTAAGATTGGTGAACGGGTCGCAATTGTCGTGCGTGCCGCAGGAGGCGAATCCGAACAGGATCATGCGGTCCCGGCGCGGGTCGTACGCTTCAGCAAAGCTCTCCGTGCTCGAGCCGGGGTCGTTCGTGGGATGGATGTCGGTCCATGCGGGCGGCCCCGTCAGATTCAACCCGGGGCGAGCCATGTGTCATCTTCTGTAGAAGCTTAGCATCGCATCCTCCGATGTTGTCGGCACTCCACGAACTATTCGCATGCATTGGGTCACTTCGCCGTTCGAACGCAAGCAGCAGGTGCTCTCTTACAACTGGTTGGAGCAGGCTGTCCCGTGCAGTAGCCTGAGCAATCGTGTCGTCTTGACTCCCGGCACGCAACGCTTCAGGAGGCTTAACATGGCAATGATCGTCATTCAGCATCCAATCAAGGATTTCCAGGCTTGGAAGCAGGCGTTCGACAACGACCCGCTTGGGCGCGCGAAGCATGGCGTGATGCGCCATGCGATCTATCGGGCGGCCGACGATCCCGACCTCGTTATCGTGAATCTGGAATTCGCGACACGCGAACAGGCCGATCGATTTCTACCGATGCTGAGGCAGATGTGGGACCGCGTCGGCGGCGGGCTCGGATTCGGCAGCGCCCAGGGCGTGCAGGCACGGATCCTCGATGAGGTGGAGCGGACCTGATGACGACGTGCTCGCTTTCTAATGGACACCCACGATGAACCCGATTCGCATCGGCGCCGTGTTCGCGTTCCTCGGCGTGCTGCTCGGCGCGTTCGGCGCGCACTTCCTGCGCGGCCGGCTCGATCCGGCGCTGTCCCAGACGTTCGAGACCGCCGTGCGCTACCAGATGTACCACTCGCTGGCACTGATCGGACTCGGCCTCACGCGCCGCGGGGAGCGGGAGCCTAGCGCGGCGCTCGCGTTCGCCGGCACCGCGTTCGTAGTGGGCATCGTGGTGTTCTCGGGCAGCCTCTACATCCTCGCGATCACGGGCACGCCGGCGTGGGGCGCCGTCACGCCGGTCGGCGGGCTCGCGTTGCTCGCGGGGTGGATCGCGTTCGCGATCGGCGCCCGGCGCACGGCGCCGTGAGCCGCAGAGAAAGCCCGCCGGCGCCCGCTCCGCAGCCCGCCCGCGAGTCGACTCACGCCGGCTCGTCCGCACCCGTCACGCAGCGCACCGTGGTCGCGACGTGGTGGCCGCTCGCCGCGAGCTGGCTGCTGATGGGCCTCGAGCTACCGGCGGTCAGCGCCATCATGGCGCGCCTCGCGCAGCCGACCGTGAGCCTCGCAGCTTACGGGGGCGTGGTGTTCCCGCTCGCGCTGCTGCTCGAATCGCCGATCATCATGCTGCTCATGACGTCCACCGCGCTGTCGCGAGATCGCGAATCGTACCGCCTCGTGCGCCGGTTCATGTTCCTCGCCGCCGGCGCCACCACCGTGATCCACGCGCTGCTCGCGTTCACTCCGCTCTACGATCTGGTCGTCGGTCGCCTGATCGCGCCACCGCCCCAGGTGCTGGAGCCGGCGCGGCTGGGGCTGCGCATCATGCTGCCGTGGACGCTGTCGATCGCGTATCGCAGATTTCAACAGGGCGTGCTGATCCGCTTCGGCCGCTCGCGGATGGTGGGCATCGGCACCGGCGTCCGGCTCGCCGCCAACCTGGTGGTGCTCGGCGCGGGCATCGCCGTGCGCACGATTCCCGGCATCGTCGTCGGCACGCTCGCCGTAACGTGCGGCGTGATGGCCGAGGCGGTGTTCGCCGGGCTCGCCGTGCGCCCGGTGGTGCGCCACGAGCTGCCGGCCCGGGGCGTCGCGGACGAGCCGCTCACCTTCGCGCGATTCCTGAGGTTCTACGTGCCGCTCGCGATCACGCCGATGTGCATGTTCCTCGCGATGCCGCTCACCTCGGGCGCGATGAGCCGCATGCCGCGCGCCATCGAATCGCTGGCGGTGTGGCCCGTGCTCAACGGCATCGTGTTCACGGTGCGCAGCGGGGGGTTCGCGTTCAACGAGGTGGTGGTGGCGCTGCTCGAACGCCCTGGCGCCCGCCCCGCGCTCGCCAGGTTCGCGTTCGCCCTCGCGGCGACGACCTCGGCGCTGTTGCTCGCCGTGGCCGCGACGCCGCTGGGACACGTGTGGTTCGGCACGGTATCGGCGCTGCCGGCGACGCTCGTCGTGCTGGCGTCGATCGGACTGTGGTTCGCGGTGCCGCTGCCCGGCCTCAGCGCGCTGATGAGTCTCTACCAGGGCGCCATCGTCCACGGCCGCCGGACCCGCGGGATCACGGAATCGATGGTTGTCTACCTCGCCACGGTGTTCGCCGTGCTGCTGCTCGGCGTGGTGTCGCAGCGCTGGATCGGCCTCTACGTCGGCATCGCGGCGAGCACGCTCGGCAACGTCACGCAGGTCGCGTGGCTGCGGCTCAAGGCGGGCGACACGCTGCGGCGGCTTGCGGCCGCGAGTGCCGCAACCGGCGCGACGCAGGGCGCCACGGCCGGCGGCGGCATGAGCGGCAGCTAGTAGTCGGTGGCTGTCAGTTTCACGTCGGCGCACCATGTCCATGCCCGGGATCATTCCCAGCAGGTCGAGCGACAGCGGCTCGACGGCGGCCTGGGCGGCGGAGATTGCCTCGGCGCTGCGCCCCTGCATCATCGCCGTCGCCCACAGGAACTGATGGTTGTGCGCCACGTACATCTGATACATGCCCTGCGGATGCGCCTGCGCTTCATCGTGATTGAACGCATAGACCAGCCGCAGGCCCTGGTCGAACCAGCCCTGCGCCGGCTCCGACGCAGTGGTGATCGCGCGGTGATGCGGGCCAAGGCCGGCGAACTTCATCGGGTGCGCGGGGGCAGTCATCGACGTCATGTCGTGCTGGCGAACGCGGCCGTGGCGGCGAACAACAGCACCGTGGCGACTCGGGCGGCGAGAACTGGAACGCGGGTAAGAATCGCGTCAGATCCCGAATTCCGCGCGGATGAACGGTTTCACGCCGGCCGGGCCCGTGACCTTCACCCACAGCGGTCCCTCGTCCCGGGTCTGTTCCAGCGCGAACGAAAAGAACGGGCAACAGCGGCGCTCGAACGACACCCACCGCGCCGCAGTCACGAGCTGGCCCGGATCGACGCGGAACGCGTACCCGTTCGGCAACTCCTGCTGCTCTCGTACGGCTCCGAGCAGGATGCGTGACAGCTCTTCATGCCGGGCGCGCTCCCGGGGCGTCAGCGCCCTGAGGTTGCACGCGAACGTCTCGCCCGCCGGCGCAGGGCCGGGAACGAGCACCATCAGCAGCGTCAGAATCAACACGTGTCTCACGACGAACCTCGCATTCCGCGCGTCAGCCGTGCACCCAGGCTTCGCGTTCGGCATGAGTGCTGGGCCGGGCCTCGCGAATCCGGTCGCGCGCCCACTCGACCTTCTCCCACATGTTCCACATCAGTACCCCGCGGATGACGTCCTCGCGCAGGTAGAACAGCATGCCTTCCTTGAACGGCTCGTTCCAGATCACGTCCATCTCGAGGCTCGAATCGGTGTCGCCGACCGCCTCCCAGCCCATGTCGAAGAAGTCCGACCAGAAGAACGGCAGGTGGTCGTACGGCTTGTTCGCGCCGGCCATGTTGGCCCCGGCCGCACGCCCATGATGCTCCGCGTGGTCCCAGTGCTCGATGCGCGTGCGTTCGCCGAGTGCCAGGTACGGGAACCCGGCCACGTCGCCGGCGGCCCAGATGCTCGCGTCCGAGGTGCGCGCGAATTCGTCGACCTCGATGCCGTTGCCGACCTCGAGGCCGCACGCCTCGGCCAGCTCGACCGACGGCTCCACGCCGATGCCGACGAGCACGAGCTGGGTGGTGATCGTATTCCCGCCGCGCGTCTGCGCCTCGATCAGCCCCTGACGATTCTCGAATCCGGTGATGGCGTCGCCCGACAGTGTCTCGATGCCCTTCTCCCGGTAGTACTCGGCGACGTGCAGCCCGAGCTCGCGCGGCAGCACGCGCTGCAGCGGATACTCGTGCGGGTAGACGAACGTGACCTCGACTCCGTTGTGGCGCAGGGCCGCGGCAATCTCGATCGTGATGAACCCGCCGCCCACCACCAGCACGTGCTGCACCGTGCGCAGCCGGTCCCTGAGCACCAGATAGTCTTCGAGCGACCGGTAGTAGTGGATGCCTTCCACTCCGACTCCCGCTCCGCCCATCAGCCGCGGCCGGCTTCCCGTGGCCATCAGCAACGCGTCGTAGTCGTGGCGATCACCGCGATCGTCCCACACCGCATGCTGTGCCGGATCGATTTCGACGACCTCGCGCCGCAGCGCGACCTCGACGCTGCGCTCGCGATACCACGCCTCGTCGTGCAGCGAGATCGCGTCGAGCGTCTTCTTGCCGAACCACAACTCCTTGGACAGCGGCGGACGCTCGTACGGCAGATGGTTCTCGCGCGACACCAACAGGATCGAGCCGTCGGTATCGTGCTCGCGAATGCCTTCGATTGCGGAAGCCGCGGCATTGCCGCCGCCGATGATGATGTAGGACTTGGCCATGAGCGGGAGATTACGCTCAAAGCCGCGCGTCGTGAAGCGGGGCCGCCGCGGTGATAACCTGCACTCCATGATCGACACGGTGATCTCGCACTATCGCGTCCTGCGGCGCCTCGGCGCGGGAGGCATGGGGGTGGTGTACCTGGCCCGGGACGAGCGGCTCGAGCGCGAGGTGGCGATCAAGATGCTCAATGCCGACGCACTCGTGAACGCGGCCACCCGCGGCCGGTTCCGGACCGAGGCGCTCGCGCTGTCGCGGCTCAATCATCCCGGCATCGCGACGGTGTACGAGTTCGATCACGAGAACGGCGCCGACTTCATGGTCATGGAGTACGTGCCGGGGGACACGCTGGCGACGGTCGCCGCCGCCGGACCGCTGTCCGAAGCGCGCGTTCGCGAGCTGGGCGCCCAGATCGCCGACGCGCTCGCTGCCGCCCACGCGCACGGCGTCGTGCATCGCGACTTGAAACCGGGAAACGTGGTCGTGACGCCCGACGGTCGCGCCAAGGTGCTCGACTTCGGGCTCGCCCGCGTCACCACGGCCGACTTCGACGCGACCCGCTCGGCGACCGCGCCGCTCGCCTTGGTGGGCACGCTGGCGTACATGGCGCCGGAACAGATCGCGGGCGGCGACATAGGGCCGGCCGCGGACCTCCATGCGCTTGGCCTGATCCTCTACGAGCTCGCGACCGGAGGCCGGCCCTATTCCGGCGACACCGTGGCCGCGCTGCTCTATGCGATCGCCAACCGGCCGCCGGTGTCGCCGCGAAAGTCCCACCAGGAATTGTCCGAGGCGTTCGCCTCGACCGTGTTGTGTGCGCTCGCGAAGGATCCGGCGCAGCGTCACGCGAGCGCGAGGGAGCTCGCCGAGGAGCTGCGGAACGAAGACAAGATGGCCGGGGCGCCCCGCGCGACCAGCGGCGGCAGCGCCGTGCCGCCGCGCCACGAGGCCGGGGCAGTGCCGGGCGCACGCGCCGCCATCACATCGCTCGCCGTGCTCCCGCTCGTCAACCTGTCGGGCGATCCTGCGCAGGAGTTCTTCGCCGACGGCATGACCGAGGCGCTGATCGCGAGCCTCGCCGGCATCGGAGCGCTGCGCGTGATCTCGCGTACCACGGCGATGCGCTACAAGGACACGGCGCTGCCGGTGCGGGACATCGCGCGCGAGCTGGGAGTGCAGGGCGTGATCGAAGGCTCCGTCCAGCGCTCGGCGGACAACGTGCGCATCAGCGTCCAGCTCATCGACGCGGTCGCGGACCGGCTGCTGTGGGCACAGCAGTACGAAGGCACCACGGCTGGCGTGCTCGAGCTGCAGGCGGAGGCAGCGTGCAGCGTGGCAAAGGAAGTGAGTGTGCAGCTCACGCCCCGCGAGGAATCTCGGCTGCGGGGGCCGCGGGTGATCGACCCGCGCGCGTACGAGGCCTATCTGCGGGGCCGGTTCCATTGGAATCGCCGCACCGAGACCGAGATGCGCCGCGGCATCGCGCAGTTCGAGCAGGCGATCGCGATCGACCCCGACTATCCGCAGCCGTACGTGGGCATCGCGGATTCCTACAACCTGCTCGGCGACATGAACGCGATGCTGCCGCACGAGGCCGCGGCGAAATCGAAGGCGGCCCTTGCGCGTGCACTGGAGCTCGACCCCGAGCTCGGTGAGGCCCACACATCGCTCGGATCCCTGCAGATGTTCTACGACTGGGACTGGAAGGCGGCGCGGAAGTCGTACGACAAGGCGCTGGCACTCCAGCCCGGCTATCCCACCGCGCACCAATGGTACGCAGAGCTGCTGTCCGCGCTCGGCGAGTTCGACCGCGGCATCGACGAGGCGCGTCGCGCCTACGAGATGGACCCTCAGGCCCCGATCATGGGTACTACGCTCGGCGACTCGTACTTCTTCGCGCGACGCTACGACGAGGCGCTGGCAGTGCTGCGCCACACGATCGAGATCGATCCCGCGTTCTATCAGGCGATCAACGATGTGGGCCGGGTGCTGTCGCAGGCGGGCCAGTACGACGAGGCGCTGGAGGCGTTCGAGCGCGCGCGGCTGATCAGCGGCGCGAACCCGCTGGCGTCGGTCGGCATCGGCTACACGCTGGCCCGCGCCGGACGCACGGCCGAGGCGCGCCGCGTCCTCGAGCACCTGCAGGCCGAGTCGTCGCGCCGGTTCGTGTCGGCTTACGCGATCGCGGCGATCCTGCTGGGTCTCGGAGACAACGACCAGGCAATCGAGTGGCTGGAACGCGCGTTCCGCGAGCGCGATCGCGCGCTGGTGTGGGTCCGCGTGCACCCGCGCCTCGACCCGCTTCGCGGCGACGAACGGTTCCGGAGCCTCGAGCGGCGCGTGATGGCGGCGGAGTAGACGGGGCGGCCGCCGGCGCGCGTCTGGCACCGACGTCAGCCGGTCACATCCACCCCACTCCCCAGCTCCTTCGCCAGCCCGCCTTTCCAAGTGCCGCGCGCAGCCCAGCCGACGATCAGGCTCGAGCGCAAAATGGCGCTCACCACGATCAGCCACGCGATCCCCACGACCCCGGTGCCGGTCCACCCCGGCACGAGGAACGCCAGCGGAATTCGCAGGATCGAGACGCTGGTGAAGATCACCGACATCGCGACGGTGTGGCCGGAGCCGATGATGCACTCCGCGGTGACGATCTCGAGTCCCACGAACGGCAGGCACAGCGCCAGCACCCTCAGATACGGGACGCCGAGCGCGATCACGCCGGGATCGCGCGAGAACAGGTGCAGGAACATCTCGGGCCACGTCAGAAATGCGGTCATGAGCGCGAGCGAGATCCACAGGTTCCACAGATTCGCGGTCATGATCGTCTGCACCGCGCGATCGGGGCGGCGGGCGCCGAGGTTCTGGCCGACCAGCGTCGCGCCCGCGCCGCCGAGCGCCACCGAGTTCACGAAATGCAGCGCCTCGATGCGATTGGCCACTCCGACCACGGCCAGTGCGGCCGGACCGAACGCTCCGGCTGCCCGCGCAAACGCGATGTACACCACGGAGAACAGGAACCCGATCATCGCCCCGGGGAACCCGACCTTCGCCATGCTCGCGACGCGCACCGGCGGCCCCGCCGCCCGGCGCCGGAACGGGAACGCGCGATGCCCGCGCGCCGCGACGGTCAGGTAGCACGCCACCATCACCGCCTGGGCGATCACGGTGGCCCACGCGGCGCCGGCGACGCCCATGCGCGGGAACGGGCCCCAGCCGTAGATCAGGAACGGGTCGAGCGCGGCGTTGAGGCCGATCGCGAACAGGTCGATCATCAACGGCGTGCGCGTGTCGCCCGCGGCGCGCATGATCACCTCGCAGGTGAGGCCGATCATCGGCAGCGGCGCCGCCGACAGCACGACCGACAGGTACCGGCCGCCCTGATCGACCACGCCGGGATCGGCGTGCATCAGGTGATAGATCGGGCGCGCCAGGAACAGGCCGGCGAACGTCCCGATGAGCCCGAGCAGCGCCGACGCGCGCACGCCTTTGAACGCGGCGACGCCCGCGCGGTCCCGATCCCCGGCGCCCAGCAGCTGGCTCACGAACGGCGACACGCCGAGGCCGATCACGTCGTGCAGCGAATAGACCGACCACATCACGAACACGGACGTGGTCACGGCGGCGGTGGCATCGACGCCGAGGCCCTTGACCCACAGCGCGTCCACCCATTGATACCCGACGCGCAGTAGCTGCGAGGCGAGCACCGGCAGCGCGAGCCGCAGCAACTCCGGCCCGATCGGGCGGACGACCACGCCCGGCACGGGAACCTCCGGTCCGGCCGCCGGGTCCGGCTTGGTCACGAAGTGGGTTCGGTACCGGGCGTGCCGGACGGCGCGGGCGCGACGGGTCCGGCGGCGGGTGCCCCGCCGGCCGAAGCCTTCGTTGCCGCAGCCGTCGGCAACCCGGGCCACGGCGCCGACGTGCCTCCGAGCAACTGCTCGCCCGGCGTGATGGGCTCGATCAACGACGCCGGCAGCTCGGGCAGCTCGATGCCGTGGCGCACCAGCTCCTCGGTCAATCGCGCGATGACGCTCTCGAGGTCCAGGACGCGGCTCGTCACTTCGTGAATGCGCAGGGCGAATGCCTGCACCATCGCCACGCCGAACTCGGGGTACTCGTTCATGGCCTCGAACACGTCGTCGCTGGTGAAGTTGAGCGCGTGCGAGGTCTCGATCGCGATCAACTGATATTGGTGCGGTTCGCGATCGGAACGCCACAGCTCGCCGAACGCCATGCCGCTTCGTAACACGCGGACCACGGCATCACCGCGCTTCAACTGCAGCAGCCCGTCCATGATCAGGTACGAGCCGGTATTCGCGTCGCCGGCGTGGAACGCAACCTCGCCCGGTTCCAGCGAGATCTCACGAGCGCGGCTCGCCAGCTCCGCGAGCGGCTCGGTGGGGATCGACGCCAGCACCGGCACGCTCTTGAGGAACGCGGTCTTCTCGACCAGGGTCAGAGTGTCTTCGATCATGCCGTCACCAGTGCCGCCTGCGCCCACAGCGCGGTTGCGCGGACATGCGGGTGGTTCGATGCGGTCTGCCGTTCCACGTGGTCCAGCAGCGAACCCTCGCGTTGCGAGCCGGCGACGTACAGGGCGCAGATGGCGAGCCAGGCGTCGTCGTGGTCGAGGATCGCCCCCAGCGATTCCAGATAGCCGGCGAACCGAATGCCGAATCGCGAATCCGCGAACCGCAGCCGGCCCGCGTCACCGGAGTCATCGACCAGCGGCAGCACCAGTGCCGCGTGTTCCGCCGATAGCACGTTCTCGATGTATTCGAGCGCGTTGCCGCGCAGTCGCGGGTTGTCGGACACGATGCCACGGTAGCCGGCGTAGGTCTCGTCCGCCGGGTAGATCAGCGCGAGGCGGCGGAAGATGCGATTGAGCGCCTGGTCCATGCGCTCGTTGAGAGCGATGCACAGCAGGCGCTCGGCGCTCCGCACGTTGCCGATCGGACAGCTGCGGTAGTGGACGAACGCGAACAGGAAGTTCCGCACGTCGTGCTCGAGATCCGCGCTCACCAGATCGCGCGGGAATCGCGCCTGTCGGGTGCGGGCGCGGATCTTGTTCATCGCCTTGAGCACCCGGTACGACAGTCGCACGTCGTCGCGCTCGCGGTAGCGCATCAGCGCGATCACGGCATCGGGAGTCGCGATGTCGCCGAGCACGCGGGGCAGTTCGCGGCGCAACGCCAGATCCGAGCTCGGATCGGCGAGATAGTCGCCGAGCGTCCCCGTGATGCGGTCGCCAAACGACGCCAGCGCGGTGCGCGCCGGCGTGCGGCTGTGGCGCTGGGTCAGTGACGCGATCATCCGCGGCACCAGTATGCGCAATCCCGCGCGCCCGGCACTCACCATCGCGGCATTGCGCACCGTGAGCTCGGCATCGTCCGCCAGCGGGGGCAGCAGCTCATGCAGGCGGGTCGGCGGCTCGCGGCGGCCCAGCGCCTCGGCGATCGCCACACGGTCGGCCGTGTCCGCCCCGTCGAGCCGGCGTTCGATGACGCGCCGGACGCGGTCCTCCTCCACCGCGCCGCGCGCCTCGACCATGCACTCGAGCGCACTGCGCCGCAGGTGCGGGTCGTCGGACCCGAGGAACGCCTCCGCCGTGTCGAGCGACGGCGCGCCACCCACCATGCATTGCACCCGCAGCGCCGCCATGCGCACCTCGGGATCCGGATCGTGGAGCATCGCCGCGACGCGCAGCGCGACCTCCGGCGTGGCGTTCGCCCCGATCGCGCGCAGCGCACGCGCGCGCACGGCGGCCACCGGATGATCCAGCAGCTCGGGCACCCGCTCGCGCAGTTGCTCCGGAGCGGACTCCTCGAGCAGCTCGATGCCATGCAGCACGATTCGTTCGTGAGGGCTGTCGACCAGCCGCGCCATCTCCTCGAGCACGTGGGATTCGCGCAGCGAGATCCGGCTGCCGCGCGGGTCGAGATTCAGGCGCCGCAGGTTGCGTCCCAGCTCGCGCACATAGCCGCGGCGGATGCGAATCCACGCCACCGCCCACACCAGGATCAGCAGCAGCATCAGCGTCGCGACCACCCGCACCGACGATCCGAACATCATGCCGGTGGCGAGGATCACGATGCCGGCGAACGCGTCGCCGAGCCGCTCGAGACCCGATTCGATCCACGCCTTGGCGCGGCGCCGCACGCCGGCCGGCAGCGGGAAGAACAGCAGCTCGTTCGCGGGCTTGTTGATCGAGATGCGCAGCACCTGATCCCAGGTCCGCGCTCCGACCACGGCGCCGAACCCGGGGACGAATGCCATGGCAGCCGCACCCACCGTGAGCCCCGCGGGCAGCAGACCCGCCGACCAGCCGGCGCCGAGGCGGCGCAATGACCAGCGCGACACGAACAACTGCACGGCGATCGCGGCGAGATTCGTGAACGTGTAGAACAATCCGAACATCGACGCGATCGTCTTCGGCGAGGGGTTGCGGTGCTGGAGCTCGACCTTGAACTGGTAGTCGAGCAGCGTGCCCACCAGCACCGAACACAATGCCCCGAGCGCGAGCCACCGCACGTAGCGACTCCGGAACGGTCCGGCCGCGTCGTCGACCGGCAGCGGCTCCTGAGGCATCGCCGAGCGGCGGCGTTCCGACGCGAACCGCAACGCCGCCGCCGCCAGCAGCAGCAACACCGCGGCCAGCAGCACGAGCGAGTGGAGGCCACCCGGACCGACGAGCACGGGAGCGACGATGCCGCCCACCAGTCCGCCGATGATGCCCCCGGTGCCGATCATGCCGAACGTGCGCTTCGCTTCCCGCGGATCGGACGCTGCATTCGCGTACAGCCAGAACTGCGAAAACAAGATAAGTCCATAGATGTTGACCCACAGGTAGAACGCCACCACCGTGACGTGTGCCCCGCCGCGAATGCCCCAGGCGAACCAGCCGAGGACCGCGGCCGAGAACCAGGTCGCCCATTCGAGCGCCTGCAGCGCACGGCGACCGCGAGTGACGCGGGCATACGCCACGGCCGCGATCGTCGTGAGCACGCCCACGGCCAGATAGACGTAGGGCAGCCGGTTCGCGGGCATGTGGGCCAGGAACAGCGCGTCGCGCGCGGTCTTGACGAGCGTGTAGGACGCCGTGAGCACGAACAGCACCGCCCCGAACGCCAGCGCAAGCCGGGTTTCCTCGGGTTCGAGCTTTAGCAGGCGTGCCAGACGGGCGATCATGCCCAAAGGGTAGCCCGGCGGGCGCGGCCGTCCAAGGACGTTGACTTGGCGGGGGAATGGTTCATATTCCGCATTCCTCATGCGCGTCCATGTGCCGCTCCTCGGACTCACGCTGCTGCTGTCGATGGTGGCGTGCATCGCGACCCCGGCGTTGTCGGGATCCGTCGATTCGACGTACGTGGGGACCGACCTGCGTGCCAGCACCGAGCGGCCCTGGAACCCTCCCGCCGCGGTGCCGGCCGCCGAGCGATGGGAATCCGTGCTGCGCTTTCCGGGGCGCATCGTTTCTCTGCCGCTGTCGGCGCTGGGCCGCGCGGCCGATCTCGGCCTGCTGCACGTGGAGCAGGATCGTCTGGACATCCGGGTGAAGGAAGCCTTCGCGTTCCAACGCCGCGTCCAGTTCGCGGTCACCCCAGCATCGCTGGGCGACCGCACCGGATTCGGCGGCGCGGTGCTGTGGTCACCCCCGTTCACGCGCGGGCATGTCCTTGCGGACGTGAGCGGCAGTACGAATCACTACAATCGTGAGCGCATGTCGGTGACGTTCGGCCCGTGGCGCGGGAACTGGAGTTCTGAATGGCGCGCTCGCGACCTCTACTACGGCGTCGGAATGTCGGCGCCCAAGGCGGGCGCGGCGGCGTTCGCGGAACGGCTGCAATCCGTGCGGCTCACGGTTTCGATACCGTGGCGGAGACTGCCCGAACCGACACCGTCCGGCGCCACCGCGTCGAGTCCCGTGGTCATACGCGGGCCGGAACGTTCGCGCGCCAATGCATTGCTGTGGGTCGGTTCGCGCGAGGCCGTGCTGGCTACCGGGCGTGACCCGCGCCGGCCGTCGTTCGACGTGCTGTACCCCGCCGACGCCGCGAACCTCGGGCGGCCGGTCGAGCATTTCATCTATGGCGGCTCGCTCACTCGCGACTCGCGCGGCGGCCAGCCCCACTGGTCGCACGGCTGGCGCGCATCGGCGAGCGCCGAGCGGTTCGATCGCGCGCGCGCTGCGTTCGCGTTCTCCGACGGCCATCCCGATGCGAGGTCGTTCACCCGCTTCAACGCCGCAGCCGAGGTGGGCGCCTCGTTCGGACACGATCCGCGCTCGCTGCGGCTCGCGGTCGATGCGACGGATCAGCGTCCAGACCAGGGCGGCGGCCGGTTCCTGATCGCCGATCTCGCGAGCCTCGGCGGCAGCGCCGGCCTCGCGGGCTGGGAACCCGGACGCTTCCGCGACCTCGACAAGGCCGCCGCGAAGCTCAGTTACATCTTTCCGCTCGGGCTCCATCTGGAAGGTGATCTGCACGCGGAGACGGGCACTGTGTTCCCGCGATTTGCGGCCGCGCGCGTGACGGACTTGCGGCACTCGTGTGGCCTCGCGATTCGATTGCGCGACCTCCACCAGGTGATCGCCATGGCGGGTGTCGACGCTGGCCCCGAGTCCGTCCGCATCCGGTTCTCGCTCGGAGGTGTGGAATGACGCGCGGTTTCGCGCGTTCGGCCGGGCGGGCGCCTGGCTGCGCGCCCGTGCGCACGTCGTGCGCGTTCGCGGCCGTGTTGTCGGCGCTGGTCGTCGCGCCGGCGTCACATGCCGACGGCGCTCCGCCCGACACCATCCCCATGCCGCGCGCAACCAGCATCTCCTACTATTACGACGCGATTCATCAGAGCTTCGTACGGCCGGCGACGCGCGCGCTCGACCCGGCGCTGCTGGTGCGCAAGCTGGGCGTCGGACGCCGCGAGGCCGCGAACGTGGACGAGCAGGGCCGCGTGCGCCTGCCGAGCACCTGGTGGCAGCCGCGCGTCGGCTACCGCACGGTGACCGTCCACGACATGCTCACCGGCGCCGGCCCCGGCACCGGCCCCGCGCCGGGGAAGTGGTCGGTGGTACGAGCGAAGACGGAAGGCGTCTCGAAGGGATTCCAGATCAAGGACGCGAACGGCGTGCGGTTCGCGATCAAGTTCGACCCGCCCGCATCGCCGGAACTCACGACCTCGGCCGACGTCGTCGTGTCCAAGTTGTATTGGGCCGCCGGTTACAACGTGCCCGACAACACCATCGCCCGGTTCCGCCGCGACGATTTGGTGGTCGGCGCTGGCGCCACCTACGACATCGCCGGGAAGAAGTATCCGATCACGAAGGCGTTCCTCGACGACCTGCTGCGCGATGTGCCGGTTGCCGCGGACAGTGCGTATCGCGTGGTCGCCAGCCGGTTCCTCAAGGGCAAACCGCTCGGCGAATGGCATTACGAAGGCCGCCGCAAGGACGATGTCGAGGACCGGATCCCGCACGAACTGCGCCGTGAGATCCGCGGATTGTGGACGATCAATTCCTGGACACAGCACACCGATTGCAGCGCCCGCAACACGATCGACATGTACGTCACCGACGGCGGCCGCTCGTTCGTGCGGCACCATCTGATCGACTTCAACGGCTGCCTCGGGTCGGCGTCGGTGGTGTCGCAGACGCCGCGCAACGGCCACGAGTACCTCGTGGACTACGGCACGGTCACGCGATCGCTCGGGACGCTCGCGCTGCCGCCATACCGCTGGGAACACGGCGTCGACCCAAACCTGCCCAGCGTCGGCTACTTCGAAGCCGATACGTTTCGCCCGCAGAGCTGGCGGCCGTTCATTCCCAACCCGGCGTTCGACGCGCGCACCGACGCCGACGTGAAGTGGGGCGCCCGCATCGTCGCCGGATTCACCGACGAGCTGATCCGCGCCGCCGTCGAGGCCGGAGACTACTCCGATCCCCGCGCGGTCGAATACCTGGTGAAGATCCTCGAGGAGCGGCGCGACAAGATCGTGGCGCGGTGGCTGGGGAGTGAGGTCGCGGCAGGGAACGGGGAATCGCGGCCTTAAGGAACGGGCTTCAAAAACCGCCCCGCCCCGAACATCGCCAGATCCGCCGACGTCGTCCCATCCCGCACCAATTCCGTCACGATCGCGCCGATCGCGCTCGAGAATTTGAAGCCGTGGCCCGAGCAGGCGCTCACGATCAGCACCTGATTGTGCGCGGGATGGCGATCGATCACGAAGTGCTCGTCGGGCGTGTTCGTGTAGAGGCAGACGCGCGCCTCGCGCAGCGGTCCGTCGGCGTCGGGCATGTGGCGCCGCAGCGGCTCGCGGATGCGCTCGAGCTCCGCCGGCTCAGGTTCGCTCCGCACGCGCTCCGGGTCGGCAGGCGTGCCCTGATGGTGCAGCGCCGCCTTCACCGCGCCGTCGAGCAGCGGGAATGCGTAGTAGAACCGGCCGGGGGCGTATTCCCAGATCGTGACCGGACAGCGCTCGGGCACGAGCGCTTCGGGCGACACCGGCTCGAACCACGCCTGCACCACGCGCTCGACCGCGAGCGGCAGCTCGGCGCCATCGAGAAACCCCGGCATCCAAGCGCCACACGCGAGCACGAGCTGGCCGGCGCGCACGGTGCCGCGCGCGGTCGAGATCTCGACCGCGCCCGAGCGCGCGCGCCATGACCGGACGGTCTCGAGCGACCGCACCGCGGCGCCCGCGCGCGTGGCCAGTTCGAGGTGCGTCGTGATGCAGCGCTCGGGGAACAGCACGCCGGCGCGCGGCTCCCACACTCCCACCATGTCGTCCGCCGGGTGGAACGCCGGAAACCGGCGCTGCAACTCCGCCGCGCCGAGCAGCTCGTACTGGAGACCGTGGGTGCGCGCGCTGGCCAGCGCCCCCGCGACCAGCACGCCCGCCTCCGGCCCGATCATCACTCCGCCTGTCGTCCGTCGCAGCTGCTGCCCGGTGTCGCGCTCGAGGCGGTCCCATTCCTCGTAGGCGCGATGCACCAGCGGCACATAACGGGGATCCTCGAAGTAGGCCTCGCGAATGATGCGACTGCCGCCGTGCGACGAGCCCTGCGCGTGGGGGCTCACGAATTGCTCGAGCCCCACCACCGACAGGCCCGCGCGCGCGAGGTGGCACAGCGCGGCGCTGCCCATCGCGCCCAACCCGAGCACGGCGACGTCGTAGGTGCGGCTCACGTGGACGGCCCTCCTTCGGCGGCGCGATCGAGCCCGCGGTCAGTGTCAGTGTCATCGGCCGGGCGCGGTTCCGTGAGTGGAGCGTGCTGCGGATCCGAATCCAGACGCCCCTGCCAGCCTGCGTCATCCGCATGCTCGAGCTCCTGTGCTTGCGCCCGCTCCAGCTCCATCGCGCGCTGTCGCTCCTGCCACTCGTGTTCCCATTCCGCCTGCAGCTCGGCTTCGCGCACCAGGGCCACGTGCGCCAGTTGCCCGGAATGCAGGTCCATCAGCGCGTGCAGCACCATGGGCACGAACAGCGAGCCCGACACCAGGTACACCGCGGACAGGAACCCCCCGACCATGCCGGTGAGCAGCACGCCACGCCAGCCCTGGTAGGCATGCCCGACGCCGAACAGCACCGAGGCGATGACGGCGGCGGTGATCACGCCGGTGAACTGGGCGAGGTAGAAGATCATGAATCCGCGGTAGAGCACCTCTTCGCAGATGCCCGCAGTGATGGCGAGCCGGGCGAACGTGCGCATCTCGCTCGTCGTGCGCGGCAGCATGGGCTCCACGTGCCGCATGCGCTCGCGCACCTCGGCCAGCGCGTCGTCGTCGTCGAGCACCTGCCCGCGCTGGCGCGCGACGAACACGATCACGAACGCCGTACCCAGCGCGACCCCGAACAGTCCCCACGTGGGCCGCGGCACGAGCCCCAGCGATGCCCACGGCCTGCCCGTCACGAGCCACAACGCCGCCACCGCGGCGGTGAGGGTCCATTGCAGCAGGATCGCGGCGCGGTACACCGACCGACGCACCCGCGGCGCGTCGGCCGGCGCGGCGCCGGTGAGCCGCCGGTAGCCGACGGTCGCGGCCCACACCGGGCCCACGATCGCCAGCACCACGAACATCACGTGATCCGCGGGCATGGTCATTCGAGCAGCATACTGGTAGGTTTTCCACATGCCTATGGGACCCGTCAAAGTCGTGTTCGCCTGCATCCGCAATAGTGGGCGCTCCCCCATGGCGGGGGCGTTCTTCAACCGCGTGGCCGACCCGTCGCTCGCCTATGCCGTGAGCGCCGGCACCGACCCCGGATCGAAAGTGCACCCCGAAGTCGTGGCGGCGATGAAGGAGATCGGCTTCGATCTCACGCGCGAGCGGCCGCGCATCCTGACCGACGAGATCGCCTATCGCGCGGCATGGATCATCACGATGGGTTGCGGTGAATCGTGCCCGGTGGTGCCGGGCGCCCAGCGCGACGACTGGCCGATCCAGGACCCTCACGAGCAGGAGCTGGCCACTGTTCGCCGCATTCGCGATGAGGTTCGGGCACGGGTGCAGGCGTTCGTCGACGCCCACGCCTGGGGCCGCAAAACCGCCAACAAGGCCTGACGCAGAGGTAACGGTTGAGGCTGCCATCCTCCTCTGTCACACTTGTGTACGCAGCCGTCTCCGGGCGCCCCCCTGCGTACCCGCGTGATAATCCGCCGCGTCGAATCCGCAGCGGCAACCCGCCGCCGCCGATTCCAGTTCATGGAGGATTCCCGTGCACCGATTCATGCGCCTGGCCTCGCTGTGTGCATTCGCGTTGATCGCGGTTCCGGCCGGAGCGGCGACGCTGTCCGATCGGGTGCCGCGCGGCGAAGTGATGCCGGCGGCCGTCCATCCCGTGGCGATCGGCGGAGCACGCCAGGCGTTGCTCGATGCGTCGCCGGCGTGGCAGAGCTTTCGCTCGCAGCACGGTGACTGGATCGCAAACTGGAACGGGCGTACGGCATCGCCGCATCGCGCATTCGGGCCATCGATCCCGCTGCCCGGCGCAGCCAACGACTCGAATTCTGTGGATCGCGCGGTGCGGGCGTTCGTGCGCGGGAATCCGGACCTGTTCGGCGCGCCGGAACTCGCGGCGGTGAACGTCGGGCAGCACGGCCACGTGTGGTACGCGCGGTATCGCCAGACACTGAACGGTGTGCCGGTGCTGTTCTCGGATTGGGAGTTCCGCGTCGGCACGAACGGCCGCCTCATGATGTTCGGCGCCGACCGGCATTCGCCGGCCACCGCGGTGCGCACCACCCCCGCGCTGGTGCGGGCGGCCGCGCGCGAAGCGGCGCACACCGGCCTCGATTTCGTCGACGGCCGGGATAAGGTCGAGGACGGCGGCACGTGGATCCTGCCTTGGAATGACGGCAGCGAAGGCGCCGCCGAATACAGGCTGGTCTACGAGGAGCACGTCCTCGTGCAGGATCCGCCCGGCAACTGGTGGACGCTCGTCGACGCCAACACCGGCGAGGTGCTGTGGCGGCAGGATCGCGTGCGCCACAACATCTCGGGAAAAGTCACGGCGACGATCCATCCGATCACGCCCACCGATCTGCTCGAGACGGTCAATCTGCCGAATCTCAAGGTGTTCGTGGGGCCCAATATCGCCGTCACCGATTCCGTGGGCAACTATTCCGCGGCCGCCACCGGCGTCGTGATCGTGACCGACAGCCTGGTCGGCACCTACTGCGACATCAACGACGACCTGCCGCCGCCGGGTGTCATCTCCACCTCGGCGTCGAATTTCCAGAACAACGTCAACCTGCTATGGGACGGAACGAAGGCCAACGACGCCGAGCGGGACGCCTACTACCACGTGAACCGCGTGCACGCGTTCATCAAGGGCGTGGACCCCACATTTACCGGCATGGACTACGCGGTGCCCACGCGGGTCAACGTGAACTCCACCTGCAACGCGTTCTGGGACGGCGTCGGCGTCAACTTCTTTCGTGCCGGCGCCGGCTGCGTGAACACCGGCACCATCGCCGACGTGATCTATCACGAGTACGGGCACGGCATCAACGACAACATGTACGTGGCCGCGGGCTCGCCGAACGGCATGCTGAACGCCGCCCTCCACGAGGGCATGGCCGACGTGAATGCGGCGTTCTTGCAGGACGACCCCAACATCGGCAAGGGATTCTTCGGCCCCGGCACCACGCTGCGCCACCTCGTCAACACCGCCCGCTGGCCCGACAACGAGAGCGGCGACCCGCACGCCACCGGCCTCATCATCGGCGGCGCGTTCTGGGACCTGCGCCAGTCGATCGGCATAACGCTCGCGACGCACCTCGAACACTTCGCCAAGTACGGCAAGCCCGACGACCCCGACGACGGCGTCGCGTTCAGCGACTATTTTGTAGAGACGCTGGTCGTGGACGACAACGATGCGAACCTCGGCAACGGCACGCCACACTTCTCGCAGATCGTCGCGGCGTTCAACGCGCACGGCATCGGCACCGGCTTCTTCATCCACATCACGCACACCCCGCTCGCGGACCAGAACGGGACGTCCCCATATCCAGTGGTCGCAACGTTCCAGTATTCGGGCCCCGTGGGCACGCTCGATCCGAATTCACCGACGCTGCACTACTCGATCAACAACGGCGGCTACACGACCCTCACGATGACTCCGACCGGCAATCCGAACGAGTTCCGCGCGCAGATCCCGTTTCTCCAGTTCGGCATCGTCCACTACTGGATCTCGGCGAAGGATACCTACGGCGCCGGCACGACCGATCCCGCCGTGGCGCCGACGCGGGCGGTGTACACGTTCCTGGCCGGACCGGCATCGACCGTGTTCCTGCAGGACATGGACGCCGATCCACACTGGACGGTGGGAGCGCCCGGCGACAATGCGGTCACCGGGACCTGGGAGCGCGGGAACCCCAACGGAACGAACGTGGGTGGCGTGCAGTGCGCTCCAGAGGACGATCACACCCCCGCGCCGGGAATCTTCTGCTGGGTCACCGGCATCGGCACCGTGGGCGATGACGCGGGGGCCAACGACGTCGACGGCGGAAGGACGACGCTGACCACGAACACGTTCGACGCCACCGCCGGTCAGCACCCCATGCTCGAGTACTACCGCTGGTACACGAACGCCCTCGGTGGCGAACCCAACGCCGACTACTGGCGCACGTACATCTCGAACAACGGCGGCGCGAGCTGGGTGGTGGTCGAGAACACGCTCGAGTCGGCGAGCTCGTGGCAGCGCATCCTGTTCTTCATCGACGACTACGTCACGCCCACCGCGAACATGAAGATGCGGTTCGTGGCGCAGGACTCGGCCGGCGGCTCGCTGGTCGAGGCCGGCATCGACGACTTCCGGCTGCTGCACTTCCCGGCGACGCTGGCTGTCGGCGACGGGAATGCGGCTGCCGGGCTGGAGTTCTCGGCCCCGATGCCGAACCCCGCGTTCGGCCGCACGACACTGCGCTTTACGCTGCCCGCCCCGGGTCGCGTGGCGCTGCGCGTCTACGACCTGTCGGGCCGTTCCGTGCGAACGCTCGCGGATGGCGCGCTCGAAGCCGGATTGCATGCGATCCAGTGGAACGGCCTCGATGACGGCGGCCACCGCGTGGCCGCGGGGCCGTACTTCGTGCGGCTGTCGAACGGCGCCCGGGAGCTGGCGCGGAAGATTACGATCGTGAGGTAGGCGCGGCCCGCCCGCTGCGATAGGATGATGGCCCGTGCGAGCTCCTCGCGCGGGCCACTTCCTTTGCCGCCCCGTCCATGGAGGGACCGTTGTCCGCGCTGAACGACACGCCGCTGTTCGCGAGCCTCGCCGACCGCAAGTTCGATGACCCCCAGCAGGTGCTCGAGTCCGTGTTCGGCTACCCGGAGTTCCGCCCCGGACAGCGCCGGATCATCGATGCCGTGCTCGCGGGCCGCGACTGCATCGGCGTGATGCCCACGGGCGCCGGCAAGTCACTCACGTTCCAGATCCCGGCCAAGCTGATGTCGGGCCCGGTGCTCGTGATCTCGCCATTGATCTCGTTGATGAAGGACCAGGTCGACGGGCTCACGCGGCTCGGGTTCAAGGCCACGGTGCTCAACTCGTCGATCGATTTCGAGGAGCGCAAGCGCCGGCTCGCCGCGTTGCGCCGCGGCGAGATCGAGCTGCTGTACGTGGCGCCCGAAGGCCTCGAGGGCTCGCTGCGCTCGATCATCGCCGACTGCCGGCCCAGCCTCGTGGTGGTGGACGAAGCACATTGCATCAGCCATTGGGGGCACGACTTCCGGCCCGCGTACCGGCGGCTCCAGGGCCTCAAGTCCGAGTGCGGCCACATTCCGGTGCTGGCGTTAACCGCCACCGCCACGCGCCGCGTGGTCGGTGACATCATCCGCCAGCTCGGTATGCAGAAGCCCGACGGCTTCAAAGGCTCGTTCTACCGCCCCAACCTGCACATCACCGCCCACCGCAAGGGCGGCGAGGGCGCCGCCAAGCGCGATTCGCGGCGCGACATCCTCGGCATCATCCGGACGCACAAGGGCGAGAGCGGCATCGTCTACTGCATGAGCCGCCGCGCCGTGGATTCGCTCACCACGTTCCTCGGCGAGCGCGGCGTGAAGGCCGCGCCCTATCACGCCGGCCTGCCCGATGCCGAGCGCACCCGCAGCCAGGACGCGTTCGCGCGCGACGAGGTCGACGTGATCGTCGCCACCGTCGCGTTCGGCATGGGCATCGACAAGAGCAACGTGCGGTTCGTGATCCATCGCGACATGCCGAAGAGCGTGGAGGCCTGGTACCAGGAGATCGGCCGCGCCGGCCGCGACGGACTCGACAGCGACTGCGTACTGCTCTACTCGTGGGCCGACGTGATCGGCTACGAGGCGTTCCTGCGCGACATCGACGACTTCGAGGTGCGCGAGGAGACCAAGAAGAAGACCGTCGACATGTTCCGCCTGGTCGACCGCGGGGGCTGCCGGCACCAGGGCCTGGTGCGGTGCTTCGACGAGGAGATCGAGGCGTGCGGCGGCTCCTGCGACGTGTGCCGCGGCACCACGATCGCCGACCTGGTCGCGCACGTGGGCGCCCACGAAGCCTCGGGCGGACCGCGCCTGCGCGCCGGCCGCGACATGGCGATCGAGAACCCCGAGCTGTTCGAGCGGCTGCGCGTGGTGCGCAAGCGCCTGGCCGACGCCGAAGGCGTTCCCGCGTACATCGTGTTCAGCGACACCGTGCTGCGCGCGATGGCCGCGCACGCGCCGAAGTCGCGCAATGACATGGCGCAGATCTCGGGCGTGGGGCCGGTCAAGCTGGAGCGATATGGCGATGCGTTTCTGGAGGCGATCGCCGGGGCGGAGTGAGTGGGGTCGGCCGCGTATCAGCTACACGTTCCGCTCCAGAATCGCCTTCAGCACGTGCCTATGGCAGTGCTGCTCGTCCTCGTCGCAGTGACACAGCAGCGTCACCGGGCCGCGCGCGGCCAGTTCCTGCAGCAGCCGCAGCGTGAACTTCTGGCCGTGGTTCTTGATCGTGGCGTTGCGCTCGTCGATCGAGCCGGACTCGAACAGCTCGCGGGAATAGCGGCGCCGAAACTCGGCCCAGCTCACATCGCCGTCGAGGACACTGCGCAGGAGATCCTCGCTCGGGCCCAGGTTCGGCATCCATACATCGAATCTCGAATTGGGCAATCCGCGCCCGCGGAAGCGGGTGGCGAGCACTCGCAGTCCGTCCCTGGCCGGCTCGATGGGCGACTTCACGGACTTGGTGCGAATCATGCCTGCCTGGCTGCTCGGGTCGGATGCGGTGCACCGCAAAGATCACACCGCGATCGCGGTCTCCAGTGCGATCTCCGCCATCGCGTCGAACCCGCTGCGGCGTTGTTCCGCGGACAGGCTCTCGTGGCGGCGGATGTGGTCGGACACGGTGAGGATGCCAAGCGCGCGGCAGTGGTACTTTGACGCGAACTCCGCGGCCAGGCCGTACAACCCGGCGATCTCCATCTCCACGGCCAGCACGCCCATCGCTTCGAGCTTGTCGAAGATGCCCTCCTGCGGCGTGTAGAACAGATCCGACGAAAACACGTTGCCGACGCGCACCCGGGTGCCGTGGGTGGCCGCGGCCTTCACGGACGCTGCGACCAGATCGAAATCCGCGATCGCCGCAAAATCGTGATCCATGAACCGGATCCGGTTGACCTTGGAGTCGGTCGAGCCGCCGAGCGCGATGATCACGTCGCCCAGCTTCACGTCGTCGGCGAGCGCGCCACAACTGCCGACACGGATCAAGGTCTTGACGCCGTACTCCTTGATCAGTTCGGTCGCGTAGATCGAGCACGACGGGATGCCCATGCCGTGCGCCATCACCGATACCCGCTTGCCGCGGAACTCGCCGGTGTAGCCGTACATGTTGCGGACGTCGGTGACACGCCTGGGCTTGGTCAGGAACTTGTTCGCGATGTGCTCGGCGCGCAACGGGTCGCCGGGCATCAATACGGCCTCGGCGAAGTCGCCGGGCTGAGCCGATATGTGCGGAGTGGGTGCGGTCATGGTGGTGGCATCGTACCGTAACGGCAGGCCGAAGGCAGCCCGCCGCCGGTCACCCCGGTCAGCGCCCGACCTGGCGCTCGCGGAAACAGCCGACCACGTGGTCGTTCACCAGCCCCACGGCCTGCATGTAGGCGTAGATGATCGTCGGTCCCACGAACCGGAAGCCGCGCTTGCGAAGCTGCTTGCAGACCTCGCGCGATACGTCGGTCTCGGGTCGGACGTCGCGCAGAACCTTCGGGCGGTTGCGGAGCGGCTTGCCGTCCACGAATTCCCACAGCCAATTCGCGAAGCTGCCATGTTCCCGCTGAACCTCGAGGAACGCCTGGGCGTTGCCGATCGCGGCGTCGATCTTGAGCCGGTTGCGGATGATGCCGGCATCGGCGAGCAGCGCCCGCCGCTTCGCCGCGTCGAACTTCGCCACCTTCCGTGGGTCGAAGCCCGCGAACGCGCGCCGGTACGACTCGCGCCGATTGAGAATGGTCTCCCAGCTCAAACCCGCCTGCGCGCCTTCCAGGATCAACATCTCGAACAGATGGCGATCGTCGCGCGACGGCACGCCCCATTCGGTGTCGTGGTAGGCGACGTAGAGCGGATTCGTGGGGCGCGCCCAGCTGCAGCGAACGCGGCGATCGGCTTTCGGCGCCGGCGGCGTCTTGGTGCGGATCGGCATGGAACGACTCCCCGGGAGCGGGATTGCTGCGGCGGCGCCGCGGAGATTCCGGGCGTCGCGATGTCTTAGCCTACCCAACGTGCCCATCACGAGACGAGCCGGAGTGATCCTGTCGCGGGTTCGAATCATCCAAAGCAGGGACCGCTGGGCACCCTCCTGTTTCACTCTCCTTTCAGGACTTCACTGATGCCGACCCCTCGACGCTCGATTCGACCCCGCCCGGGGCGTTTGTGAGCACTCCGGCCGCGACGCGCGTCGCGCTCCTCACGGGCGCCACGGGCTACATCGGCGGCCGGCTGCTGCCGGCACTGGTCGCGCGCGGACTGCGGGTACGTTGCCTGGCTCGCAATCCCGCATTCGTCCCGAATGTCGAGGGCGTCGGCGTCGAAGTCGTGCCCGGCGACGTGCTCGATTTCGAGTCGCTGAAGCGTGCCTTCACCGGCGTGGATACCGCGTACTACCTGATCCACGCGCTGGGTTCGAGCGCCGACTTCGAGGCCGAAGAGCAGCGGGGCGCAGAGAACTTCGCGAGCGCCGCCGTCGCCGCGGGCGTGAAACGCATCATCTACCTCGGCGGCCTCGGCGGAAACGACGTTGCGCTGTCCCCTCACCTGCGCAGCCGACGCGAGGTGGGTGCCATCCTGCAGCGCTCGGGGGTGCCGACGATCGAGTTGCGCGCCTCGATCGTGATCGGATCGGGCAGCTTGTCGTTCGAGATGATCCGCGCGCTGGTCGAACGGCTGCCCGCGATGATCACGCCGCGCTGGGTGCGCGTGCAGGCGCAGCCGATTGCGATCGGCGACCTCGTCCAGTACCTGCTCGCGGCGCTCGATCTGCCGCTCACCGCCAGCCGGGTGTTCGAGATAGGCGGCGCCGACGTCGTATCGTACCGCGAGTTGATGCTCGAATACGCCCGCCAGCGCGGCCTGCGCCGCCTGATGATCGCGGTGCCGTTTCTGACGCCGCGGCTGTCGAGCCTGTGGCTCGGCCTCGTGACGCCCCTCTATGCCCGCACCGGCCGCCGGCTGATCGACAGCATGACCTCGCCAAGCATCGTCCGGGACGACGCCGCGCGGCGCGAATTCCCGGTACGGCCCATGGGAATGCGCGAGGCAATCGCCGCCGCGCTGCGAAATGAACATCGCGAGTTCGCGCTGACGAGCTGGTACGACTCGGTGTCGTCGTCGAGCGCACGTCGGAACTGGGCGGGTGTGCGGCTCGGGAATCGCCTGCTCGACGCGCGATCGATCGACATCAACGTGCCGCCCGAGCGGGCATTCGCACCCATCGCGGCAATCGGCGGGCGCCGCGGATGGTATGCGTGGAACGCGCTCTGGCAATTGCGCGGTTTCGCCGACCTGCTGATCGGCGGCGTGGGAATGCGGCGCGGCCACCCGGGCGCCGCGCGCCTGCGGCCCGGTGTCGCGGTGGATTTCTGGCGGGTGGAGGCGTATGAACCGGGCCGCCTGCTGCGGCTGAGCGCGGAGATGCGGCTGCCGGGGCGCGCGTGGCTCGAGTTCGAAGTGTCCCCGCGCCCGGGCGGCGCCACCATCCGCCAGACGGCCATGTTCGACCCGCTCGGTGTCTGGGGATTGCTCTATTGGTACCTGGTTTACCCGTTCCACCGCCTGATCTTCGACGGCATGCTGCGCGGCATCGCGAAGGCGGCGGTCAGGGGGGAGGGGTCGGCGCCATCTCTCCTACTGAGACCCGAATAGACGACATCGCACTGACCCCTCCTCCAACGCCTCGAACGCCCTGAGAGGTCACCACTCAGTGGAGGGTGCGGCGGACGCCCCGGTCAGCCCTGGGCGTCGCTCCCGGTGATCTCGCGGGCGCGCATCAGGTGCGTGATCGCTTCGGAGCGCCGGCCCAGCGTGTCGAGCAGCAGCCCGAGATTGTAGTGGGCATCGCCGTAGCCTAAGTCGCGCTGGATCGCGTGGCGATAGGCGATGATCGCCTCGTGCGAGCGGCCGCGGTCTTCGAGCAGCACGCCGAGGTTGAACCACACGATGGGATCTTCGGGATCGCATTCGGCAGCCGTGCGGTAATGCGCCTCCGCCTCGTCCCACTGCTTCGCCTCGTGGTACGAGCGGCCGAGGTTGATGTGCGCCTCCGCCATCTTCGGGAACAGCTCGAGCGCCCGGTGATACGCGCGGCGCGCCTCGACCGGCGATTCGGCTTCGAGCTCGCAGGCGATCTCGAACCACTGGTCGGCGGTGCCGGTGTCGGGCAGCTCCGGGGTCGGGCGGCCGACCGCAGCCGCGCCGGCCGGCTCGCCGTGCGTCCGGGCGCGCGCCGTGGCGGCCCGGGCGCGCTCTTCAGCAGCGCGCGCGAACACGCCGGTGCCATCGAGCACATTGGCGCCGCGTGCCGGCCGCGCGACTTCGATCCCGGCCGCGTCGTCCTGGAACCCGGCGCCGTCGGGCGCGGCGAAATCGAGCGTCATCTGGCGCGCGTCCCGCTCCGCCTGTTCCCGTGCCTGCCGGTTCGCGACCCTGCGGGCCGCGCGGCGGCTGGTGATGTCTCCGTCCATGGTCCTGCTTCCCTTGCCGGCGCTCGCGGGTGTCATCCTGCGATCACCGCTTCGATGCGGTCTTCTTCTTCGGCGCCGCTTCCACCACGCGCGTGGCCTTGGCGGCCGGCTTGCGCGCGGGTTTCGTGCCCTTGTCGCTCGCGCCGCGTTCCTCGAGACTTTGCTTCAGCGCGTCCATCAGGTCGATCACCTGCGCGCGCTCGGACTGCGGCGCGGCGGTGGTGATCTCCTTGCCCTCGACCTTCATGTTCACGACCTCGAGCACCTTCCCGCGATACTCGTCATGATACTTCTCGGGCTGGAACTTGTCGTTCGCGAGTTCCTTGATCAGCCGTTCCGCCAGCTCCAGCTCGCCGGCCTTGAGCTTGGCCGATTCACCCTTGTCGACCTCGCTGAAGTCGCGCACCTCGTCGGCGAAATACATGCCGTGCAGCATCAGGCCGCCCTGCGCCGCGCGGATCAGCACCAGGTTCTCCTTGCCGCGCATCACGAACTTCGCGAGCGCGACGCGATTCGTCTTGCTCATGGCGTCGGTGAGCAGGCGGTACGGCTTCTCGCCACCGCTGTCCGGGCCCAGGTAATAGGTCTTCTCGAAGTAGATCGGATCGACCTTGTCGAGCGGGACGAATTCCTCGATCTCGATCAGCTTCGAGTTCTCCTGCTCGAGCTGCTTCAGCTCTTCCTCCGTGAACCGCACGTACTGGTCCTTGGCGAATTCGAAGCCCTTGACCAGATGGGTGCGATCGACGACCTCGTTGCACACCGGGCAGGTTTGCTGCTGCTTGATCCGGCTGCCGCACTTCTCGTGGAGCAGGTTGAACGACACGCCGGTGCCGCTGGCGGCCGTATACATGCGCACCGGAATCGATACGAGCCCGAACGAGATCGTGCCCGAGCCCATGGAATGAGGCGGCATTGGTGAATCCTCCAGGTGGCCGAACGAGGCATGAGCCTATCACACGCCCCACGCCCGCCGCGTGCTAGCCTATGGCGCGAAACGTGTTGCGGGCCGGGGCCGTCACCCCGTTGTCAGGGAGCACCATGGGCGCACGCAAACCGAAGGCGGACACCGAACCCAAAGCCCGGCCGGGGGCAGGACCGGTGCCGGATCGTGTTCCGGCGGCCGGCAAGCGCGCGCCGGCGAAACGGGCCAAACCGCCAGTGGAATCAGTTGACGATTCCACAGTGACTTCCAACCTCGAAGCGTACCGGCTCAAGCGCGATCCCGGCAGCACTCCCGAGCCGTTCGGCGGCGAATCCGCCGCCGCTCCCGGCCAGCGCCACGCCGGACGGCTGACGTTCCTCGTCCACAAGCACGCCGCCACGCACCTCCACTACGACCTGCGGCTCGAGCTCGATGGCACGCTCAAGAGCTGGGCGGTGCCGAAGGGGCCGTCGACCCATGTCGAGGAGAAACGCCTCGCGGTGCACGTCGAGGACCATCCACTGGAATACGGCAGCTTCGAAGGCACGATCCCCGCCGGCAATTACGGAGCGGGCAGCGTGATCATCTGGGATCGCGGCTGGTACCGGTCGTTCAAACCCGAGCCACTGCTCGAACAATATCAACGCGGCAAGCTCGAGCTGGAGCTGTTCGGCACCAAGCTGCGCGGCCGCTGGACGCTCGTCCGCATGGGCAATAAGGACAAGGAGTGGCTGTTGCTCAAGAAGGCCGGCGCGGGCGCGTCGGACGTGGAGCTGGTCGACCGCTATCCGCAATCGGTGGTGACCGGGGTCACCGTGGAGGAGATGGCGGATCTGCCCGGCCACGTGGCGAAGGTCCGTACACGGGTCGAGGCGCTCGGCGCGCCGGTGGCGGCGATCGACGTGAAGAAGCTGTCGCCAATGCTGGCCACGCTCGAAACGGAACCGTTCGACCGCGACGGCTGGATCTTCGAGATCAAGTACGACGGCGTGCGCGTGATCGCCGAACGCGCCGGGGCCCGTGTGACGCTGTTCGCGCGCAGCGGCACCGACGTGACGGGCCGCTACCCGGAGGTCGTCGAGGCGCTGAAGGGCCTGCCGTACGACGCGTTCGTGCTCGACGGCGAGATCGTGGCGCCCGACGCGACCGGCCAGCCCAGCTTCCAGCAGCTGCAGCACCGCATGCACCTTGTGAATCAGCACGACATCGCGCGCGCGCGCGCCGCGTCGCCGGTGGTGGCGATGTTCTTCGACTGCGTGTCGCTGTTCGGGCACGACCTGCGCCGGCTGGCGCTGACGGATCGCAAGGACTGCCTGCGCGCGATCCTGCCGACGCTGGGCACGGTGCGCTATGGCGATCACGTCGCGAAGCACGGTCTCAAGTTCTTCGCGGCGGCGGACGCCATGCGGCTCGAGGGCATCGTCGCGAAGCGGGCGGCGAGCCCGTACGTGAGCGCGCGGTCCCGCGACTGGATCAAGCTCAAGTGCCAGCGCCGCCAGGAATTCGTGATCGGCGGCTGGACCGACCCGCAGGGTTCGCGCGGCCGGTTCGGCGCGCTGCACGTGGGTGTGTATGAAACCGCGCCCGTCCGCCAGCTCGTGTATGTCACCGCCGTCGGCACCGGTTTCGACGCGCGCGGCATCGAGGCGCTCTGGCAGCGGCTCGAGCCGCTGGCGCGCGACGCATCGCCGTTCGCGAGGCGCTCGCCCAAGGGCAAAGGACATCACTGGGTCGAGCCGCGGCTGGTGTGCGAGGTGCGCTATACGGAGTGGACTCACGAGGGCGGGCTGCGGCATCCGACGTTCATGGGGCTGCGCGACGATCGCAAGCCCGAGGACGTGGTGCGCGAGGACGCGGCGGTCGCGGACCCCACGTCCGGCGCCGGATCCACGGACGCCACATACGATGGCGACGCTGATACCGCGGTTCCCGCGCCGAAGGTCCGCGAGCGCCCGGCGCACACCGAGCGGGTCCCGATCACGAATCCGAAGAAGGTCTTCTGGCCCGCCGACGGCTATACCAAGTCCGACCTGATCGGCTACTACGAGGCGATCGCGCCGCGCATCCTCACCTACCTGCGCGACCGGCCGGTGTTCCTCACGCGCTATCCCGACGGCATCACCGGGAAGTCGTTCTACCAGAAGGACGCGCCGGTGTTCACGCCCGACTGGGTGCATACCGAGATGGTGCCATCGAGCGACGGCAGCGTCTCGAACCGGTTCTTCATCGTGAACGACACCGACACGCTGCGCTATCTCGCGAACCTGGGCACGATCCCGATTCACATGTGGAGTTCGCGGCTCGGCGCGATCGATCGGCCCGACTGGTCGATCCTGGATCTCGACCCCAAGGGCGCGCCGTTCGCGGACGTGATCGAGGTGGCACGCACGCTCAAGGGCATCCTCGACGAACTCGAGATCCCGGGGCATCCGAAGACATCGGGCGCGAGCGGCCTGCACATCCTGATCCCGCTCGGCGCCAGGTACTCCTACGAGCACTCACGCGCGTTCGCGAAGCTGATCGCCACACTGGTGGTGCAGCGGCTGCCGAAGATCTCGACCATCGTGCGCCACATCCAGGGCCGCGGCGGCAAGGTGTACGTCGACTTCGGCCAGAACGGCCACGGCCAGTCGATCGTGTCGCCGTTCTGCGTGCGCGCGCTGCCCGGGGCGACCGTGTCGTGCCCGCTGCTGTGGGACGAGGTCGCACCGGGGCTCGTGCCCGCGCGATTCAATATCCGCACCGTGCTCGAGCGCTTCGCCGGAATGGACGATCCCCTGACCGCCGTCCTCGGCGAGGGGATCCGGATGGACGAGGCGCTCAAGCGGTTGGCGGCGCGGGCAGCGGAGTAGGCTGGGCCGGTCGTTTCAGAATGGGACACTGCTGGCGACGTCGCGACTTCAAGAAACGATCCCCTCGCCGGTGCGCTCAGGCAAGGGGATCGAGATGAAACGCGGAACGACCCGACGTGCGGCCTGCCTCACGACCCCGAGTAGTGCAGAGGCAGCAGATGATTGCCGGACGGATAGGTGACGGTCTGCGCCGCCTCCGCGGTGAGGAACAGCTCGAAGCCGTGGAGGGGTGTCACGGCCTCCATGGTGCCGGTCAGGTTGTCGTTCACCCGCAGGGCACCCATGTTCTGTGCCTGGGCGCCGGACTCGAGACCCTGCACCCACACGACGTACACCGAAGTCCCGGTCGTAACCTTGTCGGGCGGCGCGAGGTGCTTCACGCTCAGCGTGATCTGGGTATTGCCGTTCTTGGTGCGGTGCAGCTTCGCGGCCCCGGCGGCGCCGGGAATCTCCGAGTTGCTGCCCATCTGCATGGTGCCCGCGGCACAACCGAACACCGCGAGACTGACAACCACCACGAGCAGGCCATGCCACTTCTTGAGTCTCATCATGACAAACGTTCTCCGCGTCGGGGGGATCTGGAAGGGTCCGTTGGGCACTTCGATCTCGCAAGTATCGTGCTAGAAGGACGATTCGACTCGCGACCCGAAACCCCTTTGAAACGGGAGATTCCGTTCCTGAATCTCCAATCCCCGTCTCTGCAGAAGGTACATTGACCGGGAGTTTCGACATCGGTCGATGCCGAACGCTCAACGTGCGGGTGCCCGAACCGGAGTGTCCTCCCGCCGCGCCAGCACCAGGCCAAGCACGGCAAACACCAGCAGCAGCGCGCCGGTGACCCAGCCTCCCAGCGTGAACGGCTGGGCGGACGTGCCGATGACGAACCCACCGGCCACCAGCAGGGCGCACAGCGGAGCGAACGTCCACATGCCGTAGAGGAACATGAACGGCAGGTAATGGGCGCCCACCACGATCATGAGCGCCGGGTAGAACCACGTAAGATGGTGCAGCGTGGCGGCGCCGACCAGCGGCAGGCTCATGGGCACCGTGAACGCGACCTGCATGGCGAGCCCGTTGAGCGGATTGCCGGAACTCAGCGTGGCCCGGCGGCCCATCAGCCGGAGCATCAGCATCGTGAGCGGAAAGATGAACACACCACCGATCACGAGCAGCAGGATCGCCTGACGCGGCGAACTCCACGTGCCGAGCGCGGCCGATCCCAGCCACAGCAGCCCCGAAACGATCTGACCGGGAAAGCCTCCGAGATACACCGTCCGCACTTCGCGCTGGGCGTCCGCCACCGTCATCGGCACGTCGGCCTCCTGTGTCATCGCGTCATCCGATTCCGCGCAGACTCCGCGCGGTCATGCCTGTCAGTGCGTGGATTCCTTCAGCAATTCATCCAGATAATTGCTCCACACCGCGGCCGCGGTGTGGGTGCCGTGACCCCGCGTATTCTCACCGATCGGGATCAGCACGAACTTCCCGTGCTTCACGCGCTGGATCTCGCGCTCGGCGTTGCCGAGCTCGGGCGGGTTGATGAAATCGTCCGCGGAGTTCACGAACATCACCGGCGCCGTGATCGACTCGAGCTTCGGCGACGGGTCGTAGTCGCGGGACGCGTCGACCTGATAGATCAGGTCGTTCGCGTCGTACGTCGTCAACCGGGTGGCCAGCGTGTTCGTGAGCCAGATCCCGACGCTGTCGGCGTTCGCCAGCGCCTTCTGCATCCGCAGCGGCGCGCTGCCCGCGATGATGAGCAGATCGGCGGCGGCGCGCAGACCGTCCATGGGCTCCGCCGTGTAGTCCCCGCCCTGCCAGGCGGGATCGCTGCGAATCGCGTCCTTCACCATCTCGCGCCACAGCCGGTTGCGGCCGGCGATTCGCACCGGCTGGCACGCGAGCGGCATCAGAGCGTCCATGGCGTCCGGATGCGATTCGCCCCACACCCACGTCTGCATGCCACCCATCGATGTGCCCATCACCAGTCGCAGATGTCGGACGCCGAGATACTCGGTGACGAGCCGGTATTGCGCGGCGACCATGTCGTCGTAGTTGTAATGCGGGAATTTTGCGCGCAGCCCGTCGCTCGGCTTGCTCGAGCGGCCGTGCCCGATGCCGTCGGGCAGGATGACGTAGTAGCGCGTGGTGTCGAGCAGCGCCCCCTCGCCATACAGCACGTTCGCGAACAGCGGCGACATGAACTGCCGCCCGGTGCCGCCGGTGCCATGCAGGATCAGCACGGCGTTCGTGATCCTGTTGCGCGCGTCGCGGGCCGGCTGCCCGAGCGTTAGGTAATGCACACGCAGCTCGGGCAGCGACTCGCCCGAGTCGAATCGGAAGTTGGGAATGACGAAATCGCCCTCCCGCGCCGCGGTGCCCCGTTGGGCGCCGCGGGCCGGCGGGGGCGGGAGCTTCGCGGCGTGGCTTGTGGAGACGGCGAATCCCGCATGCGACACGAGGCACAGCAGCAGCAGTCCGCGCATGGCCGCTCGAATCATTGGCTCCTCCGTCGATTCCCGGGACGTTCCACAGGCGACCATACCGCAATCCTGTCGCGGCGCCGCAGGCGATACGTTAGTCTCCGCTCATGAGCGAGCGAGTGGTGGTGATCACCGGCGCCAGCAGCGGCATCGGTGCGGCGTTTGCCCGCCTCGCCGCGGCACACGGCGCCCAGGTCGTGCTCGCGGCACGGCGCGAACCCGAGCTGCAGGAGGCGGCGGCGCGCTGTGGCGCCGAGGCGCTGGCGGTGGTGGCCGACGTCACGGTTCGCGCCGACGTCGAACACGTGCTGAATGCCGCCCGATCGCGGTTCGGCCATGTGGACGTGTGGGTGAATAACGCGGGCCGCGGCATCACCCGGGCCGTGTCCCAGCTCACTGATCGCGACTTCGACGAGATGATGCTCGTCAACGTGAAGTCGGCGCTCTACGGCATGCAGGCGGTGCTGCCGCACTTCAAGGAGCGCGGCCACGGCCACATCATCAATATCTCCTCGATGCTGGGCCGCATTCCGCTGTTCCCACCACGCTCGGCCTACAGCGCCGCCAAGCACGCGCTCAACGCACTGACCGCGAGCCTGCGCATGGAATTGCGGGAGGAGTTCCCGAACATTCACGTGTCGACAGTGTCGCCGGGCGTCGTCGCGACCGAGTTCGGCGTGAACGCGCTCGGCGGCGGCCCCGATTCGCGCGCATTCCCCTCGGCCCAGCCCGTCGAGGAGGTGGCCGCGGTGATCTGGGACGTCATCGAACATCCGCGGGCCGACGCCTACACCCGCGCCGGCATGCGCGAGGCGGCGGCGGCGTATTATGCCGCGGAGGACATGGGCGCGGCGGAGGCGGCGCAGATATTTCGACCGGGCGGAGCGGCGCAGAAGCCTTGAGCGCCGGGGCGCCCACTCCCGCAGCCGCTGTTGCGCTAGAGGGCCAGCTGTTGATCCTTGTCGCTGACAAAGGTGTTGTATTGCGGGTGGTCAAAATAATGCAGCGACCATATCTGGTGATGCCAGACCGACATGTTCGGCGCGGCCAGTAGATAATATGCCGGGGAGAACTTCGCGTCGGCGTGAGTTGCGTTGAATTCATGAATCGCCAGACGTTCACCCGTATAGTCATTGTAGAACTCGATATCATTGCCGACCGTGTCGTCGAAATAACACGCAATACGCGGAAGGAAACGATTGTGGTCGGCGTCAAACAGCTTCAAGGCGGCAACCGTGGAGGAGTAGAAATCAAGGTCCTGTGAAACGGCGCCGATCGGCGCCGGAGCATAGTTTTCGAAGAACGATCCGAAGGTCTCGGCGACATTACCCAGAACGAGCTTTGATCGCCTGAGCCTCGCCTGCAGCGCCGGGACATCCATCTTGAAGAAACCCGCCTTCCAATGATAGGGCAGGTCTCGATAGTCGTCCGGCGGCGGCAATCCTTCCCCAGTGTCGAACCCATATATCTCGATCTTGACGGGGAATAGCTTCTCGACCTGCTCCGCGTGATACTCCAGCGAAAGCAATCCCGTGCCCCCGGCAACGCCGAATTCCAGAATAGATACGCGTGGAAGCCCAAGGCCCGCCGCCATTTTAGCGGCCTGCCAGACCAAATAGGCATAGTGCGGCCGATCAATCGCGCCAATGCCGTAACGAAACGCATAGCTGCCCAGATTCAATTTGCGTATCGCGATGCGGCATGCCTTGCGAATGGGATAGGGCTCGTTGAAGAGACGGGTAACGAAAGCCATGGTCGAGCCTTTCCAGTGTGCGACGGCTATTAGGTGCCTGATCTGTTGATGTGGCGCGCGTGTTGCCGTCGATAGAAGAGCCGATCGACATACGCTGCAGCGTGTCCGATTTCACGAACAGGATACACGCCCGCCATTCGGGCGGACAAACACCGGCGCTCCACTCCAGCGAAGAATCGGACCCTTGCGCCGCCGGCCCCTCTACCCCGCCAGCTTCACAAACCGCTCCGCGAACTGCGGCCCACGGCCCGCATCCTCGTGCTTGAAGAACACGAACGCCTCCGACCAGTTCTGCGACCGCGCGCGTTCGATGAACGCCGCGAGTTGCTCGTCCGAATAATCGACGTCGCGCAGCCGCAGATACCCCCAGGGCGCCGTGGCCACGAACGGCGCGTCGACGCCATCCTCGGTGTCGGCGATGCACAGGGCCACGCCGCGGGCGCGCAGCGCGTCGAACACCGGGTCCTCGAACCACGACGCGTGGCGGAACTCCATCGCGGCCTGCACGGTAGCGGGCAGCAGCGCGAGGAACGCCTCGAGCCGCGGCAGGTCCTGCTTGAAGTTGGGCGGGAGCTGGAACAGCAGCGGCCCGCGCCGCTCGCCGAGCGCCAGCGCGACGTTGAGGAAGAACGTCAGTGTGTCCGAGACTTCGTTCAACCGTCGGTCGTGGGTGATGCGCCGCGACGCCTTCATCACGAACCGGAACTCCGGCGGCACCTGCGACGCCCATGCCTCAACGGTCGCGACGGTCGGCATGCGGTAGAACGACGCGTTGATCTCGACGGTGTCGAACCGCTGCGCGTAGAACGCCAGCATGTCGGCGGCCTTGATCTTCTCGGGATAGAAGCTGCCCTTCCACTCGGGATAGGAGAACCCGCTGGTGCCGACGCGAAAGATCACGGTGCCTCCCCGGCGACGGGCGCCAGTACGCGCACCCAGTGGTCGATCGTATCGGCCAGCTCGTCGAGCACCGCGTCGTCGTCGCGTCCCGAGCGCTTGAGCACGTGGAAGCCATGGTCGGCACCGTCCACCACGTGCAGCGTGGCGCGTGCGCCGAGGCCGTCGCACACCCCGCGCATCAGCTCGAGATCGGCGAGCGAATCGCGGGTGCCCTGGAGGAACAGCATCGGCACGCCGACCGTCGTGAGGTGCTGGGCGCGCGTCACATTGGGCGGCGCGCCGGCCGCGTGCAGCGGAAACCCCGTGAGCACGATGCCTCGCACGCCGTCGAGCGGCGCCGCCGAAGCCGCGAGCGTCGTCATGCGCCCTCCCATCGACTTGCCGCCCGCCACCAGCGGCAGACCTCCCGCCAGCTCGCGGGCCCGGGCTACGGCGGCCCGCACGGTCGCGAGCAGCACCGGCTGCGGATCGATGCGCCGGCTGCCGCGATCGCTGTAGGGAAACGCGTAGCGCAACGTCGCGACCCCGCGCAATGCCAGCCGCTGCGACAGGTCCTCCATGAATTCGTGCCGCATGCCGGCGCCCGCGCCATGGGCGAACACGAATGCCGCGTGCGCCGTGGTCGGCCGCAGCCACAGGCCCGACACGTCGCCCGCAGCGGGCACGGCGAAGCGCACGTCCAGCGCCTGGACCCGGTCCTGCATATCTCCGGCACTCATCAGTGCTCCAGTTCCCGGCTCGGCGGGCTCAATCGAACTCGTACTTCGGCTCGGGCGGTATCTGGTCGAGCCCTACGCGCCCGGCCACGATGTCGGCCCGCGCGTAGTTCTCGCCCGGCATCTTGTGCCCCGACATGCGGCGCAGCATCGCGAGCTGCCCGGTGTGGGTGAATGCGTCCGCGATGCCGCCCTGGAACAGCCGCGCCGGCTCGAACCGGATCGGCGCGTTCGACGCGAGCTGCGCGTCCAGCGCGCCGAGCGCGGCGAAGAACCGCGCGATCTCGCCGGACCACGCGAGCGGCGTCGCCGTGGTCCAGCGCGGCTCGCCCTGCACCATCCGCAGCACCCACTCCATGAGGTCGCCCATGTGCGCCAGGATCTCGACGCACGACGGCGCGTCCGGCGTCGCGCGATACGCGCCGAACTCCGCCGGCGTCCCGCGCACGGTCTTCCCGGCGCGGTAGGCGAGCGTCGCGAGCGCGTGACGCAGGAACAGCCGGGTGGTGGGATCGTCCGCGGGAATCTCGGTCATCGTCGGCCTCCGGTGCCGCCCGCGCAGGCGGGCAACCCGGAGAACCTAGCCAAGACCGGCCACGAAATCGAGCCGGGTCTATTCCCCGACGATCTGGGTCAGCGCCGGCGGGGCGATGCCCTGCTGCTGCGCGGCCTTCGCGATCCTGACCGGGATCAGCTTCGCGAACGCCTCGTCCCGGTGCCAGCGCTGCCACTCGCCGTCGAGCCGGATGCGGATCGCGTCCCCCTCGATGCGGATCGGCAGCCCGCGCCGCCCCGCCTCGTCCGCAATGAACGGGCCGATCTCCCGGGCCCACTCCTCGGGCGTGACCGCCGACAGCACGTTGCCCGTGTACTGCGCAGGATCGAGCTTCACGAGCGGGTCGAATACGAACACGCGGCCGGCCGCGGCGCCCGACATGAAGAACTTTCCGGAATACGGCCGCGGCTTGAGCGACAGGTTGCCGCGCGCGTCGGGCTTCTGGAGTCCCATCACGACGTGGAACGAGTTATCGCCGCCCGACATCAGGTACTCGAACGCGTATTCGTTGGGCGATCCGAAATGGATCGACTTGAAACCCGGCGCGGGGGTCTTGCCGTCGGCGAGCAGCACCTTGTTCTGACCGGCGACCGCGAACCGCGAGCCCGAATCCCACACGTTCACCGTGCCCCCGTGCGCCGCGTACATGCCGGTGTTGAGCATGTCCTGCAGCACGAACAGGTAGCCCGAATCGGCCTTCATGCCGACGTGGCTCTCGCCCTGGCCGTACACGAACACGCGCGCGCCCTCGAGCAGCGCGCCAATGAAGTCGCCGAACTCGCGGCCGTAGAGCTCGAGCGTCACGCCCACCGCCGCAAGCCCGTCCGCGGCCGGTAGATTGGTGCCGATGTAGCGCGGCCCGCCGATGAAGTCGTAGCCCACGAACTGCCGCCAGCCCATGCGCACGGCCTCGCTCACGGTGCGCGACGCCGAGTCCATGCGGAACGATTCGCTCTCGAAGCCGCGGAAGTCGATCACCAGCACGTCGCGTTCGGGATCGGTGGGCGGCAGCAGGTCGTCGCGGGTGCCGAGCGTGAGCCGGCCCCAGCGTCCGGACGGCGCCGGCGGCGCGAGCGCCGCGTGCAGCGGCGTGACGCGATCGAGCAGCCGGTACACGCCGCCCTCCGGGCTGCCGTCGGCGGAGCGACCGCCGTCGGTGAGATATTCCATGCTCGACAGCGACTTCCCGCCGAGGTCGCCGAGGCTCACGCGCTTGCGCAGCTCGGTGAGGATGCGCAGCGCCACGGCGGTGCGCACGTCCTTCACCGGCTCGGGCGTCGCGCCGCCGCGCGCCCATTCGGGCAGCGCGTGCTCCACCAAACAACGATAGTCCTCGAACGTCACCGAGCGCGTGTGATCGAGCAGGCTCTCGAGCAACTCCGACGCCGGCGCCGGCAGGTCGTCGTCGGGCCCGAACCGCCGTCGGCGGCCGGCCGCGTCCGCGAGCGGGTCGACGGCCGCGGCGAGCTGCCGCAGGCGCGCGTCGATCTGCTGCTTCCACGGCCCGTTCGCGCGCGCCACCGCCTGGTCGAGCGGCACCGCGAAATCGACCTTGGCGCCGCGCCGCGCCACCTCGACGGGCTCGCCGAACCGGTTGCTCAGGTCGAGCCGGCCGCTGCCGGGAACGGTGAACGCCTCGAACACGCCGCCGTAGTCGCGCCGCTCCGGCGTGCCGCCGGGGCGCATGTTGAAGCGCAGGTCGTGCGCGGCGTCCGGCAGCACGCCCTGCACGTGCAGCGCCCGCAGCATGCTGTCGGCGATCTTGGCCTCGCTGCCGTTCGCCACCACGTGCACGCCGCCCTTGCCGGTGTCGGTGCTGACCACGATCTCGTGCGGGCGCAGGAACTTGATGTCCATGTTCTCGCGGAATCCCACCACCCGCGCCGAGCGGGCGCCGCCATTCGCGGACGGCGCGTGATGCCGGCGCGATTCCACGATCGTGAACTTGTAGGGACCGGTCGGCGTGAGCTGCACGTAGTTGCGCATCAGCAGCTCGAATTTGGTACGGCGTACCGGATCCATGTTCGCGAGATCGAAGCCCGTGATCGGCGAGATGATCTGGCTCGCCTCCTCGGTGGTCAGTCCCAGCACGCGGCGCGTGAAGTCGACGAGATACGCCGCGTATTCGGTGTCGGTCAGCGCCTTGCGTTCGTACACCGAGTCGCCGTGATAGTCGGCGTGGCCCGGGCCCATCGTCGGATCGGCGTGCACGTAGCCGTACTCCATCAGGAACGGCGCGGTCGAATCCACCGCCACCTGCTCGCCGTTGTGCATCAGCAGCACGTTGTACGCCTTGAATGGATGCGCGCCCGCCGGGTTGCCGCGGCCCTCGGCATCGATCGCCGGCGAGTTCGTGGGGTAGCGATGGTGCATGCCCCACACGTGGGCGTGCAGCGCGGTGGTCCTTAGCGGACGGCCCTTGATGCGCATGTCCACGCCGTCCGGCGCGGCGCCGGGGTAACCCGCCCAGAACCGGTCGAAGTCGAAGTACTCGGGGATCGTGTGCGTCCAGCCCGAGATCTTGATCGCGCCCAGGTCCTCGCCCATCGACACCACGAAGCCGCGGCGCTTCGCCGCGTACTTGCCGGCGGGCGGCGTGCTGCCGGCGGGCGCGTGCGTGCGGTAGTAGCGGGAATCCAGCAGATGGGCGAGCGCCGTGAAGTACTCCTCGCGCACGTCGGCGGTGAAGTCCTCGAGCTGATCGGGCGCCGGCTCGGCGGCGAATTCGCCGTACTTCGTGAGGCGCTGCAGCCAGTGCTCGCTCGCGAGCAGCATGCGGCCGTAGCGGTCGAGCACGTCATCGCGCAGGTCCACGAACAGCACGGTGAAGTCGCCGGGATTCTCGCGCAGGTCGGCGAGCCGCCAGCCGTCCTCGGCCGCGCACTGCCCGCGCACCGGCACGCGGAACTCCGGCAGCCGCGACCGCACCTGGTCGAGCGTCAGCTTCGCGCCCGCGGCGTCGAAGAACCGGCAGCCGGCGAAGTGATCCAGCATCTCGCGCATCGTGTCGGCGCGGTCGGGGCCGATCGTGTTCACGATCACGCAGGTCTTCTCGCGCACCGCGGCCGGCGCGAACCCGGCGAAATCGATGCCGCCGCCGCGATTGTTGCCGCCGTTGTACGACAGCCGCGCCGACTCCCAGATCGCGTGCACCGTGACCGGCTCCGACACCGCGAGCGAGCCGACGCGGCACGAATCGCGTTCGGGCTCGAGCCGGGTCCCCGCGCCCGCCCCGCTCGTGACGATCGCGGGCGCCCCCGAGGCATCGGCGGCGCGCGCGGTCATCGCGGACGGCGTGGCGACAGTCCCGTGCACCGAGCCGTCCGCCGGGCGCGGGCGCACCGGCATCGCGAGCAGATCCGTGCGGCCGCGGAGCTGGCGGATGTCGCTCAGCAGCATGGACGCCACCGCCACCTGGCCGGCCTCGTCGAGCGCGCCGCTCTCGCGGTTCATCGCGTCGATCAGCACCGCCAGCTTCACCATATTGAGCACGGTCCAGTTGCGGAACCGCTGGCGCATCAGCACGCGGTCGTTCTGCACCGTCAGCTCGGGCTTGGTGGTGATGCCGCCCCGCGGGCAGTCGAGATGGCAGTTACCGCACTGGTTGCAGCCGAACGCCACCGCCTTGCCGATGCTGGCCTCGACGAGCGCGTCGGCGCCGGCGATCAGCACCTTGATCATGTCGAGTTCGCCGCGCAGGCCGCCCGACGCCAGCAGCCGCGTGCCGCCCGTGGCGCCGAACGGCGCGCCGTTCGAGTCGCGCAGCGACTGGAGCCGGCCCGAGCGGTCGAGGTCGACCTTTTCGGACACCAGCGCGTGGTGGGTGTGCAGGATCGTGCGGAAGATGTCGGGCCAGCCGACGTGCGAGCTGTCGGCGTGGTAGTTGCCCGAGCCGCCGAGGCCGGCGTCGACGAGCAGATAGTCGACGACGAAGTTCGACCACATGCCCGCGGCCACGAACCGCGTGTAGTTGGAGCCGGTGATCTTGATGCCGCAATGGTTGTGGTACAGCAGCCACAGCCACACCTCGGCCGGCATGTCCTCGATCGAATAGATGTCGTGCTTGGGATCGGGCGACAGCGCGTCGGTGCCGATCGGGATGTTGCGCGCCCGGCTCACGGTCGACGTGACCTTGGCGCCCGACAGCCGGCCGCCCTTGCCGGGCTTGGCGCCCTGGTTGATCTTGATCTCGACGTCGCGCACGCGCCGGAGGTCGGCGGCGTGGATGCCAAAGTGCCCGCTCGCGGCCTGCATGCTCTCCCACGCCATCTCGCCGCCGGCGAAGCGGATCGGGCCGCCTTCGCCGGACGACGTCATCGCCAGCCCGGCGTTGCCCTCGATGCGCGCGGTGAGGAAGTCCTCCGACGCGGCCCCCAGCGAGATGCTGGCGTGGGCGACGGGCCCGTGCCAGATCGGCTCGCGGAACCCGAATCCGGCGATCACCACGCCGCCGCGCGGATCACGCCGCAGCGTGACCGCGCCGTCGCGCGAGGCCCGCGCCACGCCGAGGCCGTGCCCGCCATGCGCCAGCGCCTGCAGCTCGGTGCGCCGCTCCGCGCCCGCGGCGTCGCGCACGACCAGCCACAGCGGTGAATCGCCCGCGAGCGCGGCATCCAGCGGATGCCCGGCGGCGAGCGGGTGCTCGAATCCGCCGCGGGCATCGGCGGTGAACGCCACCAGCGCCGGGCCGTCCGACGCCGCGCGGATCTCGACCCGGGCGCCTGCCGCCACTGCGCCCGGCCGCATGAAGCCGCGCGGCACCGCGAGCGACACGTAGTCCAGCAGCGCCGGATCGCGCGCCAGCCGGGCCAGCGACCAGGCGATCGACTCGCGCGACACTTGCACGCCCACCGAGTCGAGCGACAGCTCGCCCATGTCGCTGTCGATCAGGAACTCGTCCGCGGTCGGCAGCTCGCCCGCCGCCATGCGGTAAATCACCTCGAGGAAGTCGGCGCTCAGGTTCCGGTTGGTGTTCTCGAGATGGAAGTTCGCGTTGTCGTGGGCGAGGATCTTCGCCGCCGCCACCAGCGGCAGCTCCGCCACGCGCTCCGTCAGCAGCGACGACACGCGGTAGCGCTCACGCACGTCCGCCGGCACCGGCTCGGCGGCGATGCGCGCGGCGTTCAGCTCGCGATTGACGGCGCCGAACGCCGGCGTGGCGAGCGCGTCCACCTCGCGGATCCAGTCCTCGGTCATGGTGATCGCCATGGTGTTGCCCGAGGTCTTCTGGATGTCGTCGATGCCCATGCACGACAGGAAATCGAGGATGCTGTGCTGCCAGCAGTCGAGCGAATTCGCCGCCAGCTCGCGCAGCTCCCGCTTCGGGAGCGACTTCAGCTCCTCGAGCACCGGCGCTGGATCGGCACCGTGATACACCTCGATCAGCCCCGGCAGGAGCGCGATCGCCGCCACGTCGGTCATCGCGCCGCCGTTGGCGCCCAGCAGCACCGATTCGTACACCGTCGCCGCCGACGCCTGCGTGTCGGTGTCACCGCCCGCGGACACGAGTTGCACGCGCGCGCGCAGGAATCGCGCCTTGAGATACGCGTCGATGCGAGGCGTCAGCCGGTAGGACTTCTCGGGCCCCGCGTGGTAGTGGATCATCGCCACGGATTCGAGGCGCACCGTGTCCTCGAGCGCGCGCCAGAAGTCCTGCGTCGTTCCCTGGCCCGCCTCGATCCGCCCGCCCGCCTCGTACTTCATGAATACGGACACCAGCAGCTCCGGATGGCGTTCGCGCAGCGCGGCGACATCGGTGGCGATGCCCGGACTCCACACCACTTCGATCATGCGCGCCACCGCCAGCAGGTCGCGCAGCGCAGCCGACGACGGCCACGCCGCATCGATCGCCGCGAGCTGCGCGTGGCGAACGCGCACGACCAGATGCCGGGCGTGCGGCAGCAGTTCCGCAACGTTCTCCATGAACCTCATGCCGTCGACGACCACCAGCGACCCGCCCGAAGGCCCGTCCGCCGGCTGCGGGCCCGCCACGGCTTCGAGCCAGGCGCGCTCGAGCGTGATGCCGTCCGTGTGGCGGAACGGCCCGACGATCATCGGCAACGCGAGCCGGATCGAGCGCAGCGGCTGGAATTCGATGCCCGCTCCGGTGCGGAACATCACCGCCGGATGGCGGCGGCCGATGTCCCACGCCGTCGAGAACTCCTCGCGCAGCCCGTCGTTCGCGGGATGCGTGATCGCGGCGTGCGAGAAATACGAACGCCAGAAGCCGTGGTGCCACGCCGCTCCCACCGTGAGCGGCTCGTGGCGGTGCCGTTCCTTCAGCACCTTGTCGAGATCGAACGACGTCAGCTCGAGTTGCGGGATCTCGCGCGACACCCGCGACCAGCGCGCGAGGAACATGCGGCCGCGGCGGCCGCGTCCCAGGTTCCAGAACGCCGCCTCGTCGATGCCGCCGCGCTCGAGCAGGAACGACAGCAACTCCCGCTTGCGGGCGCGATCCGCCACGCGCGGGCTGTCGGGATCGACCACCAGCGCGAGCAGGTCCTCCCACAGCGCGAGCTGCGGCATGAGCTCCGCGGCTCCGCGCTGGGTTCGGTCAAAGGCCAACAGCAGGCCGTCCGGCGGGTGATGCGATTCGGTGGTCATCGCGGCCCTCGTCAGCGGACGAACAGCATCTCCCGGTACTTGGGCATCGTCCACAGGTCGTGATCGACAAGCCGCTCGAGCCGGTCGCACGCCGCGCGCGCCGCCTCCATCGCCGGCCGCACCTCGGAGGCCAGCTTGCGCGCGAATGCCGCCTCGTCGTGGCCGCCATCTCCCGCGATCAACTCCTGCAGCCGATCGACGCCCGCGAGGCCGTCGGCGAGCGCGAGCGCGATCGCCCGCAGCCGCTTGTCGAGCCCGGTCACGCCGCCTGGGGCGTCCCGCAGCGCATTCGCCGACACCGCGAGCTGCTTCTCGGCCGATGGAATCACGAACGTGCCGAGGATCTCGATCAGCGTCTCCGCCTCGAGCATCACCGTCTTGATGTAGCGCTCGAGCGCCACGCTGAACCGGCTCGCCAGCTCGCGCTCGGTGAAGATCGCCTGCTCGCGCAGGAATGCGGTGCGTTTGGGGTCATCGGCCAGCGCTGCGATCGACGCCGGCGTGTCGGTCAGGTTCGGCAGCCCGCGGCGGGCCGCCTCGTCCTTCCATTCGGCGCTGTAGCCATTGCCTTCGAACCGCACCGCCGACGTCTCCTTGAATACCTCGCGCAGCAGGTCGAGCACGGCCTGGTCGCGCGCGGTGCCGGCCTTGATCTTGGACTCGAGCCGTGGCGTCATGGTGGCGATCGCGTCCGCGACCGCGGCGATCAGCATCGTCATCGGGCCCGCGCAGTTGGCACTGCTGCCGACGGCGCGGAACTCGAACTTGTTGCCGGTGAACGCGAACGGCGAGGTGCGGTTGCGGTCGGTGTTGTCGCGCGCGAGCTGCGGCAGCCGCGCCACGCCAACCTCCATTACGAAGTGCTCGGGGTCGCCGGACGCGGCGCCCGACATGATGCGCTCGATGATCTTCGTGAGCAGGTCGCCGACGAACACGCTCATGATCGCGGGCGGCGCCTCGTTGGCGCCGAGCCGCAGGTCGTTGTTCGGCCCCGACACCGAGAACCGGATCGCGTCCGCGTGGTCGTGCACGGCCTTGATGCACACCGCTACGAACGCCAGGAACCTCAGGTTCTGGTGCGGCGTCCGGCCCGGATCGAGCAGGTTCTCGCCGCGATCGGTCACGAGGCTCCAGTTGCAGTGCTTGCCGCTGCCGTTCAAGCCCCAGAACGGCTTCTCGTGGAACACGCACACGAAGTCGTGGCGCAGCGCGACCTTGCGCGCGATGTCCATCGACAGCGCGTTGTGGTCGTTCGCTAGATTCGCGTCCTCGAAGATCGGCGCCATCTCGAACTGCATCGGCGCCACCTCGTTGTGGCGCGTCTTCACCGGAATGCCGAGGCGGTGCAGCTCGAACTCCAGCTCCTCCATGTAGGCGAGCACGCGCGGCGGGATCGACCCGAAGTAATGGTCCTCGAACTGCTGGCCGCGCGCCGACGCCGCGCCAACCAGCGTGCGGTCGCACAGCACGAGGTCCGGGCGCGTGGTGTACTGGTCGCGGTCGATCAGGAAATACTCCTGCTCGCAGCCCAGCGTCGCGTTGACGGACCGCACGTCGACGTCGCCGAGCAGCTTGAGGAACGGCACCGCGGTGCGGCTCAGCGCGTCGAGCGCCCGCAGCAGCGGCGTCTTGTGATCGAGGCTCTCGCCGTGATAGCTCACGAACACCGACGGCACGCACAGCGTGCGCCCGTTCACGCTCTCGACGAGGAACATCGGCGAGCTGGGGTCCCACGCCGTGTAGCCGCGCGCCTCGAACGTGCTACGCATGCCGCCCGACGGGAACGAGCTGGCGTCGGGCTCGCTCTGCGTTAGCTGCGCGCCCGAGAACCGCTCGAGCACCTTGAACTCTCCCGACATCGTGACGTTGAGGTCGATGAAGCTGTCGTGCTTCTCGGCCGTGAGCCCCGTCATCGGCTGGAACCAGTGCGTGAAATGGGTGGCGCCGTGCGACGTCGCCCATTCGCGCGCCACCGACGCGATCGTCTCGGCGGCGTCGGCGGTGAGCGGCGTGGCGTTGCGCAGCGTGGTGAGCAGTTGCTGGTACACCTCGCGCGGCAGCCGCTCCTTGAGCTTGATCAGGTCCAGCACGTGGCGGCCGAAGTAGGCGCTGACGGGCGAACGGTGGCCATCTGGCTGGCGCGGCGGATCGAACACGCGCGGCTGGCGCTGGTTCGTGGACAGGCGGTGCATGCGATGCGACGTGGAAGTCATTGCGGTCTCCAATCGAACCCCGCGGAGCTCGAAAGCCCCGCGGCATTCCGGAACGTGAGCCTCGGCGCGAGCGGTTACCCGCGCGAAGCCCGGTGAACCTGCGTTGCCACCGGGAGCGGCGAATCCGCTTCCGGCGTTCGTGTCATCGATGTAGCGCTGGCGCGCGGCGGCGACCCGGACCCGGGGATATCGCCCGCACCCTCGCGCCCGCCACGGAACCCGGCGATCGCGGCGAACCAGTCGGGGGTCGGCGCCTCCATCACCCGCAGGGTCTGGCCGCCATTCTGATGATTGTTGGGGCACACTTCCACGCAGGCGCCGCAGCCGATGCAGCGGTTCTGCACGGTCGTGATCCACCGCGCGTCCGCACCCTGGAACTCGCGGTTGGCGTGCGTCGGGCACACCGGCACGCACGCGCCACAATGGATGCACGTGGCCGCCGGGCCTGCGTCGTTCTCGGATCGCAGCACCACGAACCGCGTCAGGCCCGGCAGCGCGACCGGCGCGCGCTTCTGATAGCCGCCCGGGCGCACGCCGAGGAACTCGCGCAGGTAGTGCGGCGAGGACCGGACCGCGGCGACGATCACGGTGTGGCGCTCGTCGTCGTGGGGATGGACGCGATCGGCGGACCGCTGCATCTCGTCGTAGAGCGGCAGGTGCGGAATCCCGGCCTGGCAGACCTGCTCGCAGTTGCCGCAGCGCATGCACAGGTCGAGCAGCGTGCCCCCCGTGGCGCCCAACTTCTCGCCCGCGCGCATCGATTCGCCGAGGTGCGTGAGCATCTGCGGCAGCCGGATTTTCGAGTCCTGGAACACCGGGCACACGCTGTTGCACTCGCCGCAGTTGACACAATGGAGCGCGCGATCCTCCGGGCGTTGTACCGGCGGGTGGTCGAACTCCGCGGCACGGTCGGCGCCGTGGCCGTGGGACGCCGTCTGCGGCTCGTGCCCGCTCGAGCCGCCCGCCGTTCCCGCGCCCGCAGCAACCGCCGAGGGCGGCACCGCCAGCATGATCGGCGTCTCGTCCGCGGCAGCACGCGATTCGCCCGCCCGGGCCTTCGAACTGCGCGTGGCTTCCGGCGCGGCGACGCGGAACCGGGCGCCGGGCGCCGCCGGCTCGCCGTGTCCATGCGCCGGCCCCGACATGCCGCGCAGCACGCTGCGGGCGCCGCGCGCCATCCACGCCAGCGCCGGCAGCTGAAACACGTGGCGCACGATGCCGACGCCGGGCGCGAACGCCGCCGCCACGATCGCGCCGAGCACGCCGTGGAGCCGCGGCTCGAGGAGCACGCCGCGATTCAGGATCGCATCGGGGTCGAGCGCCCGCTTGAACCCGCGCAGCCGGTCGGCGGCCGCGGGTCCGAACTTGTTCTCGAACCACGCCGACTGCCAGCGGCCGAGCACGTACGGGCGGCCCTGGTGGTCGGTCATCGCCAGGTCGAGCAGCGCGGGCGCCAGCATCAGGTCGACCGCGAACGCGCCGCTGCGGTGATCGGTGAGATAGCCCGCGATCACCAGCGCCGAGCCGTCGGCGAGGAAATACACCTCGGCATCGAGCGCCGATCCCGCGCGCCGCGCGAGCGCGGCCGCGCGCGGCAGGAACCGTTTCACCTCGGGCGCCGGCAGGAAGATCTCCGCCGCCAGCAGGCCGGGACCGAAGCGCTTGGTCTGCTGCGGCCGGAACCGCTCGGCCGCGAACCGCACGCTGTCCTCGAGCAGCGTCGGAGCGCCGGGACATGCCGCGATGCGCGCCGCGAATTCCCGGGCCGCGCGCAGGTCGAAGAAGTCGACGAACAGGCACGCGCCGGGATGCGCCGTCATCGGCGTGCACACGGCGCCGATCTCGGCGGGCCCGACGATGCGGGTCCACGGCAGCGCCGCATCGTTCGAGCCGGTGCCCGGATGCCGCTTCCACACCCGCGCCGCCTCGTCGTCCCACACCCGCAGCGTATGATGGACGTGCGTCCCCGACAGGAACTTCACGTTCGCCGGGCGGGCCGGCAACTCGAGCCGCGCCACCCATTCGGCGGCGTCCACGGCGTCCTGCTCGCGCTCGAACGCGAGCAGGAACGGGGCGATCTCGGGCCGCGCCTCGATCCGGACCGTCAGGTGGAGGATCGCGCCCAGCGCGCCCTCGCTGCCCGCGAGATCGGCGAGCGCCATCGGCTTGCTGCCGCGCCGGTGGAACCAGCGCGCCGCGTCTTCGGCCGTGACCGTGACACGCGTGTTGCCCTCGGGAACGTCGATGCGGCCGTCGTCGTGGAACCGCACGTGGTCCCCGCCCGGCAGCAGCACGTCGGCGGCGCGCACGTTGTCGAGCGCCCGGCCCGCGAGCCCCGCGTTGAGCCCGATGCCGCCGGTGGCGAACCAGCCGGCGAACGTGCCGCCGAGATTCGAGGGATAGGCGCGTAACGCCAGCCCACGCGCCGCGAGCGCCGCGTGCACGGTGCGCAGCCGCGCGCCCGCGCCGAGCACGCACACGCCGGCGGCCGCGTCGATCTCGACCGAGTCGAGCCGGGACAGATCGAGCACCAGCCCGGCGTCGTTCGGCACCGCGCCCCCCATGGCGGTGGTGGCGGCGCCGCGCAGCGTCACCGGCACCTTGTGCTCGCGCGCCCAGCGCAGTGCGGCCGCCGTCTCGGCGCTCGTCATAGGCTGGAGGATCACGTCGGGCACCGCATGCGTGAGCGAGCGAGTGAACAACCGGCCCAGGTAGACGTTCTGGTCGCGATCCGCCTCGGAGCGCAGCAGCGCGTTGGTGATCACCCGCTCGCGCAGCGTGCGGGCGCCGTCGGGGGTGGCGACCTTCGCCAGCGCCTCGAACAGCGAGCGCGCGAGTGTGCGCGTCCGCGGCGGCGCGTCGCGGTCGCCGAGCGCCCGGTCCTCGTCGAGGAAGAAGTTTAGGTCGGGCACCACGGACCGCACGCTCTGGGCGCGGACCTCGGGGGCGAGTTCGACGAACTCGTCAAGTGAGTGAACGAAGAAGCGTTCGAGGTAGGAAGGTTCCGACATCCCGACCTTGGGGAATGCGCGCATCGGAAGCCGGGATTACGCACCGTGCTTCGATGCTCGCGAGCCTTATCATGGGCCGCTAAGGCGGCAGTGTACACAAGGTGTTCCCCCGCGGTCACGACCGGCCGGGATCATTCCTCGTTGTTTTCGGCGGCTGGAGCCCGGTCCTTGATGACTGCGCGGTGGGGAGCGTCCGGAACCTGCAAACCGCCGCTCGGGCCGGGCATTCGGCGGGAATCGCCGCGCTCAGTGCCCCATCAGCAGCGACGTCACCGCACGAACGACAACACGAACCCCACGGCCGTCAGGGCGATCAGGGCGAGCGCCAGCAACTGCACACCCATGCTCTCGCGCTTCTCGTGGCCGAGTCGCATGAATTGGGCGGTGACCCAGCCGCCGGCGAACCCGCCGGCGTGCGCCCAGTTGTTCACGGCGCTCATCACGAAGCCCATCACGAACATGATGATCGCCCACTGCCAGAGCTGCTGGGTCATGGCATGCGAGCCTGTGCGCCGGTTGTAGACGATCAGCGCCGCGAGCAGACCGAAGATGCTGCCGGACGCACCGATCGTTGGCGTGCCGGCGGCGAGGTTCGACACCAGGAATCCGACGGCGCCCGCGATGCTGAAGATCACGAACGCCCGCGCGGGTCCGTAGGCCTCGTCCACGGTCGGGCCGAGGTTCCGGATCCACATGATGTTGAAGAAAATGTGCAGCAGCCCGCCGTGCAGATAGATTGCGGTGAGCAGCGTCCACCACCAGTGCTGCGTCCACGCGAGGCCACCCGTCATGCCCAGCTGGTAGAGCGCCCGCGATCCCGGCGCCAGCAGTCCGAAGAATCCGCCCTGCGGATGCAGGATGGCGTCGGGCTCGAGCGCGAGCGCCACGATGTAGAGCACCACGCACGTCGTCACGATCAGCGAGATGAGATCGAGCCGGCGCCCGAACCATCGCTGGATTACGGGGGCGTAGCCGAACAGGCTCGGATTCTTGGCGCCGCAGAACGGGCACTCCTGCTCGGAGACGCCGATCAGCTTGCCGCACGACGGACAGATCATCGAGCCCTGGGTCTGACGCATGCTCGGAACATACGGCAAGGCGGGGCGCGGGGCGAAGATGCCGGGGCGTGTGGAGGATCCGATCGGCTCGTCGTGTGGAAATCGGGAACCCGATCCGGCCGGCGCGGGGCAGCCGGGCCCGGAGGAACGCTCCCATGAAACCGTGCGCCGCAGTATTACTATGTATGTGGGCCGTCGCCGTCGTCGTCCAATCCGCTACCGTCCCCGGCGATCCCGCCGCTGCTGACGGAGCCCGCGTCCGCGCCCATCTCGCTCGCGCCGAACGCGCCCTGCGCATACGCGATGTTTCTCGACTCGGGCCCACGCAACGGCTCGCGCGCGGGCATGTCCTCGATGTGCTCCACGCCTACTGGACCGCCGGGGTGTTCCCGCACAACCACGACTTCCCCGCCGGCCGCCGCCCGAGCTTCGTCGACGAGCACGGCACGCGCTGCGCGATGGCATACGTGATCGAGGCGGCGGGCGGGGGCGCGCTCGTGCAGCGTGTCGCCACCACCGCGAATCACTCGTACGTCCGCCAACTGGCGGGCGATCCGGAACTCGCAGGCTGGCTCGAGCGCAATGGCATGACGCTCGAGGAGGCGGCGCGGGTCCAGCCGGATTACGGCTACCATCCTCCCAATCCGATTGAGGCCCGGCGTCGCCTGGTGCGGGAGTTCCACGCCGCGGTGCTGCCGTTCGAGGGTGCGGCGATCGCGCTCAACGTGCCCCGCACATGGCGATCCGCAGCTGGCGGTTCGCGTGGCGTTCTGAACCGCAGCGCCGCGGCCTACGCCCCGGTCGCTACCGCTCTTCGGGCGGCTTCACGTGCTTGAACGCGCGGAACAGCAGCACGTCGTAGAGGATCTTGAGGCTGGAGCCGATGAACAGCGGCATGCCCATCGACACGCCTTGCATGAACAGTCCCGCGAACGACGGGGCCACGGCCCACGCGCCCATGCGCACGATGCTCGTGACACCCGAGGCGTAGAGCCGCTCCTCGGGCTTCACGACTGCCATGACGTACGACGTGCGCGTCGGCACGTCCATCTCGACGAGGCCCTCGCGCAGCAGGAACAGCACCGCCGCGATCGGGAAGGTCGGCGCGAACGCCACCGTGGCGAGCAGGATGCTCGACGGCACGTGGGTGAACACCATCGTGTTCACGAGGCCGATGCGGCGCGCCAGCCACGCGGCGCCCAGGTGCGAGAACGCATTCGCCACCCGCGCGAAGAAGAACAGCAGCCCGATCACACCTTCCTCGACGTGGAACCGCTTGAAGAAGAAATATGAAATCAGCGCAGTCGTCAGGAAGCCGCCGCCGAGCGCGTCGATCGTGAACAGCGCGCTGATCTTGAGCACCACCTTGCGGCTCTCGGGCGACACCGAAAGGGTGCGCGCCTGCGGGGCCGCCTCGAGCGCCGGCGACAACCTCAGGTAGAGCAGCAGCGTCGCCAGGATCAGCAGGCCATAGAACGCGAACGGCATCCGCAGCGCGGTCAGGTCGCCGACGCCGCGCATTCTCAGCAATTGCGGCAATCCCGCGAACAGGCTGCCGAGCGCATGTCCCGAGTCCTGCAACACGCTGTACCACGCCACGACGCGCGTGCGACCCGCGTCGCCGGTGGTCGACGGCAGCAGCGACTGCTCGATCGCCAGCGCCGCGCCGCGATCGCGGCCCATGCCGTTCATCATCCCGAGGAACGACGCCGCGACCAGCACCCAGGGATCGGTCGCGAACGCCACGACCGCGCCCCCCGCGACTCCGAGCAGCGCGATCACCATCAGCAACTGGCGGCGTCCGAAGCGATCGCCGTGCAGGGTGGCGAGCAGCGTCGCCACGGCTCCGCCCGCGAGCCCGGCGGCGATTACGAATCCAATGTGGGTGGCGTCGAGGCCGACGCGCGCCAGGTAGATGCCGAGCAGCACGCCCGCCATACCGGTGGCGAGGGCGCGCAGGAACGCGGCGGTGTAGAGCAGCCGGCGATCGCGCAGATCCTGGCCCGGCGGCCGCGCGTTCAGCCCAGGTTCCTCAGCTCGGGCTCGAACTGTATGACGCCGTTCAACCCGGCCAGCGTGCCCGCACGCAGCTCGTGCACCTGGAACGTAGCGCTCCTAGACGGCGGGTCGCAGCCGATGCCGAACGGCCGCGTCGACACGAAGCCGAACCGGCTGTAGTAGCTGGAATCGCCGAGCACGAACACGGCGCGAGCGTGGAGGCGTGACAACTGCTCGAGACCCGCCTCGACGAGTTCGCTGCCGATGCCGCGGCGCTGCTGATTCGGGATCACGGCGACCGGCGCCATCACCGCGAATTCCGGCACGCGGATCCCGCCGCCCGTGAGCGTGGAAACGCGCGTGACCTTCTCTGCTGGCGCCTTGCGCTTGGCCGCGCGGGCCACCGCGGCGGCGGCTTCCGCGACTTCCTCCATCTCACGTTGACGCTCTTCCTTCTCGAACTCCTCTTCAAGCGATACCCACTGGATTTCGGGCTCGGTCCGGCGCTGGAGCACCGGGCGCGCCACCGGCGCTGCGGCAGCGGCGCTCCCGGCCGCATCCGCGGGGGCGTCGGGATCGCCGTCGAGCCAGACCGGAGCGGTCGAAGTATCGAATCGTGCCGCGGTGAACAGCAACTGAGCGATAATCGTGTCGGCCCGGATCGCCACCAGCGACAGCACGATCGCGCCGCGCTGGCGCATCGCCTCCACTGCCGCCGATTCGTTCGGGCGTCCGAACGCGGCGTCGATGACGCGGCGGATCGAGGCGGGATCGGTGCTCTTCTCGCGGCGGATGGTGATCATGCCGGCGAATGCTCGATGGCGCTGGGGCGGGTGTGGCCCGGTCGGCGCGGCAGAGTCATCCGCTCAGCTTCCCGAGCATCACGACGGGTCCGGACGGCGTGGGATTCGGAGAGCCGCCCTCGGGCTCGAGCGATACGGCGAACGCGCTCAGCGCGAACGAATCGCCGACACCTTCGAGCTCCAGCACCGCGCGGCCCTGGTCGTCGGCGTGCACGACGCCGAGGCTCGCCGGCGCGCCGTCACGGATCACCCACAACTGGTAGTCGCGATTCGTCGGCTTCGTGAAGTTCTCGAATACGATCACGGCCCGCTTCGTGGCCGGGTCATAGGTGGCGCGGGCACGCAGGCGCGCGTCGCCGTCGGTCGTCGGCTCGAGTACCGACACGCGCGCGTCGGCCGAGTGCAGCACCGCCAGCCACTTGTCGCCCTCTTCGGCCGTTCGCTGCAACTGCGCGATCTCCGTGTTGCTCGCCGCCAGGTCGGAATCGAGCTTGTGGACGCGCATCCACAGCACGCCCGAGGCGATCGCGAGCGCCGCCGCCGCGGCCAGCGGCACCCACATCGTCCACGCCGGGCGCTGCCGGAATTCGATCACCCGCGCCGGGCCGGCGTCGCGAGCACCATCGCGCCCGCCGGCAGTCGCGCCGCCGCCGGTCACGGGGGGCGCCGCACGCGGCGCGGAACCCGGCGCCACTCCCGGTCGCGCGGCCGGCGTCGCCGCCCCGGCGACCGGAGCGATGGCGGCGGCCGCGATGGCGGCGGGCCCGGCCGCCTGCACGGCCGCCGCCATCACGCGTTCGCGAAGTGCGGGTGACGCGGGCGCGCGCTGCGCCGACGCGGCGACCAGCACGGTGGCGGCGGAGAACTCGGCCATCGCCGTCCCGCACTCGGCGCAACCCTGCGCCAGGTGCTCGTCGAGCAGGACCACGTCGCCCTGATCGAGGCAGCCCAGCGCCCAGGCGGCGCACAGGTCGATGTATTCCGGACGATGGTCGCTCACACCCACTCCTCCTGAGGCAGCAGCTCCCGCAGGCGCATCAGGCCCTGCCGGGTCCACGATTTCACCGTGCCGAGCGGCGCGCTCAATCGTTCCGCGATCTCGCTCTGCGACAGCCCTTCGAAGTAGGCGATTTCGAGCACCTGGCGCTGCTGGGGAGCCAGCGACGCCATGGCGGATCGAACCCGTGCACTCAACTGCACCTGGCTCGCCTGACTCGTCGGATCTTCAGGGGGAGTCACCGGCTCCGGGTCCACGCGGGACTCGGCTCGATTGCGCGATGCCATGCTGCGATATCGATCGAGCGCCCGGGTGCGAACCACGGTGAGCAGCCAGGCCGCGACGGTTCCGCGCCGCGGGTCGTAGCTCGCCGACCGCTTCCACACCTGCAGCCAAGCATCCTGCACCGCATCCTCGGCATCCGCCGGGCTGCGCAGGATCCGGAGCGCCACCGGGTATAGCAGTGGCGTATACCGGTCGTAGAGCTCGCTCAACGACCGGCTGTCTCCGGCCTGCGTGCGTTGCAGGCACTGGAAGTCCAGTTCTTGCTGGGCCACATGAACCTCGTTGCCGCTCATGTTCAATGGATCTACGTGCGGGGCGGGCGATTGGACGAGCCCGCCGGCGCCTGGCGACGGTGTCCGGCCTCGTAACGCGAGGCGCACGGCGGCCCGTACCGAGACGCGGCGGCCGGACGTTACGCCCGGAAGCGGCGCGGTACAAGGGCGTCTGCTGTCGAATCGATCGCTCATCCGTCGGGAGCGCTCGATCCGTAGCCTAAGGTGTGGGAGGGGTTCCGGGCGTCAAGGGGGAGTCGCGGAGCCTGAACCACGGCCGGCTACCCTGTGCCGGCCGAGCATCGGAACGGGCCCTGCATTTGTGGGGCCCGTTCGCGTTTCGAACTCAGATGTACTTCTTCGTCTGCGGCCAGATCACGCGCCACGGCGCGCGCATCCGGCGCGCGACCAGGATGGGCAGATCGCTCTCATAGGGCATGTTCCATGGATGGCTGAACGTCGCGGCCCGCGTCACGCTGAACAATGATTTCGCGACGTCGCTCGAATCCTCCCCCACCGTAATCACGACATTCGTCAGCGAGTCTGGCGGTCCCCACAGAAAGTAGTTGTTGTGGCCGCTGACGATCCGCGGCAGGCCGTACCGCGGCCCGAACCATTCGAGCGCGCCCGCCTCGCCGTAGTTGCTCGCGAACACCGCGCAGTGACGGCGCTCGGAATCGGGCAGCGCGTGGTACACGCGGCCCACGGTCGCCGCCAGCTCCTCCCAGCCGAACATGTCGGCGAACGTCTGTGGCAGGCGCGCGGGGCGATGTCGCTCGGTCTGCGGTTCACGCAGACCGAGCGACATCGCGTAGTCGTGGATCGCTTGCGGCGACAGCAGGGGAACGGTGAACGGAACGAGTGCCACGCCGCCGGCGACCACGAGCACCGCGTAGGCCGGCAGCAGCCAGCGCAGCATCGGTCGCCGCGTCATGCGCTCGAGCGCCACCGCGCCCGCGGCGAACACCACCGGATAGGCCGGCGCCATGTAGTAGTGCTTGGCCTTCATCGCGAACAGCAACGCGAAGATCGCGACGAACCCCCAGCCGATCGCGCGGAACACCCGCGCCCCCGACGCCACCAGCAGCCAGATCACGCCGGCGACCACGAGCGGCACGCTGAGCGGCCCGATGATCAGCGCCTGAGCCGAAAGAAACTCGAGCGGCGACGCGGCATAGTTCTTATGTGCCGACGCGTTGCGCAGGAACTCGAGCGTGGGCCAGTGCTGCCGGATTTCCCAGTAGATATTCGGCGACACGACGAGCGCCGCGACCGCAGCCGCCATCCACGGCCCGCGCCGGAACAACAGCCGGCGTTGCGGCGAGACCACGATGCCGGCGAGCGTGGCGGCGAGAAAGAACGCCGTCGAGTGCTTGGTCATGAGCCCGATGCCCGCGATCAGGCCGAACAGCAGCCAATTCGGCGAACGGTCCGTCGCGAACGCGCGCACCATCAGGAGCAGGCACAGGCTCCACAGCAGCTGGTCGATGGGATTCATGTTGAGCGTCGATGCGCCGCCCAGATAGACCGGCCCCGCCAGCACCGCGAGCGCGGCCAGCACCTGCGCCCCGCGGCCACCGCCGAACTGGCGCGCCATCAGCCCGGCGACCACGACCAGCAATGCGTGCGCGAGCGCCACCGGCAGTCGCACGGCGGCGATCGAGCCGCCGAGCACGCGCTCGGTGAACGCGGCGATCGCCGCGATGACCGGCGGATGATCGACATAACCCCAGGCGAGTCGCCGCCCGCACATGAGGTAATAGAACTCGTCCCGGAACCAGCCGTAGCGGGTGGCGTTCGCGAGATGGAGCGCGAGTGTCGCGAGGCCGAGGAGCGTCAGGAGCAGCGTGTACGTGCGGGGCGGCGCGGCGAGCGGCGAGGCAGGCGGGTGCGAGTCGGCGACCGGCATTGCGGGACCGTAGGCGACGGGGGCCTCGGCGGCAATGATGATCCCGCGCCGACTTGCGCCACATCCCTCCGTGAGCGCATGCTGCCGCCCGTTCGCCTCCACGGCGAACACGCGTCGTTAGGGGTGGTCGGCGAAGTGCCGGCCTGAGAGCACACCCTTCGAACCTGAACTGGATAAAGCCAGCGTAGGGAAACGGCGAAAACCGACGAGCTCTCCGCTGTGTTTTCATGCCGTCCCTGCGTGGACGGCGTCTCGTTGCGGGCGCGTCTCACGCGCCGCGGCACGCGGATCGAGCTTCGGCGCTCCCGCACGAGACGCTCCCGCAAGGATCGCTCATGTTCAGCAACAGCATGCTCGACTGGGGTCTGGTCGCCGCGTATTTCGCGTTCCTCGGCGTGGTGTGGTGGCGCGGTCGCGGACGCCGGGCGGGAACGCTCGACTACATGGTGGCAGGCCGCGCAGTCACGCTGCCGGCGTTCGTCGCCACGCTCGTGGCCACGTGGTACGGCGGGATCCTGGGCGTCGGCGAGTATTCGTGGCGCTACGGCGTGGCGAACTGGATCGTGTTCGGCGTGCCGTACTACGTGGGTGCGCTGCTGTTCGCGCTGCTGTTCGCGCGGCGCGCGCGCGTGGCGTCGCTCTACACGCTGCCCGACCTGCTCGACCGCCGCTACGGGCGCGGCGCCGCGCTGTTCGGCGCGTTCACGGTATTCGTGTCGTCGGCGCCGGCGGCATACGTGCTCGTGCTGGGCACGCTGTTCTCGGCGATGACCGGCTGGGCGCTGGCGCCGTGCATCGTGATGGCTGCGGGGCTGTCGATGTTCTACATCGACAAGGGCGGGCTGCGCACCGTGGTGTTCACCGACCAGGTGCAGTTCGCGCTGATGTTCCTCGGCTTCGCCATGATGCTGGCGTTCCTCGTCGCGCGTCACGGGCTGTTGCCGTTCACGCCGGGTGCACTGCCCGCCTCGCATTTCACCTGGAACGGCGGCAACCCGCCGCAGGCGATCTTCGTGTGGTACTTCATCGCGCTGTCGACGCTCGTCGATCCCGGGTTCTGGCAGCGCGCCTACGCCGCGCGCGATCCGCGTGTGGCGCGCGACGGCGTGCTGTGGTCGATCGCGTGGTGGGCGCTGTTCGACTTCATGACCACGACGTGCGGCCTGTACGCGCGCGCCCTGCTGCCGCATCTCGAGGACCCGGTGTATGCGTTCCCGGAGCTGGCACGCGTCGCTCTGCCGCACGTGGCGCTGGGGATCTTCTATCTCGGCATGATCGCGACGGTGATGAGCACGATCGATTCCTACGGTTTCATCGCTGCGACCACGATCGGCCGCGATTTCATCTGGCGCCTGCGCCGCGACCCCGACGATTCGCGCGTGCCGTTCTACTCGCGCCTGGGGCTCGCGATCTCGACCGTGTTCGCGACCGGTCTGGCGCTGATGAACCATAGCGTGATCGACCTGTGGCACGACATCGGGTCGGTCGTCACGCCGACGCTGCTCGTGCCGGTGGCCTCGGCGCTGCTGGGAGTGGGCAGCCGCGGCGGCGCGTGGGCGCTCGCCACGATGCTGGTGCCGTTCGCGACCGCGCTGGCGTGGGTCGTAGCGAAGCACCTCCATCCGCAGCAGGCGTACCCGTTGGGGATGGAGCCGATCTACCCCGGGCTCGCGGCGTCGGTCGCGATGTTCGCCGCGGGCTGGGCGGTGAACAAGCGCCGTCGCGGCGGGGGCGCGGAGTCGGGCGCACCGCTGGCACTCGCGGCGGTGGCGTTCGCGCTGGCCGCGACACCGTTGAGCGGGGCGCTCGCCATCGCACGCGCCGCCGACTCCGCGTCACCGTCCATGGCGAGCCGAGCGGCGGCGGACTCCACGTCACCGGCAGTCGCGGGCGGCGGCGCGGCAGCCTCGGACACGTTGTCGCACGTGGTCACGCTGCCCGAGGTGGTGGTGAACACCGCGCGCGCCGACGCGCAGGCGCCGATCGCGCGCACCACGCTCGATCGCGCGGCGCTCAAGTCGGCGAACTGGGGCCAGGACACGCCGATGGCGCTCGCGATGCTGCCCGGCGCCTACGCCTATTCCGATGCCGGCAACGGCATCGGCTACTCCTATCTCTCGATCCGCGGCTTCCCGCAGCGCCGCATCAGCGTGCTCATCAACGGCGTGCCGCTCAACGACCCCGAGTCGCACGAGGTGTACTGGATCGATCATCCCGACCTGCTGGCGTCGACCGCCGAGGTGCAGCTCCAGCGCGGCGTCGGCTCGTCGCTGTACGGTGCCGCGTCGGTCGGCGGCAGCGTGAACCTCGACACGGCGCCCATGTCGGATACGCCCGCCATGACCGCGAGCGTGTCCGGCGGGTCCTACGACACGCGGCGGCTGATGCTCGAGATGAACTCGGGCCCGCTCGCGCACGGCTGGAGCACCTATGCCCGCTATTCGCGTATCGAGACGAACGGTTATCGCGACCAGTCCGACACGCGCCTGTGGTCGTACGCCGTGTCCGTGCGCCGGCTCCAGGGCCGGCAGTCGCTGCGCATGAATCTCTACGGCGGCCCCGAGGAGACCCACCTCGCCTACCTCGGCATCCCGCGCGAAGACCTCGACGGCGGCCTCACCGGTAACGCGTCGGACGACCGCAGGTTCAATCCGCTCGGCTACGCCGGCGAGCGCGATCACTTCTTCGAGCCGCACTACGAGCTGATCCACTCGTGGTCGCCGCGCGACCGGGTCGCGTTCACACAGACGCTGTTCTGGTTCGACGGTCGCGGCTACTACGACGAGCAGCGTTTCGGCCAGGACCTGGCGGGCTACCGGCTGGCGCCATGGTTCACCGCCGACACCACTGCACATCCCGGGGACTACTTCGCGCGCGATTCGACCGGCGCCTACGTCACCGACGCGCAGGGCCGCCGACTGCTGGAACGCACCGACATCGTGCGGCGCCGCACTGTGCAGAACCAGCACTACGGCTGGGTGCCGCGCGTGCGGCTGGAGCACGCGGGCGGGGCACTCACGCTGGGCGGCGAGTTGCGCGCGCACGACGGGCGCCACTTCGGGCAGGTGGTATCGGGCAACGGGCTGCCACCCGGGACCGAGGCCGACCTCACCTATTACGACTTCCATCCGCGCACGCTCGCGGCGGGCGCCTACGTTCGCGAGGAATGGAACGCGCGGAGCGACGTGCGCGTCACCGGCGACCTCGCGTGGCGGCATCAGCGCTACTCGATGCGCGACGATCGCTTCGACGGTGTGCGGTTCGATCAGACCTACGACTTCGCGCTGCCGCGCCTCGGCGTGACCTGGAGCCCAACGCCGCGCGTGAGCGCGTTCGCCGCGTGGTCGAGCGCCGCGCGTGAACCCGCGCTGCGCGATCTGTACGACGGCGAGGGCGTCGGCAACGTGCCGCTGTATGCCCAGCACGATCCGCTGCGGCAGTCGTACCGTGTTCCGCTCGTACACCCGGAGCACGTGCAGGACTGGGAGCTCGGCGGCGCGTGGCAAACGGCCGGCGCCGCGCTTACCGTCAACCTGTTCCGCATGGTGTTCCGCGACGAGCTCGTGTACGCGGGGCAGTTCGACACCGACCTCGGCTATCCGATTCTCGGCAACGCCGCCCGCTCCGTGCACCAGGGCGTGGAGCTGGCGGCCCGAGGGCAACACGCGCTGGCGGGCGGCATCTCGCTGGCCGTGAACGCCAACGCAACCCTGTCCGACAACCATTTCGTGGAGTACCGGGAGCGCTACGGCACCACCGCCGCCGACGAGGTCCGCTACGACGGCAACACGATCGGCTTCTTTCCCGCCGCGTTGGGCAATCTTTCCATAGCCTTGACGAGCCACGGAGTACGCTTGGGGGCGGATGGGCGCTGCATCGGCCGCATGTTCCTCGACAACACCGCGACCGACGCGGCGAGCATCGCGCCGCATTCCGTGCTCGACCTGAACGGCGGGTACGGCATGCGGGTCAACGGCGCGCGCGTGGAATTTACGTTGCGGATGTTCAATGCGTTCGACCGCCGCTACGAAACCGGCGGCTACATGGACTACGATGCGGCGGGGAACCTCGCCCCGCAGTTCATCCCAGCCGCCACGCGCAACGCTCTCGCGGAAGTGCGGGTGGAATTCTGATTGTGAGGTAACCCATGTACGTGGCCGTATTCGCCGAGATGGAGGAATTGATCCGGGAGACGTTCGACGGCGGGCGCCCCGGTGAAGGCACGCGGTACCTGGATCACTCCTCGGGCGTACGGAGCACACTGCGCTCGCTCACCGCCGCGCAGGCCTCGCGGTCGTTCGACAGCCATCCCAGCATTGCCGGCCACGCGCGTCACATGAGTTTCCACCTGCGCGTGGGCGCCGAATGGGTGCAGGGCGTGCGCGGACCCCGCGACTGGCCCGGAAGTTTCTCGCCGCAACAGGTCAACGACGAGGAATGGGCGGCACTGCAGCGCGAGCTGGAAGCGGGGCGGATCGAATTCCTGAGAGTGATGCGGGCGCTGCCGGAGCAGACGTTCGTCAACGAAGGCGCCGGCATGGGCGCGATCGCGCACCTCGCGTATCACCTGGGGGCGATTCGGCAGCTGATGCATCGGGTGTGAGGCGCGGAGCTTTTCATCATCTTGAGCATTCGAGATCCACGACCGCATGCTCTCTGATCTCCAGGTTGGTCCCGGGCAACCAGGCGACCATCTCGACGCGATGCAGTCCAGGGTCCAGCTTTACGCTCGCCTCCGAGAATATCGCCTTGTAGATGATTCCATCGGTGGCGCCACAATCCGTGTAGACGCGATCATGAGCAGCTCCGCACCAGCTCAGCCCGGGTGGAACGAGCTTGCACATTCCGGCCGCAGGCCGCCAGAATTGGTCATCGACTCTGGTTGCGAACAGCAAAGATTGCCGAAACGGCGCCCAGGCTGCAGGCAATTGAAACTCCAGATCGCTCCTGGCTGCCGAGATGCCCGCAGCGCACATCCCATTGGGCGAGGATACGCCCAATGGCCCGACCCGAGACTCGCTCGATCCAAGCCTGAGTTCCCCTCGAAACGGGGTGAGCGACGACACTGCGACGTGAACCACGATGTTCTCCCGCTGCGTCAGGCTGCTGGCTCGGTAGCGAAAGCGATATTCCAAACCCGGTGTGAATCCCTGTTCAGGCTCGACGAGCCACAGACTGCCCCGGCTGCTCTCGTAAGGTGATCGCAGGGAGCCGACAGGCGAAACCTCGAGATATCGGACGTTAAACGCCACTCGATTCCATTCCGCTCCGTCTCTGCGTTCCACCGAGAATTCGAGACCCTGGCGGAGGAACGTGTCCGGGGTGCCATCCGGTGGCCCATACCACGGCACACCGCCCAGGTTGGAGGGTACTTCCGTGCTGTCTGCCAGCAGGAACCCGTAATCGGATTCCACGCAGGAGCATGACCTGGACTCTTCGGCTCCGAACGCCGTGAGCGCCGCGAGTGCCGAAACGAGCACCGACCACAATCGCATGCGCCCCCATTTGGGCGCTCCCGTTGCCTTCATGACTCAATTCTGCGGCGCGATTGACGTTTCGTCCAGATCGAGTTGCAATCCAGTCCACGGTGGCTACGGCTGCGTGATCTGCCTCGGGCCGCTGCCATCAAGGCCCTTCGTCCAGATGACCCCGATGCGTTTGGTGACGTCGAGTCCCACAAATGCCACCCGTTGGCCGTCGGGGCTCAGAACGAAGGGGAAGGCGAACGTAACGCGCGGGTCGCCCAAATTTACCGGCCATCGGCGGAGGCCGGTTCCGTCCGAGTGAATGCTCAGTGTCGTACGATCGGTCGAAAGCGATGGAATGCATGGCGCAGGAGCGAAGTCGAAAAGAATGAGCGAACTGTCGGAATTCCATTGAGGATCGCTGGCGGTCCCGTTCACGTCGGTCAGACGATGAAACTGTGTTCCATCGACGGCCACGGTGTAGATGTCGGTCGTGGACTTGCCCGCCGAGTAGCCGGCAAACGCGATCGTGTGACCGAGCGGCGACCAGGCTACCCGCTCGCATGTCGTTGCGACACCATTGTGCAACAACGCACGCTGGCTTCCATCGCGCGTATCGATCATGTGGAGCCCGGACGCACTGTCCGGCCGTGCTGGATCCCTGGCGTTGACGACATAAGCGAGGTAGCGGCCATCCGGTGACCATGCAGGGTGGACGGCGTAGGGCGCGTTGAATGTCCACCGCCGCAAAGCTGCATCGGGAACGGTCACCGTCCAGATGTCTCCGGCGTAGAACGCGATTCGAGTGCCGTCAGGCGACCATGCGAGTTCGGGGGTCGTCGAAAAGAGCATCGCCGTGAGCAGGGTCGGCGTTCCACCGGCCGAGCTGATGACGTAGACGCCCGTGGTGTCTGGGGCATTGTGAACGCCGCGGTCGTACGCGATGAACTTCGCATCGGGGGACCACGTGGGGCTGATGTCCACCGAGCCGCGTGCGTAGTATGGAGGACACGTCCTCGGCTTGGTGGATTGTGAACAGCCGGATGTGAGCAGCAAGATCACGAATGGCAGAATGGCGCCGGAGCTGCGCAAGAATGGGCTGCCATGCGGTAGACGACTGAGATCAATGGTTCCCTGGGTCGGCACATTCAACATAATGCCTCTCAGCCTCCCATCCCCTGCCGCCCCTCCCGCTCCCGCCACCACTCCGCCACCGCCGCAGCACTCGTGACCCACGCCTTGCGCGTCGCGAGCCAGTCGAGCGTCGCCATCCAGCAGTTCCACCACCCGGGGAACAGCTCCTCCGCGGCCGCGTTGGGGTGCCACAGCAGCACCGCAAGTCCGCCGGTCTCCTCCACACGCTCGAGATGCTCGCGCACGCGTGCGACGGCGTGCGCGGGATCGAGCGCCAGCGTGCGGAACAGCGTGCCGTCCATGACCGTGAGCGGCAGTTCGATCAGCCCGTGCGCGGCGCGTTTCGTGGGATTCCAGGGCCGGAACGGCGCCGCGATGCCGGCGCGGAACCCGATCGCCTCGTTGTAGCCGAGCGTCGAGTCGTAGCGCAGCCCGGCCTGCTCCTGCGCGTCCCACGTGTTGCGGATGTCGAAGCGCAGGAAGTGCTGGCGGCCGCCCGTGACGGCGTGCTCCGCGGCGCGTTCGACGGAGCGCTTCTCGCGCGCCAGCTCGGCGGCATCCTTGTGGCTGAGATAGCCGCCATGCAGGCCGACGTCGCAGCCGAGGCGCGCCATGCCGTGCATCATGCCGCCGACCGTGATGCGGTGGCCTGCGAACAGGACGCGGTCCTGCCACGCGTAGGTGGGATCGTATTCGTGCGAACTCGCGCGATCGGGCGGCACGAAGTAGTACGACGCCTTGAAGCCGCGCCGTGCCTCCTCGCCCACCCAGCGGTCGAAGCAATCGTAGGGATCGGGCCGGCCACCGGTGAACGACCGCGCCAGCGCACGCAACCCGCCGCGCATCGCGTAATCGCCCGGCCGCCGCGTCCGCCCCAGCAGTCGCAGCGCGCCGCGGGCCGACCGCAGCGCCACATCGTCCACGTCGTGGGTGAGCGCCACCGCGAACCGAGCGCCGTTGGGCCAGCGCGGCACCTGCTCGGGGTCCCGATTCCGCGCGTCGTGCCACGACCGGACCCGCGCCGCGAGCTGCCCCGCGGCCAGGTTCACGAGCGGCCGGTCGAGCACACCGAGGTCGTGCAGGCGCGACCACGTGCCCTTGAAGCACTCCCACTCGTCGCGGCGATCGTCGAGGAACTCCTCCTCGCGGGTGAGCATGAACCCGAGCGAGCGCAGCCATTCCCCATGGAACACGCGCGGCACCGGCGACGTCACGGTGCCGTCGTCGGCTTCGACGGCCGGCCCGGGCGGCGCCGGCAGTGAGGCCTCGGGGCACGGCAGCGGCACGCCGCCGAAGTTGCCGAGCGCGAGCGTGTCGGGATCCCACTCGGGCCAGTGCTCGAATTCGATCACCGCCGCGGCGCTCCCCGGCGCTTCGGACACTGGCCCTACATAGATGGGCGCGCCCTCGGATCGCGGAACCGATCCCGCGGGTTCGGATGTCCAGGGCTCCTCCAGCAGGCGGGCCAGCGTCTCGACCGTCCAGCGCGCCAGCGGATGCTCCCACGCCACCGCATGAAATATGAATCGCACGCTCATGGCCGGCGCTCCGGATTGGCGTAGAACTTCTGATATTCCGCGAGCAGCACCGCGCCCACGGCGCGCAGGTCGTGCCAGCGGCGCACGAACGGCGGACCCTGCGTCCCGATCACCGCGCGGCGCACGGGATCGCGTATCAGCCCGCGCAGCACGTCGTAGATCGTGGCGGGTTCCGCGCTCACAACCGGCAGCCCCGGCCGCAGCGGGCGGAAATCCTCGCGCAGGTAGGCGATCACCGGGCGGCCCTCGGCCATGCCTTCGATCGCCAGCAGGCCGTACCAGCCCATCATGAGCTGGTCGACGAGGATGTCGCAGCCGGCGAGGAATTCCGGCATCGACGCCCACGGCTGCTGCTCGATCATGCGCAGCTCGACGCGCGGGAATTCCTGCCGCAGGCGCTCTACCGCGTCCACCACGTGGCGCGTCCCCTTGATGAGCCGGTTCGTGGGGGCATGGGCGATCACCACCGGACCGTTCACGCCGTCGCGGCGGCCGGGGTCGGGAAGCGGCCGCTCGCGCGCGGCGGCCTCCCAGCGCGCGGCGTCGATCGTGAGCGCCAGGTTCCGGCCGCCCGGCACCGACTCGGCGAGATCGAGCGTGGAGTAGAGCAGCAGGTCGCCGTGGCGCCGCGCGTCGTCCAGCAGTCGCGCCTGATGCGCGGGCCGGCAGAACGCCTCGCACTCGGTGCAGGTCGACAGCCGGTGCGTGGCCAGCATGTGCGTACGGTGCCGCACCTCGCAGCCGTGGAAGTGGAACACGAGCTTGCGCCCCATCGCGCGCAGCAGCGGGACGTCGAGCCGCCGCGGCAGGAACGACGTGCCGAAGTGCAGATGGAACACGTCGAATTCCGCCGCGTGGCGCGCGAATGCACCTGCCATGGCGAGACCCTTGCCGAGCGTGGCGGAGTGCACGTCCAGGTCGACCACGATGTCGCTGCGGCGGCCGTCCCAGGCGATCTGATAGGAGAACGCCCTGGCGTCACACCCCAATTCGCGCAGTGACTGCGCCAGCACCATGCCCTGGCCGGCGATCTCGTACATGCCGTGCAGCACGCGCAACGAGCGGCCGCGCAGCAGCGGCGACGGTGGCGCGCCGTCCGGCAACGGCGCCAGGATCGAGGGTGTTCCGGCCGCGACCGGGCGTTCGATCGCGTCCTCCGGTCGCAGCGGCGGCGTGTGGAGGCCGGCGGCCGCGCTGCCGTCCTGAGTCATTCGTACCGGTATGCGTCGGGCTTGGCGAGCCGCCGCACCATGCCGCGCAGCAGCCCCCAGGCGAGCACCGGCGACGGTTGCCGCGTGAGCTTGACGGCCTGGCTCAGCCACTCGTCCCAGATCGTGCCCGGCTCCACGAAGAACCGGCGCGGCGCGTGCAGCAGCGCATGCTTGATGGCGGCCTCGTCGCCGGGCGGGTCGCCGTCGAATTCGTTGCGCGCGAGCAGCAACTCGCCGAGGCGATGGGCGTCCGGCCCCACCAGCGTCGCGAGGTTGCGCTCGAGCGCCAGCTCGGCTGCGCGCTGATTGTCGAGCGGCGTGCAGCGCGCGTTGTGCACCTCGACGATGTCCACATGCGACAGCAGTTCGTCGTCGAGCTCGTGCCACTTGTAGGGATGCGGCAGCACGACGATGCCACCCTGTTCGTGCACCGCGTCGCAGAACTTCACGGCGTCGCGTTCCAGCAGGTCCGACGTCACGAACAACCCGATCAGGTCACCCTTCGACGTCCGCACCTCGGTGCCGGTGATCACGCGCACGGGAAGCTGGAGCGACAGCGCCGCCGCGCGGCAGTCCTGCGACCCCTGCCAGGTGTCGTGATCGGTGACCGCGAGCACCTCGATCCCCACGGCGGCGGCGCGCTGGACGATCTTCGCGGGGTTGGCGCGCGAGTCGAACGATCGGCGCGTGTGCACGTGCTGCACGAACGTCCAGCTCATCGGCGCGTGCCCCGGAGCTCGCGCAGCGCGCCCGGCGCGGACCGCGCCCACTGGATCAGCTCGCGCCACGTCGGCCACGGATCCGATGCGCGCCACGTGTGGGCCACGCGCGTCGACACCGCGTCCATCAGCACCTGGGGCAGCGCCGACGGGCGCGCCAGACCGTGCCACAGGTCGCCGCCGAGCGGCCACGAGCACCGCACCGCCGGGTAGGGCTGTTGCGGCGGCAGTACCCGGCCTTCGAGCAGCGCGACCAGGTCGCCGGGAAAATCGACCCCGGCCGCGAGTGCCACGTCGTGCGAGCCCCAGAACTTCGCGTTCACTTCCATGAGCGAGAGAGTACCCCGCGCGGGGTCGCCTTTGAATTCGACCATCGCGACGCCGTGCCAGCGGAGCGCATCGAGCAGCGCCGTGCCGGCGCGTTCCAGCTCCGGAGCGTCGGGAACGCTTTCGGCGCACGCGCTGGTGCCGCCGCTCGGCGGCCACTCGCGCACGCGCCGGTGCATGAACTTGCGCACCTGCGCGCCCCGCCAGTAGAGCGCCGAGAATCCGTAGCCGCCGCCGGCGATGAACTCCTGCGCGAGCACGGCTCCGGACGACCGAATCGCCACGTCCTCGAACGCCGTCCTCAACTCCGCGGCGGCGTTCACGTAACGCAGCACCTTGCGCCCCTCCTCGCGGGCGGACTTGATGACGAGCGGCGCTCCGAACTCGGCCAGCGCCGATCGCGCATCATCCACCGTCGCGACGACCCGCTCGCGCGGCGTGCGGACGTCGTGCTCGCGTGCCACGTCCCCGGTGCGCGTCTTGTCGTTCGCGATCGCGAACGCCGCGGGCGGCGGCAGCGCCACGCGGATCGTCGCGGGCCAGCGCTCACGCATGCGCTCGGCGGCGGCGATCGCGCCGTTCCCAACGGGGACGAGACTCAACGGCGCCAGCGACTGCGCGATCTGGAACAGTCGCTCGTCGTACCCCTGTGCCTGCGCGGGCGGCGCCACGTGCCAGGCGCGTACGGCGCGCGAATGCACCGCTGGCGCCCGTGCGGACGCGGCCACGAGATGCACCTCGTGGCCGCGCGCGGCGAGCGCACGCACGATGCCCAGCGTGTGCTTGAACTCGCCGTCGGTCACGAGCACGCGACCCGCGGGCGTTGGATCCGGTGTCACCATCGTCGCAGTCTACGTCACGCGCCGCGGCGCCGCCGCGCCGGCGTCCTCGCGCGCGAGCATCGCGCGCACGAGTTTCAGGGCGATGCCGGTGAGCGGCACATCGGGATCGCGGGGATCCACCCAGCGGGTGACGGCACGGGTACGGCGGCGCGGGTGGGCGGGCGCCACGCGCCACACGTCGACTTCGATCGCACGATTCATGATGGTGTGCAGCAGTCGCACGCCGGTGGGCGTCGCGGCGCCGTGGATGCCGAGCTCGTCCAGCGTGTGCGCCAGCGACGCGGGGGCCGCGACCGGGCGCGACACGCGCGAGCGCCGCGCTCCGGGGGGCCTGCCAGACGCCTCGACTGGCTCGGCGGACTCGCCAGCCACCTCGGCGGCCCCGGCGGGTACCTCCGCAGCCGGCGGCTCCCACATGCCGGTCATCACGCTGCCGTCGCGCCGCACCATGAGCCAGCGGCCGCGGCGTTCGACGAGCGCCATCGCGGTCCGGACGCGGCGCGTGGCGGGGCGCGCGGCGCGCGGCGGGTAGTGGTCGACCCGGTTCGCGAGCCGCGCGGCGCAATGGGCGCGCAGTGGGCACTCGCCGCACCGCGGCTGCTGCGGGGTGCACACCATGGCGCCCAGCTCCATCAGCGCCTGGTTCCAGTCGCCGGGCCGCGCGCCGGGTACGAGCTGCGCCGCGAGCTGCCACAGTTCCTGCGCGCCGCGCGGGTCGCGGATGCCGTGCGGCATCGCGGCCACGCGCGACAGCACGCGCGCGACGTTGCCGTCCAGCACCGGCAGCGGCACGCCGAACGCGATCGACAGCACGGCGCCGCGCGTGTAGCGGCCCACGCCGGGCAGCGCGCCGAACTCGGCCTCGCCGCGCGGCACGCGACCACCGTGATCGCGCGCCACGATCCGCGCGGCGGCGAGCAGATGACGCGCCCGCCGGTAGTAGCCGAGCCCCGACCACGCCCGCAGCACCTCGGGCTCGCCGGCGCGCGCGAGGTCGGACACGGTCGGGAAGCGCTCGACGAACCGCTCGTAGAACGGCAGCGCGGTCGCGACGCGCGTCTGCTGGAGCATGATCTCGGACACCCAGATCCGCCACGGGTCCCGGGTGGCGCGCCACGGCAGCTCGCGGCGCGAGGCATCGAACCACGCGAGCAGCCGCCGCTGCAGAATGGCCGGGCGCGCGGCCATCACAGCACTCCCGGCCGCGCCGGGGGCCCGAACGCGAACGCGTAGAACGCGACGCCGGGAGCGTCCGGCGACAGCTTGAGCAGGCAGTCGCCGTCGCAGCGCGCGAGGTCGTAGAGCCGCGGCTCGTTCACCAGCACGAACGCGGCGCCGTGCGGGTCGAACTGCACATCGGACCCAGCCCGCGCCCGCGGAAGCCACGCGTCGCGATCCAGCAGCCACACGCGGGCCGCGCCGCCGGGCGGCGGCGCCAGCACCGCCCACGAGCGCCCGTCGCCGCGAATGCACAGGAAGTTCTCGGCCCCGCCGCGCGTCGCGGTGAGCCCCTCGGCGCCGGGCGTCCAGCGGCCCACCGGATACGCCACGAACGCGCGACCCTCCTCCTGAAACCGGAACTGGGCGGTGAACGTCTGCGGCCGGCCGGTGTCGCAGCTCGCGAGCGGCCCCGCCTGCGCGCGCGACGTGCCCAGGTACACGTGGTGCCACAGCCGCGGCGCGGGATCCCGCAGCGCGTTCGGGCCCACCGGGATGCCGGCGTCGGGGCGCGCGAGCGCCAGTTGATCGCGCAGCGCGCGATCCACGGAGTCGGGCCGCGAGCCCTCGCCTTCGAACACCACGCGGCCCGCGGGATCGGCCACGTAGCACGCCGGCCGCGGCAGCGTGCGCCGGAATCGCGACGCCAGCCGGTATGCCGGATCGTCGACGATCGGAAACGTGAGCCCGAGCCGCCGCGCCACACGCGACGCCACCGCGGTGTCGGCCGCGAACGCGAACTCCGGCACGTGCACGCCGAGTACGCGCAGCCCGTAGCGGGCGTAGGCCAGGTGCCACGCCTGCACCTCGGGGAGCAGCGCGAGCGCGACGGGATCGGTGTCGGACCACAGCACGACCAGCGTGACGTGATCTCTCAGCGAATCCGAGTCGATGGCGCCGGTCACCCACGGGCCGGCGCCATCGAGCGACGGCAGCCGGATCGTCGGCCCGAGCCCGCCGGCGCCGCGGCCGTGGCCGAAGCCGCCGAGCCGGGGCAGCAGCGCACCGAGCGCGACCGCCACGACGAACACGCCCGCGATCGCAGCCGCGAGCCGGTGCGAATGCTTCACTGCGGCGATTCCGCGGGAGCCCGGTTCATGCGGCCGATCCGGCATTGCGGCGGTCCCTGATCCTTGCGAACTGTTGCCGCCGCTCGTCCGCCAACGGCTCGCACCCGATCAGGAACTCGAGCTCGGCCGGCGACGCGACGCCGGGCCGGGTCAGCGCGGCGACGCGCGCGACGGTCCAGCTGTCGCACGGCCGGCCGGTGAGGGTGCACACGTCGCCGGCCGCGACGTCGCCGGCCCGGAGCACGCGGCAGTACCAGCCGGTGCGTCCGGTGACCACGACGCGTTCGAGCAGCTCCGGACGATTCCAGCGGCGCGAGATCTTCCAGCACGGTCCGCGCGGCTGCGACACCTGCACGACCGCGTCGCCGATCGCGAACGAATCGCCGATGCACACCGTGGTCTCGTCGAGGCCGTCGATCGTGAAGTTCTCGCCGAACGCCCCGTGGGTCAGCGCGAGGCCGAGTTCCGACCGCCAGAGCGGATAGTGCGCCGCCCCATACATCAGCACCGCGCGCTCGGGTCCGCCGTGCGATTCCCGGTCGCCCTGGCCGTCACCCGCGAGCCCTTCGAGGTCGAGGCGCACCCGGCCCACCACCGGGTCCTTGAAGATCGCGGACGTCCACTCCCCCTGCGCGGGATCGGAGGCATGGGCGTCGCCGCGCGTCCGGGGCAGGCCGACCTGCACCGACGCCAGGCGGATGGCGCTCACGCCCGGTTCCCGAGGCGGGGGGGATGGCGTTCTGGACGGGGTTCCTGCACGCCCGTATCCTATATCCTAGGAGGCACCTGAGGCACGAGTCATGGAGGACCCGGCGATTGGACGCGGTCCCGGCCCTGGCCCCCACCGACCTTCGAGCCCACATGAACCTGAGTCCGCTAGTCGACACGCACGGCCGCACCGTCCGTGATCTGCGCATCTCGATCACGGATCGCTGCAATCTGCGGTGCGTGTACTGCATGCCCGCCGAGGGCATGGCGTGGCTGCCGAAGGACGACCTGCTCACCTACGAGGAGATCGCGCGCTTCACCCGCGTGTGCCTGAGCCTGGGGGTTCACGGCGTGCGCCTCACCGGCGGCGAGCCGACCGTGCGGCAGGACCTGCCGGTGCTGGTGGCGATGCTGAACGCGCTCGCCCCCAACCTCGACCTGTCGCTGACCACGAACGGCCTGCGCCTCGTCGCGATGGCCGCGCCGCTGCGCGCCGCGGGGCTCAAGCGCGTGAACGTGAGCCTCGACACGCTCGAGGCCGGACGGTTCCTCCAGATCGCGCGCCGCGACCGTTGGCACGAGGTGATCGCCGGCCTCGATGCCGCGCGCGCCGCCGGCTTCACGCCGATCAAGGTGAACACGGTGCTGATGCGCGGCTTCAACGACGACGAGGCGGTGCCGCTCGCGCGCTGGGGGCGTGAGCAAGGCTTCGAGGTGCGGTTCATCGAGTGGATGCCGCTCGACTTCCAGCATGGTTGGTCGCGCGAGAAGCTGGTGCCGGCGGCGGAGATCCTCGACCACATCGGCGCCGAGTTCCCGCTCGAGCCGATGGAGGGCGACGACCCCAGCGCACCCGCGCGGCGGTTCCGCTACCTCGATGGCGGCGGCACCGTCGGCGTGATCGCGTCGGTGACGCGGCCGTTCTGCGGACACTGCGACCGCATCCGGCTCACCGCCGACGGCCAGATCCGCACCTGCCTGTTCTCGCTCACCGAATACGACTTCCGGCGCGCGCTGCGGAGTGACGCGTCGGACGCCGACATCGTCGAGTTGCTGCGCGCGGCGGTGCTGCGCAAGGAGCCGGGCCACCTGATCAACAGCCCGTTCTTCCGCCAGCCCGATCGCGGCATGAGCGCGATCGGCGGATGAACCCCGCGCCGCAGCGCGCCACGGTGGCCGTACTCGCGGCCGTCGTGGTCGTAGGCGTCGCGCTGCGCCTGCTGCCGTGGCTGCTGGATCCGTCGATCGCGCTGCGCGACGACGCCGCGTTCCACGAACGCATCGTCCGCGAGACCGTGGCCCTGGGCCGCGTGCCCGAGGTCGACCGGCTGAGCGAACCGCCCACGGGGCGCCGCCTGGCCGATCACCTGCCGCTGGGGCTCTACGTGACGGCCGCCGCGTTTCACGACGCGCTGGCGCCGCTCGACCACGCGGATGTGCGCGTGCACCTGATGCTGTGGATCGCGGTGTGCGGCGCGCTCACCGCGCTGCCGGTCTACGCGGCCACGCGCGCCATGGGCGCGGGGCCGGTCGCCGGGTGGCTCGCGGCCGCCATCGTGGCCACGCTGCCGGCCCATCTGCACCGCACGTTCGGGTACTGGGTGCGCTACGACGCGGCCGGCGTGCTGCTGGCGATGACGCATGTCGCGTTCGCGCTGCGTGCGCTGCGCGAGTCGAAGACCCGCCGCGCCGACGCCGCGCTGTCGGCGGTGTTCCTGGTGGCGGCCGCCGCCATGTGGCGGGTGAGCCTGGCGCTCGCGCCGCTCGAGGCGGCGTGGGCGATACTGGCCATCGCGGTGGCCGGCGCGGGGCGTCCGCTGCGCGACTGGCTGCTGGCGGTGGCGTTCGTCGGCACCCTCGGCTTCCTGAGGATCGATCCCATGCGTGCGCAGCACTTCGCGACGTCGGCGGGCTGGGCGCCGATGCTGGCCGCGGCGGCGCTGGCGTGCGTACCGGCCGCGCGGCCCGGGGGGCGGGCGCCCGTGCGGATCACGGCCGCCCTCGTGGCGCTGGCGGTGGCGGTTGCCGGGGCGCTGTGGCTCGGGCCGGCCGAGTACGGCGGCACGCTGGAGTTGATCGCGTTCAAGCTGACGGCGCTCGCCGGCCACATCGGGAACGCGAGCCCGCTCGCCCGGCTCCAGCTCGACGTGGTCGAGTTGTTCGGGCTCACGCCGGTCGCGTTCGCGTTCGGACCGCAGCAGTTCCTGGCACTGGGCCCGTGGTTCCTCGCCGCGCCCATCCTCCTGGTGCGCGCCCGCGCGCAGACCGTTCGCGGAGCGCTGCGCGGGTTCGGCGGCGCGTGGGGCCTGCTGGCGGCGCTCGCGGTGTCGTTCACCGTGCTCACGCTGGCATTCGCGCGCAACAAGGTCCTGCTCGCCCCCGTGCTCGCCGTGGTGTGCGCCTGCGCCGGCGCGGCACTGTGGCGGAACTCTGAGAGCAGCGCGCGGCTGAGACCCGGTACTGGGACGGAACGCTCCGGCGCGCGAGCCCGCCGGGCGCCGGCCGGCCCGCAGCCGTCCATGGCGCGGCTGGCGCTGCGCGGCCTGTTCGCACTCAGCGTCGCCGCCACCGCCGTGTGTGGCGTGCTGCTGGCGTCCTCGCGGCATTCGGAATTCGAGCCCTCCGAGCTCGAGGTCCTCCACTTCCTGCGCGAGCACACGCCAGCCTCGGCCGTGATCGCGGCGCCGTGGTGGTATGGCTACGAGATCGAGGCCGTGGCCGGGCGGCCCGCGCTCACCGACGGCCTGCTCGAGAGCCCCGCGAACCAGCGCCGCATCCTCGGCCTGTTCCACGCCTGCCTGTCGCGCGATCCCGCCGAGCTCGTCACGACCTGCGCGCGCGACAGCGCCCGCTACCTGCTGGTGCCGCCGCCCGAAACGTTTTCGCACGTGGCGTGGGTGGCGGACCCCAGGATCGCCGAACACATCGATCGCGGCCTGTCCGCGACGCCCGACGAGCGGGGGCGTGTGCTGGTGCGCCTCATGCGCCGCGAACCGGTGCCCGGGTTCGAACCGGCGTTCGAGAACGACGAGTACCGCGTGGTGAAGGTCGACTTCGGCGCCGCCGGGCTCGAGCCATGACGAACCTGCTCGCGGCGCGCCTCGACATGGCGGTTTCGCTCGCGTTCCACATCGTGTTCGCGGCGGCCGGCATCGCGATGCCGCTGCTCATGGTGGTGAGCGAATGGCTGTGGCTGCGCACCCGCGATCCCGTGTACCTCGAGCTCACGAAACGCTGGCTGCGCGGCACCGCGATCCTGTTCGCGGTGGGCGCGGTGTCGGGCACGGTGCTGTCGTTCGAGCTGGGCCTGCTGTGGCCGCGGTTCATGCGCTGGGCGGGCCCGGTGATCGGCATGCCGTTCTCGCTCGAAGGCTTCGCGTTCTTCCTCGAGGCCATCTTCATCGGCATCTATATTTACGGCTGGGACCGCGTGCGGCCGCTCACGCACTGGCTCGCGGGTGTGGTGATCGCCGTGAGCGGGTGCGTGTCCGGCATCTTCGTGGTGTGCGCGAACGCGTGGATGAACACGCCGGCCGGGTTCCGCATGGCGGGCGGTGAGGCCGTCGACATCCGGCCGTTCGCGGCGATGCTGAACCCCGCCGCGTTCCAGCAGGTGCTGCACATGACGATCGCCGCCTACCTCGCGATCGCGTTCGCCGCCGCCGGCATTCACGCGTGGGCGCTGCGGCGCGACCCGGGCAACGCGTTCCACCGGCGCGCGCTGGCGATCGTGCTGGGGATCGCCGCGGTGTGCGCGCCGTTGCAGCTCGTTTCGGGTGACGTGAGTGCCAGGCAGGTCGGCCATGCCCAGCCGGTGAAGCTCGCGGCGCTCGAGGGCCAGTGGCGCACCGAGCGCGGCGCGCCGCTGCGCATTGGCGGCATTCCCGACGAGCGCACGGAGACGACGCGGCACGCGATCGAGATCCCCGGCATGCTGAGCTGGCTGGTGCACGGCGACCGCAACGCCGAACTCAAGGGCCTCGACCAGGTGCCGCACGCGGACCGGCCGCCGGTCACGATCACGCACCTCGCGTTCCAGCTCATGGTGGCGAGCGGCACCGCCATGCTCGTGGTGGCGCTGCTCGGCGCGTTCCTGTGGTGGCGGCGCCGCGCGCTGCCGGTGTCGCGGTGGTACCTGGGTCTCGTCGTGCTGGCATCGCCGCTCGGGCTCGTCGCGATCGAGGCGGGCTGGACCGTCACAGAGGTCGGGCGGCAGCCGTGGATCGTCTACGGCATCATGCGCACCCGCGACGCCGTGACGCCGATGCCGGGCATCGCGGTGCCGCTGGTGGTGATCGCCGCGCTGTACCTGCTGCTCGCGGGCGTGGTGCTGACACTGCTGCGCCGCCAGGTGTTCGCGAGCCCCGGCATGGCGGCCGCCCGCCGCGGAGCGCGGCGGTGACGCCGCAGTTGCTGCTGGGGGGCGTGCTGCTCGCGGCCATGGTGCTCTACGCGCTCGGCGCCGGGGCCGACTTCGGCGGCGGCGTGTGGGACCTGCTCGCCGCCGGCCGCTCCGGCGAACGCCAGCGCGCCGCGATCGCCCACGCGCTGGGTCCGATCTGGGAGGCCAACCACGTGTGGCTGATCCTGATCGTCGTGCTGCTGTTCGTGTGCTTTCCGCTGGCGTTCGCGACGATCACCACCGCGCTGCACGTGCCGCTGACGCTGATGCTGATCGGCATCGTGCTGCGCGGCGCCGCGTTCACGTTCCGCACCTACGATCGCGACGACGTGCGCGTGAAGCGCCGCTGGAGCCGGGTGTTCGCGATCGCGAGCATCATCACGCCGGTGATGCTGGGGGTGTGCGCCGGCGCCGTGCTGTCGGGCCGGATTCGCGTCGACCCCGCCACCTCCGTCATGACGAGCGACTTCGTGACGCCGTGGCTCGCACCGTTCCCGTTCGCGGTCGGACTGTTCGCGCTGGCGCTGTGCTCGTTCCTCGCCGCCACCTATCTGACGCTCGAAACGACCGACCGCGAGCTGCGCCGCGCGTTCCGCGCCCGTGCGCTCGGCGCCGCGATCGCCGCCGGCGTGCTGGCGTGGGTCAGCTTCCTGCTCGCCCGCCACGGCGCGCCCGCGATGCATCACGGGCTGTCGTCGCGCGCGTGGTCGCTGCCGTTCCAGGTGACGACCGGGCTCGTGGCGCTGGGCGCGCTCGCCGCGCTGTGGCAGGAGCGCTACGTGCTGGCCCGCGCGCTCGCGATCGCGCAGGTGACCCTGGTCGTATGCGGCTGGGGGTTCTCGCAGTTCCCGGCGCTCGTGGTCCCCGACATCACGATCGCGAACGCCGCCGCGCCCGACAGCGTGCTGCGCGCAATCCTGTGGGCGCTGGCGTGCGGCGCCGTGGTGCTGTTCCCGTCACTGTGGTGGCTGTACCGGCTGTTCAAGGCGGGGGCGGCCAGGGAATCGCGAACGGAACCCTGACCCGTCCGCACTTCACACGACGTGGCTCGCCGCCTGCGGGCAGGGGACCGCGCCGTCGCCGTGCTCGAATTGTACGGTCGAATGCGCGATCTCGAAGCGGCGGTGCAGCTCGTCGGCGATGCACGTCAGGAACGCGTCGCTGTCGGGCACCTGCTGCATGACGAGGTGGACGGTGAGCGCCGTCTCGGTCGTGCTCATGCACCAGATGTGCAGGTCGTGCACCGCCGTCACCCCGGGCAACCCCGCCAGGTAACTCTCCACGGCCTGCGGCTCGACGGTCTCGGGCACGGCGTCCAGTGCGAGGCGCAGCGACTCCTGCAGCAGGCTCCAGGTGCCCCAGATGATCACCACGCCGATGAGCAGGCTCGCGGCCGGATCGAGCCACTGCCGGTGGGTGAGCTGGATCGCCCACCCCGTTGCAACAACCCCGAGCGATACCAGGGCGTCGGCCGCCATGTGCAGGAACGCGGCGCGGACGTTGATGTCGCGCTTGCGGCCCGCGACGAACAGCAGCGCCGTCAGGCCGTTCAGCACGACGCCGATGGTCGCCACCGCCATGACCACGCCGGCGGCGACGGGCGCGGGGTGCCGCAGCCGGTTCAGCGCTTCCCACGCGATGCCACCGACCGCGACCAGCAGCAGGATCGCGTTCGCGAGCGCCGCCAGGATCGAGGCGCGCCGCATGCCGTAGGTATGCCGCGGCGTGGGCGGACGCTGCCCCAGCACGAGCGCGCCCCACGCGACCCCCAGTCCCAGCACGTCGCCCAGGTTGTGGCCGGCGTCGGCGAGCAGCGCGAGCGAGTGCGCCCGCAATCCGAACAGCACCTCGACCCCGATGAACACGGCATTGAGCCCGATCCCGAGGGCGAACGCGCGCGAGCCGGCGGCGGGAGCCCCGTGATGGGAGTGGTCATGCATGAAGTCGTCTCCTGAAGGTGCGGCATCCGGGGTTCCCGACCCGGATCATCGGCGCTGCGGGGCCGTCCATCATAGACGATTCATCGGGCACACCGCGGCGCGGAGGCCTCCGCGCCCCACGGGCGCCCCGCGCGCGGGCCGCATCCTCCCCGCACCCCTCAGCTCTCCATCTTCTCCTTCAGCCGCTGCCAGCCCGCCCGGCTCACGGGGATCTCGCGGCCGGTCTTGAGCACCGCGAGCTTCTGCTCCTTGCCGAACGGCTCGACCCGGGCGACCCGGTCGAGCGGGACGAGGAACGACCGGTGCACGCGCACGAAGCGGTCGGGGTCGAGCGCGGCCTCGAGGTCGGCCAGCGTCTGCTGCTTGAGCCAGCTCTTGCCCGAGACCTGGATCGCCACGTAGTCGTCCTGCGCCTCCATGCAGTCGATGGTGTCGACCGGGATCACGTGCACGTCGGCGCCGTCGCGCACGATCACCCGCTCGGCGAACGAGCCGGGCGCGCGCGCGGAGGTCGCGAGTGCGGCCGCGGTCTTCACCGACTGGGCGTCGTGGTCGAGCGGCGACAGCGCCGCGCAGCGCGCGGTGATGCGCTCGCGCACGCGCCCCAACGCCTCCGCGAGGCGCTCGCGGCCGAACGGCTTGAGCAGGTAGTCGACGGCGTTCACCTCGAACGCCCGGAGCGCGTAGGAATCGTAGGCGGTGCAGAACACCACCGCGGGGCCCGGCGAGATCAGCTCCAGCACCTCGAAGCCGTTGAGCTTCGGCATCTGCACGTCGAGGAACACCAGCGCGGGCTTGAGCTCGGTGATGCGCTTCACCGCCTCGAAGCCGTTCGCGCACTCGGCCACGATCTCGATCTCGCGATGGGCGCCGAGGTACTCGCGCAGCAGGCTGCGCGCCGGAGCTTCGTCGTCGACGATGACCGTCTCGAGAACCGTCTCAGGCATGCGCCGCCTCCACGAGCGCCGGCGCGGGGCGCGCGGCGAGTATGACCGTGACCCGGAACCAGCCGGCGCCGCGCTCGGCGAGCAGCGACGAGCCCCGCGCTCCGAACACCGCGAGCCGGCGCCGGACGTTCTCGAGACCCATGCCGCTGCCGGGGCGCGGCTGCTCGTCGTCGTCGACCGGGTTCTCGAGCGTGAGCACGAGCTGGCCCGCGGCGTACTGCGCGCGCAGCTGCACGGTGCCGCCTTCGACGCGCCCCGCGACACCGTGCTTCACGGCGTTCTCGACCAGCGGCTGCAGCAATAGCGGCGGCAGCAGGCAACCGGTCGCCTCGGGATCGATCGCCCGATCCACGCGCAGCCGGTCGCCGAACCGCACCTGCTCGATCGCGAGGTAGCGGTCGACCAGCGCCAGCTCCTCGCGCAGCGTCACCGCCTCGCGCGCCCCGAGCTGCAGGGTGCGCCGCAGGAAGTCGCCGAGGCCCTCGCACATCCGCCGCGCGCCCTCGGGGTCGGTGCCGATCAGCGCGTTCACGGAGTTGAGGCTGTTGAACAGGAAGTGCGGATTGAGCTGCGCCCGCAACGCCCGCAGCTCGGCCTCGCGCGCCGACACCTGGGACTCCAGCGCGCGCTGGGCGGCGGCGTGCGACGCCTCGATCGCGAGATAGAGGTAGTGGACCACCGCCGAGATCAGGTAGAGCGGCAGTCCGGCGACGAACAGCACCGTCACGTCGTGCACCAGGCCTGCCCGGTCGGGCCCGATGTGGAACACGCGCGACAGCGCGAACGCCCACAGCGTGCCCAGCCCCACCCACGCCGCGCTCGACTGCAGCGCCGCGAGCAGCTGCGTCCACACCGCGCCGAACGTGCGCCGGCCCTCGATCGGGTTCGACCGGCACACCCACCAGGCCGCGAGACAGATCACGCCGTAGAACAGCGCGAGCGGCACGGCGAACACCAGCGCCTGCGCGAACGGCCGCGACGTGCCGAGCGACAGCACGCCGGCCAGCGGCACGCCGACGATCAGCCAGGCCGAGAGATACAGCAGCAGCCGGAGCGGCCTCGTGAACAGGGGGTGCACGGGCTAGCGATCCCGGACGGCACGGGACATTAACGCGGCTCCACGGGCGGCGGGCCGCTCGCGGGTTCGTCGGTGTCCCTGCGGCGGCGGACCTGGACGCCCATCACGAGGCCACCGTGCCCCGCGCGGACACGATCGATGCGCCACGCAGTGTCGTTGCGAACCTCGATGCCACCCATCATGGCGGTGCCGCGCACCACCAGCGTCGGAGCGTTCGGGTCGGTCGGCGGGGCGGTCGAATCCTGGAAGCCGCCGAGGATCGCCGTCACCTCGCCCATCACCCGCCAGCCCACGGGCACCACCAGCTCGATGCCGCCCCACATCGCGAACGCGTCGATCACCGCGCGGTTGTTCGCGAGCGTCGCCGACCTGAGATCGATCGTCGCCCCGCCCATCACCGCGCTGACCTCGGCGGCTTCGAAGCTCTGGGACACGATCTTGCGCTCGGCGCCGGCCATGAACGCGAACGTGGTGAGCCGTGGGCCACCCTGCGTGGCTCCCGGCCACGACGTCGGATGCGAGCCCCGGAAGATCAGCGACGCCCCCATCGCGATCAGGAACACAGGCCACAGCGCGAAGATCGTGAAATGGACGAGGCCGAACACGCGCAGCAACGCCACCGCCCCCACGATGGTCCACAGAAATCCCGGCATCGTCTGCTGGCGGACGCCGATGCCGGTCAGCCTCATCAGCCCCCAGCTGAGCGCCGCGATCGGCCACCACTTGAGAATCTGCGACGCGTCCAGCATGCCGAGATTGTCGAGCGTCCACAGCACGCCCAGCGTGAGCACGACGATGCCGAACACCAGCTTCGAGGTGATCGCGGGCGAGTCGTTCATCGGACGGTCAGTCATGACTGTGCTCCCCATGCCGTGAGGCGTGTCCGTGGCGCGACGCCAGCCATCCCAGCGCGAACGCGGCGGCGGCGAGCGTGAGCACGATGAACCCCCCGAACATCACGCCGGCCGCCTGGGGCAGCGAATGAATCGACGGCAGCCGGTCCCACGACACGAACGTGAACAGGATCGCATTCTGCACCACGAGCCACACCGTGCACACGGCGCAGGCCAGGACGATCCCGGTGCGGACGCGGGACGGGCGAACGCCGGCGCGGTCACGCATGCGGGTTGTCCTTCTCGACGTAGCGCAGGTCGGGCATCACCCGCAGCAACAGCGCATGGATGACATGGCCCAGCCCCACCGCGACCAGCGCGAGCGGCCAGGAGTTGCGCCAGGTCAGGCCGTACCATTCATTGGCGGCGAACATGAACCAGGCCCCGAGCACCAGCAGCATGACACCGTTGGCGGTGCGCCGCGCGGTGCGGCCCGACAGCAACTGGACGAGCCCGATCAGCATCGGGATCAACGGCCACCATTCCAAGTTCCACGACCAGGCCGGCAGCCAGTCGAACTGCTCGGCGAGAAACAGGCAGCCGATCAGGACGAGCACCACGCCCCAACCCAGCCTGCCCCAGCTGCGATCTTCGTTCATCGGCTCCTCCATCGGCCCCGGAATCCGCGGGGTTCGCGGTCCCTGGCGTTCACCGTCCGTCCACGTGAAGCAGGTTACGGCGGATACCGGGCCCGAGGCCCGGGGCAATCGGCGAATCGACGCCCGTCACCGGTGAACGACGCCAGGGACGTGGCGAACGGGGCCGGTTTGGCCGCGCGGCCGCGAACCCTGCTACGGTTGCCGCATGTCCGAGGCCGCCGTGCTCGCCGGGTTCGACCCGCTCGATCCCGACTTCATCGCGAACCCGTATCCCGCCTACGCCGCGCTGCGCGACCACGCGCCGGTGCTGCACGATCCGCGCAGCGACCTGTGGCTCGTCACCCGCCACGCGGACGTGAACGCACTGCTGCGCGACCGGCGGCTGGGGCGCACGTATCTGCACGTCGCGACACATGCCGGCATGGGCCGGCCCGAGGATCCGCCGGAGCACGCGCCGTTCTGGGGCCTGATCCGTGACGGCATGCTCGATCGCGAGCCGCCCGACCACACGCGCCTGCGCGGCCTGGTGTCGCGCGCGTTCACGCCGCGGCGCGTGGAGGCGCTGCGCGGCCGCATCCAGGGCATCGTCGACATGCTCGCCGACGCGGCGCTCGAGCGCGGCACGTTCGACCTGGTCGCCGACTTCGCGGAGCCGCTGCCGGTCACGGTGATCGCGGAGCTGCTGGGAGTGCCCGAAGCAGATCGCGCGCTCCTGCGTCCGTGGTCGGCGGACATCTGCGGCATGTACGAGCTGGACCCCGATCCCACCACGGCACAGCGGGCGGTCACCGCCAGCGTGGAATTCGGCGGTTACCTGCGCGAGCTGTCGCGGCACCGCCGCAACGAGCCGGGCGACGATCTGATCAGCGCGCTCACCCAGGTCGCGGACGGCGGCGATCGCCTGACCGAGAACGAACTGGTCGGCACCTGCGTGCTGCTGCTGAACGCCGGGCACGAGGCCAGCGTCAACGGCGCGGCGATCGGCTGGTGGACGCTGTTCCGGCACCCGGAGCAGCTCGCGCGGCTGCGGGCGGCACCCGCCGGCGCACCCCGGGCGATCGAGGAGCTGTTGCGCTGGGACACACCGCTGCAGTTGTTCGAGCGCTGGGTGCTCGAACCGATCGAGATCCACGGCGTCCCGGTGCCGCGGGGCGCGCAACTCGGGCTCGTGTTCGGCGCCGCGAACCGGGACCCGCGCGTGTTCGAACACGCGGACGCGCTCGACCTCGCCCGCGATCCCAACCCGCACCTGGCGTTCGGCGCGGGCATTCACTTCTGCCTGGGAGCGGCGCTCGCGCGGCTCGAGCTGCAGGTGGCGTTCGAAACGCTGCTGCTGCGGATGCCGGGACTGGAACTGCTCGAGACGCCGGCGTGGAAAGCCACGTACATCCTGCGCGGGCTCGAGTCGCTGCGCGTCCGGGCGTGAGGCGCAGGATTCAGCGTGCGGCGATGACGGCGATCTCGACCTTGTAGGCGGGTGCCGCGAGGCGAGCCTCGACGGTGGCGCGCGCGGGCGGGTTCCCGCGATCGACCCACGCATCCCACGCGGCGTTCATGTCGTCGAACGTGCCAATGTCCGCGAGCCAGATCGTGGCCGACAGCAGCTTCGACTTGTCGGTGCCCGCGGCGGCGAGCCGCTCGTCGATCCGCCGGAGGATCGCCTCCGTCTGGGCACGCACCCCGAGCGACGAATCGGCTTCGACGTGGCCCGACAAGTACACCGTGTCGCCGTGGACGACGGCCCCCGACATGCGGGCCCCGGGTGCAATGCGCGTAATCGTCATGCGGCCTCCTCCGTGAAGCTGCCGGCGGCTATCGGCCGGTCGCAGCGCGAGTCCGCGACCGGGCCATGCCGGTCAGGCCCGGCGGTGGTGGATCGACGCTTCCCGCTTGCGCGCCCAGCCGTCGATCTTGCGCACCCAGCCCGGCGGCGGCGTCACCGCGAAATCGCGCGCACTGGCCACGCGGCCTTCGAGCAGCAGTTCCTTCGGCTGATGGTAGGTGCCGAACGTCCAGTCCGCGATCGGCAACCCGAAGAACCCCGAGATCGCCTCGTTGCAGGACACGTTCGCATGGTGCATGTGGTGGAAGCCGTAGATCTTCCGCCACAGCGTGCCGAACCGCGGGTGTTCGGTGGCGTGCTTCCACCACTCGTACGGCCGGTGCTCGACCGCGTGCAGGATTTCGTACAGCGACAGCGAGAACGTGACGGCCCCGTAGCCGGCGATGATGTACGGCATGTGCGGGAACAACTGCTGCAATCCGAGGATCAGCGGGCTGAACAGCAGCGCGAACGCGATCAGGGAGTACGGCGGAAACGCGGAATCCTCGTGCTGGTCGACATCGGTGATGGGATACCGGTTGAGCACGTAACGGTCGGAGCCAGCCTGGAGTGGCTGCAGCCGGATCGGCGTGAGACCGTGATGGTTGCGATGTGCCCGCGCGAACCGCGTCAGCCACGAAGTGGTGATCGAGTGGAGCACGTACCGATGGAAGCCCCATTCGAAGAAACACAGCGACAGGTGGATGACGAGGAACGCCGCAAGGAATGGACCCAGTCCCGCGCCGACCTGGGCGGCCCAAAGCCTTGGCATGAACCGATTGATGACCAGCAGCATGACGCCGTACTGCAGCACGATCTGAACGGTGAACCACAAGATCGAGAACTTCGGTCGAGTGTGTTTCGCGGCCTCGGGCGATTCGATAGCGGGAGCCTGTGACATCGTGATGGGTTTCCGGGTTAGCGCGGTGGCCAAAGCGTGGGGGGCTCGGCCATGAACGAACTCTATATGCTCGGCGACGGTTCGCGACGCGCACCGGAAAGACGGACCGAGATGCGGCCGTACGGCGACGCGCGCGCGGTCATCCAAGGGAGTACGACGCAGCCTGAGTCTAGCATCCCGGAGCGACCGGAATCCAGATAACCACCCCGTGGGCACCCGCGGCACAAAGTCTTGACCGTTTCGCAACGGCCGCTACGGTGCTATCGGCAGGCTTGCCAATTGGATTCAGCGGCATGCAGACTGCGGCCCGATGGACACTGCCGACCCTCGCGATACCCCCGAACTGCTGCGCGATGCGGCCGCGCGCGCGATCCGCTATCTCGATGGTCTCGACGCCCGGTCCGTGGCTCCCGCTCCCGCCGCCCTGGCCGCGCTGGAGGGATTCCGCGAGCCGCTGCCGGCGGCGGCGTCCGATCCGCGCGAGGTGATCCGGCTGCTCGATTCGCTGGGCTCGCCCGCCACGACGGCCATGGCGGGACCCCGGTTCTTCGGCTTCGTCATCGGCGGCACCATCCCGGTGACGCTGGCGGCGAACTGGCTCGCCGGGGCATGGGACCAGAACACCGGCCTGTGGGCGCCGACGCCGGGGACGGCGATGCTCGAGGATGTGGCGCTGGGCTGGATGGTCGAATTGTTCGGCCTGCCTCCCGGCACCGGAGCGGGGTTCGTAACCGGCGCCACCATCGCGAACTTCACGGCACTGGCCGCCGCCCGGCATCGCGTGCTGGAGCGCGCCGGCTGGAACGTCGAAGCCAACGGGCTGTTCGGCGCGCCGCCGATCACCGTGATCGTCGGCGACGAGGTGCATCCCACGCTCAGCAAGGCGCTCGGCCTGCTCGGCCTGGGCCGTACTCGCGTGGTGCGCGTGCCGGCGGACGGGCAGGGCCGCATGCGCGCGGACGCGCTCCCCGCGATCTCGGGACCGACGATCGTGTGCGTGCAGGCGGGCAACGTGAACACCGGCGCGTTCGACCCGCTCGAGGCGATCGTGCCACTCGCGCGTACGGCGGGCGCGTGGGTGCACGTGGATGCCGCGTTCGGCATGTGGGCCGCCGCGTCGCCGGCGCACGCCCACCTGGTGCGTGGCATGGGCGAGGCCGATTCGTGGGCCACCGACGCGCACAAATGGCTCAACGTGCCCTACGACAGCGGGCTCGCGTTCGTGCGCGATGCCACCGCGCTGCGCGCGGCGATGGCGGTCACGGCGGAGTACCTGCCGACCGAGACGCCGTTCCGCAATCCCTGCGATCACACGCCCGAGCTGTCGCGCCGGGCGCGGGGCGTCGAGGTATGGGCCGCGCTGCGCACGCTCGGCCGCGCCGGCCTCGCGGAACTGGTCGGACGCTGCTGCCGCCATGCCACGCTGTTCGCCGACGGCCTGCGCGCCGCCGGCTGCGAGGTGCTGAACGACGTGGTGCTGAACCAGGTGCTGGTGTCGTTCGGCGACCCCGAGACGACGCGGCGCACGATCGCGGGCGTCCAGGACGACGGCACCTGCTGGTGCGGCGGCACGGTGTGGCAGGGACACACGGCGATGCGCATCAGTTGCTGTTCGTGGGCGACGACGGACCGCGACGTCGAGCGCAGCCTGGGCGCCATGCTGCGGGCCGCGAAGGCGGCGGGTGCTGTGGTTCGCTGACGGCTACCGGTCCATCAGCTCCTGCCAGCGCCCCCCGAGCACCGTCGCCGTCCCACCCAGCAGCATCACCGTCGCCCCCGGCGCATCGAGCTGCCGCTCGATGTCGCGATAGGCGTTGTCCGCCGGATCGAGCGCGATCGCGCGGGCCACGGCGTCGCGCGCCTCGCCGGCCTTGTTCAGCTCCATGAGGATCACGCCGCGCACCGCCCAGTCGCGCGCGACCCCGGGATTGCGGGCGATCAGGGTGTCGACCTCGGCGAGCGCCGCGCTGCCGTGATTCGTGCGCACCAGCGCGTCGATCAGCGCCATGCGAAATGGCTCGAGGTCCGGGCGCTGGATCCGCGCCGCCGAGAACGCCGCGACCGCCTCGTCGTAGCGCCCGGTCATCATGCACACGCGGCCCAGCAGGTAGTGCGCACGGCTGTTGCCGGGGTTGGCGTCGAGCGCGCGGATCAGCCACTGCTCCGCCGCGTCGAGCTGCCCGTGCGTGGCGTACCAGTAGCCCACGGTGGACTCGGTGCGGCCGCCACCGAGCGGCAGGGTCTTGAAGCGCTCGAACGAGCGCTCGAACGACGCGTTGAGCGCGATCCACGGCGCGGTGTGGAACAGCGACGCCGCGACCGCGATGCCGAGCGCGAGCCGCCGGACCTCGCCGCGCTGCGCCAGCTCGAGCAGCAGGAACACGCCGGCCACCGCGAACACCAGCCCGGCAGGCGCCAGCAGGTCCCAGTTCCGGGCGTAGCCCAGGTTCGAATCGCCCGCCACCCACACGCCGGCGAGCCACGTGAGCCCCAGCACTCCCACGAACACCCGCGCGATGCCGGGGCGCCCGACCCAGCGCATGCCGCCGAGCAGCACGACGAACAGCAGCATGCCCAGCGGCCCCACCAGCGCGACCTCGTTGAGGAAGTCCTGCAGGTGCCGCGCCGACAGCAGGTAGCCGGCCGTGTCGCCGCTGCCCGACAGTACGAGGCGCGCGATCTGCCACAGCGTGGCCGGCAGGTCGTAGCCGTTGCCCGCCATCGAGATCAGCATCGCGAGCACGACCACCAGCACCACGCCCGACACGAGATCGCCGAGCAGCGCGCGGCGGCGGCGCGCATCGAGGAATCCCCACGCCACGAGCACGGTGAGCGAGGGTAGCAACGCGGCGGCCGACAGATGGAGGCACAACGCCGCACAGCACGACACCAGCGCCGGCAGCAGCGAGGCGCGGCCGTTCAGATACGCGAACGCCGTGAGCAGGTAGTAGGTGACGGCGAGCGCGAGCCACGTGTAGTTCTCGACGTAGCCGAAGAACAGCTGGACGAAGCCCTGCGACGCGATCACCACCACGATGCCGGCGCGCGTCCACACGTCGGCGCGGGCGACGGCGTCGCGGCTGGCCGCACGCAGCAGCTCGGCCGACAGCGGAATCAACGTCAGCACGAACAGCACGCCTGCGACCGCGCTGCCGAGCGCCGTGGTGGCAGCCGCCACGTCGGCCGGCCGGCTGCCGGGGCGCTGGAACAGCGGCCCCGCGAGCCGCCAGATGGCGTGCTGGAGGTGCGCCATGAGCGGCTCGAAGTTGTGCAGCGCGTCGGTGCGGGGAATGCTGTCGACGAGCACGAAGCCGTCACCCAGGAACAGATGGCGCGCGCGCAGCAGCCAGAACACCGCGAACGCCCCGGCGGCGACGGCGACGTACAGCGCCCAGGGGCGCCATGCCGGCGCGCGCCGCCCACCGGGAATCGCGAATCGGGGCGGTCGCAACCCCACCATCGCAACCAGCGCCGCCACGACCGCCGCCACCGCCACCAGCAGCCAGCCGCGGGGGAAGAACGCATACGCGTGCACGCCCCACATCCATGGCACCAGCGGGTCGAACGTGGCGAGCACGTGCACGCCGAGAGTGATCGCCGTGAGACCGAGCATCACCACGATCACGAACCGTTCGCGCGGCACCAGCGTTTGCCAACCGGCCCGGAGGCCGGGCCGCGGTGCGGGTTTGGATCGAGGAGCGGAGTGCACGATCCCACACTGATCCTGGGGCGTGCGGTGCGGCTACGGACACCGGCCGAGCGCGGCGAAGCGCATACCAGTGCGCGATCGCGGGGCGTGTGCGGACGAGTGCGTCGATCCCGGTCCCGAACCGGAATCCGCCGCGGTCAGCGCGGCGAGCGGGCGGCGAGCGGATGAACGCGGGGGTTCCTACGGGCCCGGCGTGGCCAGGTTGCCGAGCGAATCCATCGGCGCCGCCGCCAGCGAACCGTGATCGAGCGTGAGCACCGGGCAATACAGGCCGCGCGGCTCGCGCACCCACCACGCTCCCGTCGCGCGGCGCGTGCGCGCGTCGGTGAATCGGTAGTCCCACGATACCGCGCGGACGTAGCGCGGCGGCGCGGGGTACGGGGCGCCCTCCAGCAGGCGCAGCACCGCGGGCGAGCCCTGCAGCAGGCGTTCGCAGAACCGCAGGAACCAGGTTTCGCGGCGCACGTCCGACAGCGACGCGAACCACATCTGCCAGTCGAGCCGCGGCATGTGGGGCACGACGAACTCCGGTCGCCGCCGCGGGTCGCCGGGCTTCCAGCGGAACGTGTAGGGCCGCCAATCGGTGCCATCGGCGCTGCCCTCCACCACGATCTCGTCGCGCTCGGTGGTCATCACCGCGAACAGGCCGTAGGAGTTCGATAGCTCGAACGGCGCGATCGAGCGGTGCACGGCGGCGAGCGGCTCGAGCCATGGCATCGGCCGGCGGAACGCCGACAGCAGCGGGACCAGACTCAGGGCCACGAGCGCCGCCGCGACCGCGCGCCGCAGAGTCGATGCCGCCGCGCGGCTGGCGGAGGCCTGAGCAGCCGGGGTCGTGGTCGCGCGGAATTCCGACGGTCCTGCCGCATCCGGTGACGGCGCCGCGGCCGGCCCGCAGCGCCACCGCCTGAGCCATCGCGGCCACACCCCGTCATCGAGCAGCAGCACGCACAACGCCATCGTCAGCACGTTGAACACGCCGTAATTTCCGGTCACGAGGATCAGGAGCTGAAGGCCGGCGATCGCGGCCGCTCCGGCGAGCCGCAGGCGGCGCGGCGTGAACATGAGGAACGGCGCGCCGCCTTCGATCGCGAACATCACCGCCGCGGACAGCCGCTGGAACGCGACGGGGAACTGGTGCGCATACCACGCGGTCCACGGCGGCAACGGCTGCGTCTGGTAGTGCCAGGTGAGCGCGGTGAGATTCCGCCACGTGGCATCGCCACTCGACAGCTTGACCACGGCCGACGCGAACACCAGCCGGAACAACAGCCAGCGGAGCAGCCACACCCCCGACCGCGGCGGCGCGGGCGCGTCGCGAAGCCGCGACCGCCACCGCCACGGCACCAGGAACAGCGCGAGGAACCCGGCCTCGAGCAGCAGCGCGTCCCACTGGAACCAGAAGAACTCCTGCCCCACCGACACCAGCGACAGGTACGACGCCCACGCCACGAGCAACGCCAGCCCGGGCGCGATGCCGGCCGCGAGCGCGAGCGCTCCCGCGCCCCCGACGGCGGCGATCGTGGCGAGCGCCGCGTCGCCCGAGCCGAGCCAGCACAGCGTGGGCACGACCACGTACCGGGTGGCACCGTAATGGGCCGCCACCGCGGAAAGGTATTCGCGCGCCGGCAGGATGCCGGTGGGACCCACGAGCCCCGCCATCTGGACGCCCGCCGACGCGAACGCCAGCGCGAACACGACGCCGAGCAGGCGCAGGAACAGCCACGCCGTGACCGCGTCGCCGGGCGGCACGACGTGGTGCCCCCACAGGAGGCGCGTGAGTCGTGCGAGCGGCACCCGGTTGCCCGCCACCCTGCGATACCCCCACTCGCTCACCCCCGCCACCCCCGGCAGGTGATGGTACGCCCACAGCGGCCATGCCCGACCCGGGGCGCAGGCGAGCGCACGGAATACGGCGTCCGCACCCTCGGCGCGGCCGCCATCCGCCGCGATCCATTGCACGGCGGCCCGGAAGCGTTCGACGGCAATACCGGGGAACCGTGACGCCACCTGTTGATACGGCGTGTATTCGACGCGCGGGCCGGTCGCGTGACGCCAGCGGGCGATCCACATGCGGCAGAACTCGCAGTCGCCGTCGTAGACCAGCAGCGGTCGGGTCGGGGAGTCCATGACCCAATCCTATTGCCTGACGCCCGCCGTTTCACCCCGGCCCCCCCGAGATGCCGAGGTTCGCTTCAAGCCACGGGTCATTTCGGCCGAAACCCCGGGGGCTGCCGCCACCGTCGCCCCGAACTACCGGACCCTCGGAGACGCACCGCAATGGCTCGAGCGCGTTCCATCCTCGCGGCAGCCGCGTTCGCGCTGCTGGTCACCGGTTGTGCGGCAGCGCCGCCCGCCGTCATCGTCGATGCCGGTCGCGCCTGCGCCCACGCGCGCCAGGTGCTGGACGACTGGAACGGCGACACGGACGAGCTCCAGTCCACCATGGTTGAACTGAAGCTGGTCATGCGTCAGGACCCCGAAAACGCTGCGGCGCTGGTCCAGCTGGCTCGCGCGATTCGGAAGTCCGGATACCGCTCGGGCCGCAACTACTCGTATGGCGCGTTGCGGGCCGCAGCCGACGTGCTGCACCGTGCGATCCGGCTGGAACCCGGGAATTTCGAAGCGCATGTCCAGCTCGCCTATTGCATGAGCTCGGCCGGCGATCGCACCGGCGCGGAACGCGAGATCGCCACCGCGGAGCGGTTTCACGCGAGTGCGGGCCAGATCCTGGTGGCGCGCGCCACATGCGCCGCCGATGCCGGGGATTCCGCGGGTGTTCTGCGCTACGGGCGCGCGGCGCTGGCGGAAGACCTCGTTCCGTACCAGCGGGTCATGGCGTGCGACATGCTCGGCCCCGTGCTCGAGGCCAGCGGAGATTTCGGCGGCGCCGAGTCCACGTACACGGCCATCCTCGCGATCCGTCCCCAGTCACCGTGGACGTGCTCCAACTTCGCCAATTTCCTGACGCGCCGGCAGCAATACGCGCGCGCGATCACCTACGCGCGACACGCGCTCGACCTGATGGACTTCGGCAATGCCCATCGGGCGCTGGGCCGGGCGTACTTCGAGCGCGGACTCATGGAATATCGGGACAAGCAGCCGGCGCCGGCAATGTGCGACTTCGACTCGTCCGTGACCGCGGACCCGGACTTAGCGGACGCCCACGTGGGCCGCGGCGTCTGCCTGCGTCAGCTCGCGATGCGGAATCGCGACGTCGCGATCCTCGATCGTTCCACCCACGCGTTCGAGACCGCGCTCCACGCGGATCCCGGCCAGGCCGACGCGCGCGCAGGCCTCGTGATCAACCGCGGCATGCGAGCCGCGATCGAGCGCAGCAGTCAGGTGCCGGTGGCTCACACGGGGAGCTGACGTGACCGCCCTGCTCCGCCTCGCCGCCGTCCTCGCCCTGCCCCCGCTGCTGCTGCAGTGGATACGGGCGGACGCGCTGCGGCACCTGCACCGCAATCCCTACGGCGCGTGGCTGGCGTTCATCCAGCGCGTGCAGGGACTCACGCTCGTCACGCTGATCGCGACCCCGCTGGTCGCCGCGCCCGTGCTCGGACCGCTGGCGGTCGCGGGGAGTCATCGCTGGGGCGTGCCGTCGATGATCGTGTTCGTGCCGGGGCTGCTGCTGCCGGCGGCCGTGTTCATGGCGTGGAGCAGCCTCGTCGTGCACGAGATCTCGGTGAAGGTGCGCGCGGTCGAGACCACGCGCCGCGAAGCCGTGCAGCTCGCGTTGCTGCGGTGCGGCGCGTTCGTGGTGCCGTGGACGTTCTGCCTGATGACGATCGGCGCGATGCTGCAGGGCCAGTACGTGCGCGCGATCACGTTCGTCGTCGCGGGAATCGTCACCGCGTTCGCGTTCGGTACCGCGCTGCGTCGCGGCGCCGGCGTGATTCCGCAGGCGGTGACGAGCGGCCCGCTGCGGGAACGGGTGTTCGCGCTGGCGGCGCGCGCGAACGTGCGGCTCCAGCAGCTCTACATCGTCCCGCTCGGCCGCATGCGGCTCGCCAACGCGTTCGCGCTGCGTGGCAACCAGGTGATCCTGACCGACTACCTGCTCGAGCATCTCGATTGCGACGAAGTCGACGCCGTGCTGGCCCACGAAATGGCGCATCTGCAGCTGCGGCACCCGGCCTACCTGTCGGTCGCGGCCCTGGCGATGATGGCGGGAACGTTCGCGGCGTTCCAGCTCGACGGTTGGATCGCGGGTGTCGCGGTGATCGCAACGGGACTGCTGCTCCAGCTCGGCGTCAGCCGCCGGTTCGAATACGTCGCCGACCGCCAGGCGGTGAAGCTCGGGTGCGACCCGCGGGCGCTCGTCACCGGACTCGTGGCGCTCAATCGCCTCAACCATATTCCCGCCCGCTGGTCAGGTGCGCGCGAATGGTGGCTCACGCACCCGTCCACGGAACGCCGGGCGCGGGCGCTGGCGAAGGTGGCCGGCGTGCCCGCCGAGGGGATCGAGGCATGGATCGAGTCCGCGCTCGAGGGGACGCCGCCGGCAGGTGCGCCCGGTGACGGCCCGATCGACGTCGCCACGAATCCCGCCGCGGCGCCGTCGCGCTACACGATTCCCATCGGCTTCGCGGAGCCCAGGCTGTTCAGCACCATGTTCAAGATCGCCATGCGGCAGCGGCTCGGCTGGACGGTGATCGCGATCACCGCGATCGTGCCCATGGCCGTCGTGCTGTTCTCCCACGTTCGCGCGTTCGGGCACGTGCCATGGCCGGTGTCGTTCACGCTCGCCGTCCTGGCCACCGTGGCCGCGGGCGTCGCCTTCGTGAACAGCAGCGTGCTCGCGCCCTATCGCACGCTGCGGCGGCCGATCGCGGACCGGCTCATCGCGGCCCACCACGCGCCCGCCGGCGACGCGACGTTCGTGGGACTCTCGCTGCACGAGTCCCCGCGCATCTACGAAGGACTGCCGGTCTGGGACCTGGGCTTCCTGTCGCTCGAACCCGGCCGGCTCGACTACGAAGGCGAGGACTGCCGGTTCTCGCTGCTCGCCACCGAGATCATCGCCATGACGATCGTGCCCGGAGTTCCGGGCTGGTTCGCGACGCCGCGCGTGGCCGTGCACTGGCAGCGCGCCGACGGCAGCTCGGGAACGTTCTGCCTGCTGCCGGTGATGGCGCAGCGCCTGACCGCCGTGCGCCGCGCCACGGCCGGGTTGCGCGCACAACTCGAAGCCTGGCGACGCCGCAGCGGCATCTCGGGTTCGCACGCGGCGACCGGGACTCCGCCGACCGCCCCGGTCACGAACTCCACGCCCCGCAGCGCGCTCAAACCCGCGGGCTTCGCGATGGCGCTGCTGGCGCACGCCGTAGTCTCGATCGAAGTGCTGGCGGCCACGCGTGCGCCGCTCGACCGCCTGGGCGCCGAGTGGCTGCTGATCGTGGGCGCCGCGACGCTGGGCTACTGGATCCTGCTGCTGCCGATCCTCAAGTGGCGCGAGCCGCGGCAGGCGGCGCAGGCGCGGGACCAGTCCGAACCGAGGCGTCGCGCGGCATAGCAGGCTGCGTCGGCGATTTTCAGCAGGCTGCCGGGCGGTCGCCGAGGAACATGACCTCCTCCTCCAGCTCGACTCCGAACTTCGCGCGGACGCGGGCCTTCATGATCTCCGCCAGCTCCAGCACCTCGCGCGCGCTCGCGCGGCCGGCATTCACGATGATGTTCGCGTGCTTCGCAAACACCATGGCGTCGCCCACGCGCAGCCCGCGGCAGTCGCACTCGTCGAGCAGCTGGCCGGCCGCCACGCGGCGCGTGCCCGGCGACAACTTCGCGCCGGGCATCTGCCAGTCCGGCGGCAGATTTTTGAAGTAGGAGCCGGCCGTGGGCTCGACGCGCCACTGCGGGTGCTTCACGCGGCGGATCTCGAGTTTCTCCTCGATTTCGGCAGCGATCGCCGCCCGGTCGCCGGGGGCGAGCCGCAGCAGGCACGACAGCAGCACGCGCGGCTCGCGCTTGAGGCGCGAATCGCGGTAGGCGAACTCGAACCACGCCGCAGGCTGCGTTTCGACCCGCGCGCCATCGAGCGTCGCGAACGTGCATTCGATGGTGTGGGAGCCGATGTCCTTGCCGTAGCAGCCGGCGTTGCCGTAGAGCGCGCCACCCACGGACCCGGGAATGCCGGCCGCGAATTCCAGCCCGGCGAGCGACCGGTCGCGGCACTGCAGGATGAAGTCCAGGAGGTCTGTGCCGCATTCGACGTGCGCGACCGAGCCCTCGAACTGGACCGCCTCGCACGCGTTGCGCACCACGAGCCCGCGGAAGCCGGTATCCGACACCAGCAGGTTGCTGCCGCCGCCGAGCAGGAACACCGGCAGGTGGATCTCGTTCGCGACTTCGAGCGCCGCCACCAACTGCTCGGGGGTCTCCGCCGCCACGAAGTAGTCGGCGTGTCCGCCGATGCGGAACGTGGTGTGATGGCGCATCGGCTCCTGGGTGAGCAGCGCCTCCCCAAGCACCCTGCGGAGGCGTTCTTCCACTGTCGCGACGCGTTGCACCATGGATACGGGACCTTTCGGTAGGGGTTTCATCTACCTTGCCGCCGCGCCCGGGACCGGTCAACCACGCGGACCGCCGCGTTCCTCGTTGCGAGGTTTTCGGCAGTTTGGACCGCTCCATGCAGGTTGGCCGGGGTCCGCAGGCTGGCTATAGTGGGCGCGCCGTGACGTCCACTCTGGAGGTGCATCGTGCCCAAGCTCGAGATCATCTACTGCACTGCGTGAAACTATCTTCCCCGGGCCTCCAGTCTGGCGGCCGAGATCAAGCGGCGTCGCGACATCGATGCGACGCTGACCAAGGGTTCGGGCGGGCAGTTCGAAGTGATGCTCGACGGCCTGGTGATCTTCTCGAAGAAGCAGCAGCACCGCTTTCCGGAGCCCGACGAGATCCTGAGCCATATCCCCGGCTGACACCGTGAGCGTGCCCGATCGCGACCACGGCACGCCGCGTTCACTCCCCGCACATCCCCTGCATCCGGTGCTCGCCATCGCTCCGCTGGCGCTACTGGGAGCGAGCGTGGCACTGGATCTCGCCACCCTGATCTACCACGCACCGTTCCAGGCCGCGGCGCGATGGGCGCTCGGCGCCGGAGCGATCGCGGGCGTGATCATCGCGATCCCCGGCGTGTTCGACGCGCTCGCCTATCCCCCGGGCGCTCGCGGCATCCCCGTGCGGCACGGCATCACGAGCGGCGCCACGGTGCTGCTGATGGCGGCCGGCTGGTGGCTGCGCGGGGCAGGCGCTCCCGTTCCGCTGGCGCTCCTGGTATCGATCGCCGCCGTGGTCACCGCGGTGATCACGCGACGGAGCGCGGCCCGGCTCACGCGGTAGCGAGACTCTGTGCCAAGGCGGTCGACTCGCTGCCGCGCTCCATGGTGCCAATATTCCTCGGTGTGCTGCGTCCTGGGGTCGACGTAAGGAACGCCAGCGCGGAGCGAACTCGATCTTCGAGCGAGGCGTCGGCAATGGTCTCGCAGTGAGCGGCCGCACGCTTCACTTCGTCCATGCGGAAGCCGAGTTTGCGGAGCCACGGGATGACGTCACATTCGGGATTCGTAGCATTTGCCAGCCGCTGCTTCTCGGCGGCGGCCTGCACACGTCTCTGCGTCGTCGCTTCCCGGGCGAGTTCCCGCTTGCGTCTCATGAAGTTAACACCGAACTCGCATTCGGCCGTGTACTGATTGTGGGACCTGCAACGCAGCCGCATGCCGGCGATGCTCGTTACGCCACCAAATGCCACGGGGTCGATGTGGTCGTATTCGAGCAGGCTGCGCGCTGCGCAGCGATGGCCCGTCTCGCTCACGAACGTGCACTGGCCGCCGTCCCGCTCCCAGACAGCACGTCTTACGTGGGCCGGAACATGTTTCCGCCCTGCACTCGAACGCTTCGGGTGTTGGTTCGAATGCCGCGGCCGCGTCGTCGCCGCGAACTTGCGACGCTCGAGCTTGTGAATGAGCGTGTCGAGCGCCCGGTCGAACAATTGCGCGAGGTCCCCCGCAGGCATCGAATGACTGGCCAAACCCTGCGCATACTTAAGCTTGTCGTAGGTGGCCTGGCCGATCGTGAACTGCAACCCGAACCGTTCGGGTGCCAACGGCATGACCTTCGTCCGCGGGGCGGTGAAGTCCTCAACCGTCCCCGGGGACGGTTGGACTGTCTGAGGGGACTCCAACTCGAAGGGCGCCCCAACCGTCCCCGGGGACGGTTGCTGTTTGCGCGCCGACAGCGGCGTCACCTGCGCCGCAATGTCCGGCC
>JBBRLX010000011.1:0-112442 GCA_038231135.1 Candidatus Eiseniibacteriota bacterium | reverse complement strand
TGGCTCGCCCAGGCGGCCGACGGTATCGCCAAGGCGCACGCGGCCGGCATCGTCCACCGCGATCTCAAGCCGGGCAACATCATGGTCACGAGCGACGGCTTCGCCAAGGTGCTCGACTTCGGCCTCGCCAAGCTCACGGAGCGGAGCGATGGCGACCTCGACGCCACGAGCGCGCCGACGGTCGCGCACGACGGCACCGACGAGGGGGCGGTCGTCGGCACCGCCGGCTATATGTCGCCCGAGCAGGTGCGCGGCAAAAGTGTCGACCAACGGTCCGACGTTTTCTCGTTCGGCTGCATTCTCTACGAGGCGGCCACGGATCGCCGCGCATTCGCTGCAGACACGTCGATCGAGACGATGCACAAGGTCCTCAACGACACCCCTGCGCCGGTGGAGGAGATCAACGCGCTCGCCCCGGCCGAGCTGCGGCGCCTGATCCGGCGCTGTCTGTACAAGAGTCCCGATCAGCGGCTCCAGTCGATGAAGGACCTGGCGCTCGAGCTCCGCGAGATCGAGTCCGAGTACGACGCGCTTTCGGCCTCGGCCAGCTCCGGCAGCTCCTCCTCCGCGGCCTCCGTCGCCGCGGCCGCGCCCGGACGAGCGCCCGTGCTCCCATGGATCGTCGCTGGTGTCGTCGCGCTGGCGGCGGTCGCAATCGTCTCCTGGAGCCTGCGGCGCGGCCATCCCGCCTCGGAGTCGTTTCAGAAGATGCGCATGACAGCGCTGACCAGCTCCGGCGACGTCTTGGACGCGGCGCTCTCTCCCGACGGCCGCTATCTCGGCTTCGTCTCCGAGCGAGCGGGGAAGCGGAGTCTCACCGTTCGCCAGGTGGCGACCGGCAGCGATGTCGTCGTGGTGCCGCCCGGTGACGCGGCGCTCGAATCCCCGTCCTTCTCGCGCGATGGGAACTATCTCTTCTACACGGCGCCGCGGCCGGATCAGCAGAATTACATGGCGCTCTACCAGGTCGCCTCCCTGGGCGGCCGGCCGAGCGAGATCGCATTCGACGTCGACTCGCGCGCGAGCTCCTCTCCGGATGACAAACAGCTCGGGCTTCGCGCGCGCGAAGCCCGAGCCGGCCCAGTACTGGCTCGTCGTCCTCGACCTCGCCACGCGCCACGAACGAAACCTCGCCGACATTGCCGGACGAATGATCGGGGCGCCCGCGTGGTCGCCGGATGGAAAGGAGATCGCCGTGTCCCTCGGCGATACCGGACCGGGTCCCCAGTGCACGATCGCGTTGTTCGACGCGCGGAGCGGGCACCGGAGGGATTGGGTGAAGCTCCCGCACACGATTCCCGTCTCGTTCGCATGGGTTCGCGGTGGCACCGCGATCGCCATGGCCGGGCAGTATCTCGGCACGTCGACCTACCGCCAGATCACGCTCCATCCATATCCGGCCGGAGCGCCGTCGCGCATCACGAACGACTTCAATCAATACGGCAACGTGTCGGCGTCGCTCTCCGACGACGCGATCGCGGCGGTACGTTCGAGCCTGATCTCGTCCATCTATCTGGCCGATGCCAACGGATCGGCGGTGCGCCGCCTCACCACGGCGACGGGCTCCGAGAACTCGTTCACGCAGGCCAGAAGCGCATTGGATACGATGACGATTCTGTGTCAATCGCCGAGGAATGGCGTGCTGCAGATCTGGGCGGTCGGCACGGCCGGCGAAGCGCCGCGCGCGTTGACCGGAACGGACGCGAATGCGTTCAATCCGCGCGCGGCCGCGGGCATCATTGCGTTCGACCGGCTCGACAGCACGGGCATTCAGGTGTGGGTGATGAATTCCAGCGGAGGTACGCCGCGACAACTCACGCATGGCGCGCGATTGCAGGTGGCGGGTCTCTCGCGTGACGGTCGCTACGTATTCGTCGAGGGCGAGACTGTCGGCCATCTCACGTTGACCTCGACCGCCGATGGGCGTGTCGTGCGCGATCTCGGCGTTGGCTGGGGCACCGCAGAGTTCTCACCGGACACACGCTCCTTGCTACTGGGTCGTGCCGAGTCCGATGCGCAGGGACACCGCCGGACTCGCTACGAGGTTCTCCCGCTCGAAGGCGGCGACGCGATGTCGGTCGTGCGCCCGCCCGCCGATGCTGTCGATGTCAGATGGGAGCCCGGCGAGCGCTCAGTGACGTTCATCGATCACGCCGACTCCGGCTGGAACGTGTTCCGCATGTCACTCGACGGCGGCGCACCCGTCCGGGTGACGCACGTCACGGACGGCCGCGTCGTGCTGCACGAGTGGTCACCCGATGGGCGCCGTCTCGGGATCCTGGTGCGCAACGGCGCGCGCACCGATCTCTGGGTCACCGACGCCGAAGGCCGCAAGCCGGTGCGTGTCACGCAACTCTCGCCCGAAATCATCACCAGGATCGTCTGGATGAACGACAGCCGCCATCTGATCGTCGAGGCGTCCACTCGGCCGGCGGACGTCGTGCTGATTCGCGACTTCCGGTAGCGCACGAGGTACGACGTTGCGTGCGACGGGCGCGCCGTGGACACCCCAGTTTACCCGGGGATACCCGCGCTTGACGCGCTGCACACGCGTGCAGTACATTGTTGATGTGCCGGGTCCATGCATTCGTGGACCACCAATGACGAGGGAGAAATGCTCAACAATCGCACCCGCGAGATCCTGGGGTTCATCGAGTCGTTCTCGCGTGAACGCGGGTTTCCGCCCACCATTCGCGAGATCGGGTCGAAGTTCCACATCGCTTCCACGAACGGCGTCCGCTATCACCTGACGCTGCTCGAGAAGTCGGGTCATCTTCGGCGCAGCGGCAAGATCTCGCGCGGGATCGAGAGCCTGCGCACCGCCACCGCGGCGCGCACCGGCATTCCCATTCTCGGCCGGGTCGCGGCGGGACAGCCGATCCATGCCGAAGAACACTACGAGGGCCGCCTCGAGACCGATCAGATGTTCGGCGCGCGCGAGGAGCTATTCGCGCTGCGCGTGCGCGGCGACAGCATGATCGACGCCGGCGTTCACGAGAACGACTACGTCGTCGTCCGCCAGCAGGAGACCGCGGTCCCCGGCGAGATGGTCGTGGCGTTGATCGAAGACGAGGCGACGGTAAAGTTCTACCGGCCGCACGGCGATGTGATCGAGTTGGTGCCCGCGAATCCGAAGCATCGGCCCATCGTGGTCGCGAACACCGAAGACTTTCGCATTGCCGGCGTCGTCAGGGGTGTTGTGAGGATCGTCGGCAGCTGATTGGCTCAGCAGGAGAATGGGAGCACACAGCTCCCATTTTTCAGATACGCCTACTGCACATGCGTGCATGGGCGCCACCAGGAGGGTAACGATGTTGGACCGCAGGCTGCCTCCCGAAATCACCGAGTCACTCGCAGGGCGTTGGGAGCCCGTGTATCGCAGTCAGCTCCACTACCTCGTTACCTGGGGAACACGCGGGCGCAAACCGGTGCTCAAAGATCGGCACGTTCGCATGCTGCAGAACCTGGTCCAGCAGCTATGCGAGGAGCGCGGCTATGGCCTGCTCGAAGTGGTGAGCGGCAGCGATCACGTGCACCTGCTGATCGCGATCCGGCCGTCGCAGAGCATCGCGAGCGTGGTCCGCGAGATCAAGGGTCGCGCGGCGAACACGCTGCTCACCGAATTCCCGGAGCTGCGCGTGTGGCTGCGCGGCAACCTCGTGTGGGATGAGCGCTACTCGGTCGAGACCGTGAGCGCGATCCGGCTCGAGCGCGTCCAGCAGCGACTGCGGGCGTTGCATGCCGCCGACGAGGATCTCGCCCGGGCCAGTTAGCCGAGCCGTTGCGCAGTTCCCTGCGACCGGCGCCGCACCGCCAAGTCATCCGTCGGGGTCCTTCCGGCGTTGCCAGACATCTATGGGGTGGTGCGGAGTCGGCGTGGGGTCGGTTCCGGTACATACGAGGCCAGTGCGGCTGCGATCAGCACCAGCAGCGCGCCCGCCCATTGGAGCGCGGCAAGCCCCTCGCCCAGCCAGAGCCACGCGGAGACGACCGCCACCACCGGCTCGAGCGTGGCGAGGATCCCGGCCTCGGCGGGCGGCATACGCCTGAGGCCGGCGTAGAAGCACGCGAACGGAATCAGCGCCGAACTCACGGCGATGATCATGAACAATCCCCAGGTGCCACCGGAGTAACCGGCGGCGACGATCGTCGTGGGCGGCTTGAAGAACGCCCAGAAGATCCCCGCGACGAGGAACGTATAGAGCAGCACGGTTTCGGGCTCGTTGCGCTGCAGCAGGCGTTTCGAATAAACGATGTAGAACGCGAACGTGAACGCGGTGCTGAAGCTGATCAGCCAGTCGAGCGTGCGCGCGTGGGCCGGGCCGTGCCCGGGGTCGCCGATCAACAGCGCGGTGCCCGCCAACGCCGCGACCAGCGTGAACAACACGCGGCCGGTGAGGCGGGTGCCGCGCGTGACGTCGTAGACAACGATCAGGGCGGGCGCCAGGTACTGGATCAGAATCGCGAGGCCCACGCCCAGCACGGAGATCGAATAGTAGTAGCCGCCCTGAATGGCGGCGACGCCGAGCAATCCGAGCAGCACGATCGGCCCCCAGTCCCGGCGGGGCAGGATCAACGCCCGCGGCTTTCGCCATGCGAGCCACAGCGCGAGCAGCACGACGGACACCGCCAGCCGCAGTTCGACCACCGTGAGCGGAGGAACCGCGCGACTCCGGAACACGAATCGGGCGAGCGTCGCGGACGTGCCCCAGAAGCAGGTCGCGGCGAGCACGAGCAGGCGTCCGCGGTTCAGGGCGGCGCGGTCGTGCATGGTCAGAGCAGGCGGCGGCGGATCAGCCGGTACGTCCGCTGCTGGTCTTCGCGGCGCATCGTGAGCACGACGGCGGTCCCGGGCGGGCCTTCGAGCCGCAGCGTGGCATCGATCACGTCGAGCGCCTGAACCGAAATCCCGTCGATCGCCGCCAATTCGTCGTCCGCGCGGATTCCCGCGATGTCGGCCGGCGAATGGGTGGCCACGCCGATCACGCGCAATGCGTCGCCGCGGCGCTCGATCTGCAGCCCGACGTGGGAGTACTCGTAAGGCCGTTCATCGTAACTGTGGGGCCTCGGCGTGAGCCACAGCACACGATGCGGATAGTCGATCACCACGCCGAACCGGCGCAGGAACGAATACCCGAGCAACCCGTCGACGGGCTCGTCCACTTCGGCCGACAGCGCGGCCTCGAGCGGACTGTCGAGCACGGCAACGTCGACCTCCGTCCCCCGGGCGAAACTTGCGCCGCGACCCACCACCAGGGCTCGAACGCGCGCGAGGCGGGCATCCGCGGATCCGATCAGCGTGGGCGCCGACAGGCCGCGTAGCGCGGGCCAGCGCTCGAAGGCCGGAGCCTTCGTCGCCAGGGCGTGCGCGAACAGCGCCGTCTTCGTTGCGCCCGTGTCGAGCACCAGGGTCAACGAATCGCCCATGCGCGATCCGAGGTTCGTGACCAGTGCGGGCACGAGGATCTTGCCGTCGCCCGCGATTCGAAATGGCATCGGCATGGCGGAACGGTCGAGCCCGTCGCCGAGCGCACGCCGGGACGCTGAAACCGAATCGCCCCCCGGATCTCCGGCGCCATCCTGCGACACGTCGATCCATGTCACCCGGCTATTGAGGTAATCGATGTCGAGCGCGTATCGCTCCAGCAGGCGCGCGCCCAACAGTCCCAATACCGGCCGACCCGAAACCTGGCGGATGATGTTCGCGTCGATCAGGAGAATCGGCTGGACCTGGTCGAACTGCATGCGACCGATCTCGAGCCGGGGCAGCGGAGTTCGCGCCAATCGTATTGGATCGGAACTAATTGCAGTGGAGTCGATTCCGAGAATTTGTGACAGCTCGTGATCGATCGCAAAGAACCCGGCGCCGGTGTCGAGGGCGAACACGCCCGAGGTGTCGCGGCCGATGCCGTGAGCGGTGGCGCGGACCAGCAGAATGCCTTCGATGTTCTCGAACGCCAGCGTCTCACCGGACGGGCGGGAAGCGGGATGGGAGAAGCGACTGCGCGTTGCGGTGGCCGTGCGGCTTCCCGGTGTGGGACGTGATCCCTTCGCAGCCACAGCCGCCCGGGAGACTCCGGCAGGAGTTGTCGCGTCGGCCGCGGTCGCGGGGCCCTGCAGTGTCATGCTCGCCAGCACGCATGGCCACAGGACCAGGGCGGCCATCACACGGAAGGATCTCGGGGTCGGGCGGCCAACCGGCCCGGGACTGCGGGCTAGCGAGTGCGATGCATGGAGGCTCGCGTCATCGGGAACGAACAAGGTCGTTCCCCAGCTCCACAGCCTCCGAGCCGGTCTCGAGCATGGTGCAGCGTCCCGTGAAGAACACGCCCTGCTCCATGACCACGCTCATCGCTGCCACATCGCCTTCGACGCGAGCGCCGGCTTTCATCTCGAGCACGCCGAGCGCCCGGACGTTGCCGTGCACTCGGCCCTCGATCACGGCTTCCTTCACCTCGATGTCGGCGCGCATCACACCATGCTCGCCGATCTCGAGCCGCTCGCAGCGAAGCACGTCGCCTTCGAGCTCTCCCTCGATTCTCAGGGTTCCCGCAACCATGAGCGTACCGCGAAATGTCGTGCCCAGGCCGATGATGGTGTTCGGCGGCGCGGGCGCCTCGGAACTGCTGGTTCGCGTCAGAAAGCGCATCCCAATTCCTCCATGAATTGCGGCAGCGTCATTCGATGGTGCGTGGGGCCGTTGAGTTTTGATCTCTGTAATGCGACGCATTGCGACAAGCCGGGCGCGGGTCGGCTGCGGCCGCCACCTACATCACGCTCCACGCTTCGAGCAGTCGTTCGAGATCCTCATCGCCATAGAACTCGAATGCCACCGTACCACCTTTGCGACCTCGGCGAATCGTCACCTGGGTGCTGAAGCGCTGCTGAAGCTTGGTCTCCCATTCCACGAGCCCGTGGCTGCGCGCACCCGCGGGGCGGGCGGTCGACCGGCGCTGCTTGCGACGGACATAGGCCTCCGTGCGACGCACCGAGAACCCCTTGGCCTGAACATACCGGGCCGACGCAAGCATCTCGCCAGGTGATTCGAGCCCCAGCAACGCCCGCGCGTGTCCAGCGGTCAATGTTTCACGTGAAACCATGTCCTGGATTTCGGCCGGAAGCGTGAGGAGCCGCAGCGTATTGGTCACGGATACTCTCTGTTTCCCAACACGTTCCGAGATCTGGTCGTGGGTCAGTCCGGAGTGCTCGCTGAGCTGGAGATACGCTTTGGCCTCTTCGATGGGATTCAGGTCCTCGCGCTGGATGTTCTCGACGAGGGCCATCTCGATCATGTCGCGCTCGGAGACCTCCCGGATGATCGCAGGGATTTCCGTCAATCCTGCAACCCTCGCGGCCCGCAGCCGGCGCTCTCCCGCGACCACTTCGTAGCCATCCGCCGCTTTTCGAACGAGAATCGGCTGCAGCACCCCGCTGACCTTGATTGAATCCGCCAGCTCTCGAATGGCGTCGTCGTCGAAGCGGATTCGCGGCTGGTGGGGGTTCGCGGAGATGTCGTCGATTGTAAGTAGGGTCTCCCCGGTCGTACGGCCCTCGGGTGGCTCCGCCACCGCGGCGGCGCCACCTTTTGCGACAGGCGTCGAATGGGACCCGGGGATCAGCGCCTCGAGACCTCTACCTAATGCTTTCCTGTGCATGCTCCAAGACCTCCCGCGCCAGATCGCGATAGCTGTCCGCGCCAGAACTGTTGGGGTCATAAAGAACGATGGGCTTGCCGAATGACGGGGCCTCGCTCAGCCGAACATTGCGCGGAATGACGCTGCGATACACGCGCTCCGCAAAGAACTTCCTGGCTTCCGCTGCGACTTGCTGCGAGAGGTTGAGCCGTGCGTCGAACATCGTCAGCAGTACGCCCTCGATCCGGAGCCCCGGATTGAGGTGGTCCTGCACCAGCCGGATCGCACCGATCAACTGGCTCAGGCCCTCGAGCGCCAGGTACTCGCACTGCAGAGGAATCAACACCGAGTCGGAGGCCGTGAGGGCATTCACCGTCAGCAGGCCGAGCGACGGCGGCGTGTCGAGGAACACGAAGTCGTAGTCATCCCGGATCGGTGCGAGGGCGGTCTTGAGCCGGGACTCGCGGCTCAACATGCTGACCAGTTCGATCTCGGCGCCCGACAGGCTCTGCCCCGCCGCAACCAGATCGAGATTCGCGAGGGCCGTTGGCCGAATCGCCGACTTGAGGTCGGATTCGCCGATCAACACCTCGTAGGATGTCTGAGCGATTTCGTTTCCGTTCAGGCCCATGCCGCTGCTTGCGCTGCCCTGCGGATCCACGTCGACGAGGAGCACCCGCTGGTTTTCCTGGGCTAGGCAGGCCGCCAGATTGATCGCGGTGGTGGTCTTGCCCACGCCACCCTTCTGGCTTGCCACTGCGATGATTCGACCCATTCCCTGGCGCCCGTGTGGAAGAGGTGAGACTTCCCTGCCTCGCGGCAATCGCGACGATCTGATTAAACAGGAGGACGCTTCCGATGACAACGGCAATGTTTCACGGGAAACACTGCCCGCGTAACAGTGGATCTATTTCACCTTGATGAACTTGGCGATCGCGGTGTTCTCGACGCCAATGGTTCGTGCCTCCTCGAACTTCCATTGCTCCGTCCAATCGGACGGCTCCTCCAGCTCCTCGTCCCGCCGGCTTCCCTTCCAGAGGAATGCGGTCCCGCCTACTCTCACGTACTCGCCGGCAAGCGCCAGCGTGGGGGCCATCCGCATCGTCGCTCGCGATGTAAACGCGTCCACGGTGCCGAACTCGGGTTGTTCATGGCGGAGCTGCTCAAGCCGCCCGTGGAAGACCTCGATACCCGTGGTCTCGAGATCCTGCAGCGCCTTGCGCATGAACAGCGTCTTCGGCCGGCGCGATTCGACGAGAATCCAACTCGTTCCGACGCCGAGCAGGGCGAGCGGAATCGCTGGAAACCCAGCACCTGAGCCGAAATCCAGCCATCTCGATGCACCGCTCTCCTGGAGCCAGGCCGCCGCCTCGACGGATTCGCGGAGATGGCGCGCGACGATCCGATCTTCGTCCTTGCGCGAAATCAGATTGGATACACCGCGATTCCACTCGAGCACCTGCGTGGCGAAATGGCGAAGGCGGTCGATCATCGGCTTGGGGTCCGCGCCCGCGGCCGCGATGAACGGCGCCAATTCTTCCCAGTTCTGGCGCTCGATCATCCGGGTGACGGACGCCTGGAATCGCGGCGCGCGCTCCTCGCGCGGCAGGTGCGCATACCCGCGCGGCAACCGCCGCGTGCGGGGCCCGCTCTTGGGGCCGCGTCGCGAACCACCTGCGCGACTTGAACTCGGCAGGGCCCGATCGGTGTCGCTGGCGCTGCGCGGACCCGCACCACGAGCGGGCGCGGCACTTCCGGCGCGAACGGGACCCCGCGCACCCGGGCCGCGGGGGCGCGGGGCGCCGCCCGTGCGGCCCGAAGCACCGGCGCTGCGGAACCCGCGCGCGACTGGATCTCTGCTGGGTCCTCGCGAACCCGGTCCGCGTGCGCTGGGCCCTCGTGCGCCCGGTCCACGTGCGCCCGGTCCACGTGCGCTGGGCCCTCGTGCGCTGGGCCCTCGTGCGCCCGGTCCACGTGCGCTGGCTCCCCGTGCGCCCGGTCCGCGTGCGCCAGGTCCACGGACCGTAGTGCCGCGAGCGCCAGGACCACGCGAACTCGGACCGCGCGAGCTGTTGGTCCGTGCGCCAGGCCCACGGGATCGCGCAGAACTCTCCGAGCCCTCGGTGCCGGGTGCCACCGGACCCGGCGAACGCAAACTGGAACTCCGGAAGCGCTTGGTTTCCGAAGCGCCGCCACGTCCCGGACGGCCGGGACGATTCGAGGTTACGCCCGCGGCGCTCGAGTCCGATGCGGAGCCGACCGCGGGCGGGCCACGGCGACCCGGCGATTGCGACCAATTGCTATTTTTCCAGCGAGATGCGGGTCCTTTGGACGATCGTGGTCCGGAACCGGCACGCCCACTCGGACCGGAACGGCCAGCGGGGGGAGCCTGGGATCCGGAACGTCGTTTGGAGGTGCGCGATGGGGCAGGGCGACGGGAGGGGGACATGCCCGCACCCTATCATGCGAGGATCGCCTGCGCTCATGAGACGGCGGTAACGCGCTCCGCGAGCCGCCGCGCATGGACGAGCAGCACGGCGACATCCGAGGGCGACACGCCAGCGATGCGGCTCGCCTGACCCACGGTGGCGGGCCGCCATCGCCTCAGCTTCTCGGCCGCCTCGCGCGACACGCCATGCAATGCGTCGTCCCACAGCAGGGCCGCGAGCGGCACGTGATCCATCGCCGCCGCGCGGGTCGCGGCGCGCTGCTGCCGCTCGATGTAACCGCGATAGCGCACGCGAATCTCGAGGCTCTCCCGCCACCCGGCGGGCAGCGTGGTGGGCGCGCCGAGTTGGGCGAGCATCGCGAGCGAGCCCTCCGGGCGCGCGAGCACGTCGATCGCGCGCATCGAGCGGGGCCCGGCCGACGCAGGTGCAGATCCCGGCGCGAGCGCCGCATTCGAAGCGAGCGCGGCGGCCGGCGCAAGCGCAGCATGCGACGCGCTCGCAGCGCCCGGCGCAAGCGCGCCATGCGACGCGAGCGCCGCCGCGACTGCGGCGTCCGCCACCCGCGCTACCGCCGGCGCCGGCATCAGCACCGTCATCCGTGAATAGCGGCGCGCCTCCGCTTCGACCGCGGCGTACTTGGTGCGCACGGAATCGAGTTGCTCCGCGGTCACCAGGCCGATCGCGTGTCCCAGCTCGCACAGGCGCTCGTCGGCGTTGTCGGCGCGCAACACCAGCCGGTGCTCGGCGGCCGACGTGAACATCCGGTAGGGCTCGCGGTGCTCGCGGGTGACGAGGTCGTCCACGAGCACTCCCAGATACGCCTGATCGCGCCTCAGCACGAACGCCGGCCGGCGCAGCACCTGCATCGCGGCGTTGACGCCGGCAATGAATCCCTGCCCGGCCGCCTCCTCATAGCCACTCGTGCCGCAGATCTGGCCCGCCAGGAACAGCCCGGGCACGCGCTTCACCTGCAGCGTGGCATCGAGCTGGTGCGGCATCACGAAATCGTATTCGACGGCGTACCCCGGCCGCAGCATCTCCGCGCGCTCGAGGCCGGCGAGCGTCCTCACGAACTCGAGCTGCGCCGCTTCGGGCAGGCTGGTCGACAGCCCGTTCACGTACGCTTCCGGCACGTCGCGCCCTTCGGGCTCCACGAACACCTGGTGCGATTCGCGCTCGGGGAACTTCACCACCTTGTCCTCGATCGACGGGCAGTAGCGCGGCCCGGTGCCGCGGATCGCGCCCGAATAGAGGGGTGACTCGTGGAGGTGATCGCGGATCACGGCGTGGGTGCGCGCGTTCGTGTGCGTGAGCCCGCACGCCACCTGGTCCAGCTCGAGCGTTCCCGTCCAATGCGAGAACGGCGTCGGCGGATCGTCCCCGTGCTGGGGCTCGAGTCGCGACCAGTCGATCGAATCGCGATGCAGCCGCGGCGGCGTGCCGGTCTTGAGCCGGCCGCGTTCGAGCCCGAGGTCGGCGAGGCATTCGCTGAGCGCCCGCGCGGCGTGCTCGCCGATGCGGCCGCCCGGAATCTGCCGCGAGCCGATGTGGATCAGTCCGTTGAGGAACGTCCCGGGCGTGATGACGGCGGCGGCGCAGGCGAGGAACCGCCCGTCGGCGAGCTCGATCCCCGCGGTGCGGCCGCGCTCGAGCCGCACCCGGTTTGCGATCCCCTGGACGCGCGTGAGACCGGGAATCGCCTCGAGTTGTCGCGTCATCTCGAGCGAGTAGCGGGGCTTGTCGCATTGCGCACGGGGCGACCACACCGCCGGCCCGCGGCCGCGGTTCAGCATCTTAAACTGGATGCCGGCGCGATCGGTGACGAGCCCCATCACGCCGCCGAGCGCATCGATCTCGCGCACCATGTGGCCCTTGGCGATGCCGCCGATCGCGGGATTGCACGACATCTTCGCCGTGTCGTGCAGCTCCACCGTGAGCAGCGCGGTGTGGAGCCCGAGCCGGGCGCATGCCGACGCGGCCTCGCAGCCCGCGTGCCCCGCGCCCACCACCACCACATCGAAGCGGGCGTCGCCGCCGGAGTCGCCGGCGGGCTGCGCGTTCCCGGTCACCTCGCCATCACTTCCCGATGCAGAACCGCGCGAAGATGCGGTCCAGCACCTCGGCGTCGACGTTCCGGCCGGTGACTTCGCCGATCGCGGCGAGGCTCTCGCGCAATTCGAACGCCACGCATTCGCCGGGTTCGCCGGCGGCGGCGGCGGCCGCGGCCAGCCCCAGCGAAGCCCGGGCGCGATCGAGCGCCTCCACGTGCCGGGGGTTCGATGTCGCGGGCGCGCGATTACGCGCCGCTCCCCCCCGGGCATCGATCAGCGTCGCCACGGCGGCGCGCAGGGCGGTGGCCCCGTCGCCGCGCGTCGCCGACACCTCGACCACCACCGGCGGCCGCTCGCCGTGGAGCCGGCCGCGCGCGTCCTCGGGGGTGACCGCCGTGCCCAGGTCTCGCTTGTTGAGCGCGACCAGCACCTGCTTGCCGTCGAGCAGCGCCGCGATCGCGTGATCCTCGGCCGCGAGCGGCACCGCGCCGTCGACCACCCAGATGACGGCCGGGCTGTGCTCCAGCATGTCGCGCGTGCGATCGACGCCGATCGTCTCGACCGGGTCCCGGGCGTCGCGCAGCCCGGCGGTGTCCGACAGCGCCACACGAACCCCGGCGATCTCGACCGATTCGCTCACCCGGTCGCGCGTGGTGCCGGGGACCGGCGTCACGATCGCCCGGTCCTCGCCCACCAGCAGGTTGAACAGCGACGACTTGCCGACGTTCGGCCGGCCCACGAGCGGCAGCCGGAAGCCGTCGCGCAACGCGCGTCCCCACTCGGCGCCGTCGAGCAGCGCGTCGAGTTCCGCGGCCACGTCCGCGATCATCGCCGTCACGTATGGCGGCACTTCGACGCCGCCCACGTCCTCGGCGAAGTCCACGCGCGCCTCCACCTCGGCGAGCCCGTCGGCCAACCGGTCCGACACCGCCGCGAGCCGTCGCGACAGCGCGCCCGCGAGCTGGGTCAGCGCCAGGTCGTGCGCCGCGCGCGAATCGGCATGGATCACGTCGGCCACGGCCTCGGCCTGCGCGAGATCGATGCGCCCATGGAGGAACGCCCGCAGCGTGAACTCGCCGGGCCCGGCGAGCCGCGCCCCCGACCGCAGCAGCGCCTCGCACACCCGGGTGGCGGAGACCGGCCCGCCGTGGCACGACAGCTCCACCACGTCCTCGCCGGTATAGGAACGGGGCGCCAGGAACACGGCGGCCACGACCTCGTCGAGCCGCTCCGCGTTCGCCCACGCCCAGCCGTGGTGCAGCGTGTGCGATGCGACGCCCGCGAGCGGCGCCGGGCCGCGAAACACGCCGTCCGCCACCCGCACGGCGCCGGGCCCGCTCACCCGCAGCACCGCGAGCCCGGCGGCGCCGGGGGCGGTGCACAACGCGGCAATGGTGTCGTTCACGTCCGCTCCCGCCGGGCGTCATGCCCGGAGTCGAGTGCCATCCTGTTCCATACGATTGCGGCGCCGGCGCTCTCGCGAGCTCCGGCGCCGCATGCGAACCCTGCCGCTCCGGCTACTCGTCGTCGTCGCGCGGACCACCGTCGAAGTCGGCGGGCGCCACCGCCACGCGTTTGATGAGGCCGGTGCCGAGCGCGTACGTCTTCACGCGCCCGTCCTCCTTGAGCGTCATGTGAATGATCCGGCGCTCCTGCGAATTGAGGTATTCGGTCACCGCTTCGGTGCCGTTCGCGACTGCCTCGTCGGCGAGGCTCCGGGCCTGCTGCACCAGCTCGTCCTCGCGGTTCTTCCAGAAGTCGTTGACCTCGAGCTGCAGATGATAGCGCGACGCATGGCCGCGGTTGATCATGAGGTTCAGCAGATGCTGAAGCGCCTGCCGCACCTCGCCCTTGGGGCCGGTGAGTAGTTCGTCGTGTTCGGGCACGCTGACCGACACGTCGGCGCGATCATCCGTCGCCGTCGCGGTGACCGTGGCCTCGAACCCCATCGCCTGCAGCACCCGGACGGTGAGCTCCCGGGCGTCCTCCGCCAGCGCTTCGTTCGGCACCCCGGGGCCCTGCTCCGAATGGTGCGACGGCTCTTCGCGACGTGCGGTCGCCTGTGCGAAACGGGGTTCCTCGATGAGATCCTCCTCGTGATGCGTGGACACGGTCGCCGTGGCGGTCATCGCTTCGTCGTCCTGCTGCTCGCCCCCGATGCCGGGAGCGCCGTCCTCGCGACCGCGTCCGCGCCGGCCGCGCCCGCCGCGACGACGGCGGCGGCGACTGTCGTCGTCGCCACGGGCCTCGTGGCCGGGACCGCCCGAGTCCTGCGATGTCATCATCGGCTCCATCGCCTCGGCATCGGCCGGGTTCGCCGCGTCGGCGTCGAAGTCGCGGCGCGGCTCGCGGACCTCGCGTCCGCGGGTGTCGTCGGGCCGCGGCCCACGTTCGGCGCGCACTCCACGGTCCTCGCGCGGCGCCCGCTCCTCGCGGGGCCCACGGTCTTCACGACCGCGGTCCTCGCGCGGCGGTCGGTCGTCGCGCGGTGGACGGTCGTCGCGCGGTGGACGGTCGTCGCGCGGTGGACGGTCGTCGCGCGGCGGTCGGTCGTCGCGCGGCGGTCGGTCGTCGCGTGCCGGACGGTCGTCCCGCATCGGGCGGTCCTCGCGGGGTCCGCGATCGGGACGCGGCCCGCGATCCGCGCGCGCCGGCTCCTCGCGATCGAACATCGGACGGTCCTGACGGGGACCCCGGATCGGCTCCTCGCGTCCGCGGTCGAACATCGGACGGTCTTCGCGGGGACCCCGGCCGGGCTCCTCGCGCGGAACCCGGTCGCCACGCGGGCGATCGCCGCGCGGGCCACGGTCCTCACGCGGGGCGCGCGGGCCCCGGGAGTCTCCGCGTGGCTCGCTGCGGCCGGAATCGTTGCCGCGGTTCTCGACGGGGCGGCCGCCGGCGCTCTGGCCGGCAGGTGCCGCAGGTCGGCCACCGGTGCGCTCCCGCCCGCCGTCGCGTCCACCGCGACCGCGATCGCGTCCACCGCGCTCGCGATCGCGGCCACGGCCGCCGCTGCGCGAACGTTCGACTTCGGCCGGCGGCTCCGACGGAGGCCCGCCGGGACGCGGCATGATGCGAACCTTGTACGGCCGGGCACCCAGCCCGAGGAATCCACCGGAGCCCTCTTCCATCACCGCGATCGATACTTCGGCGCGGGACAGACCCAGCGCCTCGAGACCCTTACGAACCGCATCGTCGAGGGTCTTGCCTTCGAATACGACCCCTGTAGCCATTCCGGAACCTCTCAGACAGTTGCGATGGGAGCGTGCAAGCCTTGATGTGCTCCGCGTATCGCGATGGAGGAACATGCGAATCAGTCGCATGCAGGACCACCGGAACCGTTCGCGCGCTGCGCGTGTGGGTCCGGCACCCGGCCGCCGCGTCGGCTCTGGAGCCCGCGGCGTCGCCGTCTCGCTACCTTACCCGCTCGGCGGCCATCTTGGCCACGCCAGGATCCAGGGTGCTGGACCCGGGGACCTCGCCTTGGCCCCGTCCTGGCGGCGGCGTCCGAAGCCCGTGCGGCACGTATCTGCCGCCGATTCACCTCGAACCGATCCGCCGGCGGCAGCGGAACGGCCCCACCTTCAACGGAGTTTCTTGCGGCTTCCCGGCGCGATTCTGGCCTGCGCCCCGCCCCCGGCGGACGCCCCGCCCACGGCGACACCCCCCACCACCACGGTCGGCGACGTGTCCTGGTGCATCACGTGCCATTGCTGCAGCGCGGTGAGCAGGTTCATGACCGTCCAGTACAGCACGAGTCCCGAGGGCAGGTTATAGAAGAAGAACAGCATCACCGCGTTCATCATGTACATCGTGGGCTTCTGGTCCGGCGCCGTCGGTGTCACCAGCTGCTGCAGGAAGCCGCTGCCCGCCATCAGGATTGGCAACAACCGGATCGGGAGCGGCCCCACCGAGAACAGCAGATCGGGGGCCGACAGGTCGTGCATCCAGGCGATGAACGGCGCCTGGCGCAGCTCGATGGCGTTGAACAGCACGTTGTAGAGCGCGATGAACATCGGCATCTGGATCACCAGCGGCAGGCAGCCGCCGGCCGGATTCACCTTGTTGTCCTTGTAGAGCGCCATCATCGCGGTGTTCATCGCCGCCGCATCGTCCTTGTGCTTCTTGCGCAGCCGGTCGAGCTCGGGCTGCAGGCGCTGCATCGCGCGCATGCTCTTCATGCTCGTCACGTTCAGCGGATGCAGCGCGAGTCGCACCAGCGTGGCGAGCAGCACGATCGCGAGGCCGTAGTTGCGCACCACGTCGAAAATGCGGTTGAGCAGCCACAGCAGCGCCTTGCTGAACGGCAGCAGCCACGTCCAGCCCAGGTCGACGGCGCGCTCGAGACCCACCTTGAGCGATGCCAGCGGGAAGAACTCGCAGGGCCCCACGTACAGCACGAACCGGTTCACCGGCTGCGTCTCGCCCGGCAGCCCCAGGACCAGATCGTTCACCGCGATGTCCTGCGAGGTCGGGGCGTTCGCCGGCAACGACGCCAGTTCGTCCGCACTGAGCGGCCGCCGGACGGCGGTCGACGCCGCGCCCCGCGCGGTGCCGTGGACGACCGCCGCCGCCTCGAGGAAATATCGGCTCTGCACCGCGGCCCACTGCACGTTGCCGTCATAGATCTTCGGCTTCTTGAGCAGACCGCCGACGTGATCGCGATGGATGTTGGTGCCGACCAGCGTCGACGCCCGCAGCGCCCGCAGGTCGCTGAGTGGGTCGCCCTCGGACAACAGCGGCCACGAGCGCATCGTCAGCGAATAGTCGGTGAGCCGCCACGCGGCGGGCACGCCACGCATCTCGACCTCGTAGTCGAGCGCGTACTTCGTGGGATCGGCGCGGAACGTCTGGCGCACGTAGAGCCCCGAGGCGTCGCGGTGCGTGAACGTGAGCACCCGCACGACGCCCGCAGCGTCGGTGCTCTCCTGCGAGGCGAACACCACGTTCTCGAGCGACTGCCGGGCCGCCCCCGATCCCAGGTCGAGGCCCAGCAAGGGTCCGCCCGCGAGCGTCACGCGGTCGCCGGAGGGGATCTCCTCGCCCCGGTGCCACACGGCGGGCTTGCCGTTGCGGCTCGAGACTCCGTGCGCCGAGGCGTAGCGCTTGAACTCGACCGACAACAGCCGCGCCCCGCGGCTCGAGAAATGCGCCCGGTATAACGGCGTATCGAGGTCGAACGTGCGCTCGGTCTCGGGTGCGACCGAGCGGAAGATGCCGGTGGCGGGCGGCGCGGCCTGGCCCGCGGCAGCCCGCGCGGAGGTATCGCCGGGCGCTGCGGCGGGCGCCACAGGACTGGCCGACTGCGACAGCGACGGCGCAGGCGGGATCGCGCCGCGGGTCGTATCGACGACGGCCCCGCGCTTCGGCGGGTCGAGATAGCGGCCGTAGCCCAGCAGCCGCAGCAGCGGCTGATATCCCACCACGAAGGCGATGCACAGGGCGATCGCCACGATCGATTTGCGGTCCAGCTTATCCATCAGGGCACCGGGTCGAAGCCGCTCGCGCCCAGCGGATGGCAGCGGGCGAGGCGGCGCAGGGTGAGCAGCAGGCCGCGTGCGGCGCCGTGGCGTTCGATCGCCTCGAGCGCGTACGCGGAACACGTCGGATGAAACCGGCAGGCGCCGCGCGCCTGGGCGCCGAACACGGCGCGGTACCCGCGAATCAGCGCGAGCGCCAGCACGGCGGCGGGCTTCAGCATGCGGTCTCGCCGACCGGGGCGAGCGCGCCGGCCGCGGCCAGCACCCGTTCGACCGAGCTCGCGAGTTCCTGGTGAGGGGCGGTCACGGCGCTGCGATGGGCGATGAACACCAGCCAGTAGCCGGTCTCGGGGATCCTGGACCAGCGCACCCGGACCAGTTCGCGGAGCCGGCGACGGGCGCGATTGCGCTGTACGGCGCCGCCCACGCCCTTCTTGCTCGCGATGAATCCGACCCGCGTCGGCAGGCCGGCCTGCGCGAGCGCCAGCAGCAGGCAATGCGGCGCGCGGAACGCCGACGCGCCGGCCTTCACCTGGGCATATTCGATGGACGTGCGCACGCGCCGCGAGGAATCGTAGCGGCGCACCGGCGCAGTCATGACCGCCTCGCGAGGTGGGGACGGCTGGAATCGCCATCGTGTCGCACCGGTCGGGCGCGCACGGACGGGTAGCGGGCGGGGGAGCGTGAGCAGCAAGTTGCAGCGGCCGCGGCTACGCGGACGAAACGGTCAGCCGCTTGCGACCCTGCCGGCGGCGTGCCGAGATGACATTCCGGCCGCCCTTGGTCTTCATCCGCGACCGGAAGCCGTGCGTCTTCTTGCGATGCCGGTTACGGGGTTGGAACGTGCGCTTCATTGGGAACTACCTCGTGGGATTGAAGTTGGAACGAAGAGTGGTGGAGCCTAGTGGCTCGCAGGCTGCCAAGTCAAGCTGCACACTAGGGGCCGACGTGGGCCCGGAACTGGCGGCGGAGCGCGCCCAGCGGCAGGTGCTCGGTATCGCGCATCGTCGCCATCTCCGGCGGCCGGCCATCGTTGAACACGTACCGGCGCCGCCCGCCGTCGACCGGGACCATCGGCCCCGGCCGGGGTCCGGTCATCGCCCCGACCCGCACCCGGCCCTCGAGCACGCACACGCAGGTGCCCTGCGGCTCCCGGATCACGGCCAGCGTGGTGCCCACCACCTCGACGTGCACCTCGGGCGTGGCGATGGCGAGCCGTGCGCCGTGGAACCGCGGGCCGGTCGTGATCCGCAGCTCGCCCGTGCCGAGTTCGGTGCGGATCGCGCGGCGGAACCACCGGCCGGGGGTGGGCGGCAGGATCATGCGGGTGCCGGGCGTGATCTCGATCGCAAGATCACCGGGCGCCATCAGCTCGAGCGACGCATCCGCCGGCAGCTCGATCCGGGCCCCCGGGTGGAGCGCCGCCGCGAGATCGTCGGCGTGCCCGAGCGGAATCCCGCGCTGGTCGATCACGGCGATGCCATCGCCCGTGACGGCGGCGACCTGCCAGGCCGGCCCGCGATTCGCGACGAACACCAGAGCGGCGATCATGGCCGCCGCGGCCGCGGCCATCGCGAACGCGCGCGGCCGCGCGGCCCACGGGCCCACCAGCACCCGCGCGGGCGCCGTGGCGAGCGAGCGCGGCCGCTCGATGGCGCCGGTCGCGAACTCGTGCTTGAGCCGCGCGCGGAATGCGGCCGTGGCCGCGGGCACGGGCAGCGCCCGCACCGCGTCCTGGGCGCTCCGCTCAGCCACGTCGAGCGGCGCCGGTCCCGGGGCGCTCATGATTCCGGTCCCAGATCGCGCAACCGCTCGGCGAGCGCCGTGAGGGCGCGCGAGTAGCGTTTGCGCGCCGCGGCATGGCCGATGCCGACCACGGCGGCGATCTCCTGATGGCTCAGCCCCTGATAGTCGTGGAGCACGATCGGCACGCGCAGCGGTTCCGGCAGGCCTTCGATCGCCTGCTGCACCCGGCGTTCGCGCTCACCGGCGAGGGCGTCGAGTTCGGGATCGTTGGTGCCGCGCGTGAGGCGCTCCCCGAGCGCGGGATCGACATCGATCGAAGCGCTCCGGCGTCCCATGCGGTCGGCGCCCGAGCGCCATAGATCCCGGCACGCGTTCGTGGCGATCGTCGCCAGCCATGGCGCGGGATCGCGGTGGATGTCGAGTTGATGCGCGGCGCGCTGCACCTTGTAGAACACGTCCTGCGTCACATCCTCCGCCGCGGTCCGGTTGCCGAGCATCCGCATGACCAGTCCGAATACCAGATCGAAATAGTGCTCGAAGAAGGTACCCATGGCTGCCGGCTCGCGGGCCCGCACGCCCTCGAGCACGGCGAGTGCCGGCGGCGGAACGTGCCGGGACCGCGGGGCGGCTCCCAGGTCCTGCGCCGGGACACCATCCGCCGGGCCCGAATGAACGGGCTCCCCACTGACTATTACGGAAGGTGCCGGCGAGTGTGCCGGAGGATCGTTCGGTGCCACGGCCCCTCGAACGTGGGAGGGCGGATGTGCCGGTGATCTGAGGCGTCCGCCAGGAGGCCGGCAGCCGTGCGGGAGTATGGCACAGCCGGCGCAACAGTATGAGGCGACACGAGGTCCGGCCATGGGGCCGGCGGCGGGCCGGTGCGCTCGAGGCGAGCGGATCCCGGTTCAGGTGGCGTCGTGTCAGGCCGCTCGGGCCGGCTCCACCGGTTCGGTTGCTGCGCCCGGGGCAGGCGCGGCCGCAGCGATGGCGCGGCCGGCAGCTCCCGACACGGCGTCCGCCGGCAGCTCCTCCGGCTGTGCGAGCGTCAGCGGCAGCCGGATCCAGAACCGGCTGCCCTCGCCGGGCACGCTGTTCACGCCCACGTGGCCGCCATGCAGCTCGATGATCCGCTTCACGAGGTGGAGTCCGATGCCGATTCCCGAATCGGGCGCGGCCTCGGCCGACACTCCCTGTCCGAACAGTTCGAAGATGTGGGTGGCCTCGTCGGGCCGGATGCCGGGCCCACGATCGACCACTTCGATCTTCAGATACTTCGGCTCGCGGTCGGTGAGCACCTCGACCCGGCCGCGCTCGGGGCTGAACTTGATCGCGTTGACGATCAGGTTCACTACCGCCTGGCGCAGTTTCACCTCGTCCACGAACAGCGTCGGCAGCGTCGGGTGCAGTGTCGCCGCGAGCGTAACGCCGTGCTTGGCCGCGAGGTTGCGGGACGTTTCGACGGCGCCGGTCACCACCTCGTTGACCGCCAGCATGCCGCGCTTGAGCGTGAGCTTGCCGCTCTCGATGCGCGACAGATCGAGGATGTCCTCGATCAGTCCCATCAGGCGATCGGCTTCGTTGCGCATCCGCCGCAGGAACTCGCCGCGCTGCGGGCGGCTCAGTGCGGCCTGGTTCTCGTCGAGCAGCTCCGCATAGGCGATGATGGACGTCAGCGGCGTCTTGAGCTCGTGGCTCGCCGTCGACAGGAACAGGTCCTTCATGCGGTTCATGTCGGACAGCTCCTGGTTGACCTGCTCGAGCTCGCGCGACCGCGTCCCCAGCCGCTCCATGGTCTCCGCGCGTTCGATCACCGCGCCCACGTGCTCGGCGAACAGGTCGAGCATCTCCCGATGGCGTTCCTGGAACGGCTCGGGATGATTGATGCGGTTCACGTTGAGCACGCCGACGCAGCGCTCGCCGACGCGCAGCGGCAGCGACAACGCGGACGTGATGTTGCGGTCGTTCTTGAAGTGGCGGCCGATGGCCGCGGCGCTGCGATGGTCGATCAGCACCGCCTCGTGCTGCTGGGCCACCCAGCCCGCGATGCCTTCGCCGAGCTTCTGCGTGGCATGACGCGCGAATTCGCTCTCGAGACCGTACGAGGCGCGGGTCTCGAGCAGCCCCGACTCCGAGTTGTAGATCATGATCGACGCCTGCTGCGCCTTGAGCGTCGACACCACGCGCCGCACGATGATCTCGAGGATCACGTCGAGGCCGAGATTCAGATTGAGCGTGGTCGAGAGCTGGAACATCGCCGACAGCTCGGACAACCGGGTGCGGGCGTCGTCGGTTTCGCGTCCCTCGTGCTCGATCAACCGCCGCATGCGGTCGAGTTCCTGATGGCGCAGTGCCGTGAACAGGCAGAACAGCAGCACGAGGCCGCCGAGTCCGACGAGCGAGTAGTAGGCCTGGAGGAACATGTCCGGCGAGAACCCGTCGGTCGCGGCGGCGTGGATCAGCGGGACGTACAACACCACGATCCCGGCGGTGAGACCGATGAGCGCGGCGGCCATGCTGCCCCACAGGAGCCAGCTCTTGCGCCGGATGCCATCGCCGCCGCTGGCAGGTTCCCTGGGAGCCTCGGAGCGGCGCCCGGCGGCCCTGCGGGCTTCGGGTGCCGCGTGGCTCGACTCCGGTTGAATGGACGACGTCGGCATTCCGTGCCTCCGGGGGTGGGTATCGGACCCCGGGGTTATCGGAACGTGGCCGGTCCAAGCTGAGTCCCGAGTTTCATCCCTCGCGGTTCAGGTATCCTGCCGGATTCATGACTGTCCTGATTCAGATCCTTGGCGCCACCCTCATGGTCACGACGCTGCTCGCTGGCCTCATCGCGGTGGTCAATGCCGTAACGAGCTACCAGAAACTTCGCGGCCTCGGCGCGCCCCGGCCGGGCCTCGTTCTTTGGCGCCGCTTCTTGGGGATCATCCCGCCAATGTCTGCCAGGGCCACGCACGATTTCGACCACAGGCAGGCATGGGTTACGTGGGATCTGCGGTGGCTTACGGGCGGCGAGACCCTTGCGCGGGTGACGGGCGTGGATCCGGAGACCGGTGTACTCGGGCTCGAACTCGCACATCCGATCGTCATTCGTGCGGCGGGCGGGTATCCCGCGATCGAGTTGCGGCAAGTGGAGTTCGTGCCCCGGAACTCGAGCCGGTGTGGATACGGACGCGCGGAGGTCTACGGTTCGCTGCTCCCGGCGTTGCTCGAGGACTTCAGCGCGACCGCGCAGATCGTCGTCTACCCTCGGGACGTGTGATTTCGAGACCGTGCGCTCCACACATTCGCGCGCGCACGGCTCCGCTAGGGGCTTGCCGGGGCTGCCTGTTAGATTTCGGCCGTGATGGATCCTCGCCCTGCATCGTCCCGTGTCCCTTTGCCCGGACTCCTCGTCCTCATCGCCGCGGCGGTCGCGCTCTACTGGGATGCCATCCGTTCGCCGTTCCTGAACGACGACTTCATGTTCCTCGAGCAGGCGCAGCGCACGCCATTCCTGGCCTCGCTCGCCGCCCCCGGCGCACTGGGCAACTACTACCGGCCGTTGTCGCGGCAGGTGTACTTCGCGGTCGTGGGCCCGCTGGCGCACGGGCACCCGCTGGGCTTCCATGTCGTGAACGCGCTGCTGTTCCTGGTCGCGGTGATGCTGGTCGCCGACCTGCTGGGCGCGCTGCTTCCCGTGGCGGGCGTGCTCGCGGGCACCGCGTACTTCGCGTGGCTGCCGCTGCAGCACGTCAATCTCATGTGGGTGTCGTGCAGCCAGGATCTGATGGCGCTCGCCGGCGTGCTCGGCGCGTTCGCGTTCCACCGGCGCGGCCGCACGCTGCCCGCGCTGCTGTGCTTCGCCGCGGCGTGCGCGAGCAAGGAGACGGCGCTCGCGCTGCCGCTCGGCCTCGCGGCGTGGCAAAGGTTCGTTCCACAGCCAGGCGCGCCGCGCGATGCCCGGTCGATCGCACGGGGCGTGGCGCCGTACGCCGTGCTCGCGTGCGCCTGGGCCGGCGTGGCGATCGCGATGCGGGCGCGCAGCGCGGCCCCGGCGCCGCTCGATCTGTCACTCACCGCATTCGCCGCCGGCATCGTGCACATGTTCCAGAGCCTGCTCGGGCTCGAACACCCGCAGGGCATCGCAGCCTCGCTCGCGACCCATGCACCCGCCGTGCTGCCGCTCGTGATTCTCGCCGGCGTGGCGTGGTGGCTGCCGGCGCGGGTGCCGCCGGCGCGCGGCTCCGGGCTCTGCACGGATGCGGCCGGGGCGCCTGGGACCGCCGTCGCGGCACGGTCCGCGGGGGGCAGCGTCCCCGCGGCTCCCGTCACGGCAGTCGCGACGCGCCTCGTGGCGCCGCCGCGCACCGCGCTGCTGGCGTTCGCGGCGTGCTGGGCGGTCGCGTTCGCGCTGCCCGCGGGGCCCGTGTCCTATGGCTGGAGCTCCTACTACTACACGCTGGCCGCGGTCGGGGGCGCCCTGGCGTTCGGTGTGATGCTCGCGCGCGCCGACCGCTGGGCGTGGCTGATGCTGGCCGCAGGGCTCGGGTGGTGGCACGCGGGCAGCACCGCTTCGCCCGCGTTCGCGACGGTCGAGCGGCCGTGGGTGTGGACGTCGCACCTGACGCCGTTCTACTTCCAGCGCGCCGCCGCGCTGACGGACTCGCTGTCGCGGCAATTGCGGCGGGTGGTGCCGCACCCGGCTCCACACACCCGGATGTTCTTCGCCACGCTGCCGTCGTGGGCGGGCTTCCAGATGGGCAATGGTGCCCAGGTGCGGGCGATCTATCGCGACTCGACGCTCGAGTCGTACTTCTATTCCCGGTTCTCCGATTCCACCGCGGACGCGGCGCCGTGCCGGTTCCTGTTCTGGGACGGCCGCGAGTTGGTGCCGCTGTATGCGTCGATGTCCAATCCGTGGTTCCAGGTCGGCAGCGATCTCGTGCTGCTCGGCAGATTCGCGGGCGCGAGCCATGCGTTCCGGCGCGGCCTCGATACCGGCGGCGATCGCATGGATCTCATGTACTGGCTCGGCTGGTCCGAGCTGATGAGCGGCGACCGTGGCCTCGCCGAGAACACGTGGACGGCGTTCGGCGCCCACGACGATTCGTTGATCTGGAGCGCCCATTTGCGGGCGGCCCATAACGCCGTCGTGGACGGCGACACGCTGAACGCCCGCCGGCATCTCATCACCGCGATCGAATACGGTATCGGGCGGCCGGCGGCCCACGCCGTGCTGGGCGAGCTGATGCAGCACGACCCGCGGCCGTTCGCGTACAAGTATGCGCTGATGGAACTGGAGGTCGCGGCGTGGCTCGATCCGCACGACTGGGAAGCGCGGAAGAACCTGGTGCTCGGGCTCGCCACCGTACGGCTCGAGGAACGGGCGCGCCAGGAACTGGAGTCGCTGGTGCGGGAGGTACCCGCGATGGCACGCGATCCCGAGCTGGCGCGGGCGTCGGCCCGGCTGCTGCGACCGGCGGGACCGGTGGTCGAATCGACGGGAGGGCGGCGATGACGACGATGGGAGCGGGCGGTGCGGCGCGAGGCGCCGGGCCGGCGCGACGTGGGCGCGTGGTGATCGAAACGATCGACAGCGAAGTGCTGCGCGGCAACCGTGCCGGGGATCCGCACGTGCGGCGCGTGCCGGTGTACCTGCCCCCGTCCTATGATGCCGCGCCCGAGCGGCGCTATCCCGTCGTGCTGATGCTGACGGGGTTCATGGGGCGCGGCCGCACGCTGCTCAACGACGGCGCGTGGTCGCCGTCGATCGACGACCGCATGGACGGGCTGATCGCCAACGGCGCGTGCGGCGAGATGATCCTCGTGATGCCTGACTGCTTCACGCGCTACGGCGGCTCCCAGTACCTCAACTCGTCCGCCACCGGCCGCTACGAGGATCACCTGATCCAGGAACTGGTGCCGTTCGTCGACCGGCGCTACCGCACGCTCGCCGGCCGCGATCACCGCGGCGTGGCCGGCAAGTCGTCCGGCGGCTACGGGGCACTGGTGCTCGGCATGCGGCACGCCGACGTGTTCGGCGCGGTCGCCTGCCATAGCGGCGACCTGTACTTCGACTACGCCTACCGCGGCGACGTGCCGAAGTTCTGCGCCGCGGTCGAGCGGGCGGGCGGCGTGCGCGCGTGGCTCGAGGCGTTCGAGGCGCGGGTCCAGAAGCGGCACGAGGACTTCACCGTGCTCAACATCCTCGCCATGGCCGCGGCGTATTCGCCGAATCCCGACGTGCCGCCCTACGGCATCGACCTGCCGTGCGACCTTGCCACCTTCGAGTTCCGCGACGACGTGTGGCGGCGCTGGCTCGAACGCGATCCGCTCACGTTGCTCGAATCGCACGCCGCGGCGCTGCGCTCGCTCAAGCTGCTGCACGTGGACTGCGGCGTCCGCGACGAATGGCATCTGCACCTGGGCGCCCGCATGCTGACGCGGCGCTTGAAGGAGCTCGGCATCGCGCACGTTCACGAGGAATTCGACGACGGCCACATGGGCGTGACCTACCGCTACGACGTGAGCCTGCCGCGGCTCGCCACGGCGCTCGCGGGGCCGGCATGATGCGCACCGCCAGCGCGAGTGCCGCGGCATGACGCCCGCCCGGCCGGCCCCCGGCGCCGCCGTCGATGCGGCGCCGCCGCTACGCGTGCTCGGGCTCGTCCGCCGCTACGGCAAGTTCACGGCGGTCGACGGGCTCGACTTCGAGGTGCGGTCCGGCGAGATCCTGGGCTTCCTGGGCCCCAATGGCGCCGGCAAGACCACGACGCTGCGCTGCTGCGCGGGGCTGCTGCGCGCGGACCAGGGGAGCATCGAGATCCTCGGCGCGCCGCTCGACCGCCGCCCGCTGGTGGCGCGCGCGGCGTTCGGGTTCGTTCCCGACCAGCCGATCTTCTACGAGCGGCTCACCGGCCGCGAGTTCCTCCAGTTCGTTGCGGCGATCTACGACGTGCCGGGCGCGATCGCCGAGCCGCGTGCGCGCGAGCTGTTCCTGCGCCTCGAACTGGACTCGGTCGCCGACGATCTGATCGAGACGTATTCCCACGGCATGCGGCAGAAGGTGTCGGTGGCGGCCGCAATGCTGCACGACCCGGCGTTGCTGATGCTCGACGAGCCGATCCTCGGACTCGATCCGGCGGGGGCGCGCGTGCTCAAGGATCTGCTGCGCGAGCGCGCCGCCCGCGGACTCGGCGTGCTGGTGTCGACCCACCTGCTCGACGTCGCGGAACGGCTGTGCGACCGGGTCGTGATCCTCGACCATGGCCGCAAACTCGCCGAGGGCACGCTCGACGAGCTGCGCGGTTCCAAGGCCGCGGCCACGCTCGAGGACGTGTTCCTGGCGCTCACGCGCGAAACGGGTCCGGCATGAACTGGCGGGGCGTGGCGCTCAGCCGGATCCGGCTCGCGCGTCACGAGCTGCTGGGCGGCGGCCACGGCGAGCGCCGGCGCGGGACGCGCGCACGGCCGCTGCTCGCCGCGACGCTCGGGCTGGTACTCGGCACCATCGTCATGCTGGGGCTGATGGTGCTGTTCCTCCAGCTCGAGCAGGACGGCGTGGGAGCCCGCGAGGCGAGCGCCGTGCTCGCGCTGCTGCTCACGGCCACGCTGGTGGGACTGCTGGCGTTCGACCTGCACGAGGTGGTGTCGGCGATGCTGCTCGACTCCGATCTCGAGTTCCTGAGGCGCGCCCCGATCCCCGGCTGGGCGCTGTTCCTCATCAAGCTGCTCGATGCGCTGCCCCGCACGTCGGTGCTGCTCGTGATCCTCGGCGTGCCGGCGCTGATCGCGTACGCCGCGATCTTCCCGGTCGCGTGGTGGTGCTGGCTGCTCGCGATCCCGGCGCTCGGGATGCTGTGGGCGATCGCGCTCGGCCTCGGCGTCGCGGTGTCGGTGGCGCTGCTGCGCGTGGTGCCGGCGCGCACCGCGCGCGAGGTGCTGGGACTGCTGTCGACGTTCACGCTGTTCGCGTTGTGGCTCGGCAATTCGTTCCTGCTGCCGCGACTGGCGCTCGAGAGCGGGAGCCCGCGGGCGCTGGTCGAGGCGCTGGGCTCGAGCACGCTCGCCATGGCGTGGTCGCCCGGCGCGTGGGCCGCCGGCATCATGGCGGCCGGGAGCGCGGACGCGCCGGTTGCGGCGCTGCGGGGGCTGGCATTGCTCGCGGCGACCGCGGCGGCGGTGCTGGTGGCGGCGGGCGCGGTGGCGAGCCGCAACCTCGATCGGGTGCAGTCGCGCATTTCGGGCGCACCCGCGCGGAGCGCCGGACGCGCGGACCGCGCCACCCGGTTCGCCGCCCGCCCCGACATCCTCGACGCGCTGCTGAGGCGCGACCTGCGGTTGTACCTGCGCGACTGGACGGTACTGGGCGACATCCTGGTCGCGAGCGTGCTGTGGACGCTGCTGCCGCTGGTCGGGCTGCCGATCCTGAGCACGGACGCCGGCGCCGCGCCCGGGATCGACCGCACGCTGCTCGCACGCGCCATGCTGCTGGCGCTCACGGTGGCGCTCGGCTATGAGATCGCCACCCGCGCGATTCCGTTCGAACGCGGCGGCATGGCGTGGATGCGGCTCGCGCCGGTGCGCGAGCAGGCCTGGGTCGCGGGCCGGGGGGTGTCGACGCTCACGCTGGCGCTCCCGATCGTCGCGGTCGCCACGGTCGCCGTGACCGCCGCGTTCGCCCTGCCGCTGCACGCGATCGGCGGCACGCTGGCGCTGGTGATGCCGGCGCTCGTCACCGCGCTCGCGACCGGCATGTGGACCGGCGCCGTGCACGGCAATTTCGCATGGACCCACCCGCGCGCGATGCTGACCTTGACCGGCCGCGCGATCGCCACCCTGCTGCTGCTGGTGCAGGCGGCCGGCTGGCTGGTGACGGCGATCCTCATCGACCAGTTGCCGCCGTGGGCCTACGCTGTGCCGTTCGCGTTTTCGATCCTTGCGGCGGCGGGGCTGCTGGCCGCCACGGCGCAGCACCTGCGACGGAGGCAATGGTGACGGCCCGCACGGTCCTGATGTCGGTCCCGGACCTGTTCTTCTCGACACGCATCACCTCGACGGCCGACCAGCTCGGCGTCGCAGTCGAGGCGTGTGCGCCCGCCCAGCTCGCGAGCCGCGCCGCCGCGGTGGCACCCGGCCTGATAATCGTCGACCTCCACGCGCCCGGATCGATCGCCGCCGTCCACGCACTGCGCGCGCGCCCCGCGACCCGCGACCTCCCGGTGGTGGGATTCTATTCGCACGTGGATACCGCGCTGCGCACCGCCGCGATCGACGCCGGCGTCACGTTCGTGCTGCCACGCTCCGCGTTCACCGTAAAGCTCGCGGCGCTGCTGGCGGGGGGCGATACACCGGTGTGAGCGGGGGCAGCGCGGCAGGCGGGCGGCGGCCCGCCGCTGCAAGCCCGCCGGACGCCCCGGATAGCGGTTTTCGCCCGCATTTGGCGCCACGTCTATACTCTGTGCATGATCCCGACCGCTTTCCACCGTGGCCTGCGCTACGCCCTCGTGGCCGCGTTGGCCGTGCTGGCCGGAACCCCGTTTGCGCCTGCGGGAGCCACGCACGACGCAGCGTTCGCGGACTCCACCTCCGCCGCCGACTCGGCCCGCGTGTCGGATCCCAAGTCGATCGAGATCGCGGACAGGGTGATGAGGGTGCTGGGCGGCCGGGACCACTGGGATGCGGTGCGCGGACTGGAGTGGACGTTCGAGGTCGCGCGGCATGACTCGCGGTCGGGGCGCGACTCGGTGCTCACCTCGCGGCGCCATGCATGGGACAAGCGCACGCACTGGCACCGCGTCAGCGGCACAACTCCGGACGGCACCGCGTTCCTGGTGATGCATAAGCTCGGCGCCACGCAGGGCAGCGCCTGGATCGACGGCAAGCCCGTCGAGGGCGACGACATCACGACGTGGCTGCATCGGGCGGATTCGCTGTGGGTCCACGATGGTTACCTGATGTTCCTGCCGTACAAGCTGCGCGACCCGGGTGTGATCTTGAAATATGGCGGCATCTTCCGCGAAGGCGACGACCTGTCCGACGTGCTCGCGGTGTCGTTCGATCACCCCGCCGAACCGGCCGGCAGCGGATATGAAGTGTATGTGAACCGTGCGACGCGCCGGGTGGACAGCGTTCTGATCGATCCTGCACCTCCGCGCACCATTGCCGGCCCCTCGCATGAACCGCCGGGCACCCGGAAGACCCCACGCCTTGTCCTCTTGTATCCCTGGGAGCAGCACGGTGACCTGTGGTTCCCCGTCGCTCGGTTTTCACCGAGCGAGGCCGCCGTCGACGGTTCGGTGGGCTATTTCCGCAACATCGAACTCCGCTCCTCCTTCCCCGCCGCCGAGTTCTCCCAGCCATGAGCCCGTCCCCGTTCGCCACCCAGCATCCCGTCGTGCCGATCCGCGTGAGCGAATGTTTCCTGTCGATCCAGGGCGAGGGCCCGTCGGCGGGGACGCCGGCGCACTTCGTGCGGCTCCAGGGTTGCGACGTGGGCTGCCACTGGTGCGATTCCAAGTACACGTGGGGCGTTCACGGCGGCCGCGCGAGCAATGTCGAGGATGCGCTGGACGAGGCGCGCGCGCTGGGCGCGGCGCCGCTGATCGTGATCACCGGCGGCGAGCCGCTCCAGCACGACGGCATCTATGCGTTGATCGACCGCGCGCTGGCGGGCTGGCCGCGCGTCGAGGTCGAGACCAGCGGCATCGAGCCGCCGCGCATGAGCCACGACCGGCTGTTCTGGAACGTGTCGCCCAAGCTGCCGTCGGTGACGCCGAAGGCCGCCGACACCTGGCGGCACGCCGACGCGTGGTCGCGCGCGCCGGGCGCCACGTTCAAGCTGGTGATCGGCAGCGAGGCCGATCGCGACGATGCGCTGCGGCTGCTCACCGAGCATCACGTCCCGGCGGATCGCGTGATGCTGATGCCCGAGGGACTCACCGACGAAGCCGTGCGCGCCCACGCGCCGCTCGTGATCCAGACCTGCCTGAGCCATGGCTTCCGCCTGAGCCCCCGCCTGCACATCTGGCTGTGGGGCCCGAAGCGCGGGGTGTGATGCCGGCTCCGGCGGTCGTGCTGCTGTCGGGCGGACTCGATTCCACCATCTGCCTCGCCTGGGCCCGCGCGCGCGGCTTCACCTGCCACACGCTGGCGTTCGACTACGGCCAGCGGCATCGCGGCGAGCTCGCCGCCGCGCGCCGCGTGTCGGCCGCGCTGGGCGCCGCCGAGCATCGTGAGGTGAGCGTGGACCTGCGGGCGATCGGCGGCTCGGCGCTCACCGCGGCCATCGACGTGCCCCGCGATCGCGATGCCGGCCGCATGGCCGCCGACATTCCGGTCACCTACGTGCCCGCACGCAATACCGTGTTCCTGGCGGTGGCGCTGGGCTGGGCCGAGGTGCTGGGCGCGTTCGACCTGGTCGCCGGCATGAACGCCGTGGACTATTCGGGTTATCCCGACTGCCGGCCGGAGTTCGTGCGCGCGTTCGAGACGCTCGCCCGTGTCGCCACGCGCGCCGGCGTCGAGGGCGGCGAGTTCCACGTGCGCACGCCGCTCATGGAGCTCGACAAGGCCGCGATCGTGAAGCTGGGGATGGACCTGGGCGTCGACTTCTCGCTCACGCACACCTGCTACGACCCCGACGCGCGCGGCGACGCGTGCGGGCGCTGCGATGCCTGCCGCCTGCGACTGGACGGCTTCCGGCGCGCGGGCATTCCCGATCCCATCCGGTATGCTGGGGGTCCATCCACGCCCGGCGGTTGACCGCCGCGGCCCCTGATTCCCACGGAGACCGCGATGCGCATCGAGTTGACCCGCGAATTCACGTTCGAAGCCGCCCACCGGCTGCCCATGGTGCCGCCCGATCACAAGTGCGCGCGCATGCACGGACATTCGTTTCGCGTCGAGGTGGCGCTGAACGGCGAGATCGATCCTGTGATGGGCTGGCTCGTGGACTTCGCCGACGTCACCGCCGCCGTGGAACCGTTGCTCAAGAGCCGGCTCGATCATCGCACGCTGAACGACGTGCCCGGGCTCGAGAACCCGACGTCCGAGCGGTTGTGCGTCTGGTTGTGGCAAGAGCTGACACCCATCCTGCCCAATGTCGTTGCGATCACCGTCGCCGAGACCTGCACCGCGCGCTGCACGTATCGCGGCGTTTGACGGGCGCGAACGCGGGTCGCCCTGCCGCACACGGTCCTGACAACGCTCGTTGTGGATTGGGCCGATTCGCGTTCTTGGATGCGCGATGCACGGTCGATGCGGATCGTGTGCCCGTTCAATACATCCTAATAGTGCGCGAGCGCGCCCGAAACCCTTGAAATCGTGCGGCGCCGCGTTGTGGAATGTGAATTGCAATGGTTCAGATTCAGGCGCTCGACGGTGTCGAATCCGACCGAGCGGGGCCGGCGGGATGCACCGCCGGTGGTGCGGAGCCATTTCGCGCCCAGAGTCGCGAACGCGACGACGGGCGACGCACGAAACGGAAGGCAGAGCCATCATGTCGTCGGAAAAAGTGTTCGTGACCGGAGTCACCGGCTACCTGGGCGGCGCAATCGCCACCCGGCTGGCGCGCGCGGGCTACCAGGTGTTCGGGCTCACCCGCGTGTCCGACCGTGCGGGCGTGCTGGCAGCGGCCGGGATTCATCCTGTGCTCGGCTCGCTGGCGAAGCCCGACACGTTCATGGCGGCACTCAAGAATTGCGACGCAGCGATCCATGTCGCGCTCGACCCGACGGACGTGGTGCGCCAGGATCAGCGGGCGCTCGAAGCCGTGCGGCTCGGCGCGATGGACGGACGCGTGCGCCGGTTCCTCTACACCAGCAACGCATGGGTGCACGGCGACACCGGCGACGCGGTGAAGAACGAAGCCTCCGAGCTCAATCCGCTCGACCTGGTGCGGTGGCGCGCCGCGCACGAAGACGTGGCGCTCGACCTGAGCGAGCACGACCTCAAGGTGGTGGTATTGCGGCCGGCGATCGTCTATGGCGGCGCGGGGGGCATCGTGGGCGCGATGTTCGCCGAAGCCCATGAGCAGAACGTCGTGCACTATCCCGGCACCGGCGCCCAGTATTGGAGCCTGATTCATCGCGACGACGTGGCCGAGGCGTATCTGCGGGCGCTCGAGCGCGCGAACGGCGGTGAACGCTATCTGCTCACCGACGGCGCCCCGGCGACCGCGCGACAGATCGCCACGGCAATCGCCACCACCACCGGCGTGCAGGCCCGGTCGCAGGACGCTGCCGACGTATTGAAGCAGTCCGGGCTCCGTGGCCGGGCGCTGCTCGCGAGCCAGCGTCTGAGCTCCGACCGCGCGCACCTCGAGCTCGGCTGGACGCCGCGCCACACGTCGTTCCTCGACGAGGTGGGACAGCTCGACATCGAATTCCTGGATACGCGGAGCACGCCCGTCGCCTGAGACCTTAGCGATCGCGATTCGGTCCCCATGGCCGCCGTCGTAAGATGGCGGCCATGATTCTGATCGACGTGCGCGGTCTGGCCACATGAGTCCCACCACCGAGGCGATCCCCGGCGCCCCGCTCCGGCGCCGGCCCAGCGGCCGCGCGCGGCTCGTGCTGCCGGCGCTCGCCGCGGTCGTGCTGGCCGGCCTCGTGGTCGCGCGACCGGTCGCCGACCGCGTGCTCGCGGCCCGGCTCGAATCCGCCGCCGCGCAACGCGGGCTCACCGCGTCCTGGGCGTCGCTGCGCTGGACCGGCTGGCTCGCGGTGCGGGCGGATTCCCTGGTGCTGCGCAACGCGGGCGGCGACACGGCGGCCACGATCCGCGACCTCGAGCTGACGGTGGCGCCGCTGTCGGTGCTCACGCTCCATCCCCGCCCCGGCGCAATCCGGCTCGACGGCGCGCGCATCGCGCTGCATCGCCGCGCCGCAGCCGACACTCTCGACGACGACCCGCCCCCGCCCCCGCGTGGCCGCCCGCAGCGCACCGCCGATCCCGAGCGGGCCGCGCGTCTCAGGCGCTCCGCCGATCAACTGGTGCGGATGCTGCTGCTGCCCGCGCGGCGGCTGCCCCGCCTCGACATCACCGACCTCGTGCTGATCGGGGCGGGCGGCGGCGACGGCACCGGCATCGCGGTCGATTCGCTGACGGTCGCGCCGTCGGGCCCGCGCACGCGACTGCGGATCCGGGGCCGGCTGCGCTCCGAGCAGGTGCAGCCGTTCGAGGCGGCGTTCGACTACGGCGCGGACGACCGTCTCGACGGCAGTGCCCGGCTGCTGGTGCCGCGGCCGTACACCGAGACGCCCGACACGCTCACGCTGCGCATCGCGGGCCGGGTCGAGCAGGATCGCGCCCATGACATCGTCCGGCTGGGCGCGGACACGCGGATCACCGTGGGATCGTTGCCGCTCCGGGCGAGCGGGTCGGTGTGGCGGCGCGGGCCGCGGGTGGAGCTGGACCTCGCCGCCGACGGCATCGGCGAGGATCAGGTGCACGCGAGCCTGCCGCCATCGATGCTGGGGCCCCTGCTGCGGGTGTCGGTGCGCGGCACGTTCGACTACCGGCTGCATTTCGATCTCGACCTCGCGCGTCCCGACAGCGTCGACTTCCACGCCGACGTGATCCCGCACGGACTCGCGCTCGACGGTGACCGCACGCGGCTCGGCCTGACGTCGCTCGACGCGCCGTTCATCGCGACGATCCACCTGCCGCACGACCGGCGGGTGACGCGCGCGCTCAACGACGCGAACCCGCACTTCCGCAGCCTCGACCGCATCGACTCGCTGCTGGTGTACGCCGTCGTCACGAACGAGGACGGCGGCTTCTTCCACCACCGCGGGTTCAATCCCGAGGCGGTGCGGCAATCGATCGCCGAGAACGTGCGGGCGGGCGCCTACCGGCGCGGCGCGGGCACGATCACCATGCAGCTCGCCCGCAACCTGTGGCTCGGCCACGCGCGCACGCTGTCGCGCAAGATGCAGGAGGTGGTGCTGGCGTGGATCCTCGAGCACCTGACCGGCGTGTCCAAGCGGCGACTGCTCGAGATCTACCTGAACATCATCGAGTGGGGGCCGGACGTTCACGGGGCCGACGAGGCGACGACCTACTACTTCGGCCACGACGCCGGGCGGGTCACCGTGGACGAGGCGCTGTTCCTCACGACCATCGTGCCCGCACCCACCCGCTGGCGCGGCCGGTTCGATGCCACGGGGACGCTGCGGCCGTTCGAACGGGCGCAGATGCACTTCATCGGCCGCGCCATGGTGGCCAAGGGCTGGCTCGACCCGTCCCGGCTGCCGCCCGAGGACTCGCTGCGAGTCGAACTGCGCGGTCCGGCCCGCGACATCGTGTTCCCGCCGCCCGCCGCGCCTTTGGCCCCGGCCCGCACGGTCGAGACCCTGAGGCTGGATTCCCCGGGAATTCACGCTATTTCCGGGGGTCTCGCGGCATTTGAGCGTTGACGCCCGGGGGAGGGCCGTCTACAGTCCATGCATGCGCACGATCCACCGGCATCATCATGAGCATCGCAGCCACGGCCCGACGGGCCCTGGACGTGCGCGCTCGGCCGGCTGATCCACCGCAACGAACTCCGGCACCACCGCGAACTCCACGGCTCGTCCTCAAGGACGGGTCGTTTTTGTTTGTCCGCGCCACCCCATCACTCCGGCGGCCACGCCGGTGCGAGGAGATTTGAAATGCTGAAGATCGCGCTGCCGAACAAGGGTCGGCTCGCCGACGAAACCCGCGAGCTGTTCGAGGACGCGGGGCTCGATGTGCGCATCCAGAACGACCGCGCGCTGACCGCCTCGCTCGGCGGTGAGTTCCAGGCGCTGTTCGTGCGCGCCCAGGACATTCCGATCTTCGTCGCCGACGGCGCCGCCGACGCAGGCGTCACCGGCCGCGACCTGGTGAAGGAGTCCGAGTGCGCGGTCGAGACCCGGATGGACCTGGGCTTCGGTCGCTGCCGGATGGTGGTGGCCACGCGCGACGACAGCGCGGTGCGCGCGGTGGAGGAGCTGCCCGAGTTTCCGCGGGTGGCCACCTCGTTCCCGCAGGTGACGCGCCGGTACTTCGAGCAGCTCGGCCGCCGCGTCGACATCGTGCCCGTCAGCGGGGCGACCGAGGTGGCGCCGCATCTCGGCGTCGCGGACGTGGTCGTGGACCTGACCTCGACCGGCTCCACGCTGCGCGTGAACGGCCTGCGCGAGATCGCCACGATCTTCGAATCCACCGCCCAGCTCGTCACCGCGAGCGCGGGGCACCCGGCGGGATCCGACAAGGCGCGCGCGCTGGACGAGCTGACGGGCGCTTTGACCTCGGTGTTGCGCGCCCGCGGCAAGCGCTACCTCATGGCCAACGTGCCGCGCGCGGCGCTGGACGCGATCCGCAAGGTGCTGCCCGGCCTCAACGGGCCCACCGTGGTGGACATCCTTAACGGCGGCGACACGGTGGCCGTGCACGCGGTGGTGCCCGCCGCCGGCATCTACCGCACGATCGCCGACCTCAAGGCGCTCGGCGCCGAGGGCATCCTCGTGACGCGCATCGAACGGCTCATGCCGTGAGTCGGCTCGAGAGGACGGCTCATGCCGTGAGTGGGCTCGAGAGGACGGCTCATGCCGTGAGTGGGCTCGAGGGGACGACGGATGCCGCGAGCAACGGCGGTCCCGGCACGCCCGGCGCGGCGGTGACGCTGCGCTTCACCGGCGCGCTCGCGGCGCTGTCCGAGACCGATCGCCGGGAGCTGCTCGATCGCGGACGCCCCGCGGCTGATCCGGCGCTCGAACGCATTCGGGGCGAAGTCGCGGCGATCCTCGCCCGCGTGCGCGGCGACGGCGACGTGGCGCTGCTCGAACTGGCACAGCAATTCGATCACGTGACGCTCGCGGCGATCGAGGTGCCCCGCGACGCGTGCGCGGCCGCGCTCGCGGCACTCGATCCCGGCCTGCGGCAGGCGCTCGAGCGCGCCGCGCGCAACCTGGCGACGTTCCATCGCGCGCAGCTCCCGCCGCCGCTCGAGGTCACGACCGAGCCCGGCGTCACGCTGGGGCGCCGCGCCGATCCGCTCGCGCGCCTCGGCATCTATGCGCCGGGCGGCCGCGCGAGCTACCCCAGCAGCGTGCTCATGGCCGCCGTGCCCGCGCGCGTCGCGGGCGTCGGCGAGATCGTGCTGTGCTCCCCGCCCGACCGGTCCGGCCGCCCGGCGGCCGCCGTGCTCGCCGCCGCCGCGATCGCGGGCGTCGACCGGGTGTTCGCGCTGGGCGGCTCCGGCGCGATCGGCGCGATGGCATACGGCACCGCGACCGTGCCGCGCGTCGACCGCATCGTCGGCCCCGGCAACGCGTGGGTGGCGGAGGCCAAGCTCGCGGTGTCGAGCACGGTCGCGATCGATTCGCCGGCCGGCCCGAGCGAGATCCTGGTGATCGCCGACGGCACGGCCGACCCCGACCGCGTGGCGGCCGAACTGCTCGCGCAGGCCGAGCACGACCCGCTCGCGTGTGCGATCGCGCTGGTGCTCGACGGCCTCGAGGCCGCGGCCGTCGAGCGCGCCCTCGCGACCCGGCTCGCGTCCGACCCCGCGTACGCGGAGCGCCGGGCGGTGACGGCGCTGGCACTCGCCGGGCGTGGCGGCGTGCTCGCGGCCACGTCCCGCGCCGCGGCGATCGAGTTCGCGAACGCGTTCGCGCCCGAGCACCTGCTGCTCGCGGTGGCGGATGCCGGGGCCGCGCTCGCGCAGGTGCGTCATGCGGGCACGGTGCTGCTCGGCGACGGCGCGTCGGTGGCGTTCGGCGACTACCTGACCGGCGCCAACCACGTGCTGCCGACCGGCGGCTTCGCGCGCGCGTTCTCCGGATTGTCGGTGCTCGACTGCCTGCGGTTCACCACCTGGCAGCGCATCGACCGCAACGCCGCGGCGCGGCTCGCAGCGGACGTGGTCACGTTCGCGGGCGCCGAGGGTCTGCCGGGACACGCCGCAGCCGCACAGGCCGCTGCGACAGGCCCGGGGGCCGCCGTGGCGGGCACGGGGGCCGCGACGGACGCGGCGACGCCGCGAGGCTCGAACGCGAACGCCAGCGGACACGGCGCACCCACTACCTCCGAAGCCCCCGGTGGGCCGGGTGCGCGAGCGATCTTCGACTCGATCCAGCTCTACGCGCCCGGCCGGCTGCCGTGCGAGATCGACCTCAGCGACAACACCAATGCGTTCGGCGCTGCCCCGGCGGCGCGGCGCGTGCTTCGCGCCGCGAGCCACGACGCCGTGTCGCGGTATCCGTCGGTGTACTCCGACGGGCTGCGCGAGGCGCTCGCCCGCTACACCGGCGCCCAGGCCGGCGAAATCGTCACCGGCTGCGGCTCCGACGACGTGATCGATTCGGCGCTGCGGGCGTTTGCGGCGCCGGGCGAACGCGTGGCCTACATGGATCCGACGTTCACCATGGTGCCCGCGTTCGCGCGCATGAACGGACTCGAGCCCGTGGCGGTACCGCTGGGCGCGGATTTCGACGCCGACGCCGACGCGCTGCTCGCCACCGGCGCCCGCGTGATCTATCTGTGCTCGCCCAACAATCCCACCGGCACGCGCCTGCGGGACGCGACGTTCGATCGCATCGTGCGGAACGCGCCGGGGCTCGTGATCCTCGATCAGGCCTACGCGGAGTTCGTGGCGCCGGCGGCGGGCGCGCCGGCAGCGGCGCCCGCGGCCCGGCTCGGGGCTGCGATTCCGCGCGCGCCGCGGCTGCTCGTGGTGCGCACGCTGTCCAAGGCGTTCGGGCTCGCGGGCCTCCGGGTCGGCTACGGCGTCGCCGACGCCGCCATCGCCGAGGCCGTCGCCAAGTCCCGGGGGCCGTTCAAGGTCGGCGCGGGGGCGGAGCGCGCGGGCGTCGCGGCGCTCGACGACGGGCTCGACTGGGTCACCCGCTCCGTGCTCGCGGTGCGCCGCAATCGCGCATGGTTCACACGCCAGCTGCGCGACCGCGGCATCGCGGTGCCCAAGTCCGAGGCGAATTTCGTGCTGGTGCCGGTGCGCGACGCGGCGCACGCGAACCGGACGCTGCGCGACCGCGGCGTGGCCGCGCGGCCGTTCGCGGCGCTGCACGGCGTCGGCGACGCGCTGCGCATCACGATCGGCCGGCGCGCCACCATGCGCCGCGTGCTCGACACGCTGGATGCGCTGGCCAGCGAGTTGGGACTCGGAACCGAGGGCCGGTCGTGAACATCACGGTGTTCGACTACGGCGCGGGCAACCTTCACTCGCTCGAGAAGGCGCTCGCCCAGGGCGGGCACACGGTGCGCATCGAGCCGGATCCGCGCACCGCGATCGACACCGACCTGCTGGTGCTCCCCGGGGTGGGCGCGTTCGCGAGCGCCGCGGACCGGCTCGCGCCCGGGCGCGACGCCATGCGTGACGCGATTGCCCGCGGGCTGCCGTGCGTCGGCATCTGCCTCGGGATGCAGTTGCTGTTCGAGGACAGCGAGGAAGGCCTGGGGCAGGGCCTCGGGGTCCTGGCAGGCCACGTCGCGCGCCTCGCGGCCCGGCGCGTGCCGCAGATCGGGTGGAACGAACTGGAGCGCGCCGCGGGCGGCGACCCCGCAGGCGACCGGGCGCCGGTCGAGTTCGTGTACTACGCCCACAGCTTCGTGTGCCGGCCCGCCGATCCCGGGATCGTGACGGCCTGGACGACCCACGAGTCCGACCGGTTCGCGGCGTCGGTGCGCGCGGGGGGCGTGCTCGGCGTCCAGTTCCACCCCGAGAAGAGCGGCCACGCCGGCGTGCGCCACCTGCACGCGTGCGTCGATCTGGCCGTCGCCGGCGCCGCCGCGCGGACCCCGCGATGAGGGTGATCCCCGCGGTCGACCTGCGCGAGGGCGCGTGCGTCCAGCTGGTGGGCGGCTCCTACGCCGCCGAGCGTGTGCGGCTCGACGATCCGCTCGCCGTCGCGACGCGGTTCCGGACGCTGGGCTTCCGGGAACTGCACGTGGTCGACCTCGACGCGGCGCTCGGCGTGGGCTCGAACGCCGCGATCGTCGCGAGCCTCACGGCGGCGCCAGGCGTCGTCGTCCAGGCCGGCGGCGGTGTGCGCGACGCGGCGGCGATCACGCGGTTGCTGGGCGCCGGCGTGCGGCGCGTGATCGTGGGCACCCGCGCGATCGAGGACCGGCCGTGGCTCGAGACCATGGCGCACGCGCATCCGGGCACGCTGATCGTCGCGGCGGACGCGCGCGAAGACCGCGTGGTGACGCGCGGCTGGACGCACACCCTCGAACTCGGCGTGTGCGAACTCGTCGCGGCGCTGTCGAGCCTGCCGCTCGCCGGGGTGCTCGTGACCGCGGTGCACCGCGAGGGCCGGCTCGAGGGCATCGATCTCGAACTCACGCGCCGGGTGGTGGCAAGCACCACGCTGCCGGTGCAGATCGCCGGCGGCATCGCGTCGCCCGGCGACCTCGCGGCGCTCGCGGACGCGGGCGCAGACGCCGCGATCGTCGGCATGGCATTCTATACGGGAGCACTCGACCCCGCCGCGGTCGCGGCCGGGTTCGCCACCGGGGAGCCGTCATGATCGAGATCACCCGTCACACCCGCGAAACCGATATCCGCCTCGCGCTGGACCCGAGTCCCGGGGCGGTCCGCATCGCGACCGGCACGCGGTTCCTCGACCACATGCTCGAGACGCTCGCGCGCTACGGCGGTCTCACGCTCACGGTCGAGGCCACCGGCGACCTGCGGCATCACCTCGTCGAGGACGTCGCCATCGCGTTCGGGCAGGCGGTGCGCGCGGCCGCCGCCGTGCCGATCGTGCGCTACGGCGATCGCTGCGTGCCGATGGACGACGCGCTGGTGCACGTGAGCCTCGATCTCGGCGGACGCGCCTGGTATCGCGGCCCGCTGCCGAGCGGCTACTACGAGCACTGGATGCAGTCGTTCGCGCTCAACGCCGCGGCCACGCTGCACGTGCGCGTGCTGCGCGGCGCCGACCGCCATCACATCGTGGAGGCCGCGTTCAAGGCGCTGGGCTTCGCGTTGCGCGACGCGCTCACGCCGGGCGCCCTGGTGTTCAGCACCAAGGGCCCGGTCGAGACCCGGGAACGCGGCGGCGCCGGATGCTGACGCATCGCGTGATCGCCTGCCTCGACGTGCGCGGCAACCGGGTGGTCAAAGGGCGTCAATTCGTTGAGCTGCGCGACGTCGGCGATCCGTGCGAGCTGGCGCTGCGCTACGAGCGCCAGGGCGCCGACGAGATCGTGTTTCTCGACATCTCGGCCACGCCGGACGAGCGCGCATCGCTGCTCGAAGTGGCGCGCCGCACCGCGGAACGGCTGTTCATTCCGCTCACGATCGGCGGCGGGATCCGCAGCGCCGACGACGCGGCGGCCGCGCTGCGCGCCGGCGCCGACAAGATCAGCGTCAACTCGGCGATCGTGCGGCGGCCGGAGCTGCTCGCGGACTGCGCGGCGCGCTTCGGCTCGCAGTGCGTGGTCGCGAGCATCGATGCGCTGCGTGCGGTGGCGGGCGCGACCGCCGACGACCCGCGCGGCCCCACGGCCGCGACACCGGTGGCGACCGTCGCGACACCGCCGACTCCCGGCGGCTACGAAGTCGTCACGCACGGCGGCCGCACCCGCACCGGGCTCGACGCCATCGCGTGGGCGCGCGAGTGCGTGCGGCGCGGCGCCGGCGAGATCCTGCTCACCAGCATCGACCGCGACGGCGCGCGCACCGGTTATGATCTCGAGTTGACGCGCGCGGTGTCGGACGCGGTGCACGTGCCGGTGATCGCGTCGGGCGGCGCGGGCCGCGCCGAGGACCTGGTCGACGCGATCCGTGTGGGTGGCGCCGACGCCGTGCTCGTGGCCGGCATCCTGCACGACGGGCTCGTCACCATCGAAGCGATCAAGCAACGGCTTGCGGCGGACGGCATCTTCGTGCGGAGGACGGCATGACCGGCAGCACTGAACCCCACGGCAGCCAGGGCGCCGGCGACGCCCCGAGCCTGATGCAGGCCGCCGCCGAGGTGGCGCGGCTCGCGGGCGCCCGCGCGCTGGAATCGTTCGGCCGGCAGCTCGAGGTGGAGGCCAAGCACGACGGCAGCCCGGTCACGATTGCGGACCGCGCCGCCGAGCAACTCGCGCGCGAGTGGATCGAGCGGCGGTTTCCGGACGACGGCATCCTCGGCGAGGAATTCGGCCTCGTGCGCCCCGAAGCGACGCGCCGGTGGATCCTCGACCCCATCGACGGCACGCTGTCGTTCATCCGCGGCGTCCCGCTGTGGGGCACGCTGGTGGCGGTGGCGGAGGGCGACGCGGTGCTCGCCGGCGCCGCGTTCTTCCCCGCGATCCGCGAGATCGTGACCGCGGGCCGGGCCTGCGGCTGCTGGTGGAACGAGCAGCCGTGCGCGGTGTCACAGACGCGCGACCTCGCGGCCGCCACGGTGCTCGCGACCGACGTGCGGTTCCCCGAGCGCCGCGCCCGCCGCGACGCCTGGGATGCGCTCTCGCGGCAGTGCCGGGTCGCCCGCACGTGGGGCGACTGCTACGGGTACCTGCTGGTCGCCACCGGCCGCGCCGATGTCATGGTGGACGATGTCGTTTCCGCATGGGACGCGGCGGCGATCCTGCCGATCATAGAAGAGGCGGGGGGCGTGCTCACCGACTGGGCCGCCAACCCCACGCCGTTCGGCGGCGATGTGATCGCCACCAACAGCGCGCTCGCCAACGTGGTTCGCGACATCCTCGTGCACGATGTGGCGCGCGCGGAGAATCCATCGCCATGACCCCTCGACCAGGAGCTGCACTGCCGATGATCGATCTCGACATGCTCGACTTCGCCAAGCGCGGCGGCGTCGTGGCCGTCGTAACCCAGGACGCCCGCACCGGCGTGGTGCTGATGGTGGCGCATGCCGACCGCGAGGCACTGGAGCGCAGCATCGCGACCCGCCAGATGCACTACCGCTCGCGCAAGCGCGGCCTGTGGCACAAAGGCGCCACCAGCGGCAATGTCCAGCAGGTGCTCTCGCTGACCCCCGATTGCGACGCCGACACCGTGCTCGCGCGGGTGATCCCGGCGGGGCCGGCCTGCCACACGAACGAAATGTCGTGCTTCGGCGCCCCGGCGCTGGGACCGGACTCGCTCGCGGCGCTCGACGCCGTGATCGCCCGCCGCGCCACCGCCAAGCCCGAGGTCGACCCCAAGCCTAGCTACACGCGGGAACTGCTCCAGGATCGCAACAAGCGTTTCAAGAAGCTGGGCGAGGAAGCCGCCGAACTGGTGGCGGCCTGTGCCGACGGGGATAAGGATCGCGCCGTCGAGGAAACCGCGGACCTGCTGTACCACGCGCTGGTTGCGCTGCGCGCCATGGGTGTGGGACTGGACGAGGTCCGCGACGTGCTGGCGAAGCGCTCGCGCTGAACCCCGAAGGCTCCGCCCCATGACGGGCGCGGTCACCACGCTGGAGCGCTGAATCGGGAGATCGTCCCTGTGCCGCCCCGTGCCGGCCTCCCGAGCCGGCGACTGCCCAAACGCCCGAGCCGGGTGTACGGTGCCCGTGTTCCCGCCGGGTGGATTCCCCCATTGGCCACATCTCCTCAGAAGGCCACCCGAATCGGCGCCGGGAACGTCAGCGTCACTAAAGTTCCTACCCTGAAACGCCGATGAATTCCCTTGCATGTCCATGTTGTTCTACCGCGCCAGGTAGTTTCCCGATACCGCCATTCGCGCTCGACTGCCCCTCCCGAAGCGACGCGCGATGCACCGAGGAGCAGCTACGGTCGACCGGACAGGGGTTGTTGCGGCACCGCGGCCGGCTCGCGCGCGTCTTGTCCACGGGGCACGGAGTGCTTGCGCCGGCGTGATCGCGGTGTTCGCACTCGCGGTACTCCCGCTCGCGGCGCGCGCTCAGGACACGCCCAATCCGCCGTCGAATGTGCAGACGCTGGCGGCGGGATCGCTGGTGATCCCGATGGACAACACCAACCAGTCGGTCGTCGCGCCGTTCAATCTCCGCGCCTACGGCCTCGTCAACGACCTGCTGCAGCACCGGATCCCGGTGCGCTGGGCGATTCGCGCGGGCAAGGCGAAGGACGACGTCGACTTCACGGCCACCGCGCAGCGCATCGCGCCGACGGTGATCGGACCGGCCTCGGTGTCGTTCCGCGCCGGGCCGTTCATCGTGCCGGTCGCGTATGCGGCGATCGCCAAGCAGCGGATCGCGGCCTACGGCAACAACGTCGCGGTATTCGAGTTGACGGCGTCCGCCGCGGTGGACATCCGGCACGACCTCACGTTCAAGCCGCTGCTGGTCATCAGCCCGGCCTATTCCGCCGTGCAGGTCTCGTACCTCGACGATGCCGGCATACCGCCGAACGACTACTCGGTGCAGGCGCTGACCGTGCTGTCCGCGGCGACGTGCGTGACGATGGCGAGCGAGCACCACACCTCGGACGCCAGCGCCGTGCCCAACGTCCGTGCGTTCCTGCAGAGCGGCGGCAACGTGCTCGTCGAGTGCCTCGGCATCACCACCTACGAGAACGACGCCGCCGGGCATTTCCAGACCACGAAGGGCTACGACGCGAACAATATCGGCAACGATCTCGCGTATCCGGAGCCCGACCTGCCGTACAGCCAGTTCGAGGGCATCGTCGCTCCGGCCCCCGGCGGCGCCGTCGAGGACTTCAATCTGGCCAAGAAGTCGGCGCTGCTCCCGGGAATGTTCCCGGTGGTGAACAACGTGGGCGCCACCACCACCTATATGGCATCCAGCAGCAAGCACTTCGGCGGCCAGGGCGGCCTGTTGTTCTATCTCGGCGGTCACGACTACGGCACCGGCCAGACGATCGATCTGGTCAACGGCCGCCGCATGTTCCTGAACGCGGTGTTCGTGCCGCCGACGCGACCCGCAGGGTGCGGGCTCACGTTCGGCAGCCCCGACCTGTCGGTCACCAAGACCCACGCCGGCAACTTCACCGCCGGCCAGAACGGCAGCTACACGATCCAGATCTCGAACGTGGGGACGGACTCGACGCTGGCCGCCGTCGCCGTGCTCGACACGCTGCCCGCCGGCCTGTCGTTCGTGTCGGGCGCGGGCGCGGGCTGGAGCTTCTCGGCCACCGGGCAGATCGTGACCGCCACCTACTCGCCGCTGCTCGCCGCGGGACAGTCGGCGTCGTTCACGCTGACGGTCGCGGTCGGAGTAGCCGCCGCGCCGACCGTCACGAACCGCGCGGTGGTGATCGGCGACGGTGACGCGAACCCCGGGAACAACGTGTCGGGCAACCCGACCAGCGTGATCATCCCGATCGACCTGACGGTGCGGAAGACCCACGCCGCCACGTTCACCGATGGCGTGAACGGCGTCTATCGCATTACGGTGCGCAACGTCGGCGGCTTCCCGACCACCGGCACCACCACGGTGGTCGACACGCTGCCCTCGGGGCTCAGCTACGTGTCGGGCGCGGGCGCCGGCTGGAGCTTCAGCGCCGCCGGGTCGATCGTGACCGCGACCTATCCCGCGGCGATCGCGATCGGCGACAGCGCCGTCATCACGCTCACCGTCAGCGTGTCGCCGCCTGCTGTTCCCGGCACGACCAACGCCGCCGTGGTGTCGACGCCGAACGACACCAGTGCCGCGAACAACCGCTCGGTCGACGTCACCGCCGTCAACGGGGTCGTGGACCTGGCGCTGCAGAAGCGTCACACCAGCAACTTCTCGGGCGCCGGGCCCGGTGTGTATACACTGCTGGTGCGGAACGCGGGCTCGCTCGCGTCCTCGGGCGCCGTGACGGTGGTCGACACGCTGCCCGCCGGCATCAACTTCAGCAGCGCGGCGGGCACGAACTGGAGCTTCACCCAGGCGGGCCAGATCATCACCGGCACCTACTCCGGACCGGCGATCGCGCCGGGCGACAGCACGAAGTTCACGCTCACGGTCACCGTGGCCCAGGCCGCCGTGCCGGGGGTGACGAACAGCGCCGTGGTGTCGGGCGGCAACGATTCGAACGCCGGCAACAACCGCGCGGTCGACCCGACCGGCGTCACCGGCGTCCCCGATCTCGAGATGCGCAAGCGCCACACCAGCCTTTACGGGGCGTTCGGCGTCGGCACCAACGGCACCTGGACGCTGACGGTCGTGAACAGCAGCATCGGCGCCACGATCGGCGCGATCACGGTGAAGGACACGCTGCCCGCCGGCATCACCTACGTGTCGTCGACCGCGCCTCCGGGCTGGTCGGTGACCACCAGCGGCCAGATCGTCACCGCCACGAATCCCGGCCCGCTCGCGGCCGGCGACAGTGTGGTGTTCACGATCACGGCAGCCGTCGGCCCGGCGGCGATGCCGGGAGTGGTGAACACGGCTGCGGTCACCACGCCCGCCGACCTGTTCGCCGCCAACGACCGCGCGGTCGATCCCACGCCGGTCGCGAGCATTCCGGAGCTGCAGCTCGTCAAACGGCACGGCGCCACGTTCGTCGCGGGCCAGGACGCGGCGTACACGCTGTCGGTCACGAACGTGAGCCCGGGGCCGACGTCGGGCGCGATCACGGTGCGCGACACGCTGCCACTGGGACTCACCTATGTAGCGGGCGCCGGCGCCGGCTGGAGCTTCGCGCGCGTCGGGCAGGTCGTCACCGCCACGAACCCTGGCCCGATCGTCGCCGGCGACAGCAGCCGGTTCACGCTCACGGTCCACGTCGGACAGTCGGCGGTCGCGTCGATCTCGAACTCGGCGACGGTGTCGACGCCGCTCGACTTCGTGCCCGCCAACGACCGCTCCACCGACGTCGCCGCCGTCACGTTCGCCGATCTGCAGGCGCACAAGCACCACGCCGGCAGCTTCACCGACGGCCAGAACGGCGTCTATACGATCGTGGTGCAGAACGTGGGCACGGCCGCGACGTTCGGCGCGATCACGGTGAAGGACACGCTGCCCCTGGGGCTGACCTACGTGGCGGGCGCGGGACCGGGCTGGAGCTTCGCGACCAGCGGGCAGATCGTCACCGCGACGAATCCGGGCCCGATCGCCGCCGGCGACAGCGCGCTGTTCACGCTGACGGTCGCCACCACCCCGGCCGCGGTGCCGGGGGTGACGAATTTCGTCACCGTGTCGACACCGGGCGATTCCGTGGCGGCAGGCGACCGCGGCAGCGACGTCACCACCGTCGCCGGCATCGTCGATCTCGCGATCCAGAAGCGCCATACCGCGGCGTTCACTGACCGCGGCATCGGCGTCTACACGCTCGTGGTTCGCAACCTCGGCAGCGCCGCGACGACGGGTGCCGTCACCGTGCTCGACTCGATCCCGGCCGGACTCTCCTATGTCTCCGCCGCCGGCGCCGGCTGGTCGTTCGCGATCTCAGGCCCGGAGCTGACGGCGACGTGGTCCACGCCGATCGCCGCGGGCGACAGCGCGAAGTTCACGCTCACGGTAGCCGTCGGGGCGGGCGCCGTTCCCGGCGTCACCAATATCGCGAACGTGGCCGCCACCGGCGACATCAATCCCGCGAACGACGATGCCAGCGACCTGACCGCCGTCACCGGCGTCGTCGACGTGGCGCTCGTCAAGCGGCACGCCAGCACGTTCACCGTGGCCACGCCCGGTCAGTATCTGTTCTCGCTCACGAACACCGGCAGCATCCCCACCACGGGCACGCTGTCGGTGGTCGACACGCTGCCCTCAGGGCTCACCTACGCGTCCGGCTCGGGTGCCGGCTGGGGCTTTGCGGTCTCGGGCCAGATCGTCACCATGACCCACCCGAGCCCGATCGCGCCCGGCGACAGCCTGCTGTTCAATCTCACGGTGAACGTCGCGGCGCCGGCGATCCCGAGCGCCAGCAATTCCGCGGTCGCGAGTGCCGCGGGCGACGTGAACGCCGCCAACAACCGGTCGGTGGACGTGGTGCCGGTGAGCGCACAGCCGGTGCCCGACCTCGCGCTGACCAAGACCCACGCGGTCGCGTTCCAGGACGGCTCCCCGGGCACGTGGACGCTGAGCGTGCGCAACCTCGGCACCGCCGCCTCGGGCGTGATCACGGTGCGCGACACGCTGCCCGCAGGCATCGCCTACGTGACTGCGGCCGGCTCCGGGTGGACGTTCACGAACGCCGGCCAGATCGTGACCGCGACGCATGTCGCGCCACTCGCGATCGGCGACAGCCTGCAGTTCACGATCGGCGTCACGGCCGCCGCGGCCGCGGTGCCGCAGGTCACCAATGTGGCGTGGGCGTCGACGCCGCTCGATCCCAACGTGTCGAACGACTACGGCAGCGACATCACCGCCGTGAACGGCTCGCCCGACCTGACGCTCGCGAAGCGGCACTCCGGCACGTTCCGCGACCGCCGCGAGGAGAACTGGACACTGACGGTGACGAACGCCGGCTCGGGCGCGACGACGGGCCTCATCACCGTGACCGACTCGCTGCCGCCGGGCACCACGTTCTCGTCGCTGAACGGCGCCGGCTGGAGCTTCTCGCTCGCGGGCAAGGTCGTCACCGCGACGAATCCGGGGCCGCTCGTGCCCGGCGACAGCCTGGGCTTCATCCTGTCCGTGGTCGTCGATTCGTCGGCGGTGCCACGGGTGGTGAACCACGCCCACGTGGTGACGCCGGGCGACATCGGCAGCGGCAACAATGGCGCGGTGGATTCCACCGCGGTGAGCGGCGTGGTGGACCTCGCGATCCAGAAGCGCCACACGGCGGCGTTCACCGACGGCCAGAACGGCAGCTATACGATCGTGGTGCGCAACACGGGCAGCGCGGCGACGATCGGCACGATCACCGTGCTGGACACGCTGCCCGCCGGGCTCGGCTACGTGTCGGGCGCCGGCGCCGGCTGGAGCTTCGCGAACGCCGGCGGCATCGTCACGGCGACGCATCCCGGCCCGATCGCGCCGGGCGACAGTCTCAAGCTGTCGCTGACGGTCACGGCCGGCCCCGCCGCGGTGCCGGCGGTGACGAACCGCGCCACCGTCTCGACGCCGGGCGAGGTCGACCCGTCGAACAACATCGCCAGCGACCCGACGAGCGTCGCGGGCATCGTGAACCTGACGCTCGACAAGCGCCACACCACGCCGTTCGTCGTGGGTCAGGCGGGCGTCTACACGTTCGTGATCCGCAACACCGGGTCGGCGGCCACCACGGGCGCCGTGGCGGTGGTCGACACGCTGCCCGCGGGACTGAGCTTCGTGAGCGGCGCGGGCGCGGGCTTCGGATTCGGCGCCGCGGGCGCGATCGTGACCGCGACGTCGGCAGGCCCGATCGCGGCCGGGGATAGCGCGAGCTTCACGCTGACCGTGAACATCGCTCCCGCGGCGTTCCCGTCGGTATCGAACTCGGCGGTGGTGACGACGCCCGGCGACGTGAACGCGGCCGACAATCGCGACGTCGATCCGACCGCGATCACCGGCGTGCCGGACCTGACGCTCGACAAGCGCCACACCGCGAACTTCGTCCACGGTCAGACCGGCACCTGGACACTGGTGGTTCGCAACCTCGGCACCGGGGCCACCGCGGCCACCACGACCGTCGTCGACACGCTGCCCTCAGGGATCAGCTACGTGAGTGCCGCCGGCGCGGGCTGGTCGTTCGTCCCGAACGGCCAGGTCGTCACCGCCACGTTCGCGGGCGCGATCGCGGCGGGCGACAGCTCGAAGTTCACGATCTCGGCGAGTGTGGGCGCGGCCGCCGTGCCGGGCGTCGTCAACTCCGCCATGGTGTCCACTCCCGGCGATCTCGACTCCGGCAACGACCGCGACACCGACCCGACGACCGTACTGGGCGTGCCCGATGTCGTCCTCGACAAGCGCCACACCGCGAACTTCATCCACGGCCAGACCGGCACCTGGACGCTGGTGGTGCGCAACCTCGGCACCGCGGCCACCGCAGCCACGACCACCGTCGTCGATACGCTGCCCTTGGGGATCACCTACGTGAGCGCCGCCGGCGCGGGCTGGTCGTTCGTCCCGAACGGCCAGGTCGTCACCGCCACGTTCGCCGGCGCGATCGCCGCGGGCGACAGCTCGCGGTTCACGATCACGGCACTCGCCGGCGCGGCCGCCGTGCCCGGTGTGACGAACACCGCCCACGCCACCACGCCCGGCGAGCTCGACGCCACCAACGGCTCCGACTCCGACGTCACGCCGGTGGCCGGCACGCCCGACGTCACGCTCGACAAGCGCCACACCGCGAACTTCATCCACGGCCAGACCGGCACGTGGACGCTGGCGGTGCGCAACATCGGGTCCGGACCCACCGCGGGCGCCACGACCGTGGTCGACACGCTGCCCTTGGGCATCACCTATGGGAGTGCCGCCGGCGCGGGCTGGTCGTTCGTCCTGAACGGCCAGGTCGTCACCGCCACGTTCGCCGTACCGATCGCGGCGGGTGACAGCTCGACGTTCACGATCCTGGCCGCCGCCGGCGCCGCCGCCGTCCCGGGCGTCATCAACTCGGCCGCGGCATCCACGCCCGGCGACCTCGACTCCGGCAACGACCGCGACACCGACCCCACGACGGTGCTGGGCGTGCCCGACGTCTACCTCGACAAGCGCCACACCGCGAACTTCGTGCACGGGCAGAACGGCACCTGGACGTTCGTGGTGACGAACCGCGGCACCGCCGCCACCGCGGGCGCCACCACGGTGGTCGATTCGCTGCCTCCCGGCATCAGCTACGTGAGTGCCGCCGGCGCGGGCTGGTCGTTCGTCCAGAACGGCACGGTCGTCACCGCCACGTTCGCGGGACCGATCGCGGTACAGGACAGCTCGAGCTTCACGCTGACCGCGCTCGCCGGCGCCGCCGCCGTGCCCTCCGTGATCAACCTCGCCCACGCCACCACGCCCGGCGAGCTCGACCCCCGGGACGGCTACGACTCCGATTTCACGCCGGTCGCCGGCACTCCCGACGTCGCGCTCGCCAAGCGCCACACGGCGAGCTTCGTCCACGGCCAGCCCGGCACGTGGACCCTGGTGGTGACGAACACCGGCACCGCCGCCACGTCCGGCGCCACCACGGTCGTGGACTCGCTGCCCGCCGGAATCACCTATGTAAGTGCCGCCGGGGCGGGCTGGTCGTTCGTTCCGAACGGCCAGGTCGTCACCGCCACATTCGCCGGACCGATCGCCGCCCAGGACAGCGCGAGCTTCACGCTGACCGCGCTCGCCGGCGCCGCGGCGGTTCCCGGCGTGGTCAACACCGCGGTGGTCTCGACGCCGGGCGACCTCGGCTCGGGGAACAACGGCGCAACGGATTCCACGACGGTCGGCAGCGTGCCGGACCTGACGCTCGACAAGCGCCACACGGCATTGTTCGTCCACGGCCAGAACGGCACCTGGACGATCGTGGTCCACAACGCCGGCACCGGCGCCACCACCGGCCCCGCCACCGTCACCGACGTGCTGCCGGCCGGCGTGACGTTCGTCTCCGGCGCGGGCGCGGGCTGGGCGGTCGGCGCGGCGGGTCAGACCGTCACCGCCGGCTTCGCCGCACCGATCGCGGCCGGTGACAGCGCGAGCTTCACGATCACGGTGGCCGTCGGCGCCGCGGCGGTGCCCGGCGTCACGAACTCGGCGAGCGTCGCGACCCCGGGCGATCTCGACCCGGCGAACAACGGCGACTCGGACGTCACTCCGGTGGCGGGCGTGTCGGACCTGATGCTCGAGAAGCGCCACACCACCACGTTCGAGGTCGGGCTGCCGGGCACCTACACGTTGGTCATCCACAACATCGGGACGTCGGTCACCGCCGCCACGGTGACCGTGGTCGACACGCTGCCCGCCGGACTCGCGTTCGCGAGCGGCGCGGGCGCGGGCTGGAGCTTCTCCGCCAGCGGGCAGATCGTCACCGCCACGCTCGCCGGCACGATCGCGGCCGGCGACAGCTCGAACTTCACGATCACGGTGAACGTGGCGTTCCCGGCGTTCCCGGGCGTGACGAACTCGGCCGTGGTGCAGATTCCCGGCGATCTCGACGGCAGCAACGATCGCGGCGTGGACCCGACCCCGGTGCGCAACGTGCCCGACCTGACGCTCGACAAGCGCCACACGACCGTGTTCCAGCAGGGCCAGAACGCCACGTACGCGCTGATCGTGCAGAACGTCACGCACGGCCCGTCGGTGGGGGCGGTGACGGTCACCGACACGCTGCCCGCGGGGCTCACGTTCGTCGCCGCGTCGGGCACCGGCTGGAGCTTCGCCGTCGCCGGCAACGTGGTGACCGGCACCTACGCCGCCGCGATTCCGGCGTACGACAGCACGAGCTTCACGATCACGGTCGCAGTCGGCGCGGCCGCCGTGCCTCTGGTCACGAATGCAGCCACGCTCACGGGCGGCAGCGACACCGATCCTGCCGACAACCGCGATCAGGATCTGGCGCCCGTCACCGGCCTGCCCGACCTGGTGCTCGACAAACGCCACACCGCGCCGTTCGTCGTGGGTCAGACCGGCACGTGGACGCTCGCGATCGTGAACGCCGGCACCGGCGCCACCACCGGCCCCGTCGCGGTCGTGGACACGCTGCCGGCGGGCGTCACGTTCGTGTCGGCGGCGGGAGCGGGCTGGGGATTCGGCACCGCGGGGTCCGTGCTGACCGCGACGCATGCGGGCCTGATCGCCGCCGGCGACAGCGCGAAGTTCACGGTGACGGCGTCCGTCGCGGCCGCCGCGTTCCCCGGCGTCGTGAACACGGCGCACGCGAGCACCGCGGGCGACACCGATCCCGCCAGCGACACCGACACCGATTCCACCGCCGTCACCGGCGTCGCCGACCTCACGATCGACAAGCGGCATTCCGCCGACTTCGCCGACCGACAGCCCGGCAAGTGGACGCTCGTGGTGACGAACCTCGGCACCGGCGCCAGCGCGGGCACGATCACCGTCGTCGATTCGCTGCCGTTGGGCATCACGTTCGTCTCGGGACTGGGCGCGGGCTGGAACTTCTCCGCGTCCGGCCAGGTCGTCACCGCCACGAATCCGGGCCCGATCGCCGCGGGCGACAGTTCGAAGTTCACGCTGCACGTGACGGCGGACGCCGCGGCGGTGCCGGGTGTGGTGAACACCGCGCGCCTGGTCGGAGCCAACGACCTCGATCCGTCGAACGACCAGGACTCGGACAGCACGGCCGTGAACGGCGTGATCGATCTGGCGCTCGACAAGCGCCACACCGGGCCATTCACGGACTCGGGCACCGGCACCTGGACGCTGGTCGCGACGAACGTGGGCAGCCTCGCCTCCATCAACGTGATCACGGTGACCGACACACTGCCCCCGGGCACTTCGTACCTGTCGGGCGCCGGCGCGAACTGGTCGTTCGGCATCAACGGCAACGTCGTCACCGCGACCTATCCGCTGCCGATCGCGCCCGGCGACAGCGCGCGGTTCGACCTCACCGTGAACCTGAGCGCGGCCGCCGTGCCCGCGGTGCTGAACTCCGCGACCGTGCAGGCGACGAACGATGTCGAGCCGTCCAACAACCGCGATTCCGACGTCGCGCTGGTTGGCGGCGTGCCGGAGCTCGCGCTCGACAAGCGTCACGCGGCGCCGTTCACGATCGGCCAGCCCGGCAGCTACACGTTCGCGGTCGCCAACCTGGGCACCGCCGCGACCTTCGCCGCGACCACGGTGACGGACACGCTGCCCGTGGGGCTGACGTTTGCGAGCGGCAACGGCGCGGGCTGGACGTTCGCCGTGGCGGCCGGCGTGGTCACCGCGACGCACGCCGCGCCGATCGCCGCCGCCGACAGCGCCACGTTCACAATGGTGACGGCCGTCGCTCCCGCCGCGGTGCCGCTCGCGATCAACGCCGCCACCGTCCGCACCGCGGGCGATCCGAATCCGGCGGACGACCGCGACGTGGATCCCACGGTCGTGCTCGGACTGCCCGACCTGGTGCTCGACAAACGCCACACCACTGCGTTCGCCGACGGCCAGAACGGCACCTGGACGTTCGTGGTCACGAACGCCGGCTTCGCCGCGACGTCGGGGGCGATCACGGTCGTCGACTCGCTGCCCACCGGCATCACGTACGTCGGCGGCGCGGGCGCGGGGTTCAGCTTCGCCACGAACGGCCAGGTCGTCACGGCAACGAATCCCGGCCCGCTCGCCGTGGGCGACAGCGTCACGTTCACGCTCACCGCCCACGCTGGACCGGCGTCGGTGCCGGGCGTGATCAACACCGCCAGCGTCGCCACGCCGAACGAGTGGAACGCGGCAAACAACGGCGACGCCGATCCCACTGCGATCGGCGGCATCCCGGACCTCGCGCTGCGCAAGAGCCACGCCCTGGCGTTCACGATCGGCAGCAACGGCACGTATTCGCTGGTGGTGCGCAATCACGGCACCGCCGCGACGTTCGGCACGATCACCGTGCTCGACACGCTGCCCGCGGGGCTGACCTACGTCGGCGCGCTCGGCGCCGGCTGGAACTTCTCGGTGCTGGGCGCCGTCGTCACGGCGACCCATCCGGGGCCGCTCGGCAACGCCCCGACCGATTCGCTCGCGTTCACGCTCACGGTCGCCGTGGGCGCGGCCGCGCTGCCGGCGGTGACGAACTCCGCCGTCGCGATCACCGCGGGCGAGTCGAATCCGCTCGACGACGTGTCGCACGATCCCACGCTCGTAAACGGGCTGCCCGATCTCGCCCTCGACAAGCGCCATGAGGGCGGCTTCAGCGTGGGCAGCACCGGCACCTACCGGTTCGTCCTGCGGAATCTGGGCACCGCGGCGACCACCGGCGCCACCACGGTTCGCGACTCGCTGCCCGCGGGACTCACATTCGTGTCGGGCGACGTGACCGGCGGCTGGTCGTTCGCGAACATCGGCAACGTCGTGACCGCGACGTTCGGCGGCACGATTGCGGCCGGCGACAGCTCGCAGTTCACCATCGTCGTCGCGATCGGGCCTTTGGCGGTGCCGACGGTCACGAACTCCGCGGTCGCCGCCACGCCGGGCGATCCGGACGGCGGGAACGACCGCGACTCGGACCTGGTCGGCGTCGCGGGCCTCGGCGTGCTCACGGTGTCCAAGACCGCCCAGCCGGCGCGCGTCGAGATCGGCGGCGTGGTCGACTATGCGGTCACGGTGCGCAACGTCGGCGCCGGCCCGCTGACCGGCACGACCGTGTCCGACCGGCTCCCGCAGGGTCTCCACTACCAGGGCGGCACCGCGCGCGTGAACGGCCTGCCGGTGGCGGACCCGGTGGGAGCGCCCGGCCCCACGCTGGCATTCGCGCTCGGCACGCTGACTGCCGGCTCGACCGACGTCGTGACCTATCGCGTCCTGGTGGGCGCGGGCGCCGAGCTCGGCACCGGCGTCAATCTCGCCCAGGCCTCGGGCTCGGGCGGAGCCGGCATCGTCGCCACCTCGAACACCGCGGCGGCCCGCATCGAGGTGCAGGGCGGCGTGTTCGACGACGAGGGCATCATCGCGGGCAAGATCTACACCGAGTGCGACTGCGATTCGAATCGCGTGCAGGGTCCGGAGGAGCCGGGCATCCCGGGCGTGCGCGTGTACCTCGAGGACGGCTCGTTCGCGATCACCGACGTCGAGGGCAAGTATTCGTTCAACCACGTGCGGCCGCGGCTGCACGTGGTGCGCATCGATGCGTCCACGCTGCCGCTGGGGTCGCGCATGATCGCGTCCAGCGTGCGGCACGCGCACGACGGCCTCAGCCAGTTCGCGGACGTCGTGAAGGGCGAGCTGCACCGGGCGGACTTCGTCGAGGCGTCGCATTCGGACGCGGTGCACAACGCCGTGCTGGCGCGCCGCGCCCGCGGCGAGCTGCGCGATCCCGCCGACCCCGGCCTCGGCCACGGCGGCGCGGCGACGGCGGACCGCCCGCGCGGGCGTTCGCTGCTGGTGCTGGGAGTCATCGACGCCGGCATCGCGCTGCATTCGACGTCCGGCACGTCCGTGTATGGCGGCCGCGACGGCTTCGGTGATCCCATCACCGCGCTGTCCTACGAATCGACCGACGGCCGTCAGACCGGCACCGCCCGCGGCGCCCTGTTCGCGACCGGCTCGCTCGGCGGCGACGCGCAGTTCACGCTGCGCTACGACAGCGAGCAGCGGCCGGGACGCCGGCTGTTCCGCGATCTCGACCCCGATCGCGGCTACGACGCGCTCGGCGACGCTTCGGTGCACGGCTGGGAGGCCCAGTCCACGACGCCGCTCTACCTCCGCATCGATCGCGGCGCGTCGTTCGGCATGTACGGCGACTTCACGACGCCGTCGTCGCCGGGCCGGCTGCTCGGCGCGTTCACCCGGTCGCTCAACGGCGGCATCGCGCAGGCCGTGGCCGGACCGCTCGCGGTCCAGGGCTTCGCCGCCGAGGGCCGCCAGCACCAGGTCGTGGACGAGTTCCCGGGCCAGGGCGTGTCGGGTCCCTACGTGCTGACGCGCAACGACGGCACGCTCGGCAGCGAAACCGTGGAGCTTCTGACCCGCGACCGCAATCAGCCGGCGCGGATCCTGCACAGCGAGCCGCAGCTCCGCTACGTCGACTACACGCTCGAGCCGTTCACCGGCCGGCTGCTGTTCCGCCGCCCGGTGCCGAGCCTCGACGCCGATCTCAATCCGGTGTCGATCCGCGCCACCTACGAAGTCGAAACGGGCACCGACAAGTTCTGGGTCTATGGCGCCGAGGCGCGCGTCCGCGCCACCCGCCGCCTGTCGGTCGGCGCATCGGCGTCGCGTGACGAGGATCCGCTGGCGCCGCGTGCGCTCGCGAGCGCGGACGCGTCGTTCGAGCTGGCCACGGGCCTGCAGCTGACGGGCGAGTTCGCGCGCAGCGACAGCGGCGGCACCGGCATCGGCGGCGGCGATCGCAGCGGCGAAGCCGCGCGCGCCGAGCTGGTGCTCGACCGCTCGTGGCTGCACGCCCGCGCCCACGGCCTCCGGGTGAGCACCGGGTTCGAGAACCCGTCGTCCGGCGCCTACCCCGGCCGCCAGGAGCTGGGCCTCACGGCGCGCGCCGGCAGCGATCGCAGCACCTCGGTGTTCCTCACGGCGCTGCGCTCCGAGGACCTGGTGACGAGTGCCCGCCGCGACGGCTTCGAAGCCGGACTGCGCCAGGGCATCGCGGATCGCATCACTGCCGAGGTCGCGTACCGCTGGGCGAAGGAGGATTCGCTGGGTGCCACCCCCGCGACGCAGGGCCTCGGGCCGCTCAAGACGTCGAGCGTGCGCGGCCGGCTCGAGGCCGCGCTGCTCGCGCGGCGCCGGGTCACCGTGTTCGGCGAATTCGAGCAGGACCTGGACCAGACGCTGCAGCGCCGCTACGCGTTCGGCGGCGACGCCCGGGTGATCCCGCACATCCGGCTCTATGCGCGGCACGAGAACATCGCGTCGTTCGCGGGACCGTTCGCGCTCAATACCGATCAGCAGCTGGCGAGCACCGTCATCGGCGTCACCGACGACGACGCCGGCGACCGCCACGTGTTCAGCGAATACCGCATGCGCGACGCGTTCGCCGGCCGCGAGGCCCAGGCCGCGATCGGCCTGCGCGATCGCTGGACGGTGGCGCGCGGCATCCGGGTGGACGCGGCGTTCGAGCGTGTGACGATCCTGCGTGGCGGGCTCGGCGCGGCGACGTCCGTGGCCGGCGGCGTCGAATACGCCCGCGATCCTTCGACGCACGCGACCGGCCGGCTGGAGTTCCGCCGCGAATCCACGCTCGAGCGCTGGCTCGCCAGCGCCGGGTTCACGCGCAAGCTGAACCGCGACTGGTCGGCGCTGGGCCGCACGCTGTGGATGCTGGTGCCGGACCAGCAGAGCATCGACGCCCGCAGCCAGATCGGCGTCGCGTGGCGCCAGACCGATCGCAACGCGTGGAACGGACTCGCGCGCTACGAGAACAAGCTCCAGAAACTCGGGGCGCCGGAATACTCCCGGCGGGTGGCGAACATCGTGTCGATGAACGCGAACACGCATCAGTTCGGGATCTGGACCGTGTCGGGTCAGGTCGCGGCCAAGTGGGCGCACGACGATGGCAACGGGCTCGGGAGCAGCACGGCGGCACAACTCGGCGCCGGCCGCCTGATGGTGGATCTCGGCCGGAGCTTCGACTTGGGCCTGAACGCGCGCGGCCTGGCGTCGGGTTCGAGGACCATGGGACTCGGCGCCGAAGCCGGGTGGATCATGATGAAGAACCTGCGGCTTGCCGCGGGCTGGAACGCGTTCGGCTTCCACGACAACGACCTGTCGGGCACCGAGCACACCGACCGGGGTCCCTATCTCAACCTCGGGTTCAAGGTGGACGAGACCCTGTTCGATCGCACGCCGCCGCAAGGAGCCCGGTGATGAATCGTACCCCGCAGCCCGGCAATCGCCTGTCGTTCGCGCGTCTCCGGCCGGCGTGGCTGATCGCCGTCCTGTGGGCGTGCGCGTCCGGAGGCGCCGGAACCGCCACGGCGAGTGAGTTGCCGCGGGCGCTGCACTCGCTCGCCGCGCAGACCAGCGACGAGGCGGTGACCGGGGATCTCGCGGCCATGGACGCGTGGCAGGCGCGGCTCGATTCGCTGCCCGGCGCCACCACGGATCTATGGCGCGCCGCCGCCGCCCGCGCGTGGCTGAACGTGGCGCGCGCCGAGTACCAGGACGGTGACGCTACGGGCTTCCCGCAGGCGGCGTTCACGCGCGCGGTCTCACTGGTCGGTCAGATCGCGTCGGGCGCGAGTCCCGTCAGCTTCGAAACGGTTCCGAGCGCGGCGCCCCCCCGGGGCTCGCTGCGCGTGGACGACTCGCTGTACGTGGAGCTGGAGCGCATGAAACGCGACCCCGGCTTCCTGTGCGCCGCCGACCAGCTCGCGCAACTCGAGACCGAGCTCGCGTGGGCCGGCAATGAGCAGCTCGACCTGGGCGACTGCAAGAGCTCACCCCATCTGGCCCGGGCCCGCGAGCTCGCCCACGCGGCGAGCCGGCTCGTCGAGACCTGCGGTCCGCCGCTGCTCGCGGTGCGGCGCACCGAGCCCGTGCCGATTCCGATCGCCGTGTCCGAGCCCGTGCCCGTTCCGCACATGGCGATCCCGACGGTCGAGGAGCTCAGGATCCCGCGCAACGTCCACTTCGCGCTGCGCATGGCGGAGGTCACGCCGGTGTCGCTGCAGGTGATCGACGGCATCGCGGCACTGCTCGACAAGTACCCGTCCATTACGGCCCGCCTCGAAGGCCATACCGACTCGCGCGGCAACGCGGCCTACAACCTCGACCTGTCGCGCCGCCGGGTGACCGCGGTGCGCGACGTGTTCGTGGCGCTCGGCATCGATTCCACGCGGCTCGGCATCTCGTACAAGGGCAAGGACGACCTCGTCGCCGTCGAGGACTCGAAGCGCGGCTTCGCGCTCAACCGCCGCGTCGAGATGGTGTTCGTCGACCCCGACGGCCGCGACATCAAGGCCACGCACCAGGAGGGCGACATCCAGCTCGAAGCCGACCGACCGGTCCCGGTGCCCGTCCGGCATCCGGCGAAGCCCGGCCTGCGCCGGTCGGGAGTCCGGACGTCGTTGCAGGCGGTGGGGCCGCGGCGGCTGCACGCGAAGCCGGCCGCCACCGGCCATGTTCGGGGCCCGGCCACCGCGTCGAGCACCCGGCCCGCCGGCAAGGGCGTGCCCGCGAAGCCCGCGAGCCACAAGGTCCCGCAAACCCCCTGAATGGGCCGGCCGTGACCCGGAACCGATGCGACCGAGCCGCTCGAGGCGCGATGCGGCCACCGCACGCGAACGGGACGGGACGTGCATCGTCCCGTGGCGACGGGCTTTGTCTAGACCGTTCCCCATGCGACCCTTAGTATCGCCACGATCCGGCCCCGACTCCCGGGGCTCCGCCTCGCGCCGCACGCCGGCGAGCCCGGCACCGCCGGGCCACCGGTCTCCATGGAGGGCTGATTGGACCTGCACGGCCAGCTGACCCACCTGTCCCTCATGGTGCCGGCCGTCTCCGTCGCCCCCGCGCCCCACACCCAGCCGATGCTCGGGCTGCTCGTCGGCGGCTTCGTGCTGCTGGTGATCGGACTCGCCGCGCTGACCGTGCGCCGCGGCCCGCGCCCGCCGATGGCTTCGGCGGCCGGCACCCGCCGTGCACTGTCCTACGCGCTCGTGTACGGACTCGTCAGCGCGTGCTTCGTGCGGCTGATCGCGCCGGCGTTGTCGGGGCAGGAGCATAGCCCGTGGCTGCTGGCGCTGGGCGACGTGATCTTCGTCACGCTCGGCCTGTTCGTGTGGGTGATGGTGCTGGCCGAGGGCCACCCGCTCCACGACTATGGCCTCCACGGTGGCAACACCGCCCGGCTGCCGCTCGCGGTGATCATGGGCATCGGCGCCGTGGTCGTGGTCGCGTTCGACTCCTACCGGGCGCTGTTCACCGGCCGGGTGATCGCCACCCCCGACAGCCTGGTATTCTCGCTGCTGTTCGCGCTGGTGGCGTCGGCGCTGCCCGAGGAGCTGCTGTTCCGGGGCTACCTCCAGAGCTCGCTGGGCGGCCGTACGCAGCGCTGGGGGCGGGTCGCGGGGCCGGCGCTGGCGTTCACCGCGATCCGGGCGATCCGGGCCCCCGCGGGGGTGGGGTTGGGATCCGTGGAGTGGATGGTCTACATTTTTGGCGTGGTCCTGCCGTTAGGTCTGTGGTGGGGACTGATGCGCGAGCTCTCCGGGGGCTCGCTCTGGCCCAGCCTGGTGTCGCATTTCTTCATGGAATTCGGCACCACCCTCGCCGGTTCCTCCCCCACGCCGTCATGAAGTCTTGGGTTGTTCCAAAAGCCGCCTACAAAAGGACGCGCCCGATGTCGCCGAACCGTCTGCACCCGATCGCACCCATCGCCTGGCTGGCCGCGGGGCTCGTGCTGGGATTTATCGCCGCTCCGGCTAAGTCGTACGCGACCACGGACCATTCGAACGACGCGACCGTAACCGCGTCCGCACCCCTGGCAACGGGCGCCGCGCGTCTCGCGAAGGTGAAGCAGCTCCAGCTCCGGATGGCGCTGGCCGACGGCTATGCGGAACTGCGCGAGCACCGCGCGCGCGCGCTCGCGGCGCGCCGCCACGGCCGCAGGCCCGCCGCTCATCCCGACCGCGGCGAGCGCCAGCGGCCCGTGCTGCTTCCCGAGCTCGGCGGCGGCCGGCCCCCGGCAATGCCGGCGGCGGACCGGGCACAGCCGCTCTCGACCAACGCCAGCGACCTCGGCCCCAACGTGCTCGTCAGCGACACGACCGGCGACCGGGCGGACGGGGCGGGGCAGTCGGAGCCCGGGATCGCGGCGTGGAACCAGTTCGTGCTCATCGGATGGAACGAAGGCGCCGGCTACCGCGACGACTCGGACCTGATGGGGTACGGCTATTCGATCGACGGCGGGTTGTCGTTCACGCATGCCGGCCCGGTGCCGCATGCGGCCACGATCCGCTGGACCTCGGACCCGGTGTTCACGGTGAACGAGAAGACCGGCGAGTTCTATTTCGTGGGCCTGATCGAGAACTCCGCCCACACGACGAACGGCCTGGCGATCGCGCGCGCCCACTTCAACGGCACCACGATCCAGTGGGATCAGGCGCAGGTGATCTCCAGCGTGTCGAACACGAGTTTCATCGACAAGCCGTGGGCGGCCGTCGATTCGTCGACCGGCAAGGTGTACGTCTCCTACACGGTATTCACCGCCTCCAGCGACAACATCGCGTTCCAACACAGCACGACCGACTGGCACACCTACGCCGCTCCGGTCGTCATGAACGATGGGTCGGGCGCGGGCCGAGTGCAGGGGTCGCGGCCGATCACCGGCCCCGGTGGCGAGGTGTACGTCGTATGGAAGGAGATCGGGCCTTCGTCCGGCGACGGCTCCGACTACTTCATGATCCGCAAGTCCGTGAATTTCGGCGGCACGTTCACGGCGCCGCGGATCGCGGCCTCGATCTTCGACAACTTCGGCACCGGTGCTCCCGGGTTCAACCGCGAGCGCGGCATCACGTTCCCGTCGATCGCCGTCGACCGCAGCTTTGGGCCGCATCGCGGGCGGGTGTACATCGCGTGGAACGACTGCCTGGACTGGTACCGGGACCTCGACGCCGCCGGCGCCCTCGGCACCGTGAACGAGTCCGAGCCCAATAATTCGCCGCTCAACGCCACGCCGTTCACCCCCGGCCAGACGCTGGTGGGCCAGCTCACGTGGACGCCCACTCCCTCGCCCGGGCACGGCGAACTCGACTACTGGAAATTCCCCGCAACGCAGGGCACCACCTACACGTTCTGGTGCGACTCGATCCCGGCGTCGCTCTACACCATGCGCGTGATCTGCTCCGACGACACCACGCGGCTCAACCTCACGGGCGCCATCGATCTGCCGATCCAGGGCACGAACGGCTTCCTGACGTGGACCTGCCCGGTCTCGGGCACCTATTTCATCCGCATGTTCAGCGACATCCCCGGCAACAGCACGTCGAGCTACTACAGCATCCTCACCGGCGTGAACACGCACCTCACCGAGCCCGGCCGCGACCAGCGCGACGTGGTCGTGGTGGCGTCCGACGACGGTCTCACGTGGCCCGCGGCCCACGGCGGCGTGCGCACGAACAGCGACGCCCCGTGGTTCGACAACTGGCTGCCGGAAGTCGCGGTCTCGGGGAACGGCACCGTCTATACATTCTTCTACGGGTTCCAGGACGCGTTCCCCCCCACGTGCGGCGGCGAATCGCACAACTATCTCGACCGCTCGGACGACGGCGGGCTGACCTGGCACGACGTGGGACGGGTGACCGATACCATCACCTCCTGGAGCCGGACGTTCACGAACATCCAGCCCAACCAGGGTGACTACCTGGGACTGTTCGCGAACGATCTCACGCTATTCAACGCCTGGAGCGACGGCCGCAACGGCAACGCTGACATCTTCGCGCTGGCGGTGCCGCTCACCAGCACGCCGACGCTGGTATCGCTCGCGAACGCCGACGCCGACGCGAAGCAGGTGCGGGTCACGTGGTATGCGGCTTCGGATCAGATCACCGAGGCCTACGTCTACCGCCTCGACGGCGCGGACTGGGTGCTGAAGGGCGTGATCGACGCCGACGGCCAGCACCGGATGACGTATGTGGACAACGACGTCTATCCGGGCGTCAAGTATTCGTACCGGCTGGGGGTGCAGACCGGCGGCATGGAGCTCTACATGGGCGAGGTGTCGGTCATCGTGCCGTCGATCGACAAGGTCCGCATCGAGAGCGTGCGTCCGAACCCCACCACCCGCGAGGTCTGGGTGTCGTTCACGCTGCCCCGCGCCACGCCGGCCACGCTGTCGCTGGTCGACATCACCGGGCGCAGGATTCGCGTGCGCGAGGTGGGATCGCTCGGCACCGGCAAGCACCTGCTCGAGCTGGCGAGCGGCCTCACGCTGCCGGCCGGCATGTACGTGGTGCGGCTCGATCAGGGCGGCGTGGTGCAGACCACCCGCGTGAGCGTGGTCCGCTGACCTGACCCCAGCTCCAGGGGGCCGGCAGGATCGCCAGCCCCCGGTGAACCCCTGAGGGGCGGACGCTCAACAGCGTCCGCCCCTCTCGCGTTGGTCCCGGTGGCCCCCGCGACGGCCTGGCGTTCGCCTGTTCGCGTTGACCCCGCGGCCCCGAGACGGCCCTGCGTCCGCCTGTTCGCGTTGGCCCCGGGCCCCAGCCCGCCCCGGCGTCCCCATTCGCGCCCCCGCGCTCCGCGCCGGCCCCGCGTGACTCCGTGCCCGACGCCAGATCCCCGTTGACGAATCCGCCCTCAAGTCGTACTTTCATGCATCTGATTGTATATTTATTCATCTGAGTTTCTCCCGGAAGTTCCGGGCACCGGAGACGTCGCCATGAGGTGTTCATGAACCGCTCACGCCGGCTGGCACTGCTGGCCCAGTTGCTGGCGGGCCGGCGGTACTCGAGCCAGGACGAGCTGGTCCGGGCGCTGGGCCGCTCGGGCGTCGACGTGACGCAGGCGACGCTGTCGCGGGACCTGCGCAGCCTGGGCGTGGTGAAGCGCCCCGACGCCGACGGGGGCGCGCTGTACGAGCTGCCGGGGCCGGCGGTCGAGACGCTCGACCGCGAGCGCCGGCTGCTGGATCTCAAGACGTTCGTGAACGAAGTGCGGATCGCCCAGAACCTGATGGTGGTGCGCACGCCTCCCGGCCATGCGAACGGGGTGGCGCGGGCCATCGATCTCGCGGGCTTCGACGGCATCGTGGGTTCGGTCGCGGGCGACGACACCGTGCTCGTGATCATGGAGGACGCGGCGCTCGCGCGCCGCTTGCGGAAGCGGCTGGACGCCATCGCGGCGCCGGCCGGCGAGTCGGCCACGGGCGGCCGGGCCGCCACGGGTGCACGCAGTGCCATGGGAGGATTCGCCAAGTGACGGCCACGGTTCCATCGATCGCGACGCCCGCCGCCCGGCCCGAGCCGGCCGAAACCCCGGCACCCGGCGCCGCGCCCCGCCAGGCGAAAATCGCCGTCCTCGGGGCGAGCGGTTATTCCGGCCAGGAGTTCACGCGGCTCGCGCTCGCGCATCCCGGGCTCGAGATCGTGGCGCTGTGCTCGCGCGAGCACGCCGGCCGCCCCGCGGCCGAGCTGCTCCCGGGGCTCGACCCACGGCAGCACTCGCTGCCGAACGTGTACGCGCCCGGTCAGGTCGCGGGTCTGCTCGAGGACGGGTCGTGCGACACGCTGGTGGCGTGCCTGCCGCACGGGGCCTGGCGGCAACTGCTCGCCGACACGCCCGCGCTGGGCAGCCTGCCCGCGCGCGTGGTCGACCTGTCGTCCGATCACCGCGACGGCTCGGCGGGCTACGTGTACGGCCTGCCCGAGGCGTTCCGGGCCGAGCTCGCGGGCGCGACGCGCGTGGCGAATCCCGGCTGCTATCCCACGGCAGCGACGCTGGCGCTGTTGCCGGCGCTCGAGGCCGGCATCGTCGCCGGGCCGGTCATGGTCAGCGCATTGTCGGGCGTGAGCGGCGCCGGGCGTTCGCCGTCGCTGCGGACGTCCTACGTCGAGCTCGAGGGCGGCGCGTCGATCTACAACGCCGGCTCCGGCCATGCGCACGTGCCCGAGATGGAGCGTAACTACGGCCGGCTGGGCGCTGCCGTCCCGGTGGGGTTCGTGCCGCACCTGGCGCCGATGGCGCGCGGCATCGTCCTTACGGCGTCTGTGCCCCTCGAACGGCCGCTGACGCCGGCCGAGGCGCAGGAGCTCTACGCCGCGCGCTACGCCGACGAGACGTTCGTGCGGGTGCTCGAGCCGGGCACGTGGCCCGAGACGCGCGCCGTGCGCGGCTCGAATCGCTGCGACGTGGCGGTGACCACGCTGCACGGCGGCACCACGCTGCTCGCCACCGCGGCGATCGACAACCTGGTGAAGGGCGCGTCGGGCCAGGCCATCCAGAACCTGAACCTGCTGCTCGGCTGGCCCGAGGCGTGGGGGCTGCCGGTGCACGGAACCCCCTGGTGACTGCGAACTCCGTGAACCACGGACCGGCCCGGGCGGCCGCGGGGCCGGTGGTGGTGAAGCTCGGCGGCCGGGCACTCGAGGGCGATGCCATCCTCGAGCTGGCACCCGCACTCGAGCGGCTCGGCGCGCCGGCCGTGCTCGTGCACGGCGGCGGCGCCGAGGTCAGCGCCTGGTCGGCGCGGCTCGGCATCGTGCCGCGGTTTCACGCCGGGCTGCGCGTCACCGACGACGCCACGCTCGAAGTGGTCGCGGCGGTGCTGGCAGGACTCGTCAACCGGCGCTGGGTGGCGGCGCTCGCAGCGCAAGGTGTTCGGGCGGCAGGCCTCTCGGCGCTCGATGCCGGAATTGCCTGCGTTGTTCCCCACCCGGACGTCGGACACCTCGGACACGTCGGTGTCGTCACCGGAATCGATCCCACGCTGCTCCGCGCGTTGCTCGGCCACGGCATCACGCCGGTGCTCGCGAGCCTGGGCGCCGATGCCGGCCAGTTGCTCAACGTGAACGCCGACGACCTGGCCGCCGCGCTCGCCGGCGCCATGGCCGCACCGGCGCTGGTGCTGCTGACCGATACGCCGGGCCTCGTGCTCGACGGCGCGATCGTTCCCGAGCTCGACGCCGCGGGACTCGACCTGGCACTCGCGCATCCCGACGTCCGCCATGGCATGCAGCCCAAGCTGCGCGCCGCCCGCGCCGCCCTTGCCACCGGCGCCGCCTGCGTCTGGATCACCGACTGGCAGGGGCCGGACACGCTTGCGGCACTGCTCGAGGGCTCAGGCCGGGGCACGCTGCTGACCGCGGGCCTCACACCGCTCGACCACCCCACAACGCTCACCGCCGCCGGAGGCACCCGATGACCGCAGTGCTCGACGCCCCCACCGCCACTCCACGCTCCGAGGTCGAGTGCCTCGCCCCGCTCTATCCGCTGCCGCGGCTCGAACTGGTCTCGGGCCACGGAGCGTGGGTCGAGGACTTAGCGGGTCGCAAGTACCTCGACTTCGTGAGCGGTATCGCCGTGAACGCGCTCGGCCACACGCCGACCGGGTTCGCGCGCGCGATCGGACGCCAGCTCCAGAAGCTCGGGCAGGTCTCGAACCTGTTCGGCCACGCGCCGGGGATCGAACTGGCGCGCGCGCTCACCGCGGCCACCGGCTACGACCGCGTGTTCTTCTGCAATTCGGGCACCGAGGGCGTCGAGGCCGCGCTCAAGTTCGCGCGAGCGCGCGCCGGTGAGCGCGGCGTGGCCGGCCGCGACGTCGTCGCGTTCGAGGGCGGCTTCCACGGCCGGACCGCGTTCGCGCTGGCGGCCACGCACCACCCGGCCTATCGCGCGCCGTTCGAGCCGCTGGTGCCGGGCGTGCGGTTCGCGCCGTTCAACGACGTGGCGGCGCTCGACGGGGTGCTCGACGCCGGCGTATGCGCGGTGATCGTCGAGCCGGTGCAGGGCGAGGGCGGCGCGATCCCGGCGGAGCGCAGGTTCCTCGAGGCGCTGGCGGCCCGCTGCTCGGCACTCGGGGCGGCGCTGATCTTCGACGAGATCCAGTGCGGCATGGGCCGCTGCGGCCGGCTGCTGGCGGCCGAGCACTACGGCGTGCGCGCGGACTACACGGTGCTCAGCAAGGCGCTCGGCGGCGGCCTGCCGCTGGCCGCGGTGCTGATGACCGCCGACGCCGCGCGCTCACTGGCGCCCGGCATGCACGGCTGCACGTTCGGCGGCAGCCCGGTCGCCACCACCGCCGGCGCGTTCGTGCTGGGCAAGGTGCAGAAGCGCGCGTTCCTCGCCCGCGTGCGCACGCGCGGCCGCGAGCTGGGCGCGGCGCTCGACGCGCTCGTCGCCAACCATCCGTCGCTGCTCGAGGCGCGCGGGCTCGGCCTGCTGCGCGCGATCGAGCTGCGCGCGGACGCGCCGTGGGACCCGGCGGCGCTGGTGCGCGCCGCGCGCGATCACGGCCTGCTGCTGGTGCGCGGCGGCGAGCGCGCCGTGCGGCTGCTGCCTCCGCTCAACGTCACGACCGAAGAGCTCACCGAAGCCGTCGCGCGGCTCGACCGGGCGCTTGGCCAGCTCGAGCGCGAGCACGGCCTCGCGGGTTCCACCACGACCACGACCGCATCGTCCACGACCCCAGCACCCGCCACCGAGGAGGCATCGTGACCCAGGGCAAGCACAGCGCCCGCAAGGCCGTCCTCGCCTATTCGGGCGGGCTCGACACCAGCATCATCGTCCCGTGGCTCAAGGAGCACTACGGCTGCGAGGTCGTGTGCTACTGCTCGGACGTCGGCCAGGGCAAGGAGCTCGACGGCCTCGAGGCGCGCGCGCGCAAGCTGGGCGCTGGCGATGTCGTGGTCGAGGACCTGCGCATGCCGTTCGTGCGCGACTTCTGCTTCCCGGCGCTGCGCGCGGGCGCGCTCTACGAGGGCCGCTATCTGCTCGGCACCTCGCTGGCACGGCCGCTGATCGCGTCGCGGCAGGTGTGGTGCGCCGAGCGCACCGGCGCCGACGCGCTCGCCCACGGCTGCACCGGCAAGGGCAACGACCAGGTGCGGTTCGAGCTCACCTACCTGGCGCTCGCCCCGCAGCTCCAGGTGATCGCGCCGTGGCGGGAGTGGGACATCCGGTCGCGCGAGGACGCGCTGGCCTACGCGGAGCGTCACGGCATCGAGGTGCAGCAGACGGCCGCCGACCTGTACTCGCGCGACGGCAACCTGTGGCACCTGAGCCACGAGGGCGGCCCGCTCGAGGATCCGATGAACCCGCCTCGCGAGGAGATGTTCCGGCTGACGTGTGGCCCGTCCGATCAGCCCGCGCTGCCGGACACGGTGCGCATCGGCTTCGCCGGCGGCACGCCGGTCAGCCTCGACGGCACCACCCTCGATCCTGTCACACTCGTCGAGCGGCTGAACGTGCTGGCGGGGAAGCACGGCATCGGGCGGGCGGATCTGGTCGAGAGCCGCGTCGTCGGCATGAAGTCGCGCGGCGTCTACGAGACGCCGGCGGGCACGGTGCTGCGCGAGGCGCTCGAGGATCTGTGCCGGCTCACGCTGCCCCACGACCTGCTGCGGACGCGCGAGGAGCTCGCGCCACGCATGGCCGATCTCATCTATGCCGGGCTGTGGTTCACCCCGCTGCGCCGCTCGCTGCAGGCGTTCGTGGACACCGCGCTCCAGCCCGTGGTCGGCGAGGTCACCGTCGAGCTCTACCGCGGGCAGGCCCGAGCGATCGCGCGGCAGAGTCCGCAGTCGCTCTACCGGCCCGATCTCGCGTCGTTCGACATGGCGGGCTACGACTCGACGCACGCCGCCGGCTTCATCCGGCTGTTCGGGCTGCCGCTGGTGGCGCTCGCGCAACGCGGGCTCGGCCCCGACACGCGCGCGACCGCGGAGGCCGACGGCGTTGCGGCCACGCCGGCGACCGGCGCCTCCACGACCACCCCCGCGGAGACCGTCCGTGTCGGCTGACGAGCGCCCCGAGGTGTGGCGCGGCCGGCTGGCGGGCGGCCTCGATCCGCGCGCGAGCCGGCTCAACGACTCGCTGCCGGTCGACGGCCGGCTGTGGCCCGAGGAGCTGGCGCTCACGCGCGCCTACGCGCTGGCGCTCGTCGAGTGCGGCGTCATGACCGCCGCCGACGCCGCCGCGCTCACCGCCGCGGCGGATGCGCTCGAGACCGCGCTCGAACACGGCACGGTCACGCTGGCGGGCGAGGACGTGCACTCGGCGATCGAGGCCGAGCTCACCGCGCGCTGCGGCGATCCCGCGCGTCGGCTGCACACCGGCCGCAGCCGCAACGACCAGGTGAGCACGCTGCTGCGCATGTACGTCATGCAGCGCTGCGACGCGGTGAGCGAGGCGCTGCGCCAGGTGGAGCGCGCGATCGTCGCGCACGCCCGCAGCCTGGGTGCCACCGCGGCCGCCGCCTACACCCACCTGCAGCCGGCCCAGCCGGTGCTCATGGCGCATGCGTGGCTCGGCCATGCCGCCGCCTTCGAGCGCGACGAGTCGCGGTTCGGCGAGGCGCGCGAGGCGGCGGCGGTGCTGCCGCTCGGCGCCGGCGCGGTCGCGGGCACGCCGCTCGAATACGACCGCGCGGCGATCGCGATGCGGCTGGGGTTCTCGCGGCTCGCCACCAACAGCATCGACGCCGTGGGCGACCGGGACTTCGCGCTCGAGTACCTGAACGCGGGCGCGGTGCTCGGCGTGCACCTGTCGCGGCTCGCCGAGGACCTCGTGTCGTGGTGCGCGCCGGCGTACGGCTGGTACACGGCGCCCGACGGGTTTTCGACCGGCTCGAGCCTGCTGCCGCAGAAGCGCAACCCCGATGTGTTCGAGCTGACGCGCGGCAAGTCGGCGCGGCTGATCGCGAACGCCAACCGGCTGGCGGTGCTGCTCAAGGGGCTGCCGAGCTCGTATCAGAAGGATCTGCAGGAGGACAAGGAGGCGGTGTTCGACACCGCGGACACGCTGGCGACGCTGCTGGCGGCGCTGGCGCCCGCCATCGCGGCGCTGATTCCGAACACGGAGCGCATGGCCGCCACGCTCACGCCTGACCTGCTCGCGGTCGAACTCGCCGACGCGCTGACCGCCGAGGGCGTGCCGTTCCGCGACGCCCACGCGCAGGTCGGCCGGTTGTGGGCCGCCGCCGAGGCGGCCGGCGTGACGCCCGCGGCGCTGCCCGAGCCTGAGCGGCTCGCGATCTCGCCGCACTTCGGCGCCGCGCGGCTGGCCGGTCTCACCGTCGAGCGGGCGCTCGCGCGCCGCGACCACGCGCCCGGCGCGGGGCCGGCATCCGTGGCGCGCCAGCTCGCGCGGCTCGAGGCGCGGCTCGGCCTCCGCGGCGGCGACGCCGAGGACCGCGAGGGCACGGACGCGGACATGCGGCTCGACGACGCGAACTTGGCGGCGCGCGCCTCCGCGACCCGCAATGGCGGCCATCGGGTGGCCGCGGCCGCCCCGGCGACTGCGAACGCGGTACCGGCGCCGCGCGCGGACGGCATCGTGCTCCGGCGCGCGACGCTCGGCGACGTGCCCGCGATCGCGTCGCTGATGGCGGACTACGTGATCCAGGGCACGCTGCTGCCGCGGCCGACGAGCGAGCTCTATCAGTGCATCCGCGAGTTCCACGTCGCCGAGGACCAGGGCCAGGTCATCGCGTGCGCGGCGCTGCGGCTGCTGTGGAGCGATCTCGGCGAGGTGCGCTCGCTCGCCGTCCACCCGGACCATCACGGCCGCGGTCTCGGCCAGGAGCTCGTCGCCGCCGTGGTCGAGGACGCGCGCTCGCTCGAGCTGGCGCGCGTGATCGCGCTCACCCGCGAGGTGGGCTTCTTCGAGCGCTGCGGCTTCGACGTCGTGGCGCGCGAAACGCTGCCGCGCAAGGTGTGGACCGACTGCGTGCGCTGCCCGCGCCGGCATGCGTGCGACGAGGTGGCGGTGGTGATCGACCTCGTGCCCGGCGCTTCGGCGCTCGCCGCCGCCGACCGGCGCTCGTGGGTGATGCCGATGCCCCAGCTCGCCACCGCGGGTTCGCTGCCGATCCTCCCATGACGAACCGTACCCAGACACCCGACACCGAAAGGAACCTGTGACCGTGACCGTGGAATCCGCGTTCCGTGACCCCGCCGACCCGGCGCTCGCCCCGCGGTCGCTCGTCGACCTGCTCGGCCTCGACCGCGACTGGGTGCTGTCGATGTTCGACCGCGCGGAGGCGCTGCGGGAGGTGCGCGGCACGCCGCGCGCCCCGCGGCCGTTCGCGGGCCGCACCGCGGCGCTGGTGTTCCACAAGCCGTCGCTGCGCACGCGCGTGTCGTTCACCGTCGGCATGCACGAGCTGGGCGGCGACGCCGTGGATCTCACGGCGGTCGAGGTATCGGAGCACGGGCGCGAGAGCGTCGCCGACGTCGCGCACGTGCTGTCCGGCATGACGTCGCTGATCGTGGTGCGCACGTTCGGCCACCGGCTGGTGCGCGAGCTGGCCCGGCACGCGCGGGTGCCGGTCATCAACGCGCTCACCGACTTCTCGCATCCGTGCCAGATCCTGTCCGATCTCTACACGCTGCGGCGCCAGGGGCGCGATCTCGATCACATGACCGTGGCGTGGATCGGCGACGGCAACAACGTGCTGCATTCGTGGCTCGAGGCCGCGACGATCTTCGGCTTCGACCTCAACGTGGCGGTGCCCGACGGCTTCGAGCCCGACGGCGGACTGTTCCTCGAGGCCGAGCGCCGGGCCGGCGGCACGATCCGGCGGTTCCGCGATCCCCAGGAGGCGGCGCGCGGCGCGGACGTGATCTACACCGACACCTGGATCAGCATGGGCCAGGAGAAGGACGCCCAGTGGCGCCGCGCGTCGTTCGCCGGTTACCAGGTCGACGACGCCATGATGGATCTCGCGCGCCCGGGTGCCGTGTTCATGCACTGCCTGCCGGCGCACCGCGGCGAAGAGGTCACGGACGCCGTGCTCGACGGCCCGCGCAGCATCGCGGTCGAGCAGGCCGAGAACCGCCTGCACCTGCAGAAGGGCCTGATGGTGACCCTGGCCGAGGCAGGCTCCGGAACCCCTTAACGCACGCTAAAATCCACGGTTTTGCCCGTGATCCGGGCGCAATGCTAGGCTGTCCTCAGCCGGTGCGCCTCCCTCGCGCCGGCCAGGAATCGTCCACGGACCCGTGCGCGCGGCCGTCTCGCCGCGAGGCAGCGCAGGTTTCTTCGCCATGCAAGTCATTCTGTTCCGTCACGGTCCCGCCGGCGATCCGGATCCCAGCCGCTGGCCGACCGATGTGGATCGACCGCTCACACCTAAAGGCATCGCACGCACCCGCGCGTCCGGCAGAGGTCTCGCCCGGCTGGTGGGTGATGTGACGTGCATCGTCACGAGCCCCTACGAGCGTGCGCTCGGCACCGCGAACGTCCTCGCTGACGTGTTCGGCATCGACCTGGTCGACACGCTCGACGCGCTGCGGTCCGGGGCGAGCACCCGCGGCATGCTCGCGGAGATCGCCCGCCGCCCCGCCACCGGGCGGCTCGTCGTCGTAGGTCACGAGCCCGATCTTGGTGTGCTCGCCGCCCACATGACGGGCGCGCGCACGGCGCTGGCGCTCAAGAAGGCGGGCGCGTGCGCGATCGAGTTCGACGGCCCGGTGGCGGAGGGCGCGGGACGGCTGTTGTGGTACGTGCCGCCGCGCCTGCTGCGCGACATCCGCGCCCGGAAGCCGAGCGAGGCCACATGAGCGCCGGCTACGACCTCCAGGAGCCGGGTCATGACGCCACGGAACATCCCGCGTCGCAGCCGGGGGCCGGCCAGCACGATCCCGACATGCCGCAGGAGGCGCCGAAGCGCAAGCGCGCGCGGCGGGGCGCCACCGTGGTGTCGCGCGCCGAGGGCCGCTCGCTCTACGGCAGCCGCGTGATCGAAACGCCGGGCCGGCTGTTCATCGTCGAAGGCATCGACGGCTCCGGCAAGAGCACCCAGCTCACGCTGCTCGCCCAGTGGCTGCGCGGCCAGGGCTATCCGGTGGTGTTCAGCGAATGGAACAGCTCGCCGATCGTGAAATCGACGACCTCGCGCGGCAAGAAGCGCAAGCAGCTCACGCCGCTCACGTTCTCGCTGATCCACGCCACCGACTTCTCGGACCGCATCGAGCGCGAGATCGTGCCGTCGCTCAAGGCGGGCGCGATCGTGCTCGCCGACCGCTACGTCTACACCGCGTTCGCGCGCGACGTGACGCGCGGCGTGCCATCGCGCTGGGTGCGCTCGCTGTACCGGTTCGCGGCGGTGCCCACGATGGCGTTCTACTTCCGCGTGCCGCTCGACGTGGCGCTCAAGCGCATCCTGTCGGGCCGGCCGCGGCTCAAGTGGTATGAGGCGGGCATGGATCTCGAGCTGGATGACGACATCGAGGAGTCCTATCGCATGTTCCAGGGACGGATCCTCGACGAGTACGAGCGCATCGTCCCCGAGTACGGCCTGCACGTCATCGACGCGGCCCAGCCGGTCGAGCTGCAGCAGCGCATGCTGCGCCGGGCGATCAAGCCGCACCTGGCCGGCATCGCCCAGCCCGGGGCGAACCCATGAGCCGCTTCACGTCCTACGGCCCGGGGATTCCGGGCCTCGATGCGGCGGAGCTGTCGGGCTGGCTGATCGTGATCGAAGGCACGGACGGCGTGGGGCGCTCCACGCAGGTCGCCCTGCTGCGCACGCATCTCGAGCAGTTGGGCTACGCGGTGGCCGAGACCGGGTTGTCGCGGTCCGACCTCGCGAGCCGCGGCATCAACCGCGCGAAGCAGGGCAACACGCTCGGCGCGAACGCGTTCAATCTCTACTACGCCACCGATTTCGCGGACCGGCTCGAACGTCAGATCGTGCCCGCGCTGCGCGCCGGCTTCGTGATGCTCACCGACCGCTACATCTACTCGCTGATCTCGCGCGCGATCGTGCGCGGCGCCGATCCCGAGTGGATCAAGGACGTGTATTCGTTCGCCCTCAAGCCGGACGCCGTGTTCTACCTGCGCATCGACGTCGAAGGGCTGGTGCCGCGGGTGCTGGCGCAGGGCGGCTTCGACTACTGGGAATCCGGCATGGACCTGCCGATGGGCGAGGATCTCTACGACTCGTTCATGAACTATCAGCGGCGCGTGGTGCAGGAGCTGGACACGCTGGCTAGCGAGTTCGGCTTCGAGACGCTCGACGCCACCCGGTCGGTGGAGGTGAACGCCGCGGACCTGGCCCAGCGGGTGTCGATGCTGCTCACATCGTCCGAGCCCCAGGCCGAGCCCCGGCCGGCGGGCTGACCGCGATGGCGCGCCCGCACCGCCACCACGGCGTGGCGCCCGACGCGTTCCGGCTGCTCGCCAGGTTCGATCGTGCCGCGCAGCGGACCCGGCGCCGTCGCGCCGTCGGACCGCGCGACACCGACCCCGACGCCGTGCACGACGTGCGGGTCGCCGCCCGGCGCCTCACCGCGGCGCTCCGCACCTGGCGGCCGCTGCTGCATGGCAAGCCGCGCCGGTCGGCGCAGGAGCGGTTGCGGGACGTCCGCCGCACGCTGGGCCCGGTGCGCGAGGCGGAGGTCCATGCCGCGGCACTCGCCGCGCGCGTGGCGGCGCTACCCGGACTCGCGCGCACCGCACTGCGCCCGCTGGCGGCCGTGCTGTGGCGTCACGTCCGGCGGTTGCGCCGCGACACGCAACAGGCCGTCGCCCGGCGGCAAGTGCTCCGCATCGATCGCGACGTGCGCGCCGCGTTCCACGGCGCCCGGCCCGATGCCGCCATGCTCGAGCGCGCACGAGCGCGCCTCACGCGCGGCGTGGCACGGACTCGCGCGGCGCTGCGCGCCGCCGCCGCGCCCGGCGCCACGGGCGAGCTGCGGCACGACGCCCGGATCGCCGTGAAGAAGCTGCGCTACGCGATCGACGCGTGGACCCGGGTCACCGGCGAGGATTCGGGGTGGCCCCAGGGACTCGCGGCGTTGCAGCGGGACCTGGGGGACGCGAACGACGCGGCGGGCCTGATCGCGGTGATCCGGCGGCTTACCCGCGGCGACCGGCCGCGAGCCACGGCCGCGCGGCCGCTACTCTTGGCACTGGCCCGTGATCGCGATCAAGCGCTGGCGCAATTCCTGGCCCGGACCGGCGACACGGCGTGGCTCAGTTCCCGTACACCTTCCCGTGCCAGTCCGCGGGCGGCTTCAGCCCCCGCACCTTCGGCTCGTAGACGATCCCGGCCTGCACCGGCGCCGCCGACGGTGCCGTCCAGCTCGCCTCGAACACCCGCCGCGCCTGCGCCGCGAGCCGCGCGTTCTCGAGCGTGAGCGCGAGATTGCGGGTGCCGAAGAAGTAGCCCGGGCTCCAGTTCGCCGTGCCCACCCACACGCGTGCGGTGTCGGCCACCAGGTACTTGCAGTGTTCGACGCGGGCGAACGGAATGTACCCGCCGCTCCATGGCGGCAACGTCGACAACCGGGCCTCGATGTTGGGCACCTGCGACAGCCGCTGCAGCGCGGTGATGCCTTTCCCGTCCGTCTCCCAGTCCGAGATCAGCAGCTTCACGTGCACGCCGCGGGCGGCCGCGGCCCGCAGCGCCAGGTCGAGTGTGGAATCGACGTCGCCGTATTCTTCCAGCGAGTAGGTGAGCAGCTGGACGACGATCTCGCTCCGGGCGCGATCGATCAGGTTCGTCAGCACGTCGAGATCGAACCGGGTCGAATCGGGGATCCAGCCGCGCGGCGTGTAGCTCGGCCACACGACGACCGTGTCGCCCGCGCTCTGAACGATGCGCAACGGCACGGCGAGCGCATGCTGCACGGGCGGCGCCGGCAGCTTGCGGACGAGCGGCTGGCCGCGGACCGGCCGCGGCGCCGGGCGTTCGGTCCACGTCGTGGTATCGGCGGCCTGCCAGTCCCACGCGAACACCTCCGCGAAATCGCTCGCCACGCGCGCGTCCCGCACCCGCACGCCCAGTTCGTGGACGTGCGCGAGCGACCGCCAGTCGAGGTTCTGGCTGCCCATGAACACCTGCTCGCCGTCGATCAGGAAGTACTTCGAGTGCTGGACGCCGCCCGCGATGCGCCGCATGTCGAGCCGTCGCACCTCGAAGCCATGGACGGTCGCGAGCGAATCGAGCGGCTGAGGATAGGTGGCGCCCATGTGCAGATCGACGAGCATCCGTACGCGCACGCCGCGCCGCACGGCGTCGCCGAGCGCCCGCAGCACCGGCTCCAGCGGCTCGCCCGGCCACGTCGTCACGTAGAATTCCTCGAGATCGATCGTGTGCCGCGCGCTGCGGATCATCTCGACCCACACGTCGCGCGCCTGGCGCAGCTCGGGGTTGCCGATCGCGGTCTCGACGGGAACGGTCTCGACGAGCTCCACCGGCAGCGCGGCGGCGCCCCGCGGAGCCGCGGCGGCGGTGCCGCCGGCGGCGTGATGCCGGGCCGCCGGGTGCGCCGCGGCCGCGCGCCGCGGGGCGACGTTCGGCTTCACCGGGGCTGCGGCGACACTTGCCACACACGCGCACGCCACCATCCATGCCAGCGTGGCCGAGACGATTCGGGGACGGTTCATGCGGCAGCTCCTTTGCGAGTGGCCGCGCGCACGACGAGGCGCGGGACGGTACGTTTGGGCGCCCGCCCGGTCGGGCGTGCGGCGGCGCGAGCGACCGTGCGCCGTCGCTCGAGACTGGGCCGCCTGGCAGATTTTGCGGCGGCCCGCTGAAGTATGATGCGCACCGGCATGCCGGCGAGCTGCTCCAGCAGATCGGTGCGCCGCGCCGCCGCCCACAGCTCGAGCTGGGCGTCGCGCCGGTAGGAGACGGCGATCGTCAGCCCATTCCGCCCGCGGCGCACCACCAGGTCCTTCACGAGCTGATAGTGGCTGCGGTCGAGCCCCTCGGCAATGCGCAGCATCGCGGCCAGCCAGCGCACGACGCGCCGGCCGGGCTTGTCGAGCTCGCGGTAGCGACGGTCGCTCTTGCGCGGCCGCGACTTGCTGTGGAACCGCGCCACCCCCGCGATGCGATCGATCTCGCCGGCCTGGAATCCCCTGAGATTGCCGTGACGGATGATGTAGTGCGAATGCTCGGGATGATCGTCGTAGCCGATCGACGCGCCCACATCGTGCAGCAGCGCCGCGTACCGCAGCGTCTCCCGGTCGCCGGCGGCCAGCGGGTGGATGCCGTCCAGCTCATCGAACAGTTTGAGCGCCAGCCGCGCCACGTGCTCGGCGTGCTTGATGTCCGACTCGAACCGCGTCGCCAGGTGGAGCACGCTGCGCAGCCTGAGATCGTCGACGGAATCCAGCCGCGAGATCTCGTGCGCATGCGACGCCACGTAGTCGGTGACGAGCCCCTCGCGCACGCCGAAATCGGAGATCGTGATGCGATCGAGCCCCGCGCCTTCCAGCACTTCGGCCAGCACCACGGCCCCCGGCAGGATGATCTCGGCGCGGCGGGCGTCGATGCCCGGCAGCCGCTGGATCTCGGCTTCGGTCATCTTGCGCAGCCGGCGCACCACCCGGCCGAGCGCCTCCACGCGGAGCACGTGGCCGTTGATCTGGCGCACCGGCTTGCCGGTCTCGAGCGCGTGGGCGAGGTGGGCGAGCGCGTGGATCGAGCCCGACGAGCCATAGGCCCGCCGCGGCTTGAGTGCCGCGATCGCCTTGATCTCGGGCCGCAACCCCTTGCGCACCGTGCGCGACAGCCGCGCCAGCTCCCGGCGCGTCGGCGGATCGGTCTTGAGCAGCCGCTCGGTGAGCCGCAGCGCCCCCAGCGGCGCGCTGCCCGCATACTTCAACTCGGCGCGCGTGCCGACCACGAGCTGGACGCTGCCGCCGCCGATGTCGACGATCAGCGATGGCCGGGCCGGCAGCCGCAGCGCGCTCTTGACGCCGAGGTAGATCAGGCGGCCTTCCTCCTCGGCCGGGATCACCCGCGGCGTCAGCCCCGCCACCGCCCGCGCGGCGGTGAGGAAGTCGCCGCCGTTCCTGGCCTCGCGGACCGCCGCCGTGGCCGTGCACAGGATCTTGTCCACCTGGTGCCGGCGCGCGAGCTGGACGAACCGCGCCAGCGCCTCGACCGTGCGCTGGATGGCCTCGGCGCGCAGGCGGCCCTTGCCGAACGAGCCACGGCCGATCTGGACCACCTCGCGCTCGCGATCCACCACCTCGAACGCGCCGGGGCCCGCGGCCCGCGCGATCACCATGTGGATCGAGTTCGTTCCGATGTCGATGGCGGCGATCAGCATGCGGGGGGGCTCACCGCCACAGATTCCCCGGGGCGCATGCAGTTTGCAAGCGGAAGCGTTGCGAACACCGAGACTCGCTGCCCGGGCGCCGGACGATCGCGGCGGACGGGGCCCCGGTTCCGCACGGCGTCACGATCGGCAGGCGGCCGCGGGCCGCATGGATCATGGGCGAAACGGCTCCCGCCGGGCGGCGCGCTCGCCGGAGCGATTCACCCGGCATCATGGCTCTCCGGGCACGAAGTTTGTATGCAATCCACTTCGATCTGGAATGCATCTCGCTCGTCACTTCCGAGGATGGTATGGAATCCGGTAAGAGGCACGTCTTCAAACTGCTCGATCGGTCGCTGATTGGCCTGCTGGTGTTCGTGATCATGCTGTTGCTCGGGATCCAGGCGATGCACGCCGGTTGAGGTCGCACCCCAGGAATCGAACGGGTGGTCGCGTCAGCGCGGCCGCCCGTTTTCGTTGTCCGGCCCGAACCGCCGCTTGAGGGCCCCCCAGGTCGTTCGGCGCGCGGGCGTGCTGGGGTCGGCAAACGGCGTGATGCGGTTGGCCGCCGTCTCGGCCACGAGCACCATGCCCGCCCCGTCGATCGTCACGCCGAACGGGGCCTCCAGGCCCTCGCTCAGGAAGCCCGTCGGCGCACCCGTGGCATCGAACCGCTGCACCCGCATGTTGCCCGCCTCCGCCACCAGGATCGGCCCGTTGCCCGCCACGGCCACCGCGATCGGCAGGTTCAACTGCCCCGCCTTGGAACCCAGTTCGCCGAAGCCGTCCACGTAGACGCCGTCTGCCGTGAACCGCTGGATGCGGTGATTCGTGTAGTCCGCCACCAGCACGCGGCCGTTCAGGTCGATCGCGATGCCGGCAGGGATGCCGAACTTGCCGGGCACCACCCCACCGCCGCCGAACTGGCCGAGCCACTGGCCGGTACCCGTGAACATCTGGACGCGGTGGTTCCCGGTGTCGCTCACGTAGACCCGGCCGTCGGATGCGACGGCGATGCCGAGCGGGCTGTGGAACTGGCCCGTGCCCGCCCCCAGCATGCCCCACTGGCGCACGAACACGCCCTCGGGCGAGAACACCTGCACGCGGTTGTTGCGGAAATCCGCGACGAACACCGTGTCGTTCGTGTCGACGGCGAGAAACTCGGCATTCTGGAACTGGCCGGGGGCCGCGCCCTCCGAGCCCCAGCCGTCGATGTACGAGCCATCGATCGTGAATCGCTGAATGCGGGCGTTGTTGGTATCCATCACGAGCACACGGTCGTGATGGTCGATCACGATCCCGGTCGGCGCGGCGAATTCACCCGGACCGCCACCGGGCGCCCCCCAGCCGAACGCCGGACGCGGCGTCATGGCGATCACCAGCATGCCGAACACTGCGGCCAGCCGACTCACGCCCGCCCCCTGAGCGACAGCTCCCGTGTCCGGACCATCCCGGCCATCATCGCTGCCAGCAACAATCCTCCCACCAGCACGAACGCCGGTCCAAGGGACCGCAGACCGTCCATCAGGTCGACGGACGGCCAGTATTCGATCACCCACTGGAGGTCGCCGACCTGGGTCACGGTCGAACGCCACCACAGCTCGGCCTCGGGACCCTCCGCCGAAGCCATCGGACCGTAGACGCGGTACGGCCCCTCGCGGACCGCGATCGAAAACCCGCGCCGCGCCTCCGCGGCGACGATCGTGTCGATCAGGTCCCGCGCGCGCGTGACCGCCGTGAGCACGCCTTCGCGCCGCCCGTCGCGCGTCATGGGCGCCGCGAACACGACGTTGCGGCCGCCACGCGCCCCGGGGAAGCTCCCGGCGACCGAGCCCTCGGCATGCACGGCCACGATCGCCGCCGCGCTCACGCGATCGGGGTCGGTCTCCGGATCGAGATCCCCGTTCGGCAGCTTCGCGGTGATCGGCGTGCTCCAGCGCAGCCCGAATTCGGCGTCGCGCCATTCGACCCCGCGCACCACGGCATCCTGCGCCATCAGCGCGCGGGCATCCGCCGCCCACCGGTCGGAGTCGGGCGCCGCGACCGTCTCCCACTGGCGGGCGAGGCCACGGATCGCGAGCACCCGTTGCTCGAGACCGGCCGCCATCGCGCCCGCGAGGTAGCGGCCCTCGATGTCGAGCACCCGCCGGATCTGCGCGTCCTCGTAGGCGCGCAACGCCGCGAACGCCGCCAGCGACGCGACAGCGATCACGAGTGCCACCAGGATCGGCGCCGCGAACTCGTCGAGGATGCGCCCGACTTCGCGGGCCGCCTCGCCCACGGTCATGCTGGTGCGCAGCGTCACGACGGCGCGCGTCCGATCACGGCCGCGCGGCGAGGCCCACGCGCCACCTGGGCCTTCGCCAGCAGATGACCCAGGACGATCACGCCCGCGCCCACGACGACTCCGAGCGCGACGACCACGGCCGGAATCCGCTGCAGCACCCGCAGTACGTTCATGTGCCTCGTCTCCCCGTCTCACGCAGGGTCATGGCCGCCTGCGTCGCGGCTGCGCGCTCACTGCCAGCCCTCCCGCACGGCACGCGCGTACGCGGGCCAGTAGGGGTCGGGTTCGGGCTCGGTCCACTGCGTGATCTCACCGCCGGGTTCGGTGAGCCACAGCGTGCCATGGCCGCGCACCACCTCACCCACCTCGAACGCCGGGATGCCCGCGTCGGCCAGCGACCGCGCCACCGCCGCCGCATGGGCCGGCCGAGCGCACACAATGAGCGTGCCCTCGCTCAGCGTCCAGTAGGGATCGATGCCGAACGCGGCACACGCCGCCCGCGCCTCAACGGACAGAGGAATCCGCGCGCGCTCGATGCGCAGGTCGTGCCCAGCGGCGCCGGCGAGCTCGATGAGCGCGCCCAGCACGCCGCCTTCCGTCGCGTCGTGGAGCGCGCTGACGCCGCGATCGCGGACACCGACCCGCACGGCGGCGCGGCAGTGCTCGACCACGCTCACCTGGTCCAGCGACGCGCGCGCCCGGGCCAGCACCGCGTCGGGGTCGTGCGGTTCGGGCCGCGCCGCCAGCGCCGCCAGGAACCGCACCGGCATCAGGTGCGCCGCGATCGCCGTGGCCTCGACCGCGCAGTCGCGCGTGATCAGCACGCGATCGCCCGGTTGCACGAACGGCGGCCCCACCCAGCGGCCCTCGTCTCCCATGCCCATCACCGTCGCCGCGCCCACGATCGTGAGCCCGCAGCCATCGTAGCGGCCGGTGTGGCCGGTGACGACCGCGACGTCGAGCTCGCGCCATGCGGCGTGCGCCGCCTCGAGGTAGCGATCGAGCGTGTCCGCCGCGAACTCGGGCGGCAGGTTGAGTGTGACCGCCGCGAACGCGGGCGGGATCCCGGTGGTCCACAGATCGGACGCCACGAGCCGGCACGCGAGGCGCGCGGAGCGTTCGGGCCCGAGCGCCGGGACCAGCGACAGGGGATCGGTGGTGACCGCCAGCACGCGCCCCGCGCCGGCGCGCACGATCGCCGCGTCACCGCCCGGGCGCGGGCCGAACAGCACCTCGCCGCGCTCCGCGCCGAGGCGGCCGGCGATCGAACGATGGAATTCGGCGGGCGTGAGCTTGCCGGTCATGGGGACGCCCTGCGACCGCGGCCGAACCGCCACGTGAGCAGCGGCGGCGTCATGAACGTGGTGAGCGCGATCACCACGATCGCCGCGGCGAACACCGTGTCGTCCACGACCCGTACGCCGCCGATGCGCAGCGTCGTGCCGATGCCGGCGAAGATCAGACCCACTTCGCCGCGCGGGATCATGCCGAGACCCACGGCGATCCGGTCGACACCGCGGTCGAGAACGCCGAGTCCGCACACCTGTTTGCCGAGCACCGCCGCCACCGTAAGCGCCAGCGCGAACATCAGCACGCCGGGCGTGGCGAACACCGCGAGATCGACACGCATGCCCATCAGCACGAAGAACACCGGCACTAGGAATGCCCCCAGCGGCTCGATGAGTTGCCGCACGTCGCGATTCCGGGGATCACGCTGCTGCAGCGTCCGGTAGTGCGCGCGGTCGAGCACCAGGCCGGCCGCGAACGCGCCGACGATCGGGGCGAGCCCGAGCCGGCCGGCCAGCCACGCCAGCGTGAAGCAGAACGCCAGTGCCACGCCGAGCAGGGCGCCGTCGGTTCCGAGGAACCCGGCGGCGCGGAACACGCGCTTCGAGATCCAGCGGCCGATCACGATCGCGCCGGCGAGAAACCCCACCGCCTTCGCCAGGATCAGGGCCGCGGCGCCGGGCGCGAACGTTCGCCCGGCGTCCGCGGCGGTGATGATGCCGGACACGACGGCGAGCACGATCAGCCCGAGCACGTCGTCGATCACGGCGGCGCCGAGGATGATGCGGCCCTCCAGGCTGTCCGTGCGCCCGAGCCCCGCGAGCACCCGGGCCGTGATTCCCACGCTCGTCGCGCACAGGATCGCACCCACGAACACGTACGTGAGCGGAGTCTGCCCGGGCAGGAACAGCGCCGAGCAGCCGTAGCCCAGCGCCATCGGCGTGATCACCCCGAGCAGCGCCACGAGCAGCGACGAGCCGCCGACCGCGAGCAGTTGCTGCACGTTCGATTCCAGCCCGACCTCGAACAGCAGAAACAGCACGCCCAGCTCGGCCAGCAACTCGAGCCCCGGCAGCGTCTTCAGCGAATCGACGCCGTGGAAGCCCACGAGCCCCAGGTTCCCGAGCACGAGCCCCGCGAGCAACTCGCCGAGCACCGGGGATTGCCCGAAGCGCGCGAACGCGGCGCCACCGAGCAGCGCACCCACGAGAATCACCACGAGTCCGAGCAGGATGGGGAGCACACCGCCACCCACGGCGCCGGTTGCGGCATGGGCCGGGGTCGCGATCCACAACGACACGACCGCCGTGGCGAAGGTGGCGGTGAGCAGGATCGGGTGCATCCGCGTGACGGCAGACATGGTCGCGAAGTCTCACCGCTGCCGTGATGCGTGTAAAGTCGAGCCGGCCTGCGATGGAGTCTCCACATCCTCACGTGACGGACGCGATGGGCCCCGGTGCGACTGCTAAGCGACTGCGGCTGTGCGTGGAACGGAGATCTTCATGACGTTGTTGCGTACCGAATGCGGGAACGTAGCGCTGCGCGACTAAGGCTCGGGTGAACATGCGCGTCGCGAAATCATGATCGCCGCGCTATGATCGTTGTTGACTCGAACGAACACGCGATGGTCGGAGCCGCATCGTTGCTCGTCAATTTCTCTGTTGCGGCGGGCAAAGACTCGAGCTTATAAACGCTACCCCTCGCAACGTGGGATCTCGCCCATGCGGGGACCCGATGCCACCGCTCGACCATCGATTCGATTCACCGACGATGGGCAGACCGCCCCGGCGTTCCGAAACCTCCATGGAGCGCCGTCCCGGCCTGACCTGACAGGGACGAATCGTTTCCTCGGGACCAGGGAGGTCCTTGCATGACCCTCACCATTTCGAACGATCCGACCCCCGCCGCGAACAATCTGCCGCCGAACGGATCCGGAGTCCGCGTGCCGCGGTTCTGGACCCGCCCCGGCGTGAATCCGCTCGACGAAGTCATCTGGGACAAGCGCCGCACCGTGATCGCCAACCCCGACGGCTCCGTGGTGTTTCGCATGGACGAGGTCGAGGTGCCCGCCGAGTGGTCGCAGCTCGCGACCGACATCGTGGTGAGCAAGTACTTTCGCAAGGCGGGCTTGCCGGGCACCCCCGGGCACGAGACCAGCGTGCGGCAGGTCGTGCATCGCATCGCCCATACCACACGCGTAACCGGCGAGGAACAAGGCGGTTACTTCGCCACCCCGGCCGACGCCGAGGCGTTCGAGGCCGAATTGGTCCACATGCTGGTGCATCAAATCGGCGCGTTCAATTCACCGGTATGGTTCAACTGCGGGCTCCAGCACGAGTACGGCATCGCGGGCTCGGGCGGGAACTACTACACCGATTCGCACACGAACGAGGTCCGCGTCACGACCGACTCCTACTCGCATCCCCAGGTGTCGGCGTGCTTCATCCAGTCCGTCGACGACGACCTGATGTCGATCTTCGAGCTGGCCAGGAACGAAGCGCGGGTATTCAAGTTCGGCTCCGGCACCGGCACCAACTTCTCGCGACTGCGCGGCCGCATGGAGAAGCTGTCGGGCGGCGGCACCTCGTCGGGCCTGATGTCGTTCCTCGAGGTGCTCGATCGCGGCGCCGGCGCCACCAAGTCCGGCGGCACCACGCGGCGGGCCGCCAAGATGGTGGTGCTCGACATGGACCACCCCGAGATCGAGGACTTCATCACCTGGAAGATGCGCGAGGAGAAGAAGGTCGCCGCGCTCGTCGCGTCGGGCTATTCGTCGGATTTCAACGGCGACGCCTACGCCACCGTGTCGGGCCAGAACTCGAACAACTCCGTGCGCGTGCCCGACCGCTTCATGGAGGCGGTGCTGGACAACGGCACGTGGCAGACGACGTTCCGCACCACGGGCCAGGTCCACGAGACCAAGCCGGCGCGCGGCATCTGGAAGAAGGTCGCGGAAGCCGCGTGGCACTGCGCCGATCCCGGCGTCCAGTTCGACGACACGATCCAGAAGTGGCACACGGTCAAGGCCACGGACCGGATCTACGCGAGCAACCCGTGCTCCGAGTTCCTGCACCTCGACGACACCGCGTGCAACCTGGCGTCGGTCAACCTCATGAAGTTCCTGGGCGCGGACGGCGCGTTCGACATCGAGGGCTACCGCCACGCGAACCGCGTGTTCTTCCTGGCTCAGGAGATCCTCGTCAGCTTCGCGAGCTACCCGACCGACAAGATCGCCCGGCGCTCGTTCGACTACCGGCCGCTCGGGCTCGGCTACGCGAACCTGGGCACGCTGCTGATGGTGCAGGGCCTGCCGTACGACAGCGAGCCCGCGCGCGCGTATGCCGCCTGCCTCACCGGGATCATGACCGGCGAGGCCTATGCGCTGTCGGCCGAGATGGCGGCCAGCAAGGGGCCGTTCGCGGGTTACGCGGCGAACCGCGACAGCATGCTCGAAGTGATGCGCCTGCACCGCAACCACGCGCGATCGATCGACCACAAGTTCGCGCCCCGCGACCTCAAGGCGGCGGCCGTCGAGTGCTGGGACCGCGCCGTGCAGCTCGGGGCGGAGAACGGCTATCGCAACGCGCAGGCCACCGTGCTCGCGCCCACCGGCACGATCGGTCTGCTCATGGATTGCGACACCACGGGTGTCGAGCCCGACTTCGCGCTGGTGAAGTTCAAGAAGCTGGCGGGCGGCGGTTACTTCAAGATCGTGAACCAGTCGGTGCCGGCGGCGCTGCGGCGGCTGGGCTATGACGATCCCGAGATCGAGCGCGTCGTCCGCTATGCGGTCGGATACGGGACGTTCGAGAACGCCCCGCACGTCAACCGCGCGACGCTGCTGCAGAAGCGCCTGACGCCGGCCGAGATCGACCGCATCGAGCAGTCGCTGCCGGGCATGCTCGACATCCGGTTCGCGTTCTCGCGCGGCATGCTGGGCGACGAAGTGCTGACGCGGCTCGGCGTGGGGCTGGCCGAGCGCGAGAAGCCGGCGTTCTCGGCACTGCCGTTCCTGGGCTTCACCGACGCGCAGATCGAGGAGGCGAACACCGCGATCTGCGGCAGCCAGAGCGTCGAGGGCGCGCCGGGTCTCCGCGTCGCGGACCTGCCGGCGTTCGATTGCGCGAATCGCTGCGGCCCGCGCGGCACGCGGTTCATTCCGCCCATGGGCCACGTCCGCATGATGGCGGCGGTGCAGCCGTTCATCTCGGGCGCGATCAGCAAGACCGTGAACCTGCCGGGCGATTCCACCGTCGAGGAGGTCGAGAAGATCTACACGGAGTCGTGGCGGCTCGGGCTCAAGGCCGTGGCGCTGTACCGCGACGGCAGCAAGCTCAGCCAGCCGCTGGCGTCGACCCGCCAGGAGGACTCGAGTTCGAGCCCGCCGCCCAAGCTGCGCCGCCGCCGGCTGCCGCCGCGCCGCCACGGCTTCAACCAGGAGGCGCGGATCGCCGGCCACAAGGTGTTCCTGCGCACCGGGGAATACGAGGACGGCACGCTGGGCGAGATCTTCATCGACATGCACAAGGAAGGCGCCTCGTTCCGCAGCATCATGAACTGCTTCGCGATCTCGATCTCGCTCGGCCTGCAGTACGGCGTGCCGCTCGAGGATCTCGTCGACCAGTTCACGTTCACGCGCTTCGAACCCCACGGCCGGGTCGATGGCCACGAGAACATCCGGTCGTGCACGAGCGTCGTGGACTACGTGTTCCGGGTGCTGGGCCTCGAGTACCAGGGACGCACCGATCTGGCGCACGTGCTGCCGGACGATCTCCATATCTCGCGCGAACACGCGACCGGGCATCCCGTGGGCCGCGAGCACACGGGCGGCAATGGTCATGCTCCCGCCGCCAACGGCCACGCGGACGTCGCCGGAACCACGAGCTCCGAGGCACCGGCCGCGTCTGCGGCAGCGGCCGGGGGTGTGACCGACCTCGGCGCTGCCGCCCACCGGACTCCGGCCGACACGGCGGCGGACCGGCAGATGGACCGGCTGATGGGAAAACTTTCCGGCGACGCGCCGTTGTGCGACAATTGCGGGCACATCACGCTGCGCAACGGCACGTGCTTCAAGTGCCTCAATTGCGGAACTTCGATGGGTTGTTCGTAGCGCAACGCTCCCGGATCGATGCACGGCGGCCGCCGTTCAGGGGTCGCCGGAATTCACCCCGGGACCTTCGGTGGTTGCTCCAGGGAATGTCGCGGGCGGGGCCTCAAGCCCCGCTCGTGGTGTATCACGGGCAATCCCGGCGAGGAGCCCCATGTCGCCCGCGCGGATTCACGTCGCCGTCATCGCCTGGTTGGGATTCGCCGTACTCATGGCCGCGACCGCTGCCGCCACAGACGCTACGGCCGTCGCGACCCGCCCGGCAGTCCCGTCCGCCGTCACCGACACGTCCGTCACCACCGTGATCCTCGTGCGCCACGCCGAGCGCAACGACGCGTTCCTCGGCTCCGATCCACCGCTCACCCGCGATGGTGAAGCGCGCGCCGCGGAACTCGTTCACGTGCTCGCGGCCAGCCACATCGCATCCGTCTACGTGACCGAATTCGCCCGCACCCGCATGACCGGCGAGCCGGTGGCGAAGCTGATCGGCGACTCGGTGCGGGTGCTGCGCGGCTCGGATTTCGCCGCCCAGGCCCGGCGCATCCTGACCGAGAACCACGGCCGCACGGCGCTCGTCGTCGGCCACAGCAACACGATTCCCCAGCTCATCACCGCACTCACCGGCCGGCCGGCGACGTTCGACGGCGGGTTCGATCCGCTGTACGTGGTGACGATCCAATCCGGCGGCACGACCATGACGCGCCTCAACTACGGCGCTCCGTCACCGCCAGAATCCGCCCCGGCCACCCGCGCCGGCACTCCGCCCGGCGCGCCACCCGGCCTGCCGGGTGCGGGCATGACGGGCGGCGGATGGTTGCGCAACGCGACTCCCGACTCCACCAGCCACTGACCCCACCGCCCGGCGCAATGTCGTCATCGACGGCCGCCACCGCCCCCCGCGGCGGCCTCCGTGCCAGCCATCTGCTCTACGCGCTGCTGGTGTTCGTGCCGATCACGGCGCTCGGAGCGTGGTTGCACTGGAGCGCAGCCGCCGTGTTCGGCTGTGCCGCGCTCGCGATCGTGCCGCTCGCCGGCATCATGGGCCACGCCACCGAGGCGCTGGCGGACCGGCTCGGCGCCGGCGTGGGCGGGCTGCTCAACGCCACGTTCGGCAACGCCGCCGAGCTGATCATCGCGCTGATGGCGCTGCATCGCGGGCTCCACGACGTCGTCAAGGCGTCGCTCACCGGCTCGATCATCGGCAACGTGCTGCTGGTGATGGGGCTGTCGATCGTGTGCGGCGGCGCCCGGCGCGACAAGCAGACGTTCGACCGCAGCGCGGCCGGCGTCGGCTCCACGCTGCTGGCGCTCGCGGCGATCGGACTCCTGGTGCCGGCGCTGTTCCACCTCGTGGCCCACGAGGCGGTGCGCGAGGGCGGCATCACGCTCGCGCATCAGTTCGCGATCGAGCATGGCCTGTCGCTCGAGATCTCGATCGTGCTGTTTGGGAGCTACCTGCTCAGCCTGCTGTTCACCCTGCGCACGCACAAGCACCTGTACACCGGCGATCCGCCCGAACCTGCGGCCGCCCACCCTGCGCGTCCGATCGGCCGTTCGGTGGCCACGCTGCTCGTCGCGACCGGACTCATCGCGTGGATGAGCGAGGTGCTGGTCGGCGCCGTCGAGGCCGCGTCGCACACGCTGGGGCTGACCGAGGTGTTCGTGGGCGTGATCGTGGTCGCGATCATCGGCAACGCCGCGGAGCATTCGACCGCGGTGCTCGCCGCGATTCGCAACCGCATGGATCTGTCGATGACGGTGGCGACCGGCTCGAGCATCCAGATCGCGCTGTTCGTCGCGCCGGTGCTGGTGTTCGCGTCCTACTTCATCGGGCCCCACCCGATGGACCTGCGGTTCACGCTGTTCGAGGTGATGGCGGTCGCGATCGCCGCCGCCGTCTCGAACCTGGTGGCGCAGGACGGCGAATCGAACTGGCTCGAGGGCGCGCTGCTGCTCGCGGTCTACCTGGTGCTGGGGATCGCGTTCTACTTCCTGCCGTGACCCGGTAACCGCGGGCCGTACGTGGCTCCGATCGCCGCAGGGTGCCCGCGGACGCACGCGACTCCCGCCGCCGCGGGGTGGCCCGGCCGGCGATCATTCGCGGCTGCGCAGCCGTCACGGGCTCTGCTACGATACCGACCCACGGAGGACGTCACCATGACCACGACCGCAGATTCCAGGGTGAACGAGTTGATCCGCCGGATCGACGTCGCCGTCGCGGCGCCGGACGACGCGACGCGATGTCGCAACGTCAAACAGGTGTTGATCGACGTGGTCGGCAGCGGCGAACAGTTCGTCCCGGCCACGTTCCTCGAGCCGGCGCCCGATCGCTACGCGCGCCGGCTGTTGCATCGGGACCCGGCCGGCCGCTACACCGTGCTCGTCATGGTGTGGGATCGCGGCCAGGGCACGCCGCTGCACGATCACGCCGGCACGTGGTGCGTCGAGTGCGTCTACCGGGGCGTGATTCAGGTCACGTCGTACTCCGTGCGCGGCGGGGATCCCGAGACCGACGTGGTGCAGTTCGCGCGCGAGAAGCAGGTGCGCGCCGGCGTCGCCGAAGCGGGTGCGCTGATCCCGCCGTTCGAATACCACGTGCTCGAGAATCCCGAAACCTCGCCGGCGATCACGCTCCATGTGTACGGCGGCGAGATGACCTACTGCCACATCTTCGAACCGGTCGGCGACAACGGCTACCGTCGCAAGTATCGCGAGCTGTCCTACACCTCTTGAACGCACCCACCGCCGCGCCCGCGCCCGGCGCCGCCCCTCCGAACGCCGCGCTCGCGCTCGTGCCCGGCGTGCTGCTGTGCGTGGCGCTCGCCGCGGCCGCGATGGGGCTCGCGAACCTGCCGTGGGTCAAGAACGCGCTGCACGTGAGCGCGCTGTTGCTCGTCATCCTGCTGGGCATGGTGCTGACCTCGCTGCGGAAGCTCCCGGCCTGGGCGAATCCCGGCGTTCGATTCGCGCAGCGTCCGGTGCTGCGCTGGGCGGTGGCGGGGCTGGGGTTCCGGCTCGGGCTCGGCGAGCTGGCGCGCATCGGCCCGCCGGCGCTGATCGTCGTCACCGTATCGACGTTCGCGGCGCTGGCGTTCGGCTGGTGGGTCGCGCGGCGCCTCGGCCTGCCGCCCAAGCTCGGCCTGTTGCTCGGCGTCGGCGGCGCGATCTGCGGGGCGTCGGCGGTCGTGGCCGCGGATTCCGTGGTGCAGGGCGAGCACCGCGACTCGGCGGTGGCGCTCGGGGTGATCACGCTGCTGGGCACCGTCGGGATCGTGCTCTATCCGCTGATCCAGCACGCCGCCCACATGAGCGACTTCCTCTACGGCGTGTGGGATGGCGCGAGCCTGCACGAAATGGCACAGGTCGTGGCCGCCGGGTTCGGCGTGAGCGACGAGGCGGCGCGGGTCGCGACCGTGGTGAAGCTCGCGCGCATCGCGCTGCTCGCGCCGGTGGTGCTGTGGCTCGCGTGGTCGATGCGGCGCCACCACATCGCCGCAGGGCGCGCACGGGTGTCGCCGCTGCCGTGGTTCCTCGTGCTGTTCCTGGTGTTCGCGATCGTGAACTCGACCCACATCCTGCCCAAGGCCGTCGTGGACGGCCTGCTCAACCTCGACCTGTGGCTGCTGTGCATCGGCATGGCGGGCGTGGGGCTCGTCACCGGCTTCGGCGACCTGCGCGCCGCCGGCATCCGCCCGATCGCGGCGGGTGCCGCGCAGTGGGTGTTCCTGTCGTCGCTGTCGTTCGGCCTCGCCCGCCTGCTGTGCGGTCCCTAGCCTTCATACGCCGAAACGCCGCGCAATCCCTGGCGCGGCGTTGCGTGTCGATTCGGAGTGGCGGCTGCGATCGCACGTTCGTCGCGGGGGATGCCCGAGACGTTCCCGCGAGGCAGCAAGGGGTTGAGCGCCTACCTCAGAATCGCGAAGCGATGGGTGATCGTGCCGGACGCGGTCTCGACCCGGTAGAAGTACACGCCGGACGCCAGCGGCATGCCGCCCGTGTTGTGGCCGTCGAACGCCACCGACCTCGATCCGGGGCTCAGGTCGCGCTCGTCGAGCAGCGTGCGCACCCGCCGTCCGCTCAGGTCGAGCACGTCGACGCGCGCGAACCCGGCGCGCGGCAACACCATGTGGATCTCGCCGCCGCCATGCAGCGGGTTCGGCGTCATCAGCGCCGCGAATTCGGTCGTGCCCGCGAACGGGTCGACGCCGGTGGTGGCGCCGATCGCCTTGATCGAGATGTTGTCCACGAACAGGGTCTCGCTCGGCGCGACGGCGTAGTCGAGCACCTGGAAGTCCAGCGTGGTGCCGGACTGCTGCGCGTAGTGGTCCACCGTGACGAGCTGCCAGGTCGGGGTCAGCGGCACCGGGGTCGAGAACGTCGCGGGACCGATGCGCTGCGAGCCCAGGAACTCGCGCACCTGGATCTTGCCGAGGCCGGTATTGTGCGGAGACCGCACCCACGCGCTGAACCGGTACGGCAGCCCCACGTGTGACGTCGGAATCTGCTTCACCCAGTTCGGGCTGTCGTTCACGCCATGCGAGGTCGCGGTCGCGGGGCCGATCGCCTTCATGCACCAGGCGCCGTCGAAGCCGCCCGGGTCGCGCGTCAGCGTCGAGCCGCCGTTCGCGATCCAGCCGGTGAGCGCGGTTTCGACCGAACTGTTGGTCGCGAAGTTCACGCCGGGGATCACGGACGCCACGATCACCGGCTGCGTCGCCGTGCGGGTCGCGCCATGGTTGTCCGTCACGGTGACCTTCGCGGTGTACGAGCCGGCCACGTAGGTGTGCGGCACGGACGCCGTGGTGTCGGTCTGAGGCGGGCTGCCGTCGCCGAAATCGAACGTGTAGGAGACGAGGCTGCCGTCGGGATCCAACGATGCCGAGGCGTCATCGATCGTGACGAGCGGGGCGTTACCGGTGGCCGGGGCCACGTTGAGCGCCGCGATCGGCAGCTGGTTCGCGCCCTGCACGGTGATCGTGCGCGTCGCTGGAGTGGGATCCGCGAGGCCGTGCGAATCGGTGACGGTGAACGTCACCGCGAACGTGCCCGCGGTCGGGAACCGCACCCAGCCCGGTGACAGCACCGTGGCGTTCGCGGGGCCGCCGCCGAAGTTCCACAGGTAGGTCAGCGCGTCGCCGTCGGAGTCCGCGGCCGCGCCGGTGAACGTGACGCTGTCGCCGGCCGCGATCGAGACATCGGCCGCCGGGGCGACGATGGTGCCGTCAGGGGCGCGATTCACGGGCGCCGTAACGGTGATCGTGCGCGTCGCCGGTGTCGGGTCCGGCAGCCCCAGCGCGTCGATGACCGTGAACGAGACGCTGTAGGAGCCGGCCGTGGTGAACACGATCGGCCCCGGGTTCTGGAGCCCCGAGCCGGGCGAGGCGCCGCCGAAGTCCCAGGCGTAGGTGAGCGGCAGGTTGTTGTCCGGATCGGCGCCCGTGCCCTGGAAGTTCACCGACTGGCCCGCCACGATCGAAACGTCCGCGGCCGGTGACACGATGTCGCCTGACGGGGCCACGTTCGGCGGCGGAGTGACCGTGATCTCGACTTCGGCCGGCGTGGGATCGCTCAACCCATGGGAATCCGTGACGATGAACTGCACGATGAACGAACCGATGATGTCGAATCGCACGAGCCCGGGATCCTGCACGTTCACGTTCGGCGCGCCGTCGTCGAAGTTCCACGCATAGGTGAACGTGGAGTCGTTGGCATCGGTCGCGTGGCCGCGGAACATCACGCTCTGGCCCTTCTGGATCGTCACGGGGCCGGCGGGCTCGAGGATCTGCCCGTCGGGCGGAATGTTCGCGGAACCGACCGTGATCACGCGGGTGTCCGGCGTGAGGTCGACTTCGCCGGATACGTCGGTGGCGCTGAACCGCACGTTGTAGACGCCCGGCGTGTTGAACACGACGTTGCCGGGATCCTCGACCGTGGAGTTCGGGGCACCGCCGCCGAAGTCCCACAGGTACGAGAACGGCATGTCACCATCGTCATCCGACGCCGTGCCGGTGAAGTTCACGGCCTGGCCGGGCTCGATCGTCGCATCCGTGGTCGGCGTGTCGATGTGGGCGATCGGAGTGTCGACCTTGATCGTCACGCTGTCGTACACGCTGCCCTGCACACACGTGACGTCGTTCTTGTTGGCGCCGGTATCGCCGGCCGGGCCGCAGATCGCCTCCACCTTGATGGCGTCCTGGCTGAACGTCAGGCGCACCGCGCCGTGATGATAGGCGCGGAACGCCGACCATGCGGGCGGCGGGCAGCCCCCCGCCCACAGGCACGTGCCGGACGCCTCCTCCAGCGTGGCGCCACCGCCGCCCGAGGTGATGTGGACCACGCCGTTCTGCGGATAGCTGCGTTCGTAGTCGTGGCTGTGTCCGTTCAGATTCAGCTTGTACTTGGCGTATTTCGTGCCGAGCTGGCCCAGATAGGTCTGGAGCGACGGCGAGCCGGGATGATTGCCGGTCGAGAACGCGGGGCGATGACCGAACGTCACGATGAACGAGATGTTGGGGTCGGCCTGCGCCACGCTCATCAACGAGTCCGCGTGCGGGAACCACTCCGCCCATGCTCCCGAGGTCGGCTCGGGGTAGGCGATGAACCGCACGTTGCCGTAGTCGAACCAGTACCAGTCCTCGCCGCAGCACGACGTCGCGGCGACGCCAGGCGACGCATGGGCGTTCGGCAGGTCGAACCGGCCCTTGTAGTTCCTGAGGTCGTCGACGTACGTGTCGTTCTCGTATTCGTGATTGCCCCACGCCGGCATGTACGCGGCGTCCTGCGACCACACCATCACGTCGTTGAAGTGCTGGTCCACGTCGTCGGGACCGTGCGCGTTGCCGTAGGTGAGGTCCCCCACCAGCAGCGCGAACTGCGGCTGCCCGGTGGCGATCAGCGACTGGACCGGCCCCACGCGCCAGTAGGTCGACGTCGCGGTGCTGCCGATGTCGCCTTCGACGTACACCGAGAAGTTCGAAGCGCCGGGCGCGCGCGCGGTGTGGAACGTGTGATCCGGTCCGGTGCCGATCGAGTAGTGATAAAGCTGGTCGGGCTGGAGGCCGGTAATCGGAGCCTCCCAGAACGGGCCCGCGGAGGAGAACGGCAGCGGACTCGGCGTCGCCGCCGTCACCGACTGCCCATACGAGGGGGTGAGCCCGTAGCGGATCAGGCTTTCGGAACCGCGCCAGTCGAACGTTACCGACGTCTGCCCGGTGAGCGTCCAGTGGATCTCGTCGGCCGCGTGCGCGGTCCCTGTAACGACGAGCGCGAGTGCCAGGGCCAGGCTGCTGGAAATTCGATTCACGGGATTCCTCGCACAGCGGTGCATGGACGACGCCAGGGATGCGGAGCACATTCGAGTGCGGACACACGGAAACCGTGCATACGAGCACGAAGACTTGAGCATGAGATGAATACGGCCCGAGATGAGCGCGCGGAACGACGGGCGGTTGGGGGGTTCGTCGTCCCACCGGCGGTGTCGCCGGTTTTGCAATCTCACCTGCAATATCGTCCGGCCGGGTGGCAGGACTTTGCTGCAGAATGAGTGTACGCGAGCCCGATCGGGTGCGTACACGGAAAATCCTGACACTGCGCGAATTAACGCGTGCGAAATGCCCCGATTCGGGTCAAATGGCCAGCGATCGATAGAACCGCGGCCGCCGCGATCGGAACAGCTGGGTGCGCGGCGTGAGCGCCTTGTCGCGGCACGCATCGAGGTCGATGACGGCGTCCCGCGCGCAGTCTTCGCGCAGCCCCGCCCGCACCAGCACATCGCCCCCGGGTCCGACGATCTGGCTGCGGCCGGTGAACGGCACCCGGCCGCCCTTGCGCGTTTCGGTGCCGGTGCGGTTCGCCGTCACCGTGCACACGCGGTTTTCGAGCGACCGCACCTCCATCGCGCGCTGGGCGTTCGCGAACACCAGGTTCGAGGGGTGCGCGATCACGTCCGCGCCCGCCAGCGCGAGCACGCGCGCCGTCTCCGGGAACCGCCAGTCGAAACAGATCAGCATGCCGACCCTGGCCGGGCCCACGCGGTGCACCGCGAGCGGCAGGTTGCCGGGGGCGAACCAGTCCTGCTCGCGCTCGAACAGATGCAGCTTCCGGTACACCGCCTTCACGCCGGACGGCCCCACGAGCACGGCACTGTTGTAGAACTTCCCGCGGTGCCGCTCGGGGAATCCCGCCACGTAGTGCCGGCGCTCCCGCCGCGCGGCGGCGCGCAGCGCGACGGCCGTGGCCCCGGTGGCGGCGTCCTCCGCGAGACCGGCCAGCTCAGCATGCGACGAGAACACGTAACCCGACGACCACAGCTCCGGCAGCACGACGAGGTCGGCATTCACGGTGCCGGCGAGCGCCACGCCGCGCTCGAGATTCTCGTGGGTGCGGCCGAATCGCGGCCGGCCCTGGACGAACGCCACACGAAAGGACTTCATGGGCTCACCGTAGCCGCGGCGCCACGTGCCGGCAAGGGCGCGGCGTCTGGTCCCGAAACCGCCCGGATGCTATGGTCCGTCACGGAAACCGAACCTGGGCTTGGGCAGTGTGCACGGCTGCGAAACGAGGAGATCTGCATGGCGCAGGATGCCCCGAGGAGCACGGCGGCCGCCGCAACGGCCGGCACGGTCGCCGTGCCCGCCCGCGGCACGGGAGTTCCCGCCGGATCCCATCGGGGCAGCGGATACGCCGAGCGATTGGGCCAGACCGACCGCAGCGACAACTGGTGGCTCATACCCGTGCTGCAGGCGCTCGGGCTCGTGCTCCTGATCGGCTACGCGAACTACGCCGCGATCTTCGGAGCCGCGCACTACCGGTATATCGACGGCGGCCGCGACTACCTGTCGCCGTTCTATTCCCCATATCTCACGCCGGGCTGGCTGCCGGGCTGGCTGTCGCCCGCGCTGCTGATCCTGGTGTTCCCGCTGGGGTTCCGCACCACCTGCTATTACTACCGCAAGGCCTACTACCGGTCGTTCTTCGCCGATCCCATCGCCTGCGCCGTGGGCGAGCGGGCGCCGAAGGGCTACCGGGGCGAGACGCGGTTCCCGTTCATCCTGCAGAACGTGCACCGGTACTTCCTGTACGCCGCGCTGGTGTTCATCGTGATCCTGTGGTGGGACGTGGTGCGCGCCGCGATGTTCCGCGGCGCGGACGGCGCGCTGCACTTCGGCATCGGCGGCGGCACGCTCGCGATCCTCGCCAGCACCGGGTTCCTCTCGCTCTACACGTTCTCCTGCCATTCGCTGCGCCACCTGGTGGGCGGACAGATCGACTGCTTCTCGTGCGCGGTGGCGGGCGGCCCGCGGCGCGCGACGTGGAATTTCGTGAGCCTGCTGAACGAGCACCACATGGGCTGGGCGTGGTGGAGTCTCGCGGCGGTGTGTTTTGCCGACTTCTACGTCCGCATGTGCTCGATGGGTGTGTTTCACGATCCGGTGTTCTTCAGGCTCTAGGAGCGAACTCACCCTCATGGAACCCTACGAGATCCACGAACACGACGTGCTCGTGATCGGCGCCGGCGGCGCCGGCCTCAGGGCCGCGATCGAGGCATCGGCGCAGGGCGCGTCGGTCGGCCTCGTGTGCAAGTCGCTGCTCGGCAAGGCCCACACGGTGATGGCCGAGGGCGGCATCGCCGCGGCGCTCGCGCACGTCGACCCGCAGGACGGGTGGCAGACTCACTTCAAGGACACCCTGAAGGGCGGGTCGTTCCTCAACAACTGGCGGATGGCGCAGCTCCACGCGCAGGAGGCGCCCGACCGCGTGCGCGAACTCGAGCACTGGGGCGCGGTGTTCGACCGCACCACCGACGGCCGGATCCTGCAGCGCGCGTTCGGCGGCCACACCTACAAGCGGCTCGCGCACGTCGGCGACCGCACCGGCCTCGAGATGATCCGCACGCTGCAGGACCGCGGCGTCCACCAGGGCCTCGCCGTCTACATGGAGTGCACGATCACCCGGCTGTTCAAAGACGGCGACCGCATCGCGGGCGCGTTCGGCTACTGGCGCGACACCGGCAAGTTCGTGCTGTTCCGGGCGCGGGCGGTGGTGCTCGCCACCGGCGGCGCCGGCAAGGGCTTCAAGGTCACGTCGAATTCCTGGGAGTACACGGGCGATGGCCAGTCGCTGGCCTACGAGGCGGGCGCCGACCTGATCGACATGGAGTTCGTGCAGTTCCATCCCACCGGCATGGTGTGGCCGCCCGGTGTGATGGGACTGCTGGTGACCGAGGGCGTCCGCGGCGAGGGCGGCATCCTGCGCAACAAGGATGGCGAGCGCTTCATGTGGCGCTACCTGCCGGAATCGCGGCGCAACGAGTATGCGGCGGACGAAGCCGAGGCGCGCCGCTGGCTCGACGCCGCGGTCGAGGGCCGCCAGAGCCAGGACCGCAGGCCGCCCGAGCTGTCGACCCGCGACAACGTCTCGCGCGCGATCTACACCGAGGTGCGCGAGGGCCGCGGCACCCCGCACGGCGGCGCGTTCCTCGACATCAGCTACCTGCCGGCGGAGCGCGTGAAGAAGAAGCTGCCGTCGATGTTCCACCAGTTCCTCGAGCTGGCCGACGTCGACATCACGAAGACGCCGATGGAAGTCGGTCCCACCATGCACTACATGATGGGCGGCATCCGGGTGGATGCCGACACCGCGGCGGCGACGGTCCCGGGCCTCTATGGCGCGGGCGAGGTGGCGGCCGGGCTGCACGGCGCGAACCGGCTGGGCGGCAATTCGCTGTCGGACCTGGTGGTGTTCGGCCGCCGCGCCGGACTCGCCGCCGCGGAGTACGCAAAGTCGCTGCCGGCGGGGCCGCGCATCCCGGACGCCCAGATCGAGGCCGAGATGGCCGACGTGCTGGCGCCGTTCGCCCGCACCAGCGGCGAGAGCCCGTACGAGCTGCAGCGCGCGCTCCAGAAGTGCATGAGCGACTACGTCGGCATCTTCCGCGTCCAGGCCGATCTCGACCGGGCGCTCGCCACGCTGGTCGAGCTCCAGGCGCGGACCTCGAACGTGCGTGTCGAAGGCGGCCGCGCCTACAACCCGGGCTGGCACCTCGCGCGCGACCTGCGGAACATGCTGACGGTGGCCGAGGCGGTGACGCGCGGCGCGATCCTGCGCAAGGAAAGCCGCGGCGCGCATTCGCGGCTCGATTTCACCGCGATGAGCGAGGAGCTGGGCCGCGTGAACCTGTGCGCCCGCAAGGCGGGGGACCGCATGGACGTGATCCCGACGCCGCTGCCGCAGATGCCCGCCGAACTCCGGCAGCTGTTCGAACCCGCGAAGGAGCAGGTCGGATGACCGAAACGCGAACCGCTCGAGCCGGCAATGGCGCGGCTACGACCACCGCCGCCGCAACGCCGCTCGACGCCCATGGCGGCGCCCGCGAGGTCACGCTGCGGGTGTTCCGCGGCGACGCCGCGGGCGGCGAGCTGGTCGATTACCAGGTGCCGGTCGAGACCGGCATGGTGGTGCTCGACGCGATCCACTGGATCCAGGGCCACCAGGCTCCCGACCTCGCCGTGCGCTGGAACTGCAAGGCCGCGAAATGCGGCTCGTGCAGCGCCGAGGTCAACGGCAAGCCGGCCCTGATGTGCAAGTCCCGCATGGATCACCTGCCGGCCGGGGAGCCGATCGTGGTGCGGCCGATGAAGACGTTCCCGGTGATCCGCGACCTGGTGACCGACGTGAAGTGGAACTACGAGGTCAACAAGCGCATCACCCCGTTCACCCCCAGGGCGGGCGCGGAATGGAAGTGGTACCAGAGTGACATCGACCGGGTGCAGGAATTCCGCAAGTGCATCGAGTGCTTCCTGTGCCAGGACGTGTGCCATGTGCTGCGCACCCACGAGCTCAAGGACCAGTTCGCCGGCCCCCGGTTCCTGGTGCGCATCGCCGGCCTCGAGATGCATCCGATCGACGGCGCCGACCGGCTGCCGTTCCTCAAGGACAACGCCGGCATCGGCCTGTGCAACATCACCAAGTGCTGCACGGACGTATGCCCCGAGAACATCACGATCACCGACAACGCGATCATTCCGCTCAAGGAACGCGTGGTGGACCGCTACTACGATCCGCTCAAGATCGTGTGGCGCGCGATGACGGGCGGCAACAAGTCCTGAGCGGCACGGCCGCGGCGCGAAGCCGCGGTCAGACCCGGCGTCCCATTTCCGGCGCTGCTCTTGCTTCGCGGCCATTCGCGCGCCCCCGGATCCCGCCCCCGCGCGAGGTTCAACGTGCCGTCACGCCATCGCCTTACGCTCGCCGCCCTACTGTTGCTGTGGGCCGTCCATCCGGCCTCCGTGTCCGCCACCGAATCGCGAATGGACGCCGGTGTGCCGGCGGTGGACACCGTCCAGAACGATTCCCAGGCCGACGCCACCCGGCCGGCACCCGAGCCGCTCGGGATCGCCGCGGCCTCCTGCCACGTCGGGGCCCAGCTCGCGGCCGAGAATCCCTGGACGCTGGGCGCCGTGGGATTCGCCCTGTGCATGATGGGGATCTACATGGAGGTCGACGAGTTCTTCAACGCGCCCACCCGCTGAGCGGTCGGGCTTACGCCCCCGTGACACAGCCCCCGGGAGTCCTCACGATGCCAGCATCCAACACGTTCATCGACGTCAGCACGCGCGGCGCCGTCGCCTGTGGCGTGGGCCTGGCGCTGGGCACCACCCAGCCCGCGCTCCTGCCCGGAGTCATCCTGATGTGCCTCGTCATCTTCGCCTTCGATCTCTGAGAGGAGCCCGGCGTTCGGCCGCACCCGCAGGACGGGGTGCGGCCGGCGCCGCGAGGGACCCTGGTCCAATCTCGCGATCCACCGTGGCCAGCGTTCACGCCCGACCGGCCTCGACGCTTAGGACTCAGGCGGTGGATTCGGGTGGCAGCGGTTCGTAGCCGATGCACACGAGCACCGGCAGCCGGGGATAGCGCTCGAACCGCGGGTCACGCTCGGCCAGGTCGCAGCGCCAGAACACGCTGCGCGGGGTTTCCACGCGGCGGGCATGCCGGCATCGGGCACACAGCCCGACCAGGCGAGCCCCGGCCCTGGCGGGTGTTTCATGCACGGCAGATCTCCGAATGGGTCACGGCTCGCCGGATTTCCCGCGCTTGGGTGCATTCGCCCCACGAACACCTGGGGTCTACCGCGGGGAATCGGCGCAACCCCATACGCGGCAAGGGGCGCTGGATCCGGACCGCGGGGCACGCCGATTGCGATGGGAATACGGTGGGGCCACACTCGTTACGTTTCAGTTCTGGAAGAAGGGCCATGCACTCGTTCCCCGTCATGACAGTCGTCGTCTTCCTGATCGCCGGCGCGTTGTCGGCCTTCGATCATGTGCGGATCGGGACGCTGGTGGTGGCAACGCTGGGACTCATCATGCTGGGATTGGCCGTCTCGAAGCGGTTCATGCGCTGAACGGTTGTATCGGACGCACTTTTGGGGGCGCGTCCAGCCGGGTCATCAAAACGAACGTACTTGGGGTGCGTTCGGCAGCAACCTCCGTCGAGTTCCAAATCATGGGTCACCGCAGGCCGGTCCTCCGCCGGCCTGTTGTGTTTCCCCCCGGAGCCTACCGGGATTCAAGCCCCAACAAAAAATCGGAGCGCCGGGTACTCCAGCACTCCGATTCGCACGACAGCTCGCACGTCCGCGGCCTGGAGCCGCTCCGCAGGCTAGCGAGATCCTCGGGCCGTTGTCTGAGATGCCGGCTCCGGCTCATCGCCATTGCTGAACTCCCGCTCATTGTTGCCCTGATACGAGGTGCCGCCCGGCGACGCGGCTGGCCCCTCTCCGGTCCATGGCGTGCCGCCTGGAGCGCCAACGCCACCATGGAACGATCTCGAGCCACCCTCCTGCGCAGCGGCGGGGATTCCCGCTTCGTGCTGGCGCAGCGTGTGGCCACCCAATTCCATCCGCTCGTGATCACGGGACGGGCGCGGCGCGGTATCCTGCTTCCGGACCTCCGTCCATTCGCGGATCAGCCATTCGAGGAACCACGTCAGGTGCTCGGGCGCCGTCAGTCCGTATTCGGCGTGGGATGCCCAGCGGCCGATCGCCACGGAAATCCCGCCGCGTTCGCGCACCTTGGGATACACCGGCTCGTCGTTCGCGTCGTCGCCGAAGTAGAGCAGCAGGCCATCCGGCTGGTCGTACCAGTCCGCGAGCGCGGACGCCTTGTCGCGATCGACCACCGGCAGCACGTCGAACACCTTCTTGCCGTGCAGCAGCCGCGCGCGCGGCGGGTCGCCGGCAAACCGCCGCCGCACGCCCGAGCAGAACGCCGGCTGGAAGCGCTCCGGCACGGCCCGGTAATGCACCGCGAACGCCGGTCCCTTGTCCTCGAACCACGCGCCCTCGAACCGCGCGCACCACTGGCGCATCACTTCGCGTACGTCGTCCGCGATCGAATCCTCGGGATTCACGTGCGTCCGGCGCGTGCCGTCGCGGTCGATTGTCTCGAGGCCGGCGATCCCGGACACGAACGCCTTGCCCTCGGGAAGCCGCCCCCTCAGGTCGTCGAGCGGGCGGCCGGAAAACACGCCCAGCTCCGCACCCGGCAATTTCACAACGGCTTGCAGCGCCAGGCGGGTGCGTTCAGGCAGCACCGCCAGATCCGGGTGGGGCACTATGTCGGTGAGCGTGCCGTCGAAGTCACACCCGACGTACAGGCGCCGCGTGGCGCGCAGTCGTGCGGCGATCGTGTCCAGGTGCAGCCAAAGGGGCTTCAGCATGACCTTTTGTCTCCTCGCCGGTAGGGCAGTGTATGCTCGGTGGCTCGTGTCGTGCTAAGCAAGGGTTGAACCCACAGGGCGAGTTTGCAGTTCGATGTCAGGTAAAATTTCGCAACTGACGTATTTGCAACAACGGGACCCCAGCCCCCTCGTTGATGCTCAGACTCATCGTGAACTTTCTTACACTCGATGGGTTCAAATGGAACAAAATTACGTGCCCGGGACCGTCGCGGCGGCGGACCGGCTCGCTGGTCCGGACCGGGAGGGTCGCCATGGCGCTGTCCGAGCGGGTGCGCGAAGCGCTGTCACGCGCGGCGGACCGTACCCATGCCCGCGCCCGTGGCCCGCAGCGCACCACGCGCGAGGATCTCGTCGCCTGGGCCAAGGCCCATCTCAGCAACCGGCAACTGGTGATCGTATCGAATCGGGAGCCGTGGTCGCACGTACATTCCGGCGACTCGATCCGTGCGGTGCGGAACGCCGGCGGCCTCACCGTGGCGATGGACGCCGTGGCCCAGGCGCTGGGCGGCACCTGGATTGCCCACGGCAGCGGCGACGCCGATCGTGAAGCCTCGGACGCGCAGGGCCGCGTCGGGTGCCCTCCCGACCGGCCCACCTACCGGCTGCGCCGGATCTGGCTGTCGGAGGAGGATCACGCGCTCTATTACTCGGGCGCGTCGAACGGCGCCCTGTGGCCGCTGTGCCACATCGCGTACGTGCGGCCACGGTTCCGGCTCGAGGAGTGGGAGCGCTACCGCGACGTGAACCGCCGGTTCGCCGACGCCGTGCTCGAAGAGATCGGCGACGCGCCGGCGATGGTATTCCTCCAGGACTACCATCTCGCGCTGGCGGCGAAGATGCTCAAGGAGCGCCGGCCCGGACTCCACGTCGGCATCTTCTGGCACATCCCGTGGCCCAACCCCGAGGTGTTCCGCATCTGCCCGTGGCGGGGCGAGTTGCTGGAGGGCTTGCTCGCCAACGACTTCATCGGATTCCACATCCGCGGCCACGCGCTCAACTTCCTACACTCGGTCGCCACCACGCTCGAGGCGCGCGTGGACCTGGAGCAGCTGTCGGTGGATCGCGGCGGGCATCGCAGCTGGGTCCGGGCGTCGCCAATCAGCGTGCCCGCCGACGAGATCGCCGCGATCGCCGAGCGCGCCGACACCGCGGCCATGGAGCAGCAGATCCGGTCCGAGCTGGGCCTCGAGGGCGTGTGCGTCGGCCTCGGCGTCGACCGGCTCGACTACACGAAGGGGATCCCCGAGCGCCTCGAAGGGCTCGAGCGGTTCTTCGAGCTGCACCCCGAGTGGGTCGGCCGGTTCGCGTTCATCGAGATCGGCGTGCCGTCGCGGATCGAGCTCGAGGAGTACCGCACGATCCAGTCCCGCACCCGGGAACTCGCCGACCGCATCAACAAGCGGTTCCCGGCCCAGGGCCATGCCACTGTGCACATCATCGAGGACACGCTCGACTTCCGCCAGCTGATCCCGTATTACCGCATGGCGGACGTGTGCGCGGTCACGTCGCTCCACGACGGCATGAACCTGGTCGCCAAGGAATACCTGGCCGCGTCGTCCGACAACAAGGGCGCGCTCATCCTGTCACCATTCACCGGCGCGGCGCTCGAACTGGAGCGCGCGTTCATCGCGTCGCCCTACGACCGTGAGGCCATGGCGAGCGCGTTCCATGCGGCGCTGACCGAGCCCGACGAGTCGCGAATCGACCGCATGACCGCGTTGCGCGAGATCGTGCTGCGCCGCAACATCTACGACTGGTCGATCGACATCCTCGAGGCGATTCAGCGGCTCACGCTGTCCACACCCACCCCCGATACCGCGTTTGCGGCCCCGGGTCCATCCGAGGAGGTGACGCCGTGACGCGGATTCTGCTGCAGTTCACGACGCTCGACGATCTGGGCGCCCGCGTCGGCGCGCTGCTGTCGAGCGCCGGGTTGTGGGCGCTCGACGTGATCGTGGCGATCGCGATCGTGTTCATCGGCTGGGTGCTCGCGAGAGTCCTGGCGTGGATCGTGAAGCACCTGCTGCACCTGCTGCGCTTCAACGAGGGCATGCGCCGCGTGCTCGGCGACGGGCCGGTGACCTACGAGCCGACGGCGCTCGCCGCCTGGGCCGTGCAGTGGACGGTGTTCCTGCTCACGGTCATGCTCGCGGCCGACGTGCTCGGCTTCGACCTGAGCCGCTCGGTGTCGGACCGGCTCGCCGAGCTGCTGCCGCGCGTGATCGCGGCCACGATCGTGCTGCTGGTCGGCATCGCGCTCGCGATGGCGCTGGGCGCCGTGACCCGGCGGCTGTTCGAGAGCGCCGGGTTCCGCGGCGCGGTGATCCGTGGGCGCGTGGTGATGATCACGCTCAGCGCGTTCGCGGTGCTGCTGGCGCTGGAACAACTGGGGCTCGCCGCGCAGCTCATCGTGGCGCTCGGCGTCACCGCCGTGGCGGCGGTCGGCCTCGCGGTCGCGCTGGCATTCGGCCTCGGCTGCCGGGACCTGGCTCGCGACTTCGTCGTCGAGATGCTGCGCTCGCTCGAAGACGACACGCCGCATCGCCCACGATGAGCCAGCGTTCCGAATTCGAGGTGTGCGGAGTCGTACACCTCGTGCGTCCGATCGGCCGCACGGCGACCGATCTGGCGTCGTTGCGCCGCGGCATCCTCGAGGTCGAGTCCGCGTCGCTGTTCTTCCACGCGGTGCAGCCGCCGCTGCGGGCGCCGGCGTCGTCCGACCTGCCGCCCGACGACTTCAGCGCCTGGGTGAGCGGGGTGCTCCAGGACTTCGAGACCGCCGAGCGGCTGTCGTTCGCCGCGCAGCGCAGCAACGCCGGCACGGACGTGCTGCGCGCCGAGCTGGCCCAGGTGCTCGAACGCCCGGGACGCGGCGTCGGCACCGCGCCCGCGGAATCCGCGTTCGCGTTCCGCGCCGCCGACTCGGTGCCGGTGCCGATGTTCACCGCCGCCGATCTGCCGCAACTGTTCGACGGGCTCGGTCGCGCCGAGGCCTCGGCGTGGTTCTACCACCTGGTCGAGGAACCGTGGTGCCAGGGGGGTGAGCTGCCGCTCGCCGAGTTCGTGCGCAACGCTGGCGCACCGAAGCTCGCGACGCGGCTCGCAGAGCTGTCGCAGACCGGACTGCCGCTCGAGACCATGCGCCGCGAGGCGATGCGCACCTGGCGTCGCAGCCAGCTCGGCGGGCGGGTCGCGCGCGCGGCCACCACGCCCGAGGCCGAGCGTGCGGACGACGCGCGGGACGCCGTGGCGCGGCTCGCGCGCCGGCTGGTGCGCGGCCGGGGGGTGTCATGAAGGTCCACGTCCGCCGCGACGGACCGAGCCTCGTGGAAGGCTACCGCGCCGTGGTCGGCGACGGACCGATCCAGATGCTGGAGGCGCTCGCCCGGCGGCTCAAGGGGCGCCGGCTCGTGATGGTGAACTCGACCGCGGTCGGCGGCGGCGTCGCCGAGATCCTGCACCGGCTGGTGCGGCTGCTCGACGAGCTCGGAGTGCCCACCACCTGGGAGGTGATGGGCGGCGACGCGCCGTTCTACAACATCACGAAGACCATCCACAACGCGCTCCACGGGGCGCCGGGGTCGCTGAGCGTGGACGAGCACCGTCACTATCACGAGATCAACCGCCGCGCCGCCGCGGAACTCGAGCTCGACGGCGACCTGATCTTGATCCACGACCCACAACCGGCCGCACTCGTGCAGCATCGTCGGGAGCCGGGACAGCGCTGGGTGTGGCGCTGCCACATCGACCTGTCGCACGCCGATCCCGACGTGTGGGGATTCCTGGCGCCGATGCTCGCGCGCTACGACGGCACCGTGTTCTCGCACCACACGTTCGTGCCCCCGCTGCCGGTGCCGGCGTTCCTCGTGCCGCCCTCGATCGATCCGTTGTCGGACAAGAACCGCGAACTGGACGCCGATGACATCGACGCGTTGCTGCTGCCGTTCGGCCTGCCGGCGTCGATTCCGTGGATCACGCAGATTTCGCGGTTCGACCGGCTCAAGGACCCGGTCGGCGTCGTCAACGCGTTCCGCCTCGCGCGCTCGCGCGTGAAGGCGCACCTGGTGCTGGCCGGCGGCAGCGCGGACGACGACCCCGAGGGCGCCGAGGTGCTGGCGGAGGTGAAGCATCACACCGCGGGCGCCGACGACGTGACGCTGCTCGTGCTCCCCAACGACGCGCACCTGGTGATCAACGCGCTGCAGCGCCGCTCGGCGGTCGTGGTGCAGAAGTCGCTGCGCGAGGGCTTCGCGCTCACGGTGTCCGAGGCGCTGTGGAAGCGCCGCGCCGTGGTGGCGAGCGCCGTGGGCGGCATCCCGCTGCAGGTGCTGCACGAGCGCACCGGCCTGCTGGTGCATTCGGTCGAGGGCTGCGCGGTGCAGCTGTCGCGGCTGCTGCGTTCGCCGGAACTCGGCCGCCGGCTGGGCCTGCAGGGCCGCGAGCACGTGCGCGACAACTTTCTCCATACGCGCGAGGCCCGCGACTACATGGCGGTGTTCGCCGCGCTCGAGAACGCGGCCCGCGCCGACGAGGTCAGCGTCGCCGGAGTGTGAGCGCCGCGACGCGCTGCGGAGGTTCGCGGCGGCGTCCGGAGAGTTCGAGTGCGTGCGTTCCGTCTGCCCACCGGCGCAGCGCCCGGAGGTCGAATCCCCTGCGACATCCGGAGCATTGGGAGTTGGGCCGCCGGTGCCGCGCCGCGTAGACTTCTCCGATGCGCCCCAGGCCCCGGTCCACCGCTTCCGTTGCCACGACCGCCGCCGCGCGGACCGTCGCGGGCGTTCCCGACCCGCGCGTATACGACCTGCTGGCGGCGCTCGGGGCGCTGGCATTCGCCGCGGTGGCGATCGGCATCGTGGCCGGGCCGCACCGCGTCGGCGACTACATGACCGAGACCGACTTCTACGGCGCCTACGCGCAGGGCGCGCGGCTCGTCCAGCACGGGCGCCTCGATCCGAGCCGGTACGGAGTCATCGGGCCCGGTTACGAGGTCGCGCTCGCGCTGGCCGGCTCGATCGTGCTCAATCTGTTCCTGGCCGCGGAGCTGCTGTCGGTGGCGTCGGCGATCACGGTGCTCGTCGTGTGGCATGCTTTGCTCCGCCGCCGCGCGGGTGCCGCAGTCGCGTGCGTCGCGGTGCTGGTCCTGGCCACGAACGGCACGTTCCTGCGCCACGCGTATTCCGTCACCACCGACACGTTCGCGATCGCGCTCGAGGCGCTGGCGTTGCTCGCGCTGTTGGGCGGACGCCGGCCCGCGCCGGGCGCCGCCATGCCTCGCATGTCCCGCGCCACCGTGCCGGACGTCTCGGCGACCGGCGCCCCCGGGCCGGACGCACGCCGCATGGCCATGGCAGGGCTCGTCGCCGCGTGCGCGTTCCTCACGCGCTACAACGCGGTCGTGCTGCTGCCGGCCGGCGCGATCACGATCCTCGCCGGCGGCTGCGGCGCGGCGCGGCGTGCGCGCGCCGCGATCGCGTTCGCGGCCGGCTTCATCGCGCCGGTGCTGGCGTGGATCCTGTATTCGCGCGCTCACGGCGGGTCGTTCGCGCTCCAGCTCCACCACAACATCGCCTACGAGGTCTACGCGCACGCGCGTGGGATTCCGTGGGACGACTACCAGCGCAAATTGCAGCCGCTGTTCCACAACCTGTGGGACGTGCTGGCGCGCGATCCGGGTGCGGTGGCCGCGCGGGTCGCGTTCAACTTCGTCGACCACCCGCGGCTGGACGCGCTGCGGCTGCTCACCTGGCCCGTGGCGCTCGCCACGCTGTGGGGTCTGGTGCGGTTCGCGCGCGAGTCCGCGTGGCGGCCGCTGTGGCCGGTGGCGCTCACGGGCGGCCTGCTGTTCCTGTCGCTGGTGCCGGTGTTCTACGGCGAGCGCTATTCGCTCGCGCTGCTGCCGATGTACGCGACGTTCGCGGGCGTCGGACTGGCTCCCGGCGTCCTCGCCGCGCGATTCGGAACGCGGCGCATCGCGCTCGAGCCGTGGCTGGCCGGGCTCGCGCTGCTCGTCGCGGGCTCGGCGTCGGCCGCAGTGCAGCGCAACGTCATGAATCAGCTGCCCACCGAGGTGCTGGCCGCCGCGGACACGCTGCGCTCGCTCGCCCGCCCCGGCGACCGGGTGATCGCACGCAAGGGCCACATCGCGTTTCACGCGGGCGTCGAGCCGGTCCCGTTCCCATTCGCCGATTCGCTCGCGGCGCTGGCGGGCTACGCGGCCGCGAACCGGGCACGCTGGATCTGGTTCTCGTGGCCCGAAGCCGAGACCCGGCCCGCACTCGCGTTCCTGCTGGACACCGCCGCCGTGGTGCCCGGGCTCGTGCCCCGGGCAGTCACGCATCCGCACCCCGGCGTGCTGTACGAGGTCGTGGCGGGATTCGGGCAACGGCCGGCATGGATGGCGAACGACACGCTCGTCAGCTACCGGCACCGGCGCGCGGCGCTGTTCCTCGACGGCAACAATCCGCGCCGGCTCTACAACTGCGCCGTCAGCGCCCGCGCGCTGGGGCGCCTCGACGAATCCGAGCACTGGCTCGAGCGCCTGATGCAGATCACGCCCGACGACGTGCCCGCGCTCATGTTGCAGGGCGAGGTGCTGCTCCAACAGAATCGGCCCGAGCGCGCGGAGCCGGTGTTCGACCGGCTGATCACGCTCGATCCCGGCAATCCGCTCGGCGCCGTCGGGCGTGGCTGGTCGCTGCTGCTGCAGAACCGGCTGGCCGAAGCCGCCGCCGCCTGGCGGCCGGCGATCGACACCACGCGCGATCGGCGTACGCTGCAGCAGATGGCCGCGTTGTTCGCGCGGCTGGGCGACCGGGAAGCCGCGGCCCGGGCAAACGCGCGGCTTATCGCAGGAGGATCACGGTGACCCGAACTCGCCTGACCGTTGCGCTGCTGCTGCTCGCGCTCACCGCCGCAGCGTGCGCGCACGTGCCGGGCGCCTACGACACGCTCCAGTCCGCGACGCCGGTGGCGGACTCCGTTACGCTCGGCCTGTGGCACCTGGACGAATCCGGCGGCAACTACGCCGAGGACTCGGGACCGTTGCGAATGCGCGCCGTCGCCGGCGCCGACACACACACCGACTTCGGCCGCCTCGGCAACGCCCGCGTGTTCATGGGTTCGCTCGAATCCTGGGTGTTCGTGCGTTACAACGACGCGCTGAACTCGCAGCGCCTCACGGTCGAGGCGTGGATCGAGCCCCAGGCCTACGGCACGTTCGAAGACACGCCGATCGCCGGCCGCTGGAACGAATATCCCACCGAGCAGTCGTGGCTGTTCTCGCTGGTCGGACTCCAGCGCGAGGGCCAGCCCACGAACATCACGTCCCCCGGCTACCACGAATCGCTCGTGATCGGCGGAACGACCGGCCACCTGATGTTCGCATTCCAACCCGTCGATCCCGGCCCGCCGCGCGTGTACTTCTCGACGACCGAGGTGCCGCTCGAGCGCTGGACCCGCGTCGCGGTCACGCTCGACGGCGCCGTCGTGAAGTTCTGGATCAACGGCCAGCTCGATGCGCAGTACGCGACCCGCGGCACGATCCGCGACAGCGCGGCGCCACTGCTGATCGGCAACTACTTCGACTCCCGGCGCCTCACCGATTTCGGCGGCCAGCTGCGCATCGGCACCGCGCTGTCGATACCGCCCGTCTATGCGTTCCAGGGACTGATCGACGAAGTGCGGCTGTCGAGCCAGGCACGGGATTTCGGGGCGAAGTGAGGGTGGCGGATCGCGCGCGCACGGCGCCCATCGCATTGGCGAGATCGATGCACAGAGGGTATTCGTAAACCGATCGAGCAACGTCGATCGATCTCGGCTGCTTCATGAACTCCGCCCCCGTCCGGAGTTTCCGTGTGCCGCACATATGGGTGGTGTTGCAGCGTGCTCGCGATGTTGGTCCTCGCGGCCGGTTCCGCCGGTGCCGATTCGTCCACGCGGTTGATCGTCGCGTTCCGTGAGGCGCCCGCGGCGCGTGGCGCTGCGTCATCAAACGCACCACCGTCCGCAGCCTCGGCGTCGCTGGGGGCGCTCCGGCTGCATGCGGTCGCGCGCCTCGGCGATCCCCGGCCGGCACCGTCGCCAGGAACGTCCGCGCATCGCGCGACCGGCGGCCGGGCGGGCGAAGGGCCTGGCCCGTCGGCCGATGCGACGCTCGATCCATCGCGCGTGTGGCTGTTCGAAGCCGCCGATTCGGCCGTCGCGGCCGCCGCGCTCACCGCGCTCCGCAGCGACCCCGCGATCGCGTGGGTCGAGCACGACGCGACGCGTGAAGCGCAACTTTGGTCGCTGTCGCCGGCGAAGATGCCCAGCGCCCGGGTAGCATCCGGCACCACCGCCCCATCATCCTTCCCGAACGACCCGCTGTTCCAGGACGGCCGCCAGTGGGGGCTCGCGAACCGCGGCGTCGCGGGGCCCTACGGCGGTCTGGCGGGCGCGGACGTGCGCGCACTCGACGCCTGGCGCCTGTCGCGCGGCGCCAACGCCGTCCTGCTCGCGATCGCCGACACCGGCATCGACGAGGCGCATCCCGACCTCGGCGGCACGCTCGCGGACGGCACGTCGCGCATCGCGCACGCGACCGATATCGTCGCGGGGGCTTCGGTGCACGACCTCTACGGCCACGGCACTCCGGTCGCCGGCGTCGCCGCGGCGCGCACGAACAACGGCGCGCACTTCGATTCGCTGGGCGTCGCGGGCGTGTGCGGCGGCGACGGCGGCGCGAACGCGGGCTGCCGGATCATGCCCATCAAGATCACGGTCGCGGCATCGAGCGCGACGTCGTCGTTCTACATCGCCCAGGCCGTGCTCCGCGCCACGGACCTGGGCGCACGCGTCGTGAACGTGTCGTTCGCGGGCACGACCCCGAGCCGGCTCGAGCGGCTCGCGATGCTGTACGCGATCACGCACGGCTGCGTGCCGGTCGCCGCGGCCGGCAACAGCGGCGCCCGCGAAGGCGACCACGCGCAATACCCGGCGGCGTACGCGGCGGACGGGCTGTGCGTGCAGGTCGGCGCCTCGGACGCATGGGACCGGCGCGCGGCGTTCTCATCTTATGGCCCGGGGCTCGATTTGCTGGCTCCGGGCGTCGACGTGTGGACCACGTTCATGACCTATCCCAGCGCCGCGGGCGGGATCCATCCGGGCTACGTCGCGGCGTCGGGCACGTCGTTCGCGGCGCCGTTCGTGACGGGCGCGATCGGGCTGCTCGCGGCGGCACGGCCCGAGCTGTGCGACGTGGACTTCCAGCGCCTGCTGCGCGAGAGCGCGCACGATCTCGGCGCTCCCGGACCGGACCGTGAGACCGGCTGGGGTCGGCTCGACCTCGCCGCGGCACTCGCGAGCGTCGGCGCCGGCATCGGCATCTGGCACGACGAGGTCGCGGCCACGCGGTTCGAGGCGTTCGATACCGATACGCTGGTGCTCGACGACAATGGCTTCGGCCCCGGCGACCCCGGCCATCGGCTCGCGACCCGCGTGCGGGCGAGCGCGACCGTGGCGCTGCCCGATTCGTTCATCGGCCCGGTCACGATCTGGCCACGGCTCGCGGGGACGACCACGACCGGCAACGGCTTCGTTCATCCGTACTTCACGCCGTGGGCCGAAATCACCGACGTGCGGGCGCGCCGGTTCACGATCTCGGGCTGGATCTTTCGCACCGCCGAGGACGCGCTGCCGTTTCCAGAGGACGAAACGCGGTTCGGCTTCACCGTGATCGGGCGGGTGAACCGCGGCGCGCCGCTCGTCATGGAGGCGCCCGGAGTCGGGTCACCGGAGTCCGGGGGATCCGGCGGTGGTGCGTGGCGGCTGGCCGATCCGGATGTCGCGACCCTCAGCGCAACCCCCGCGCACCCGCTTCGCGCCGTGCCCAATCCGTTCGTGCGTCAAACCCGCATCGCGTCGGCGCTGCCCGGCACGCTCGGAATCTATGACATTCGCGGTCGCCGGGTGCGAAGGGTGCGGCTCGATGGTAGCTTGGGCAGGTTCGACTGGGACGGCACGAGCGATGATGGCCGTCCGCTCGGACCCGGCGTCTATCTGCTGCGGGCTGCGTCCGGCGGCCCCGTGATCAAGCTGCTCAAGCTGGAGTGACACCGTGACCGCAACTCGCGCGACCCGCCGCACGATCTTCGAGGCGTCCGGCGCGGCGCTGCTCGCGGTCGCGGGTGGTGCCGCGCTGCTCGCGCTCGCGGGCTGCGGCGCGGCGCACCGGTCCACCGACTGGGCCAGCGTGCGCGAGATCACGCCCGCGTTCCTCGACAGCGTGACGGCGGGCGAAGCCGCGCTCGCCGCCGATCCGAGCGGCCGGCTCGCGCTCACGTGGGTCACGCGCAACGCCGCGGGCGCCAAGGACCTGTGGCTCGCGATCTCGCGCGACAGCGGCGCCACGTTCTCGGCGCCGGTGCGGGTCAACGAGACGCCGGGCAGCGTGAAGTCCTATTCCGAAGCGCGTCCCATGGCGGTGTTCGGACCCGCCGGTGCGATGGTGGTGGCGTGGACCTCGCGGCGCGCGAATGTCGCCCAGGCGTTCGACCTCTCGGTGCGAGCCAGCGGCGATGGCGGCGAGACGCTGGGACCCACGGTGTTCGTAAACGACGACCATGCCGGTCCGGCCGCCGCATACCACGGCTTCGCAGCGCTCACGTTCCGCGCCGATGGCGGCCTGTTCGCCACCTGGCTCGACGAGCGCGACCTCGCCCCCGCGCTGCCGGCGGCGGCGGAGCCCTCGGCATCGGCGCTCTATTGCGCGTCGAGCTCGGACGGCGGCCAGACGTGGTCGGCGAATCGCAAACTGCGCGACAGCGTGTGCTCGTGCTGCCGGCCGGCGGTGGCGCGGGACGGGCACGACGGCATCGCGGTCGCGTATCGGGCCGCGAACGGCGATTTGCGCGACCCCGCGCTCGCGGTGTCGCTCGACGGCGGCGCCACGTTCCCGAGCGACACGATCGTCCACGCCGACGGCTGGCGGCTCACCGGCTGCCCCGAAGTGGGACCCGCGCTGACATGGAATCGCCCGGGCGGCGGCACCTACGCGTGGTTCACCGGGGCGGACGTGCCCGGCGTGTACCTGGCAGGCTGGCGGGCCCCGGGTGGCCAGGCCGGCGTTCGGCGCGCACTCAGCGACAGCCTGTCATTCGCGAGCCACCCGCGGCTCGTGGCGCAGGGCGAGGCCACAATGATCAGTGTCGAGGCCCGCCCGGCAGCCGACACCACCCGCACCGTGCTCGCGCTGCGCACGCTCGACGGCACCGGCCGGCTCACGCCCTGGATGTTCCTCGGCGCCGACGTGCGCGACGGCTGGCTGGCGGCGGGCGACGCGCGGAATGCGTTTGCGTGCTGGACCGAATCGGGAGCGGCGTCGCGCGTGCGGGTGGTGCAGGTGCAGCGGCATTGACATTCCGGCTACGCGTTAGTTAGGCCCCGAACCAGCGCGGTTTCATAGCTGAGGACGAAGACAAAGCTCGAAAGGCCCGTCCAGAGCGGTTAAGAAGGTGGTGTTCGACGCCAGCTTCAATCGCCAAGGAGGGCCTTTCAAGTGAGCTCAGCTATACAGAGACGCGAGGCGCGGTGCAAGCAGCGAATCGGGCGGCGGCTACG
>JBBRLX010000010.1:0-115924 GCA_038231135.1 Candidatus Eiseniibacteriota bacterium | reverse complement strand
GCTGCACGACTGGATCGTGGCCACGCTGGGCAGCGGCCTGGCGGAGCTCGCACGCGTCGCGCACCGGATCGCGAACCATCTCGACGCCGTCATCGCCGGCCACGAGCACGACGTGCCGTTGGGACTGGCCGAGGCCACCAACAGCCAGATCGCGGCGCTGCGCTTCCAGGCGAGAGGCTATCGCGACCCCGAGTACTTCAAGCTGAAGATCCTCCAGCGCTGCGGGCTACGCCACAACCCGTGGGCGAGGATCGTGCTGTGAGGCGCCACGGCTCACACGGAAATCTGAGAGGAGCCAAAAAAACAGCCCCACGGAGCGATCCGCGAGGCTGCATGAATTAAAGGGGCGGCGACCTACTCTCCCACCCGGTCTCCCGGGCAGTACCATCGGAGCTGGAGGGCTTAACTTCTCTGTTCGGAATGGGAAGAGGTGTATCCCCTCCGCCATTACCACCCCAATTCTATATTTTCAAAGACATCGACAATCGAAAGAGACGCTGGGCGACGGGTAGTAGTGTGCGCCTGAGAAATCAATAAAACCAATCAAGCCGCACGGCTGATTAGTACGGGTCGGCTGAAATCCTTACGGACCTTACACCTCCCGCCTATCGACGTCGTAATCTCCGACGAGCCTTCAGGTGGCATACGCCACGGGATCCCTAATCTTGGGGTGTGTTTCGCGCTTAGAGGCTTTCAGCGCTTATCACTTCCGAACATAGCTACCCGGCAATGCCCATGGCAGGACAACCGGTACACTAGAGGTTCGTTCGCTCCGGTCCTCTCGTACTAGGAGCAACTCCCCGCAAGGATCCTCCGCCCACGATGGATAGGGACCGAACTGTCTCACGACGTTCTGAACCCAGCTCACGTACCGCTTTAATGGGCGAACAGCCCAACCCTTGGGACCTTCTCCAGCCCCAGGATGCGATGAGCCGACATCGAGGTGCCAAACCCCTCCGTCGATGTGAACTCTCGGGAAGGATCAGCCTGTTATCCCCGGCGTACCTTTTATCCGTTAAGCGATGGCCTTTCCATGCAGAACCACCGGATCACTAAGCCCTGCTTTCGCATCTGCTCGACTTGTAGGTCTCGCAGTTAAGCTCCCTTGTGCCTTTGCACTCCACGCGCCATTACCAACGGCGCTGAGGGAACCTTTGGGCGCCTCCGTTACTGTTTAGGAGGCAACCGCCCCAGTTAAACTGCCCGCCTGACACTGTTCCATGGCCGGATTACGGCTCAGGGTTAGAATCCCGAAATTTCAAGGGTGGTATTTCAAGGTTGGCTCCACGAGAGCTAGCGCTCCCGCTTCAAAGCCTCCCACCTATCCTACACATGAAAGTTCAGAACCCAATATCAGGTTACAGTAAAGGTGCACGGGGTCTTTCTGTCCAGTCGCGGGTAAGCGGCATCTTCACCGCTGCTACAGTTTCGCCGAGCTCTTGCAGGAGACAGCAGTCAAGTCGTTACACCATTCGTGCAGGTCGGAACTTCACGTTATTCCACGGTTACCCGTGGCGTAGACTATACGTTCACCTGATCGAAGCGAGGCGAGTATCTCGCTCCCGGAGTACTTCCGCGGATGAACAGCGGATCAGGGCCGGCGTGTTATGAGGTCTGGCGACCTCATCCAGGGATCTCAACCCCTGAGTCGTTACGGGGATCATGTTGGATCATGATCTTACCCTCGGTATTGCCCTCGACGCGCCTGCGTGCGTCGTTAGGGTTTCACCGATTTGAGCCGGTTGAATGGGTCGGGATCGCTCCCGCCCCGGGCAATGTTACTTACCCGACAAGGAATTTCGCTACCTTAGGCATTGCTGTTACCTCCCGGCGGAACTTCACCGGGCGGCCAGGTCGTTTGGGAATCCGCCTGGCTCTCCACGTCGCCGTGGAGATCGGACCATATCATCACGCCCTGCGTTGACGTGTCTGGCGTATGGCCTCTGAGGATTCTGTCGAGTACTACCTGAAGGGGCCTATGTCGCTGCTTGCCGTCGTGATTCATCGAATAGGCAAGGCGAACGATCTTCTCGAGACCTTCCTTCGAGCGATGCGCTCCTGTTTCGAACAACCGCAACGCTTCCGCAAACCGCAGAATGTCCTGCCTCCGAGCCGAGAACATCATGTAGCGCTCGAGAAACGGGATCACTTTCTCCGAGATGGACTTCCGTGATGCGATCGCATAAACGAGCACATCGGGATTCCCCTGCTTCGGGAAAATGCGACCCGTGGCAAAGACTTCCTGGGCCAATTCGAGGAGCTGTCGTCGATTCCGATGTTGGTATATGAAGAACTCGGGATCGACATAAAAACCGTGGGCCGCCGTCGGATGCTTCTTGATGGAGATGCACATGCTGCCCTCTCCCTCAATTACCCCCGCCAGGAACCACAACTTCCTCTCCTCACTCGACAGCCTTTCCTGCTGATTGTCTGCACCCATGCGTTTTCACCTTCTCGGTAACATGGGATAACTCAGATATTCCAGCAAATAGCCAGATTTGAAAACGGCACAAGGATTTTCCACCGTTATAGTTACGGCCGCCGTTTACCGGGGCTTCAGTTCAGAGCTTTGGCTTGCGCCTGACCCCTCTCTTTAACCTTCCGGCACCGGGCAGGTGTCACTCCCTATACGTCGCCTCATCGGCTTAGCAGAGAGATGTGTTTTTGGTAAACAGTCGCTTGACTCCATTCACTGCGGCCCAACGTGCTTACGGGAGCAAGTCCCTTCACACATCGGGCACCCCTTATTCCGAAGTTACGGGGCTAATTTGCCTAGTTCCTTCTGCAAGACTCACTCGAGCACCTTAGGATCTTCACCCCACCTACCTGTGTCGGTTTACGGTACGGACGCCAAAAGAACTCACTACGAGGCTTTTCTTGGCAGCATGATTAGGACCAGTTGGCTCGCCTTGCGGCTCGTTTCCCCATCACCTCTCGGAGTTAATGACCCACCGGATTTGCCTGGCAGATCCTCCTACGGGCTTAGACCGGCACTACCGTTCGCCGGCTGGTCTTTCACTTCTGCGTCACCCCTTCGTGTCTTGATCGCTCCTTCAGCGGTGCAGGAATATTGACCTGCTTTCCATCGGTTACGCCTCGCGGCCTCACCTTAGGGTCCGACTAACCCTGAGCGGATTAACCTTCCTCAGGAAACCTTGGGTTTTCGGTGAACGGGTTTCTCGCCCGTTTTCTCGCTACTCGTTCCGGCATAATCACTTCTGCGTCGTCGACCCAACCTTGTCGGTTGAGCTTCATCCTACAGCAGAACGCTCCCCTACCAGACGTCTTTCGACGAATCCAAAGCTTCGGTGGCAAGCTTGAGTCCCGCACATTATCGGCGCAGGATCCCTTGACCAGTGAGCTGTTACGCACTCTTTAAATGGTGGCTGCTTCTAAGCCAACATCCTGGTTGTCTAAGCGATCCCACATCCTTATGCACTTAGCTTGCACTCTGGGACCTTAGCTGTTGGTCTGGGTTGTTCCCCTCTCGTCTACGAAGCTTATCCCTCGTAGGCTGACTCCCGAGATAAATGTCGACGGCATTCGGAGTTTGAATGGATTTGGTATCCTGGTGGGGACCCTAGTCCAATCAGTGCTCTACCTCCGTGACACAATGACTCGAGGCTATGGCTAAACATATTTCGGGGAGAACCAGCTATCACGTGGTTTGATTGGCCTTTCACCCCTACCCACGGCTCATCCGATAACTTTTCAACGTTAACCGGTTCGGACCTCCACGAACTTTGACATTCGCTTCATCCTGGCCATGGGTAGATCACTCACGCTTCGGGTCTACCGCCTGCAACTGATCGCCCATTTCGGACTCGCTTTCGCTACGGCTGCGTGTCATAGACACTTAACCTTGCTGCAGACGAGTAACTCGCCGGATCATTATGCAAAAGGCACGCCGTCACCCGCTTGCGGAGCAAGCTCCGCATTAAGGCTCCGACCGCTTGTAGGCGCATGGTTTCAGGTTCTATTTCACTCTCCACCTGGAGTCCTTTTCACCTTTCCCTCACGGTACTGGTTCACTATCGGTCACGAGAGAGTATTTAGCCTTACGAGATGGTCCTCGCAGATTCCCACCGGATTTCACGTGTCCTGTGGTACTTGGGTGTCTGTTCAGAGAGTCAACGCGCTTTCGCCTACGGGACTTTCACCCTCTATGGTCCGACTTCCCAGACGGTTCGACTAGCGTGTTGATTTGTAACTCTCCGGCTCTACGCCGAACAGATCCCACGACCCCTCCGCACGCAAGCGTGCTCGGGTTTAGGCTCATCCCTTTTCGCTCGCCGCTACTCAGGGAATCGAATTTTCTTTCTCTTCCTAGGGGTACTGAGATGTCTCACTTCCCCCCGTTGGCTTCACTCCGCCTATGCATTCAGCGGGTGATGACGGGACATGACTCCCGCCGGGTTTCCCCATTCGGACATCCCCGGGTCGAAGCCTGTTTGCGGCTCACCGAGGCTTATCGCAGCTTACCACGTCCTTCATCGCCTTCTCGTGCCAAGGCATCCACCATGCGCCCTTAGTAGCTTGACCGGAATTACTGATCTCTAAGGCGCTAACTACAGCGTCTACCCAGCGTCTCTATTCGATTGTCAAAGATCGATCGCGACACTCTCGTGTCTGCGCGGCATCACGAATATGAATTCGTGATGCGTAAGATCTATATGCGGACCGGTCATGGACCGATGCCGTCTCTCGTTCTGGTGGAGATAGCGGGGCTCGAACCCGCAGCCTCCGGCTTGCAAAGCCGGCGCTCTCCCAGTTGAGCTATATCCCCGGAGCCGATGCCCGCGGCCCCGTGAAGGGCCGCAGGCCAGGAGCGTTGGTGGGCCTGGGTGGACTCGAACCACCCACCTCACGCTTATCAGGCGTGCGCTCTAACCAACTGAGCTACAGGCCCACACCTCGAAACAGTCGCGAGGATTCGAGCCATTGGTGAGTGGGAGCTCGTTCCGAACCCTCCCTCGCCACGGTTCCGAACGGAACCGAGCCTGGTTCTGCATCGGAGGGACGAATCGAGCCCGACCGGACCATGTCCAGCCAGGCTCGCTCCAGCCCAAGCTCCAGAAAGAGAGAAGAATAGCGCACGGACCTGAAAACCCGGGAGGTCGACCTAGGATATATCACCGGCGAACCGGCGACATGTCTCCCTAGAAAGGAGGTGATCCAGCCGCACCTTCCGGTACGGCTACCTTGTTACGACTTAGCCCCAATCACTGGTCTCACCTTAGGCGCCTACCCCCTTGCGGTTGGTACAGCGACTTCGGGTGCTACCAACTTTCGTGGCTTGACGGGCGGTGTGTACAAGGCCCGGGAACGTATTCACCGCTGCCTGCTGATCAGCGATTACTAGCGATTCCGACTTCATGCAGTCGAGTTGCAGACTGCAATCCGAACTGAGACCGGTTTTTTGAGATTGCCTCCACCTCGCGGTATCGGAACCCTTTGTACCGGCCATTGTAGCACGTGTGTAGCCCCAGACGTAAGGGCCATGAGGACTTGACGTCATCCCCACCTTCCTCCGGTTTATCACCGGCAGTCTCCTTAGAGTGCTCGACTTTACTCGTTAGCAACTAAGGACAAGGGTTGCGCTCGTTGCGGGACTTAACCCAACATCTCACGACACGAGCTGACGACAGCCATGCAGCACCTGTGCATCGGCCCCGAAGGGAGGGTGTGTTTCCACACCTATCCAATGCATGTCAAGTCTGGGTAAGGTTCTTCGCGTTGCGTCGAATTAAACCACATGCTCCACCGCTTGTGCGGGCCCCCGTCAATTCCTTTGAGTTTCAACCTTGCGGCCGTACTCCCCAGGCGGATCACTTAATGCGTTAGCTGCGGCACTGGAGGGGTCGATGCCTCCAACACCTAGTGATCACCGTTTACGGCTAGGACTACCGGGGTATCTAATCCCGTTTGCTCCCCTAGCTTTCGCGCCTCAGCGTCAGTATTGGGCCAGATGAGCGCCTTCGCCACCGGTGTTCCTCCTGATATCTACGCATTTCACCGCTACACCAGGAATTCCCTCATCCTCTCCCATACTCAAGCCAAGCAGTTTGGGACGCAGGTCCTCGGGTGAGCCGAGGGATTTCACGTTCCACTTACTTGACCGCCTACACGCCCTTTACGCCCAGTGATTCCGAACAACGCTTGCTCCCCCCGTGTTACCGCGGCTGCTGGCACGGAGTTAGCCGGAGCTTATTCGCCAGGTACCGTCAAATGACCAGATTGTTCACCTGATCACATTTCTTCCCTAGCAAAAGGAGTTTACAACCCAAGGGCCTTCATCCTCCACGCGGCGTCGCTCGGTCAGGGTTGCCCCCATTGCCGAAGCCTCTCGACTGCTGCCTCCCGTAGGAGTCTGGGCCGTATCTCAGTCCCAGTGTGGCTGACCATCCTCTCAGACCAGCTACCCATCGTCGCCTTGGTGGTCTTTTACACCGCCAACTAGCTAATGGGACGCGAAGCCATCTTCAACCGGTAGCTTATAAATAGAGGCCACCTTTGACCTCAGGGCCATGCGACCCCGTGGTCTCATGCGGTATTAGCACCCCGTTGGGAGTGTTATCCCCCTGTTGAAGGCAGGTTCTTCACGCGTTACTCACCCGTTCGCCACTCTACTAGAGGGGATTGCTCCCCTTTTTCGCGTTCGACTTGCATGCCTAATCCACGCCGCCAGCGTTCGTTCTGAGCCAGGATCAAACTCTCCGTGGTAATTAAACTCGGAGAACGTGCCCGCGAAGCTTGCGCCTCACGAACACGGATCTTTCAAGCAAGGAATTGATGTTCTCGCCGACACCGAACATCCGATGCCTGCGAGCGCCTCGCCGGGCTTTCAAAGTCACGTGCGCTATTCAGTTTTCAAAGATCGTGGTTACGGCCGCCTGCTCCCGGAGGAAAAGGCGGACGGGGAATCTAGCCTCGGATGTATTTGGAAGTCAAGTTGAATGAACGGGAGGCATTCCCTACGGCAAGGGGCAATATAGGGCGGGCCCACGAGCCTGTCAACCCTGAGGGGTGATTTTCTAATTACGCTGCCGCAAGGGCTTGAGGGACTCGACCGATCGCGCTCCAAGTCCAGGACCCGGTGAGGGCGAAAGCTCCCTCCAACGCCCCGAAAACCTCAGAAATACCTCGGATTCCAGCAGTTCCACACCCGGACCGATCCGGACGCCCGTGATGGCATCTCCGGTGCGATCCGGGGCGTTCCGGATCGGTCGAGCGGTGGATGATCTTCCGCGATCCAGTGCACCGAGGCCACCGCGCGCAGGCGTCAGCTCCCGGCGACGTACCGCTTCATTTTCCGGCCCGCCCGGAGCACCTGGCCCGCGGCCAGGTCCGGTTCATGCCCGATATCCGCGACTTTGTCGCCATCGAGCCACACGGCGCCCTGCTCGACGAGCCTGCGGGCCGCGCTCTTCGTGGTCGCGATCCCGCTCGCCACCAGGAACTCGGTGATCGTGACGCGCGGGGCATGCCCCTGCGCCGCCATCACGGCCGCCCGGCCGAACTCCTCGAGGTCGTCCGGCACCTCGCGGCGGCTGAACTGGGTCTCGAAGTCGGCGCGCGCCTGCGGGCCCGCGCCGCCACCGTGGTACATCGTCACGATGCGCTCTCCCAGGCGGTTCTTCACCGTCATCGGGTTCACCGCGGAATCCGCCAGCTCGCGCTCGATCGCCGCCAGCTCGGCGGCATCGGCGTCGGTGACCAGGCGCCAGAACAGCGGCATCACGGCGTCCGGCAGGCTCATCACCTTGCCGAACATCTCGCGCGGCGAATCGGTGACGCCGATGTAGTTCCCGAGGCTCTTGCTCATGCGCTGCACGCCGTCGAGGCCGGGCAGCACCGGCAGCGTCAGCACCACCTGCGGCGGCTGGCCGTGCAGCTCCTGCAGCGCGCGCCCCACGATCAGGTTGAACTTCTGCTCGGTGGCGCCCAGCTCGACGTCGGCGCGGATCGCGACCGAGTCGAAGCCCTGCATCAGCGGGTACATCAGCTCGTGAATGCTGATCGGCTGGTTGGCCTTGAAGCGCCTGGAGAAGTCCTCGCGCTCGAGCACGCGGGCCACGGTGTACTGCGACGCGAGCTTCATCACGTCCATGAACGACATCCTGGAGAACCAGTCACCGTTGCGGTGCACCTCGGTCGCGAGCCGCGGCGCGGCGGGCGCGGCGTCGATCACGCGGTGGAATTGCTCCAGATACGTGCGCGCGTTCGACTCCACTTCTCCCATCGTGAGCTGCGGGCGGGTCTTGCTGCGGCCGCTGGGGTCGCCGACCATGCCGGTGTAGTCGCCGACGATCAGCACTACCTGGTGGCCGAGGTCCTGGAATTGCCGCAGCTTCCTCAGACCCACCGTGTGGCCGAGATGGATGTCGGGCGCCGTGGGGTCGAAGCCCTGCTTGACCCTCAGCGGCCGGTTGTCGCGCCGGCTCTCCGCGAGCCGCTCGAGCAGCGCGCCCTCGGGCAAGATCTCCTCCGTCCCGCGGGCGAGGATCTCGAGTTGCTGTTCGGGTGTCAGGGTTTGGCGAAGCGGCAGACTCATGCGGCGACCTCCGGCGGAAGGGCCGCAGTGTACGAGTGCCGAGCGCCGCCCTCAAATTCACGGCGTCTCACCGGGTGTGCTTGACCCTGTGGGGGTCGCCTCCTACGCTCGCGGATCAACCATTCCACTCGATCCCCAAGCCCGGAACATTCGATCCCTATGACGATGCGATTCCCCTGGAAAATGTTCTTCGTGCTGGTGGTGGTCGCCGTGTGCGGCTCGGCGGGCGCGGTGTTCGGCGTCGTGCAGTGGCTCGGCCACGACCTGCCGACGCCCGACCAGCTCACCGCGATCCGTCCGCCGGTCAAGACCCTGGTGTTCGATGCCCGGGGCCGCGTGTTCCACGAGTTCTTCAAGGAAAACCGCTCGACGGTGGCACTCAAGGACATCCCGCGGAACCTGGTGAACGCCACGATCTCCACCGAGGATCGCAGCTTCTACCAGCACTGGGGTGTCGACATCTGGGGCGTGGGGCGCGCCGCGCTGTCGAACCTGATGCACCGGCGCATCACCGAGGGCGGCAGCACGATCACGCAGCAGCTCGCGCGGAACCTGTTCGGCACCTACGAGCGCACGCTGACACGCAAGCTGCGCGAGGTGGCGCTGGCCATCCAGATCGAGCGCAATTTCTCGAAGAACCAGATCCTCGAGATGTACTTCAACCAGATCTACTTCGGCGAAGGGGCGTACGGCGTCGACGCCGCGTCGAAAACCTACTTCAACAAGACCGTCCAGGAACTGAGCCTGCCCGAGGCCGCGCTGCTCGCCGGACTGCCCGCGAGTCCGACCCAGTACTCGCCCCGCCACCACCCGGCGTCGGCGCTGGCGCGCCGCAGCAAGGTGCTGCGCAACATGCTGACGACCGGCGCGATCACGCGGGTCGAGTTCGATCACGCGATGGCGTCGCCGCTCGGCGTGACCGCGGTGCGTTACAGCAACGAGCGCGCGCCGTACTTCACCGAGATGGTGCGGCTGCACCTCGACGAGCGCTACGGCTCGAACGCCGTGTACGAGGGCGGGCTGCGTGTCTACACCACGATCGACATCGACCTGCAGACGGCGGCGGAGCGCGCGCTCGAACGGGATCTCGGGGCGCTCGAGGCGGATCTCAAGCTGAAGAACACCTACGCCAACTACGTGCCCCAGCCGCCCGAGAAGCTGATCCGGCCCACCTACCTCCAGGGCGCGTTCGTCGCGATCGATCCGCGCAACGGCTACATCCGCGCGATGGTCGGCGGCCGCGACTTCAACCAGAGCAACTTCAACCGCGCGACCCAGGCGATGCGCCAGCCGGGCTCCGCGTTCAAGCCGTTCGTCTACACGGCGGCGATCGACAACGGCTTCCGACCCACCGACATCATCGTGGACGAGCCGGTGTCGTTCCCCGGCGGCGACGGCAAGCTCTACCAGCCGGGCAATTACGACCGGCAGTTCCGCGGCCCGGTGACGCTGCGCTACGCGCTGCAGCAGTCGATCAACATTCCCGCGATCAAACTGCTGCGCAAGGTCGGCACGTCGCTGGTCGCGAGCTACGCGCGGCGCATGGGCATCAAGAGCGCGCTGGGGCAGAACCTGTCGCTCGCGCTGGGCTCGAGCGAGGTGAATCTGCTGGAGTTGACGTCGGCCTACGCGGTGCTCGCGAACCGCGGCATCCGCAACGACCCGATCTCGATCCTCAAGGTCGAGGACAAGAACGGCAACGTGCTCGAGAAGAATTCGCCGCGACCGACCGAGGTGCTGACCGAGGAGACGGCGAGCACGATTACGTCGATGCTGCAGAGCGTCATGGACCACGGCACCGGCTTCCCGTCGCGCGCGCGCGGCTTCACGCTGCCCGCCGCGGGCAAGACCGGCACGATGGACGATTACATGGACGCATGGTTCGTCGGCTACGTCCCGAGTCTCGTCGCGGGCGCGTGGGTCGGATACGACGTGAAACGGACGATCGGCAATGGCATGACCGGCGCGCGCGCGGCGCTGCCGATATGGACCGACTTCATGATCGCGGCCACGCGCGGGCGCCCCGTGGAAGACTTCCCGCAGCCCGCGGGCACGGTCACGCGCCAGGTGTGCGCGGAGACCGGCATGCTCGCCACCGACGCGTGCCCCACCGTGACCACGGAGACGTACAACGAGGGCTCGGAGCCGACCGAGTACTGCACCACCCATCCCGGCCGCCCCCTGCCGACGAGCGTGGGCACCCAGCCGCTGGTTCCGCCGCCCGACGAGACGCCGCCCGAGGACGTCGCACCCGCGACGCCGGCCTCACCCGTGGCGCCCGGGGCGCCCGCGGAGCGCCTGCCGGACCGTTCGAAGCGCCCACCGGACAAGCCACGCGGCCGCACGATCTGAGCGCGCGGACGCCGCGGGGCCGGCCTACTCGAAGCGCTCCAGCACCAGCGCCGGCGCGGTCACGTCGCCGCCGTCCGCCAGCGTGAAGCTCGCCGCCGCCTCGCGCACGGCCGCGTCGTCGGGGGTCGCTAGATGGAGCTCGGCGAGCACATCGCCGGCCTCGACCGGATCGCCGATCCGCGCGCGCGTCATCAGTCCGACACGCGGGTCGATCGCGTCCTCCTTGGCCCGCCGTCCGCCGCCGATCCGCACCACCAGCTCGCCGAGGCGGAAGCAGTCGACCGCGGTCACGACGCCCGACCGCGGGGCCGGCACGGCCACGACATGCGGCGCCGCCGGCATGCCGTCCGGATTCTCGACGGCCGCGGCATCGCCGCCCTGCGCCACCACGAGATCGACGAACCGGTCCCACGCGGCGCCCGCGTCCAGCGCGCGCGTGGCGCGCGCATGCGCGGTGTGCAGGTCCGACTCGGCGCCGGACAGCGCGAGCATGCCGGCCGCCAGGTCGAGCGTCAGCGCCCGCACGTCCGCCGGTCCGCCGCCACGCAGCACGTCGACGCTCTCCCGCACTTCGAGCGCGTTGCCGGCCGCGATGCCGAGCGGCTGGCTCATGTCGGTGACGAGCGCCAGCGCGCGCCGGCCGAGCGCGCGCGTGGTCGCGACCAGCCGCTGCGCGAGGTGCCCGGCGCGGGCGCGATCCTTCATGAACGCGCCGTTGCCGCATTTCACGTCGAAGACGATCGCGTCCGCGCCTTCCGCGATCTTCTTGCTGACGATGCTCGACACGATGAACGGCTCGAACTCCACGGTCGATGTCACGTCGCGCAGCGCGTAGAACCGGCCATCGGCGGGCGCCAGCTCGGCGCCCTGGCCCACCATGATCACGCCGATGCGCTCGAGTTGCGCGCGCATGGCGTCGGGCGCGAGCTGGGTGCGGAAGCCGGGGATCGACTCCAGCTTGTCGAGCGTGCCGCCGGTGTGTCCGAGTCCGCGGCCCGACACCATCGGCACCATCACGCCGCACGCCGCGACGAGCGGCGCCAGGATCAGCGAAATCTTGTCGCCGACGCCGCCGGTGGAGTGCTTGTCGGCACTCGGCCGCCCGATCGCGGTCCAGTCGAACACCTGGCCCGAATGGAGCAGGGCGTTCGTGAGCGCGTCGGTCTCGGATTCATCCAGGCCATTGAGGAACGCGGCCATCAGCCACGCGCTCACCTGGTAGTCGGGGATCGCGCCGCGCATGTGGCCGGCGACGAACTCCGCGATGTCCGCGGGCGCATGGGCGCGGCCGTCGCGCTTCGTGCGCAGGAATTCCCGGGCGTCGGCCACCTGGGCTAGCAGCCCCTGCCGCGCGCCCTGGTCATGCTCGCGGCGGGCACTAGTAGCCCTTCGCCTCGGCGGTGTCGCCGCGCACGATCTTGACGCCGGCCGACGCGCCGATGCGCGTGGCGCCCGCCTCGACCATCGCTTCGACGTCCTCCTTGGACCGGATGCCACCCGACGCCTTGACGCCGATCTCCGGCCCCACGGTCTCGCGCATCAGGCGCACGTCCTCGACCGTGGCGCCGCCGCCGGCGAAGCCGGTCGACGTCTTCACGAAATCCGCGCCCGCCGCCTTCGCCAGCGACGAGCCCATGATCTTCTCCTCGCGCGTGAGCAGCGAGGTCTCGAGGATCACCTTCACCACCGTGTCGCGGCCCGCGGCCTGGACGACGCCGCGGATGTCCTGCTCGACGAGCGCGTAGTCCTTGGACTTGATCGCGCCAATGTTGATCACCATGTCCACTTCCTCGGCGCCCTGCTCGACGGCGCGGCGCGTCTCGTAGGCCTTCACGTCGGGCGCATGCGCCCCCGACGGGAACCCGATCACCGTGCACACCTTGACGCCCGAGTTGCGCAGCATCTCGCGGCACAGCGGGACCCAGTTGGGATTCACGCACACCGAGGCGAAGCAGAACTGCGCCGCCTCGCTGCACAGCGTCTCGATGTCGGCGCGCGTGGCGTCGGGCTTGAGCAGCGTGTGGTCGATCAGCGAGGCGAGCCCGTCGCTGGCCGGGCAATAGCCGACCGTGGCGACGACGCGCGACGCGCCCGCCTCGACCAGCCGCCGCGTCTCGTCGGGGCCGCGCACCGCCGACACGCCGAAGTTGCGGCAGCGCTCGCAGGTCTCGGGATCGTGCGGGTCGGACTCTGTCGCGGGCGCCGGACGCGGCGCCGCGACGGTCGCGGGGCCACGGCCGTTGCGCAGCTCCTCCATCACCTTGCGGGTGATGATGTCGACGAGCAGCTCGTGATCGGCGGTCATCGTGCGGAACTCCTCGTGCGGGCCGCGCGGGGACGGCGGCCGATGCGCGCGGACGGTTTCGTGCGGACGCCGACGGCCGCGCGCGCGCGGGGTGCGCGAGGGGTCTTGCCGGCGCGGGGCGCGGGGACCCTGCCCGGGGCGCGCAACAGCCGGAACGGCTGCGCCAGCAGGCGCTCGATCTTGGCGGTCAGGATGCCGCCGTCGGCCGCGCGCCAGTAGACGTCCAGGTCCGGAGCGAATTCGTGCAGCACCTGCCGGCACGCTCCGCACGGCGTCGAGCCATGACGCGGCTCCGCCGTCACCGCGACGGCGACGAACCGGCGCAGGCCCTGGCTGACCGCCTTCCACATCGCGTTGCGCTCGGCGCAGATCGACAGGCCATACGAGGCGTTCTCGACGTTGCAGCCGTGCACCACGGTGCCGTCGTCCGTGAGCAGCGCGGCGCCCACGCGGAACTTCGAATAGGGCGCATAGGAGGTGCGGCGGGCGATCTCCGCCTCGGCCATCAGCCGGGCGGGCGACATGCGCGCCCCCGCCTTGCGGGCCCCGTTGCCGCGTGCGGCCGCGCGGCGCGCAGCCCCGCTCACGACGGTTCCGACGATGACGTCCTCCGCGGCACGGCCGCCGTTGCGGACGCCGTTGCCGACGTCGCCGGCGTCTTCGGCCCCGCGCCGCACCGTGCGGGCCCGCGCGCTCACGAGCGCACCTCGCGCACGAAGCTCGTGCCCACGACCGGGCGCGTCACGCCGTGCATGTCGGCGATCGTGCAGCCGATGTCGGCAAACGTTTCGCGGGTGCCGAGGTCGACGGCGGGCTTCACGCGCGGACCGGCCACGAGCAGCGGCGTGTATTCGCGCGCGTGATCGGTGCCCGGCGTGGTCGGGTCGTTGCCGTGGTCCGCGGTCACCATGCACACCTCGTCGGAGCGCAGCCGGCCGAGCAGCTCGGCGAGGCAGCCGTCGAACTCCTCGAGCGCGCGGGCAAAGCCCTTGGGGTCATTGCGATGCCCGTATGCCTGATCGAAGTCCACCAGGTTCGCGAACACCAGTCCCTCTCCCGGTCTGCGTGCGAAATCGAGCAACAGCTCCTGCCCTTCCCCGTTGCCGGTCGTGTGATGCGATTCGGTCACGCCGCGGCCCGCGAACAGCTCGTCCACCTTGCCGACCGTGACCACCCGCTTGCCCGCCTCGGTCAGGCGGTCGAGCAGTGTCGCCTCGGGCGGCTCCAGCGAGAAGTCGCGCCGTCGCGCCGTCCGCGTGTAATGCCCCGGCGTGCCCGTGAACGGCCGCGCGATCACGCGTCCCACCGCGTTGTCGCCGGTGAGCAGCTCGCGGGCGGCCTGGCACGCCCGGTACAGCTCGTCGATCGGGACCGTGTCTTCGTGCGCCGCGATCTGGAACACGCTGTCGGCGGAAGTGTACACGATGAGCCGCCCGGTCTTCTGATGCTCCTCGCCCAGCCTGGCGATGATGTCGGTGCCGGACGCGGCGACGTTGCCGAGCCAGCCGCGCTGCACGCGCTCGCTGAACCGGTCGAGCAGCTCCTCCGGGAAGCCGTCGGGGTACGTGGGGAACGGCTGCTCCACGATGATGCCCGCCATCTCCCAGTGGCCGGTCGTGCTGTCCTTGCCCGCCGAACGCTCGGTCATCCGCGCCCGCGCGCCCCGCGTGTCGCGCAGCGGTCGCACGCCCTGCACGTCGAGCAGGTTGCCGAGCCCGAGCCGCTCCATGGTCGGCAGCTTGAGCCCGCCCACCGACTCGGCCACGTGGCCCAGCGTGTTGCTGCCGCGGTCGCCGTAGCGGTCCGCGTCCGGCAGCTCACCGATGCCGACGCCGTCGAGTACCACGAGGAACACGCGCATCAGTGGCTCCGCTTCGCCGCGGCAACGGCAAGCTCGCGCAGCCGGAAGTGCTCGGCGGCCTGCTGGGTCCACTCCACGCGCTCGCCCACCAGCGACGTCAGCTTCACCGGCCGGCCGCCGCGCACGTAGATGCGCGCGACGCGCTTGCCGATCGTGCACATGATCTCGTAGGGCAGCGTCTCGCTCCACGCGGCCACCTCCTCGAGCGGGATCGACGCGCCGCCCTGTTCGCCGAACAGCACCACCTCATCGCCGACCGCGGCCGACGGCACGCCCGTGATGTCGACCATCGTGAGATCCATCGTGACGCGCCCCACGATCGGCACGCGCTCGCCGCCGACCAGCATGTGGCCGCGATTCGACAGCAGCCACGACAGCCCGTGCCCGTAGCCGGCCGCAACGACACCGATCCGGCTCGGCCGCTGGGTTACGAACGAGCGCCCGTAGCTCACGGGCGAGCCGGCCGGCAGTTCGCGCACCTGGACGAGCCGGCTCTTGAACGCCATGACCGGCGCGAACGGCAGCGCCACGCGCGCGTGCGGCGGCTGGTGCCCGTAGGCGATCAGCCCGACGCGGACCCAGTCGAACCGCGCGTCCGGCAGATTGAGCGTGCCCGCGCTGTTCGAAGCGTGCAGCCGCGGCGGCGTGATGCCGCGCGCGGCCAGCCGCTCGAGCGCCGCATGAAACCGGGCGACCTGGGCGTGCGAGAACTCGAGGTCGTCCGCGTCGGCGTCCGGAAAGTGCGTGTACACGCTCGCGAGTCTCAGGCCCGGCAGCGCGCACAGCGCGGCGATGAAGGCATCCGATTCCGCGTCGCGTACGCCGGCGCGGCCCATGCCCGTATCGATCTCGACGTGGAATCGCAGCGGGCGGCCCACCCGCTCCGCCGCCGCGGAATACGCGCGGCCGAACGCGAGATCGGCGATCGAGGGATCGAGCTGGTGCTCGACGCTGTCGCCGATCTCGCTCGGCAGCAGCGGCGACAGCACGACGATCGGCAGCCGGCAGCCCGCCTGGCGAAGCTGGATGCCCTCGTGGAGCGTGGCGACGCCGAAGTGCTGGACGCCCTCGCGCTCGGCGGCGCGGGCGATCTCGACCGCGCCATGGCCATAGGCGTCGGCCTTCACCACCAGCAGGATTTCGTGACCGGGCCCGATCTGGGCGGTGATCACCGCCAGGTTCGCGGCGAACCGGTCGAGATCGACCTCGGCCCAGGTCGATACCGGCATCGTCACAGGCAATTCCCCCGAATCTAGAGCGGCCCCGAGTTCGTCCAAACATGTCGAAAAAGAGCCGCAGCATAGTCGGCCACGCGCGGCCGGCGCAATGCGAGCGGTGCCTGGCCAACGGCCGGCCCCGCGCCTGTGAACGACGCGGGCGGGTGCGACGGCGGCCGGGAACCGCAAAGCGCCGCCTCCGCTGCCCTGCACCGCGCCAGACCGGGCCGATTTGGGGTACGCTCGGCGTTCGAGGGTGTCGTCCGACGCGGTTCCGAAACGTTCAGGAGGCGTGATTCCATGACATTCGATCCGATTCTGGTGCTGGCGCTTGCGAGCGGCGTGGTGGTTTCGGCCGCCTGCGGCCTGCGCGCGTTCCTGCCGCTGCTCGCGGTGGGCGTCGCGGGCCGGCTCGGCTGGATCGAGCTCAAGGACGGCATGCACTGGCTCGAAACCACGCCCGCGCTCGTGTGCTTCGGCGTGGCCACCGTGATCGAGATCGTCGGCGACAAGGTGCCGATGGTGGATCACGCGCTCGACATCGTCGGCACCGCGATCCGGCCGATCGCCGCGTGGATCGCGGGCGTTGCCGTGCTCACCCACTGGCCCTCGCCGTGGGCGCAGATCGCGGGCGTGGTGTTCGGCGGCGGCGCACTGGCGATCCACGCGCTCAAGGCGAAGACCCGCATCGGCTCGACCGCCGTCACGCTCGGCCACGCGAACCCGCTGCTGTCGACCGCCGAGGACGCGGGCACCGTCGGAATGCTGGCGCTCGGCATCTTCGTGCCGCTGCTCGCGCTCGTGATCCTGATCGTGCTCGTCGTGACGCTCGCCCGCCGGCGCTCGCGGCCGGCGGCCGCGGCATAGGCGGGATCCGCTCGGCCGTTCGCACGAGACCGATGACGAATCTTGCCGCCGGACGGCGGACGCTGGTTTGGCCGCGCGTGATCGCGTTGGCTATGCTCAGGGTATGAACGACCGTGAACGTGACGCCTTTGGTGCACTCCTCGACGTCTGCCGCCGCCTGCGGAGCCCGGACGGCTGCCCCTGGGACCGCGATCAGACGCTCGAGACGATGACGCCCTACCTGACCGAGGAAGCCGTGGAATCGGCCGAGGCAATCGCCTCGGGCGACACCGAACACATCGCCGAGGAGCTGGGCGACGTGATGTTCCTCGCCGTGTTCTGCCTCGAGCTGCTCGGCGAGCGTTCGGGGATCGGGCTCGCAGAAGCGATGGAGCGGGCGTCGCAGAAGTTGATCCGGCGGCATCCGCACGTCTACGGCGGAGCGGCCGTAAAGGACGGCGACGCCGCGTATCGCCAGTGGCAGGAGATCAAGCAGGCCGAGAAGGGCGGCACGACGACGTCGTTGCTCGGCGGCCAGCCCAGGGGCCTGCCCGCGCTGATCGCCGCGTTCCGCACGCAGGAGAAGGCGGCGGCCGTGGGATTCGACTGGCCGTCGGCCCAGGGCGCGTTCGCGAAGGTGCGCGAGGAACTGGCCGAGGTCGAGCAGGCCCTGGCGGCCGGAACCACCGCGGCGGTCGGCGCCGATGCCCGCCCGGCGCCGTGGAACCGCGCCGTGGCCGGCGAGATCGGCGACCTGTTGTTCGCGGCCGTCAACGTCGCGCGACATTTGGGCGTGGATCCCGAGCGCGAGCTGCGGGCCACGAACGGCCGGTTCCGCGACCGGTTCCATCACATCGAGACACGCCTCGCCGAGCAGGGCCGGCGTCCCGCGGACGCGACGCTCGAAGAGCTGGACGCGCTGTGGGACGAAGCCAAGGCCCGCGCCGGGGCGCAACAGGAGGACGCATCATGACGAACGACACGCATCCCCCGCGGCAGGCCGCGCTGTTCCTGCACTTGGTACTCGGCCTCCAGCAGAGCGCAATGATGCTGCTGGGCAAGCTGATGAATCCGATGACGCGCAAGGTGGAGCGCGATCTCGACGGCGCCCGCGACACGATCGACACGCTGGCCGCGCTGGAACTCCGCACGCGCGGCAACCTCGATCCCGACGAGGCGCGCGTGCTGCAGCAGGTGCTCACCGAGTTGCGGATGAACTACCTGGACGAGGTGAAGAAGGCGGCGAGCGGCGAAACCCCGGTGACTACGGCTCCGGAGCCCGCTTCGGAAGGCTAGGAATTCCAGGCGACCTTTTGACCGAAAATTACATGGGGTATACTGTAGCTACAGATAACGTCCAATAGGCAATGTTTACGCGGTCAGAGTATGCCTATGATGCAAGAGTCGAAAAAACTCGCAATTGACTATCGCGCAGGGCGCTACCTCCGTAGCCTCGCTCGCGTAGCCCGAGGTGGAGTTCTTACCATCTCGAGAGCCACCCACGCCCTTGAAGTTCCGCCTGCTTCAGCGTCCGGAGTACTTGCGAGGCTCGCTCGCCAAGGCTGGCTGAAACGCTTGCGTCGGGGGATGTACTTGATTCTCCCGCTCGAATCGGAAGCTGCAGTGAGCGGCGTCGTCGAGGACACGTGGATTTTCGCGCACGAACTCTTCGCTCCGTGCTACATCGGAGGTTGGAGTGCAGCCGAGCACTGGGACTTGACGGAGCAGATCTTCCACTCAACCTTTGTGGTCTCCGCGACCGGAGTTCGAAGGACACACCAGGTCATTGCCGGCGTCGACTTTCATGTTGTTCAAGTCCCCCGGAAACGCCTTGAGGCCGTGGGCACCGTGTGGCGCGGGCGCGATCGACTGGCGACTTCAAGCCGCGAACGCACGATCGCCGACGCGCTCGTCTCGCCAGACTGGCTCGGCGGAATCCGCCATCTCGCCGCCGTTCTCGTGGCCTACCGAGAGAGCGAGCATTGGCGGCCAGCGCGACTCCTTGAAGAATTGGGAGGGATCGGAACCGGTGCCGCTTTCAAGCGGCTCGGGTTCCTCGCCGAGGCCCTCGACCTCGGGGACTCGGGGTTAGTCGAGGCGGCGCGCGCTCGTCGGACGAGTGGGATCGTCAAACTCGACCCCTCCATTCGCTCGCGAGGCCGACTGAGCAAACGCTGGGGATTGTGGGCCAATGCGATAATCGTTGGGCCCGAGACGAGCAAATGATCGCGCGAGAGCGTGGGCCTCGAGGCAGCGCGATTCGCTGGCGCGAACCGCCTACTGGTTGAGTTTTCCTATCACGGCAGGCTCCGCAGAGCAGAGCCGTACTCATTGCGTCGGGCTCGCACTGGCAACCTTCTACTCTACGCTTGGGAACAGGGCTCAACGCACATCAAGGCGTTCGACACATCCCAGATGACTCAGCTGCGCGCCACGAGCGTTCCGTTTACTCCACGCTATCGGGTGGAATTCGTGGCAGTTGAGTTATCTGAACGAGGTGAAGAGGCGGCGAGTGGGGCAGAGGCGGCGACCACGCCTCCTGAGAGGCCGGCGCCTGAAGGCTGAGGGCTGGGATCGCGCAGCGTGCTGCCCGTGCGCCCGCAACGTCAGGAGCGATGCCAAGCAACTACCGACCTGTCTGGACGCGGTGCCCAAGGAGCATGGCCACGCCAGCGGCCGCCAGGATGAGTACGACACCTGCGAGAAAGAAGACGATTGGCGGCTTCCACAGCACGACGGAAATGCGTTTGAGCCGCACCAACTTCGTGTCCTCGGTGTTGCCATCATGGCTCTCGCGGAAATCTTGCATTTCTCGAGAGCGATCAGACGTAAACAGAGTCGCCACGACAAGACCGGAGTCTTTCGTCAATTCCTTATAAAGCTGTGGATACCGATCCCGTAGGTACGCATCGAAGATCCAGCGGCTCGTGACAAAGGCCCAGCCCCTCAGATCGCCTGCAGCACCGCACACTTGAGATAGTGCGTCTCCGGCACCGCGAGCAGCTGCGGATGATCGGGCGATTCCCCGGTCCATTCGAGCACGCGGAACGGCCGCTTCGCGGCGCGCGCGGCCTCCATCAGCACCTGGCGGAACAGCTCGTCGTCCAGGTGGTGGCTGCAGGAGCTGGTGACGAGCACGCCCTCGGCGTCGAGCAGCGACATCGCGGCGCGATTCAGCTCGCGATAGGCGCGGACGCCGGCGTCCAGATGGCGGCGCGACTTGATCAGCGCCGGCGGGTCGAGCACCACGAGGCCGAACCGCTGCTTCTCGAGCTCCATCCGGCGCAGCATGTCGAACACGTCGCCGCGCACGAACCGGATGCGTTCCGACAGGCCGTTGCGCTCGGCATTGCGCGCCGCGGCCGCGAGCGCCGGCTCCGACGAGTCGACCGCGATCACTTCCGTGGCGCCGCCGCGGGCCGCGTGCAGCGACCACTCGCCCTGGTAACAGAACAGATCCAGCGTCCGCCTGCCCGACGCATGCGCCTCGGCGCGCCGGCGGTTCATGCGCTGGTCCAGGAACAACCCGGTCTTCTGCCCGTGGAACAGGTCGGCCTCGATCTGGAATCCATCCATGGTGAGATCGACGCGCTCGGGGACCTCGCCCCACCACAGGCCGCGCTCGAGCGGCAGCCCTTCCAGCTCGCGCAACGGCGTGTCGCACACGCGCACGACGCCGCGCGGCGCGAGCGTGCGCTCGAGCGCGGCCTTCACTTCGTCGGCGCGAGCCTCGATGCCGAGGGTCAGGATCTGCACCGCGAGGTAGTCGCCATACTTGTCGACGATCAGTCCGGGCACCTGGTCGGCCTCGCCATAGACCACACGCAGCGCGGTCGCACCGGGCAGCGTCTGCTCGCGCAGGCGCAGCGCGCGCTCGAAGCGCTTGACGAAGAACTCGGTGTCGATGGGATCGCGGCCGCGCGTCAGCAGCCGCGCGGCGATCAGGCTGTGATGATTGTAGTAGGCGCTGCCCAGATAGGCGCCGCGGAAATCCAGCACCTCGACCATGTCGCCGTTGGCGGGCGCGCCGAGCACCTGGGTGATCTCGTTGCTGAACACCCACGGGTGACCGGCGCGCACGCGGCGGTCCTGGTTCTTGCTCAGCATGATGCGCGGCTTGCCCGTGGTGTCGGCGGGCGGCGCGATGCGCGGCGCGTCGTCGGGCCGGTCCGCTCGCGGCGCGGCCGCCGGACGCGGACGGCCCGCGACCGGCGGTCGCTCGCGGCGCGGCGCCGAATCGCGCTCGTTGGATTCGCGCCAGCGCGGCGCGGCGGCGGACCGACTCCGCGGTTCGGCGGAGGACCGATCCCGCGGCGCCGTCGAGGACCGCCCACCCGGACCCGCGGAGGAACGTCCGCGCGGCGCCGCGGGCGATCGCCTGCGCGGCGCGGCGGACGTCTGCTCTCGCGGCACGTCGAGCCCTCGCGAGGCACTGGTCGAGCCCTGGGATCCGCGCGGCCCGCCGCCCGGCATTGGCCGCGCGACACGGCGGTCGTCACCCGTCCCGCGCCGGTCGGCACCCGCTCCGTCGCCACGTTCCGGCGGGCGCTCGGCGCCCGCGCCCTTCCGTGCCGGCCGTGCTCCCTCGCGTGCGGCGCCCGCACCCTTGCGTCCCGGCCGCGCCCCCTCGCGCGCCGCTCGCACGCGTTCGGCCTCGCGCTGCTCGGCCCTGCGGCCCTGTCCCGTCATCGGGCCACCGGCTCGCGGACGCTCGAGAGCACGAGCCCCATCATGCGATAGGCCAGCCGCGCGGCGAGGAAGTCCGACGCCACCTGGCCGGGCGTCGGCGCGAGCTCGACGATGTCGAACCCGACGATGCGCTTCTTCGCGGCCACCGCCGCGAGCAGATCGACGGCCTCGTACCAGTCGAGGCCGCCGGGCTCGGGCGTGCCGGTGCCCGGCAGCAGCGACGGGTCGAGCGCGTCGAGGTCGAACGTGACGAACACGTCGTCCGTCAGCGCGTCGAGCACCGGCTGCCAGTTGCCGTTGAGCGCGCGGAACGCGCGCGTGCTCCACATCGGCGCGGGGTGCGCGGCGAGGTACGACGCCTCCTCCTCGCTCAACGAGCGGATGCCCACCGACGCGGCGGGCACGAGCTCGCGGATGCGCCGCATCACGCAGGCGTGGCTGTAGGGCGAGTCGAGGTAGGTGTCGCGCATGTCGGCGTGCGCGTCGAGTTGGAGCACCGACAGCTTCGGCACTTTGCGATGCAGCGCGCGCACCACGCCGGCGGTGATGCTGTGTTCGCCTCCCAGCACCGCGGGCAGCTTGCCGTGGGCGAGGATCCAGGTCACGGCCTGCTCCACGCGCTCCACCATCGCCTCGGGTCCGAGCGCCGTCGGCTCGAGCTCGGGCAGCGTGTGAATCCCGGCGCGGTACGTGGCGCCCAGCTCGTCGTCCCATACCTCCATGTTGCGGGACGCCTCGATCATCGCGCGCGGCCCGCCGCGGGTGCCGCCCTGATACGACGTCGAGAAGTCATACGGCACCGGCAGCACGGCGATGCGCGCGGTCTCGAACGCCGAGAACGCTTCGTCGAGTCCGCCGAAGTTGATCGGCAGGCCCTGGGGCCAGTCAGGCTGGGTCATACGCTCGGATCCTCGCAGGCGACCCGCGGCGTGCGGGGCTCAAACAGCGTAAAACCCTGACCGGATTCCGGGTCAGGGCTACGCGTACAGCGCGGGAATGCTCGGCAACCGCCTCCGGTGAGCCTCGATCCCGAAGCGCCGGACCTGCCGTTATTCGTCGTCGTCCTTGTCCACGTCGACGAGATCATCCTCGGCGAATGCCTCGTCACCCTCGAACTCGTCTTCGAACTCCTCGTCTTCGTCGTCGTCGCCGAACTCGTCGTCCTCGTCGAGGTCGTCGTCACCGAACGCTTCGTCGTCCTTGTCGTCGTCCTCGTCGTCGGAGTAGCCGTCCGCCTCGGCGTCGGGAAGAGCGTTGAATTCGTCGTCGCCCGGCAATCCCTTCTTCTTCATCATGGCTTCCTCGAAAACTTGTCGTGTGTCGTGATCCGGAACGGGCTCAACGCCGTTCCGCAACGCGGATTGGATGCTCGGGCACACCTCTCGATGCGCACCTTTCCGAAAAAGCCTCGGCAGTATACGAAGCGTCCTCCACTCGTCAACTGGAAATGGCCGCGGGGGAAATCCTGTGGATCTCACAGCGTGGGATGCGTCAAAACAGGGGCCGGTGCGCGCAGCCTTGAAGTCCGGCGTAGCGGCCCGCAAGTCAGCCATTTCAGGGTCGCAACCGAATGCCTGGACGGTTTCGGGGTCGGAACGGGGCCCCGCTGGCCCCAGGCCCGGCCGGTCGTGGCGGCGGGCGGAACGCTGCGGAACATGGCGGGGTTGACGGGACTCGAACCCGCGACCTCCTGCGTGACAGGCAGGCGTTCTAACCAGCTGAACTACAACCCCCCGAGCCTTGACCGTGGCGATCGAACGCCATGGCGCACAAGCGGCGCGCAGAATAGCCGCGGCCGAGCGAGGGTGTCAATAAAGCCGCTTCAAATCGATTCCCGGGTAATAGTGGCGCAGGATCGCGTCCGAGCCGCGGCCGGCGCGCGCCATCCCCAGAGCGCCGGTCTGGCACATTCCGACCCCGTGGCCCGATCCCGCGCCCGACGCCAGCACCGCCACGGCGCGGCCGGTCGCAGGGTTCCGCTGCACGGCGATCTTGAACAGGTTGGAACGCAGGATCGCCATGGCATTGCCGCCCCGGCGCAACACCTGGCGGATGCAATAGGCCGGCAGCCGCACCTCGCCGAGCGTGCCGCGCACCCGCAGTTGCCACGCGCGGCCCGAGCGCGAGCGGCTCTCCACGACGACGTCCGTCAGCTCGCCCAGGCCCGCCGCCGGCAGCACGATGCCCTGCTGGGGCGCGTACTTCATGACGTTGCTGATCAGCTCGGCCGGGGCCCAGGTCTCGCGCCAGCGATAGAGCGGCGACGTGGCGCAGTAGTCCTCGCCACGGTCGCGATCGCGATGACTCACGAGGTAGGCGAGCGGATCGTTGGGCCAGGCCTCCCACACGTCGGCCGTGATGCCGCCGCAGGTGGAGTAGTAGTTCGCGCGGATCGGCGCGCCCTGGCTGAGCGCCACCTCGCCGCGGGTGCCGGTCACACAGCGGGTCGCCAGCTCGCGTTCGCTCTCGACCGACCCGTAAACCTGGTCCTCGACCGACCCGTAGACGTCGAATCCCTCGGCGCCCCGCCGGCCGCGGTAGAACAGCGTGTAGCTGCGCGCCGCGACCGCCTGGGCGCGCCCGGCCTCGAGCAGCGCGGGGCTCAGGCCGCCGATCTCCCCCGGCACCACACCGAGCAGATACGCTTCGAGCGGCAGCCTGAGCGCCAGCGTGAGCCGCCCGCGCGGGCCGAGGAACAGCTTGCCCAGGCCCCGCCAGCGCTTGCCATTCCAGCTCAGACGCTGGGCCGTGGGGTCCGGCTCGACGCCTGAGATCCACAGCGTGTCGGCCGCGGTCAGCGGCGCCGCGCCGGCCGCGTCGACGTCGGTCCAGTTGATGGACCATCGACCGCCGGCGTTGTGAACCGTGACCGCAGCCCCCGTCTCGCCGAGCGAATGGTCGCCGCCCGGGCCTGAAAGGTGCAGCGCCAGCCGCGTGACGGGCATTACGACCACCGAATCCAGGTCGGTGGCGAGGCCCACGTCGATGCGGGGCTCGAAGTCGAGGCTCACGGGCTGGGCGCCGGAGCCGGAGGGCGCGGGGGGATGGGTGGCGGGAGAACTCCGCGGCGTTCCGGCCGGCCGGGGCTGTGGCGGCGGCACGGGGGCACGCTCCGCCGGGACGATCGCGCAGCCCGCGAGCGCCAGCAGCGCGAGGATCGCCGCGGCGCCGAGGATCGCCCGCGCGGCATCGACAGAGTGGACGCGCCCGACGGCAGACCGCTCACATGCGATCACCGCACGCCGGAGCCGGCCGCCCGCCCGCGTGCTCCCGAGAACTCGCGCCGCGCGCATCATTCCGGCACTCCCGGCGTCACGCTGCCGAGCACCACCGGATGGCGCGCGCCGGTCGCCCCGGGCAGGTTCCCGGGCAGTCCGCACAGCGTCTGGTGCGCGAGGAACGCGAACGCCAGCGCCTCCTTCGCCTCGGGCGCCACGCCGAGCGTGGACAGCGACCGCACGCGCGCCGGCGTGAGGCGCCGCTCGAGCGCCTTCATCAGGCTAGCGTTGTGCACGCCGCCTCCGCTGGCGAACACCCCGCCGATCGGCCCCTGGGGCGCGAGGAACTGCTCGATCGCGGACGAGATCGACGCCGCCGTCAGCTCCACGGCGGTCGCGAGCAAGTCCGCGTCCGACAGCCGCATCGCCGCACCCAGCTCGTGGACCTTGGCGGCGTAGCGCTCGCCGAACCGTTCGCGGCCGGTCGAGCGCGGCGGCGCCTGGGCGAAGAACGGATCGGCGAGCAACTCGGCGAGCAGCGCCTCGCTCGCCGCGCCGCGCGCCGCCAGCACGCCGCCCGCGTCGTACTGGTGAACGCCGCCCGAGGCGAGCCGCGCGAGCGCGTCGAGCACCGAATTGCCGGGCCCGGTGTCGAATGCCGTCACCTGCGCGGGCTCGCAGGCCCTGGGCAGATGCGTCACGTTCGCGATCCCGCCGAGATTGAGCATCACGCGGGCCTCGGCCTGCGAGCGGAACAGCCACCAGTCGACGAGCGGCACCAGCGGCGCACCCTCGCCGCCCGCCGCGGTGTCGCGGGCGCGGAAGTCCGACACCACGGAGATCCCGGTGCGCTCGGCGAGCATCGCGGCGGAGCCGATCTGGAGCGACAGCGCGCCCCCCCGCGCGGTGCCGCGCGGCATGTGGCGCACCGTCTGGCCGTGGGAACCGATCGCATCCACGTCCTCGGGCGCGACACCCGCGGACTCGAGCAGCGCGCGCACGCTCTCGGCAAAGCGGCGCCCCAGCGTCGCGTCCAGCTCCATGAGCCGCTCGGGCGTCACGGTTTCGGCGCCCGCCACTTCGAGGATCTCGGTGCGCAGCGTGGAATCGAGCGGGGTCTCGGTGTAGGCGCGCAGCTCGTACGTGGTCTCGAGCCCCGTGCCTTCGAACGCGACGAGCGCCGCGTCGATCCCGTCGCCCGACGTGCCGGTCATCAGTCCCACCACGAGATGCCCGTCGCGTTCGAGATACGTGCGCAGCTTCCGCCAGCCGTCGGCCGGACGCTTGCGCCCCGGCGTCACTTCTCGGCTCCGGCGAGCAGGCCGGACAGGATGTGGCGCTGGAACGCCACGAACACGGCGATCACCGGCAGCGACGCCACGGTCGAGCCTGCCATCAGGAACCCCCAGTCCACACTGTGCTCCGATTGCGACAGCAGCGCGAGCCCCACGGGCAGGGTGCGCAGCCGGTCCGAGTCGATGAAGATGAGCGGAAACAGGAACGAATTCCAGTTGGCGAGGAACGACTGGATCGCCACCACCGCCAGCACCGGGCTCATGAGCGGCACGACGATCCGGGTGAAGATCATCCAGTCGGACGCGCCATCCACGCGTGCCGCCTCCTCGAGCTCGTGCGGCAGGCCGAGCACGTACTGGCGCACCATGAAGATGCTGAACGCATCGACCGCGAACGGCAACACCAGCGCGGAATAGGTGTCGAGCAGCCGCAGCCGCGCCATTACCAGGTACAACGGAATCATCAGCACCTGCTTCGGCAGCATCAGCGTCGCCACGATGCCGAACGACCAGAACTTCTCCCCCGGCACGCGCTGGCGCGCGAGCACGTAACCCACGCTCGCCGCGGTTGCGACGTTGAGCAGCACCACGAGCGACGCGACGAACGCGCTGTTGAACAGGTAGCGACCGAGGTGCGCGCTGCCGAACAGCGCGCGGTAGTTGTCGAGGCCGAGCGGCCCCGACAGCGCGCGCGACAGCGAGCCCCCGGAGCTGGCGGACAGCGACACCGCCGCCATCCACACGAACGGCAGCAGCATGCTCACGAGCAGCGGCCCGAGCCACAGCCAGCGCAGCGCCGAGGCGCCCCACGGCGGCGGCGGCGGCGCCAGCTCGCGCTCGCCCAGGGCGGCCGGGGTCGCGGTGGCCGCGGTCACGCGCCCGCCCCCGCGGTGCGTCCACCCACGAGCTTCATCTGCGCCAGCGCCAGCAGCAGCGTGAGGACGAACAGCAGATAGCCGACGGCGCTCGCGTAGCCCAGATCGAACCGGTAGAACGCCTGTTCGTACAGGTAGTACACGACGGTCGACGTGGAATGCAGCGGCCCCCCGCGCGTCATCACGAACACCTCGGCGAAGATCTGCAGGCTGCGCACGGTGTTCACCACGATCACGAACAGCAGCGTCGGCCGCAGCAGCGGCAGCGTGATGTGGATCAGGCAGTCGCGCCAGGTCGCGCCTTCGAGCCGCGCCGCGTCGTACAGCTCGCGCGGGATCGCCTCGAGCCCGGCGAGGAAGATCACCATGTAGTAGCCGCTCGCCGACCACACGTCCATCGCCATGATCGCCGGGAGTGCCGTGCGCGGGTCGAGCAGCCACGACGGCGTGGGCAGCCCGGCCAGCCGCAGCAGCGCGTTCAGCGAGCCGTTCGGCGCGTACAGCCCCTTGAACACCAGCGACAGCACCACCACCGACACCACGCTCGGCAGGAAGAACCCCACGCGGAACATCGACCGGCCGCGAAACGCCGGCTGCACGGCGAGCGCGAGCGCCAGCGCGAGCAGCGTGGTGAACGGGATCGTTCCGATCACGAACGTCCCCGTGGTCTGGAGCGAACTCCAGAACGCGGGCTCGTGCAGCGCGCGGACGTAGTTGTCGAGCCCCACGAACCGGGCGCCACCGGCGCGGATCGGCGAGTAGTCGGTGAACGACGCCCACAGAGAGAACGCGAACGGGAACAGTCCGAACATCGCGAACGCCAGCACCCAGGGGGCGAACAGCGTCCACGACGTCGCGCGCGAATACGCCCGCATGTCTACTTCTTGGCCGCCAGCTGGTCGATCGCCTTCGACGCGTCCAGCACCGCCTGCGCCGCCGTCTTCTTGCCGTACAGCGCCTGCTCGACCTCGTCCTCGATCGCCGCCTCCATCTCGATCCACGCCGGGTGGTTGGGCGTCGGATACGACGTCTCGAACTGGCGGATCATCACCTGTTCGTCGGGCCGGCTGCGATAGTAGGCGGCGGTGTCGGCGCCGACGGTCGCGGGCTCGACGCTCTTCGCCGCGATCGCGAGCGCGAGCGCATTCTCGGGCTGGACGAGGAATCGCGCCAGCTCGAGCGCGCCCTGCTTGTTGTGGGATGAGCCGAAGCTCACGAGCACCTCGCCGCCCGCGAACGACGCGTTCGTGCCCTTATCCAGGGCCGGCGCCGGCACCAGCGCGACCCCGTAGCGCAGCCCGGGCGCGTCCTTGGGGATCGACTTGAACAGCCACGCCCCCGAGATCTCGAGGCCCAGCCGGCCCTCCTTGAACTCGCGGTCGAGCACGTCCTGCCGGTCGAGCATGCCGGCCTTCGCGAGCTTGAGGTAGAACTCGAGCGCCGTGCGGTTGGCGGGCGAATCGAACGTGGAATGCGTGAGGTCGTCGGACAGGATCGTGCCGCCGTTGCCCCAGGCGAACGGCATGAACTTCTTGAACAGCACGTAGCGCTCGCCGGCCTGGGCGCCGAAGCCGTGAACGCCATTGCCGAGTTCGTTGATGCGCGTGGCCGCGTCGAGCAGGTCGTCCCAGGTCGCGGGCGGATTCATGGAATCGATGCCGGCCTTGCCGAACAGCGTCTTGTTGTAGAACAACGCGCGCGTGCCGAGCACCCACGGCATGCCGTAGGCGGCGTCGCCGATCGAGACGATCTGCCACCCGCGGAGTTTGGGCTTCAGGTCCGCCACGCCCGCGCTCCAGTCGGACAGGGCACCCGAGTGCAGCATGCGCGGCATCCAGGTGGAACCGAGCTCGCACAGGTCGGGCGTGTTGCCGGACGCCATCGCCGCGGTGATCTTCTCGAGCCCGCTCTGCCACGTGAGCTGCTCCATGCGCACGTGGATCTCGGGATGCTGCGCCTGGAACCTGGCGAGGATCGGGTCGATGACCTCGGCGGGCCAGAACTCCCAGAACACGACCTCCTTCGCGCCGCCGCCGCCCTTGCCGCAGCCGGGCATGGCCGTCCCGATCGCCAGCAGCGCGACCAGCGCGAGTCCACCGCGAATCCTGCGATTCGAACCGATCATGCCGCTCCCTCGAGCGCGGTGCGCACGAAGCCACCCGCGCGTTCCAGTCGTGCCTGGGCTTCGGCCAGCGAGCAGCCGAGCTCGAGCATGACGATCGCGATTTTGACGCTCTTCCCCGCGTCCTCGATGGCGCGCGCGGCGGTTGGATAATCGACGCCGGTGACGGTCATCACCGTGCGCCGGCTGCGCTCGACCAGCTTCTCGCTGGTGGCGAGCAGGTCCACCATCATGTTTTCGTACACCTTGCCCATCCGCACGAACGCCGAGGTGGTGATCATGTTGAGCACCAGCTTCTGAGCCGTCCCCGACTTCATGCGCGTCGAGCCCATCAACGCCTCGGGACCCACCACGGGACAGATCGCGACATCCACGTCGAGCTTGAACTCCGCGCGGGGCGTGCAGGTGATGTACGCCGTCCGGGCCTTGCGCGCGCGGGCGGCGGCGACGGCCGCGACCACGAACGGCGTGCGGCGGCTGGCCGCGATGCCGATCACCGTGTCGCGCGGGCCCACATCGCGCTCGGCGATCGCGCGTTCGCCTTCGTCGGTGCGGTCCTCGGCGCCTTCCACGGCCTGCACCAGCGCCCCATAGCCGCCGGCCATCACGCCCTGCACCTGCCTGGAGTCGGAGCCGAACGTGGGCGGGCATTCCGAGGCGTCGAGCACGCCGAGCCGTCCGCTGGTGCCAGCGCCCACGTAGATCAGCCGGCCGCCCTCGCGGAACGAGGCGACCACGAGTTCGACCGCTTGCGCGATCCACGGGATCTCGGCCGCGACGGCGTCCGGCACCGTGCGGTCCTCCGCCGAGATCCGTTCGAGCAGCGCCGGCACGTCGAGCGTGTCGAGATCACGCGTGCGCGGGTTGCGCTGCTCGGTGGCAAGGCGTGCGAACTCCTCGAAGCGCTCCGGTTCATCCATGAAACGAGCCTTCCCGTGAGTGTTTCCATAGCCTTCGCGCGAATCGTCAGCATGCCACGCGGGGGAAAGCGGGCGCAATGCCCCGCCCCGATCCTGCCGCGCCCCGTCCGACGTCCGCATCGGTTCCCGGCGGGGCGGCCTCGCGCGGCCGCCCCGCCCTCCTGTAGCGTCTCATCATGCCCGAACTCCCCGAAGTCGAAACGGTGCGCCGCATGCTGGAATCGACGGTCCACGGCCGCACGATCCGGCGCCTCGAACGCTCGCGCCACAGGCTGCACGTCTCTGCGGCCGGCACGAAGCGCGGAATCGATCTGACCGGCCGTGCGATCGAGGGCGTGGGCCGCCACGGCAAGTTCCTGCTGATCGCGCTGTCGGGCGGAGTCACTGTGATCTCGCATCTCGGCATGAGCGGCCGCTGGCTGTTCTTCGACGACACCCGGCCTCCCGGCCTGGCCCACGTGCACGTGAAGATCACGTTCGACGACGGCACCCGGTTGTGGTTTCAGGACCCCCGGCGGTTCGGGATGTTCCGCGCCATCCCCACGGTCGGGGTGGCGGACGACGCGTCGCTGCGCCAACTCGGCCCCGATCCCATCGCCGATCCCCCCTCGGGGGCGTCGCTCGCCCGGATCGCCCGGGGGGTACAGGTGAATGTGAAGAACTTCCTGCTCGACCAGCGCCGGATCGCCGGAATCGGCAACATCTATGCGAGCGAGATCCTGCACCGGGCCGGGGTGCACCCCGGGCGCCGGGCGGGGACGATCCGCGACGAGGACTGGGAGCGGATTGCCGGCGAGACCGGCCAGGTGCTCCGGGCCGCCATCGAACGCATGGGCACGACGTTCAGCAGCTACCGTACGCTGTGGAACGAGCCCGGGTCCTATGGCGACCAATTGCGGGTCTACGACCGCGCTGGAGAACCGTGCCGGAAATGCGGAACACCCATCCAACGCATCGTTCAGGGACAGCGTTCCACGTTCTACTGCACTTCCTGCCAGCGCATGCGTCCGCGTCGGGTCAATTCGGCGTAATTCGTTTGCATCAGAGCGATTGACAACCTCTGAACGTGCGAATTCCATCCGAATCCATCTACAATGATGGCCCCTAGTCGGGCACTCGAAAGTTTTTTTCACGCGCCATGCCTTAGTCGTTGCCCCAGATCGTCCGGCACCCTACTCTGTGGGGCTGCTGCCCCCATCGCTGGACGAAGGAACGGCCCGATGCGCGGGTGGCTCAATCCGGTCGGGGAACATGATCGATCTTTCGCTGGAGGGGTCTGTGACGTTCGCGTCGTTCGGGCTGCCCACGCCCATACTGAAGGGCATTCGGGCCGCCGGCTTGACCGAGCCTACCGCTATTCAGAGCAAAGCCATTCCCATCATCTTGCAGGGCAACGACCTGATCGGGGTCGCCCAGAGCGGATCGGGGAAGAGCGGAGCCTACCTGCTGCCGATTCTGTCGCGCTTCGTGGAGCGTAGCAGCCGGCTGCGCGGGATCATTCTCGTCCCGACGCGCGAACTGGCGTCCTATGTCGAGACGCGTGCACGCGATTACGCCCGGTTTACCGAGCTCAGGATGGGTGTGGTGTACACCGGCGCTCCACTCCAGGGGCAGGAGCGCATGCTGCGCGAGGAGCCGATCAACCTGCTCGTGGCGACGCCCGGGCGGCTGCTCGAGCTCTATGCCCGGGGCTGCCTCAATTTCGCCGACGTCGAGATCCTGGTGCTCGAGGAGGCCGACCGCATGGTGGCGCTCGGCCTCGCGCCCGATCTGCGCAAGCTGCTCAAGCTCCTGCCCGAGACCCGGCAGACGCTGCTATTCACGCTCACCATGCCCCCCGAGCTCAATCGGCTCGCCAAGGAGGCGCTCGTCGAGCCGGTGCGCGTCGACGTCGGACCCGTGGCAAAGCCCGTCACCGGCATCACGCAGGCGATCTATCCCGTGTCGCGGGACTTGAAGCCGGACCTGATGGACGATCTGCTGGCGCGGTCCGAGGTGCGCAACACGATCGTGCTCACGCGGGCGCGGACCTCCGGCGACCGGCTGGCCCGGCAGCTCATGCGGCGGGGCTATGCCGTGGCGATGCTCGACGAGCATCCCAGCCAGGGCGACCGTGATCAGGCACTCGAAGACCTGCGGCGCGGACGCGTGCAGATCCTGGTCGCGAGCGAGGCGTCGTCGCGCAGTCTCGACGTTACGGGCACCGCGCACGTGGTCAACTACGACGTGCCGCAGACGCCCGAGGACTACGTGCATCGCCTCGGCCGCACCGGCCGCGGCGAGCCCGTCGGCGACGCGTTCACCCTGATGAGCCCGGACGAGCAGAAGCACGTCGACGCGATCGAGCGGTTCCTCGGTCGCGCGATTCCCCGCGTGATGCTGCCGGATTTCGACTACAGCATGGAGCCGGGCAGCCTGCGCGCCGCCGAAGAGGCGGCCCGCGGCGGACGTGAGGGCGGACTGCAGCAGGCCGCCAACAAGATCGCGACCGTCACGCGCAGCGGCACGAACGGCTCGGGAACCCGCACGGCCACGGTGAACCGGCCGGCGGCCGCGACATCGGGTGCGCCCGCGCGGACGCACCATGCCACGCATCACGCCCCGAAGGGCGCCCGCAACAAGCCGGTGGCGAAGGTGCCATCGTCCAAGCCGAATCGCGTGGCACGGCCGGCAGCGGCACGCCGTGCGACGCCCGCGACGTCGCGGACACGCACGCGCAGCAAGTAACTCCGTTCCGAGACGAGACCGCGCGCTCCCCAAGGGCGCGCGGTTTTCGTTGGCAGGCCTAGCCCTCGAACCGCTTCCGCAGCCAGGCTTGGAGCAACTCGAATCCGGCGCGCGCGCGCGGCGAATCGGGCGCCGCGATCTGGATCAGGTCCGGACTGCCGCCGCCCTTCCCCGCCATCGTCGCCAGCGCCTGCGGCAGCGCCTCGCGCACATCGACGTCACCGCGCTTCTGCCGCCCCGCGAATACCACGTGGTCCGCACCGGCTCCCGCCACCACCCACGGCGCTCCCGCCTCGAGGCACTGGAGCGCGAACGTGCGGGCCATGTCCCGCGTCCAGTCGTCGCGATGTTCCGCGACCGGCCTCGGCGGCGCTCCCACGCGCTCGATCGCTTCGGCCCGCGTGCGCTGATCGGTCCAGTCGCGGACCTGCTTCTGGAGCCGGTCGCGCTCGATTGCCACCCGCTCGAGCGACGGAATCAACTCCGCATCCTTGAGCGTGCGGCGCTTCGCCGCTTCGACCATGGCCTCGACCCGCCATGCGTGGTCCGCGAGCGCCCGCGCCGCGCACAGGAACTCGAACCGCACGTTGCCGCGCACCTTTTCCCAGCGCACCACCTTGATGACGCCGATCTCGCCCGTGCGCCGCACGTGGGTACCACCGCACGCCGACAGGTCCCAGTCCGGGACCTCGACGATGCGGATGCGCTCGTGCGTGGCGGGCGGCTTGCGCAGCGCGAACTGCTTCACGCCGTCCGCGTCCGTCCAGTGGCGGACCACTTCGAGATCGCTCCACACCACGGCGTTCGCCGCCGCCTCCACCCGGCCGATCGCCGCCCAGTCCACGTCGGCTGCCGTGATGTCGATCGAGCTGCGCTCGACGCCCAGGTGGGACGACACCGTCGCCCCGCCCTGCACGCGCTCGAACGCCGCCGAGAGGATGTGCTGCCCGGTGTGCTGCTGCATGAGATCGAACCGGCGCGTCCAGTCGACCGTGGCGGAGAGCGTGGCACCCGCCTCCGGCAGGACCGGCAGCGCGCCGTCCGCCCCGCCCAGCACGTGCCACACCGTGCCGTCGTCATCCGCCTGGACGTCGATGACCTCGAGATCCCCAAGCGTCCCGCGATCCGCCTCCTGGCCGCCGCTCTCGGGATAGAAGTACGTGGCGACCAGCTCCACGGCGGGTCGGCCACCGTGCTCGCCCCGCCGCACCACCTCGGCCGTGAACGACCGGGTATAGCAGTCGTCGTAGTAGAGCCGTTCGGTCCCCATCGCTCAGCGCGGGTCCCGCGCGAGGCCGAACTCGCGCATCTTGCGCCACAGCGTGGTGCGGGAGATGCCTAGCTGGCGCGCGGCCGACGTCGCGTTGCCGCGATGACGCGCGAGCACCCGGACAATGTGCTCGCGCTCGACGTCGGCGAGCGACCACGAGTCGCGGTCGGCCTCGAAGTCGTGGCCATCCGCGCCCGGCACTCCATCGGGCGGCGCCGCGCGGCGCCGCTCGGACGGCGCCCGCTCCGCCTCGGCGTTCACCGGCAGCAGGCGCGGCGCGCGCATCACCGCCGGCAGATCGGCGGGCAGGATCAGCTTGCCCTCCGCGACCGCGACCGCGTGCTCGATGGCGTTCTCCAGCTCGCGCACGTTGCCGGGATAATCGTAGCGGTCGAGCAGCGCCCTGGCCTCGGGGCCGAACTCGAGCCCGGTGCGGTCTTCGCGGCGCCCCACGCGCTCGAGGAAATACGCCGCGAGCAGCCCGACGTCCTCGCGCCGCTCGCGCAGCGGAGGCAGGTCGATCTGCACGACGTTCAGCCGGTAGTAGAGATCCTGGCGGAACCGCCCGGCCGCCACCTCGGCGAGTAGATCGCGGTGCGTCGCGGCCACGACTCGCACGTCCACCAGCCGCGTCACGTTGTCGCCCAGGCGGCGCACCTCGCTGTTCTCGAGTGTGCGGAGCAGCTTCACCTGGGTCGTGAGCGGCATGTCGCCGATCTCGTCGAGGAACAGGGTGCCGTGGTCGGCCTCTTCGACGAGCCCGGCGCGATCCGCGATCGCGCCCGTATATGCGCCCTTCATGGCCCCGAACAGCTCGCTCTCGATCAGCGATTCCGGAATCGCACCGACATTGACCGGTACGAACGGACCCGCGGCGCGCTTCGATTGCAGATGCAGGGACTGGGCGACCAGTTCCTTCCCGGTTCCGCTCTCGCCGACGATCAGCACCGTGCTGTCGGTGGGCGCCACCTTGCGCACCAGCTTGAAGATGCGCTGCATGCGCGGGCTGGCGCCAACCATCGATTGCGTACGCGCCGGCGTCCCGGCCGTGGCCGGCCGCGGTTGTGACGCGCGCGAAACGGGTGTCGAGGACATGGCGTTCGCTTTCTCGGGACCTGTCACCACGAAGGTTGCGGGCGTGTGCCCATCATACCGTCACCGGCCGCGGGCGACACACGAGGGATTCCGGCTCGCGCCTGCAGTGGCGGCCGACGGCGATTCAGGCTTGCGGCAGCGACTCGGCGCCCGCGTGCGAATTCCCCCCGGCATGCGATTCCCCGCCGGTCGCGGGCGCGGCCGCAGCGAACGGCTCCGTGCCCGCGAGCGGCGATGCGCCCAGCGGCTCCGTTCGATCGCTCGGGCCGGCGTCCGGCGTCGCGATGCCGGGATCCGCCAGCGTCGCGACCGCGGCCGCGGGGACCATGCCCGACACGGCATAGGCGGGCGGCACCCCGGCTCCGGCCGGCAGCGGGTGGTCGCTCTCCACGAGCCGCAGATAGAAGAACGTCCACGCGTACTGGATGATCGGCATCATCGCGATGATCAGGAGCTGGGTAACCGCCACCCACACGTTGATGCCGGGGGCCGGAAACAGCAGCGACAGCACCGCGCCCACGAACGCGCCGCAGAACACCAGCATCACCGACACCACGATCATCTCGAGCCAGCGTTCGAACCGGCCCTCGGTGAGCTGGAACGACCGCTGGAACGATCCCGCCATGTGCGGCTCGTCGAGCACCACCGACTCGGTCGCGAACGACAGCCGGAATCCCAGGAACACCGCCGGGACGATGAAGAAGAACGTCGCGATCACCAGCGAGATGTTGCGCACCACCTCGGTGAGGAGCAGCCACGGCACGCGCTTGAGGCCCTTCGAATAGCAATCGATGACGGGCGCCGGCGGAATCTCGGCCGGGGTGTTGAACACCGAACGCGCCCGGAACCGCAGCATCGCACTTACGATCAGCCAGATCACGAAGTTGCCGATCTGGGCGCACAGCCACACCCCGAACACCTGCCACGGCCGCTCGGCATCCTTGAGTGGCGGCAGCACCGCGAGCGCCAGGATCCACGGCGCCTGCAGCAGCAGCGGCACCAGCAGCGACTGCAACGGATCCCGTCGCGCCGCCAGGTCGAAGGCGAGCGCGAACGCGTGACGCGTGGAGATCGGGAGCCGCGGGCGATGGGAGGACACGGGGCCGCGACAGTAGCAGGGGGGGCACGGGTGTCAAGAATCGGGCGGATTCAGCGGGTGGGAACTCACGTCATCACCCTCGTGTCGTTCGGTTCGCGCCGTTGACACGCTTCACGGGCGCTGCCTAGTGTTCCTGCGTGCCCCGCAAACTCACTCATCTCGACCCCACCGGCCGCGTTCGCATGGTCGACATTGCCGGCAAGCGCGTCACGGCGCGTGTCGCCGTCGCGCGCGGCCGCGTGTTCATGCACTCGGCGACGCTCGCGCTGGCGCGCAACGAGCGTGCGCCCAAGGGCAACGTGCTCGCCGCTGCGCACCTCGCGGGCGTGATGGGCGCCAAGCGCACGAGCGAGTTGATCCCGCTGGCGCACCCGATTCCCATCGAAGGCGTCGAAATCGAGTTCGGGTTCGACGACGCGACGTCCTCGATCGGCATCGAGGCGCGGGTGCGCACGCGCGCCCGCACCGGCGTCGAGATGGAGGCGCTCACGGCGGTCACCGTGGCGGCGCTCACGCTCTACGACATGCTGAAAGCCGTGGACCGCGGCATGGTGATGGGCGAGTTCGCCGTGTGGGAGAAGCGCGGAGGCCGGAGTGGCATCTACCGTCGTCGCCCGTAGACGCCTGAGCTACTCCGCCGCGCGCGCCCACGTCCTCGCCGCGGTCCGCCCGAGCGCTCCCGAAACGCTCGCGCTCGATCAGGCGCTCGGCCGCGCGTTGCGCGCCACGCTCCGCGCGCCGCACGATCTGCCGCCGTTCCGCAATTCGTCGATGGACGGCTTCGCCGTGCGCGCCCAGGACCTGGCGTCCGCGGCATCGGGACAGCCGGTCGAATTGCCCGTCGCGGGGCTCGCCGCCGCGGGCCGCCCGGCGCCCCCGCTCCACCCCGGCTGCGCGTGCCGCATCATGACGGGCGCCGAAGTTCCGCCCGGCGCCGACGCGGTGGTGCCGTTCGAGGACGCCACGCCGCTCGGCGACGATCGCGTGCGCTTCGCCCGCGCCGCGCTGCCGGGCGCCAACGTGCGCGACGCCGGTGCTGATCTGCGCGCCGGCGACATCGTGCTCGATGCCGGCCGGGAGCTGGGACCGCACGACCTCGCGCTGCTCGCGGCGCTCGGCGTGCCGCGCGTGGCGGTGGGGCCCGCGCCCACGGCCGCGATCCTCTCGACCGGCGACGAGCTGCTCGGCATCGAGGATGCGCTCGTGCCCGGGGCGATCCGCGACAGCAACACGCTCGCGTTGCGGCTGCTGCTCGAACAGGCGGGCTGCCGCGTGACGCTGGCCGAGCGGCTGTCCGACGATCCCGCCGAGGTTACGGCGCGCATGCGCCACGCGTTCGGCGTCGCGGATGTGACGCTCACGATCGGCGGCGTGTCGATGGGCGACTTCGACCCCGTGAAGCAGAGCCTCGCCGAGCTCGGCGGCATCGAGTGGTTGCAGGTCGCGATGAAGCCCGGCCAGCCGCAGGCGTTCGGCACGCCCGGCGGACGCCTGTACTTCGGCCTGCCCGGCAATCCGGCGTCGGTGGCGTGCGTGTTCGAGGCGCTGGTGCGCCCGGCGCTGCGAGCGCTGCAGGGCTTCGCCGGTCTCGACCGGCCGCGCCTGCGGGTCACCGTGACGGAGAAGCTCGCGTCGCGCGCGGGACGCGTCGATTTCGTGCGGGCGATGCTCGTCTCGCGGGACGGCGCGTGGCAGGCGACCCCTGCGGGCGCACAGATCTCGGGCCACCTCGCGCCGCAATCGCGCGCGCACGTGCTCGTCGTCATTCCCGAGAGCGCTGCGGAGCTGGCGGCGGGCGACACGGCGGAGGCATGGCTGCTGCGCTGGCCCGACTCCGCGTGACGCCGCGCCGCACCCAGGATGGCGGCCGCCATCCCGCCTGGATCGCGGCCGCGCTGTTCGCCGCGCTGTGCATCGCCGCGATCGTCACCTATCCCCTCCACGAACCGGACTTCTGGCAGCACCTGCTCGTGGGTCGCGCGATCTGGACGCGGCATGCGGTGCCCCGCACGATGATCTGGACGTGGCCGACCTACGGCGCCCCCGCGATCACGCCGTCGTGGGGATTCCGGATGCTGATCCACCCGTTCTGGGCGATCGCGGGCGTGTGGGGGCTGTTCGCGTGGCGCTGGCTAACCACGCTCGCGGCGTTCGCGGTCGTGCTCGCCACCACACGGCGCACGGGGGCGCGCGGGTTCCTGCCGCTCGTCGTGATCGTGATGGGAGCGCTGGCGTGGCGCGATCGCTCGCAGGTGCGGCCCGAGAGCATTGCCGCCGTGCTCATGGCGATCGAGTTGTGGATCCTGGAGACGCGCCGCCGCGGCGGCCCCGATCGCACGCCGTGGCTGCTGCCGCTCGCGTGGGCCTGGATCAACTGCCACGTGTCCTATCACCTGGGGCTCGCGATCCTCGGGGCGTACGTGATCGACGCCGCCTTCGGCCGCCCGCGCGAGGGGTCCGCCGCGGCCGCGCACGGCCGCGGCCCGGCGCTGCGACTGGTCCTGATCGGCGCGGGCATGTTCGCGGTGTCGTTCCTCAATCCCTATGGCTGGCGCGCGCTCTGGAGCCCATTCGAGTTCCTGCTGCACGAGAGCCGCGAGCCGATCTACGTCACGATCGGCGAGCTGCAGCCGATCCGCTGGAGCGAAAATCTGTGGAACGGCGCGCCGGCGCTGATCTTCGGCTGGCCGCTGCTGGCGCTGCTGCGGGTCCGCCGCCGCGGCATCGACTGGGTGGAAGTGCTGCTTGCCCTGCTGTTCGTGCCCCTCGCGGTGCGCGGGGCGCGGTTCCTGGGGTTCCTCGCGATCGTGGGCACGCCGTTCCTCGCGCGCAACATCGTGGAGCGATTCCGCGCTGCGGCCGCGCGGATGCCGCGCGCAGCCTGGACGCGCGCCGCGATCACCTGCGCGGCGTGCGTCGCCATCGCCGTGCCCGAATGGATCGCGCTCCCTCCCGGCATCGGGATCGTCTGGGAGAGGTTCCCGGTCAGGGCGTGCGATTTCATCGCGGTCCACGGCGTGCGGGGACGCGGCTACAATACGTTCTCGTTCGGCGGCTACCTGCTGTGGCGGTTCTGGCCCGAGCGCGACCGGCTGCCGTTCATGGACATCCATCAGTCGGGAACGCCGGAAGACCGCCGCCTCTACTCCTATTCGCTCGAGCGCCCGGAGTACTGGCACCGGTTGGACGACAAGTACCAGTTCGAATGGGCGCTGCTCGCGCGCCGGACGTTCGCCGCCGACCGGCTGCCCGACTTCATCGATGCCGACTCCACGTGGGCGCTGGTGTTCCAGGACGATGCTGCGCTGCTGTTCGCGCGCCGCGCGGGGCCGATGGCCGAGGTGGCGCGGCGCTGGGCCTACGCCGTGGCGCCGGCCGGAAACTCGAAGCTCGCGTTCCTGGCCCCGCGACTGGCGCGCGATCCCGCGCTCCGAGCCAGGCTGCGCGCGGATCTCGAACGCGTGATCCGGGAGTCGCACTACGCGTCCCATGCGCACGAACTGCTCGCGAACGTCGACCTGCTGGAGCGCAATCCGGACGCGGCACGCGCCGAGATTCGCGCCGGGCTCGCGGCGGATCCGGAGAACGAGGACCTCAGGCGGCGGATGCGGGAGCTGGCCGAGCGCTGAGCGTTCAGCCCTCGCCGTCCCCATTCCGGAGATGACTGAAGCCCGACTCCTCGCCCAGCATGCGATCGTCGAGCCAGCGATCGAGCACGCTCCTGCGGAAGCGCCATTCCTTGCCGAGCTTGACCGCGGGGATGGACTTCTCCTGCGCCCACTTGTAGATAGTCTGAGGTTTGAGGCGCAGGTACTTCGCCACCTCCTCGAGCGTCAGGATCTCGTGGATTTCAGGGTCGTTCGGCTTGCTCATCGCACGGGGACGGTGTCGGGCACCGTGGGCTTGGCGAGATCGCGCACGCTTCCGAGGTCGCGGCGGCTCGGCGGTGGCGCGAACAGGGTCCGGTTCACGTCGCCGTGCGTGAGCTTCTGCAGTGAATAGATCACGGCCGTATAGAAGTTGCCCTCGTTGTGCCGGAACCACTGGAACGGCTCGCCGCGGTCGCCGACGAACGGCTGGAGGTTCCACGCCATCTGGATGCCGACGAACGCGAACAGGACCGCCCAGACCTTCATGATGGTCATCGCCTTCTTCGGGTACACGCCGCGTTTCTCGCACGCGAACGCCAGTCCGTCATGGAGCGCCGCCATGCCCACCAGACCGGCGCCGAGCACGATCACCACGTGGAGCAGCGTGAGGAAATAGTAGTTCGCTCCCGTGAGCAGGAAGAATGCGGTGATCGGGACCACCGCCGCGAGCAGGATCGCAGTGAGCGATAGCGCTCCGAGCACGAGTGTCAGGACCTGCGACAGCCTGAGGCGCGAGCCGACGAGCACCTGGATCACGAAGAACCCGGGGAAGCAGATCGCCAGAGTTCCCAGGAACAGCAGCGGCAGTTTGACTGCCGCGGCGACGGCTTGCACGGGACCCGCATAGGCTCCGGCCGCGGCGCCGTAGAGCGCGCACAACGCGACGAGTGTCCCGATCGAGTTCGCGAGCTTGGCACCCAGCCCTTCGCCTTCGACGACGTCGCTGAAGAATTGCTCTCGATCGCTGAGGACTTGCGTCAGGAACGAGCCGTAGCCGGACTGCGTGCGAGCGGACGGGATCGGGGTGGTCGGTACCACGGTCATGACTCTCCCTCCTTATGAATCCATCGTCCCATTGTTGGTAATGTTTGTCAACTTTTATTACTGTTTGTTTATGTTTTATTGCACGAGAGTCCACTCAGGCGCCACTTAAGACGGGGCGGCGAGAACCTCGAGATCGAGCCGGTCGGCGATTCCTGCCGGCTGATGGTCATCCCATGATCAGCTGCGCGAGACTGCCAACAGTCAGATCTATGGCGGCTGGCCGATGATCCTCTCGGGCCTCAAGACGCTGCTCGAGACCGGCGAGCTGCTCACGACGCCCGGGTCACAGCGGTTTTCACGGGAACCGGGATCGGTCGCCTGACGACACGCGGCAGGCAGGCAGGCAGACGAACGAGGTTAGGCCCGTGTTGAGGTTAGGCCCGCGTTCAGGACAACTTGCTAGTGTCGCGCACGCTGGGAATTCGCCCGAGGAGCACGACCGTGCCCATCACGAGCATTGATGCAGCCGGGAAATCGCGCCACTTACGCCTGCGCCGCGGACAAGCCGAGGTCGTGCTCGCGGCGCTCGCGTTTGCGGCGAGCGTGCCGGCAGGCAAGCGGCTGCTGAGCGATGTCGAGCCGCTGGCGCTATCGGGCGCGTTCTACCTCTCGGCCGGGTTGCTGTGCGCGATCCTGCTGGCCGTGCGACGGCGCGGACTGCCGGCGGAGAGCAGGAATGCGTTGCGCGGCAGCGAGTGGTTGTGGCTGGGCGGGGCGGTGCTCTCGGGCGGGGTTCTCGCGCCGCTGCTGCTGTTCGTCGGCCTCCGGCAGGTGAGCGGCCACGTCGCCGGTCTCCTCCTCAACTTCGAAGCCGTGTTCACGGTGGGTCTGGGAGTCCTGTTGTCGGGTGAGTACCTGGGCCGGCGCGGCTGGCTCGGAGCGCTCGCGGTCATCTCGGGCGCGGTTCTCCTCTCGTTTCCGGGCGGAGGCACGCCCATGGGCGCCACACGATGGAGCGGGGTCGCCCTGGTAGTTGGCGCCTGCGCCTTGTGGGGTCTCGACAACAATCTGACGCAGCGGGTGAGCCTGCGCGATGCAAGGCAGATCGTGGCGGTGAAAGGCCTCGCGGGTGGAGCCACCAGCTTGCTCCTTGCGGCCGCGTTCAGCGGATTCGGACACTGGACGCTCCTGCGGGCCGTTGTCGCCATGCTGGTCGGGGCGATTTCCTTCGGGGTCTCCATCACCCTGTTCGTCCGCGGGCTCCGGCAGTTGGGAGTCCTGCAGACCGGGATGCTCTTCGCCCTTGCTCCTGGATTTGCCGCACTGCTGTCCTGGTTGTTCCTGCACGAACCCATCGAGGTCGCCGGCATTGCGGCGCTCGTACTCATGACCGCCGGGGCGCTGCTCCTTGCCACGGACCGGCATGACCACCTCCATACGCATGGAGCGCTGGTCCACGCTCACGAACATGAGCACGATGAACACCACCAGCATGAGCACACGCCCGAGGAGCTAGCCCAGGTGCCGCACGCGCATTCGCACCGGCACGCCGCTCTCACTCATCGTCATCCGCATGTCCATGACGTCCACCACCGGCATCGTCACTGAGGCCGCGGCGGCCGTTTCCTGCCATTGGAATCCGCTGAGGACGCACTCATGAGTCACCTCCTTGCGCTCGTTCTCGCCGGAGCTGTGGGGTCGGGATCCGCGACGATCGTCGCGCCGCCATCGCCACTGCGGCTCGTCCAGAGCATCCCGCTCCGCGGGGTCGAAGGCCGTATCGACCACATGGAGGTGGACCTCGCCCGCAGGCGGCTGTTCCTCGTAGCGTTTGGGGGCAACAGCCTCACCATCGTGGATCTGGCTACGGGCCGAACGATTCGCACCATCGGGGGCTTCCTCGAGCCTCAGGGGGTCGAATTCATTCCAACCCTGAAACGGGTGTTCGTGTCCAACGGAGGCGACGGCACCGTCGAGGTGCTGGACGGAAGCTCACTCGGGCGACTGCGGCGCGTGGGGCTGTCGAGCGACGCGGACAATGTCCGGTACGACGCGAGCGCGAAGCGGATCTACGTCGGCTACGGAAACGGAGCGCTCGGCGTGCTGAACGCGACGACCGGTGACAGCCTCGGCAGCATCCCGCTGCGCGCCCACCCGGAGTCGTTTCAGCTCGAATCGAAAGGCCCGCGGATCTTCGTGAACGTCCCCGATGCCGGCGAAGTCGCGGTCGTTGATCGAGCCCAGGGCCAGGTGTTCGCCGAATGGCGGCTGGAGGGTTATGCGGCGAATTTTCCCATGGCGCTCGACGAGGCCGGTCATCGCCTGTTCGTGGGATGCCGCCGGCCTGCGGCCGTCCTCGTCTACGACACGCAGACGGGGCGTCGCGTGGCGGCCGTCCCCGTGAATGGCGACGTGGACGACCTCTACTACGACGTCCGACGCGGACGGCTCTATGCGAGCTGTGGCGCCGGAACCCTCGACGTGATCGCGCCCGAGGGCACATCCGGTTTGGCGAGAGTGGCGAGCATCCCTACCGCGCGCGGCGCCCGCACGGCGCTGTTCGTCCCCGAACTCGGCCGGCTGTATGTCGCGGTGCCGCATCGAGGCCGGCAGCGGGCCGAGGTGCGCGTGTTCGAGGCCGTGCGGTAGGCGTGCTCCAGACTCATGCGCTTCGATTCACCCTGGCCGCTGCGTTCGCGGTCGCCGGCTCCGCCACCGGTTCGCACGCGGACACCATCGACCCGTCGACATGGGGCGGCGACGCCCGCCATATGGTTGCGGCCGTGGACTCGCTGCACCCCCGCCCCTACCGCTGGAACCACCGTGCCGCCTTCGACTCGGCGGCGGCCGATTTCGAGCAACGGCTGCCGGCGCTCCGTTACGACCAGGCGGTGGCCGGGCTCTCGCGGATCCTGGGCATGCTTCACGACGGGCACTCGCGGCTGGACCAGGTCCGGCTGGCCTCGCATTCCCAGCCCACGCTTGCCCCGCTGCCCGGCCCGGGACTCGACGTGGCGTATCCGATCGGGTTCGGAGTCTTCGCGGACGGGCTGTGGATCGTGCGCGCGACCTCGGCGCATGCCGATGACGCGTCTCGCGTCCCGCTGCCACTCACCCGCAGCCTGCCGGCCCCGTTCGGCTTCGCCGATCTGGGTGACAGCGCGCATACCGTGTTCGCGCGCATTCGCGAGATCGCGGACGCTCCGGCGGGCGAGCGCCTGGCGCAGTTCGCGGCGCGGCTGTTCTCCCACGTGGATTCGGTCGGCTCGCGCCGACTGATTCTCGACTTGCGCGCCAACGGCGGCGGCAACAACTACCTCAACCAGCCCCTCGTTCACGGCGTGATCATGCGACCCGTGCTCGACCGGCCGGGCGGCGTGTTCGTGATCGTCGATCGCGGCACGTTCTCGGCCGCGGTCTCGCTGGCGGCCGATCTCGAGCGCGAGACCCACGCGCTGTTCGTCGGCGAACCCACCGGCGGGGCGCCCAACTCCTTCGGCGATCCCGCGCACGTGACACTGCCCGCGAGCGGCCTGATCGTGCGCATCTCGACGCTGCCCTGGACGGGCTCGGACCCACGCGATCCCCGCGAGTTCATCGCCCCCGACCTGCCCGCGATGGGAACGTATGCGGACTGGCTCGGGCATCGCGATCCGGCGCTGGCTGCGATCGCCCGGTATCGTCCCGCGGCGGATGCGCCCGATGTGCCGCCGAACACCCGCTGGGGCGACTCGAAGAAGCTCGAAGCGCGGGTCCCTGCGATTGCGTGGCAAGGCGGCGGCCCTGGGGACTGTCCCCCTACAGCAGCCCCTGCACGGCGTTGCGCGCCTGTTCGAGCAGCGTGTGCGCCTGCAGGCCCCACCACACGGTGAGCGTGGCCGAGATCGCGAGCGCGACGGCGGACGGGAGCGCCCATGACACGGGGACGGTCTCGCCGCGCGGCTCCTCCATGTACATGGCGACCGTGATGCGCAGGTAGTAGAACACCGACACCACGCTGTTGAGCACGCCGACGATCACGAGCGGCACGAGCCCGGCGCGCAGCGCCACGCCGAACACGTACACCTTACCCATGAATCCGGCGGTCGGCGGGATGCCGCCGAGCGAGACCATGAACAGCGACATCGCGAGCGCGAGCGCCGGCTGCTTGAAGCCCAGCCCGGCCAGGTCCGAAACCAGCACGCGCTCATCGCCGTCGCGGCCCAGCAGCGACAGCACGCCGAACGCGCCCAGGTTCATGAACGAATAGACGGCGAGGTAGAACAGCGCGGCGCCCGCGCCCTCGGTGCCGCCGGCGACCACCGCGACCAGGATGTAGCCGGCGTGCGCGATGCTCGAGTACGCGAGCATGCGCTTGACGTTGCTCTGGAACAGCGCCGTCACGTTGCCGATCGTCATCGTGATCACGGCGATCCACGACAGCGCCACGTCCCAGTGGGCGTGCGTGTTCGCGAGCACCAGCAACGCGATCCGCAGCAGCGCCGCGAACCCCGCGGCCTTCGCCCCCGCCGACATGAACGCGGTCACGGGGGTCGGCGCGCCCTGGTAGGCGTCGGGCGTCCACATGTGGAACGGCACGGCCGACACCTTGAACGCGAGCCCGATCACCACGAGCAGCGCACCCGCGATCAGCAGCGGGTTCGACGTGGCCGGCGAGTCCGCGAGGTATTGCGCCATGCGGCCGATGTTCGTGGTGCCGGTGGCGCCATAGAGCAGCGCGATCCCATACAACAGGAACCCACTCGCGAACGCGCCCAGCAGGAAGTACTTGAGCGCGGCCTCGTTCGACTCGAGTTGATTGCGGCGGAACCCCACGAGCACGTAGAGCGCGAGCGACATCAGCTCGAGGCCGAGGAAGATCGTGATCAGGTCGTTCGATGCGGCCATCACGATCATGCCCATGGTCGCCGACAGGATCAGCGCGTAGTACTCGGAGTGGTCGATGTGAGTGCGCTTGACGTAGTCCCACGACAGCAGCACGCCGATCGCCGCGGTGCCCAGGAACAGCAGCGTGAAGAACACGGTCATGCCGTCGTGCAGGAACATGCCCTCGAACAGCGAGCGGCGATCCATGCGCACGTGATACACGCAGTAGGCGGAGACCGCGAGCACCAGCAACGACACCACTGCCGAACGCGCGCTCTTCGAGCGGCCGGGCAGGAACTCCATCATCAGGAGCCCGAGAATGCCCACCGTGAGCGCGATCAGCGGGCCCAGCGCCCACCAGTCGACGGCGAGGAACTGCGGCTGCGGCACGACGCCCGGGATCATCGGACGGGCTCCGTCGCGGCCGCCGGAGCGCCAGGCGCCGCGGCGACGACGGGACGCGGCGCAGGCCTTGTGGTGGCGCCGGCGGCGCCGGTGGCCGAGCTGACCGCACCGGCCATGCCGGTCGCGACTTCGGAGCGCTCGCGCGCCATCAGCAGCGTGCGGTCGAGCGCGGGCTGCATGCGGTCGAGGAACGGCTGCGGGTAGACGCCGAGCCAGAAGATCAGCAGCACGAGCGGGGCGAACACCAGCCGCTCGCGGAACGTGAGGTCCGAGAGCTTCTCGTTCTCGGGGTGGGTCACGGGACCGAACATCACGCGCTGGAACATCCACAGCATGTAGCACGCCGACAGGATCACGCCGGTCGCGGCGACGGCGGCCCACCACGCGTGGGCGCGGAACGCGCCGAGCAGCACGAGGAACTCGCCGACGAAGCCGTTGGTGCCGGGCAGCCCGATCGACGCCAGCATCACGACGAGGAACACCACGGCGTACACGGGCAGCGGCTTCCACAGGCCGCCGAAGTCCGAGATCAGCCGCGTGTGCCGTCGCTCGTAGACGACGCCGACGAGCAGGAACAACGCGCCCGCGGTGATGCCGTGGTTGATCATCTGCAGCATCGAGCCCGCGAAGCCCTGCGCGTTCATGGCGTAGAGGCCAAGCATGCAGAACCCGAGGTGGCTGACGGACGAGTACGCCACGAGCTTCTTGAGATCGGGCTGCACCATGGCCACCAGCGCGCCGTACACGATGCCCACCAGCGCCAGGCCGACGATCCACGGCGTGAACAGGTGCGACGCCACGGGGAACAGCGGGATCGCGTAGCGGATGAATCCGAACGTACCCATCTTGAGCAGGATCGCCGCCAGGATCACCGACCCCGCCGTGGGCGCCTCGACGTGCGCGTCGGGCAGCCAGGTGTGGAAGGGGAACATCGGCACCTTGATCGCGAACGCGAACGCGAACGCCAGGAACAGCCACACCTGGGTCGCCGGCGGGATCGTGAGGCGGTAGAACGATTCGAGATCGAACGACGGCACGCCGGTCACGGCGCGGTTCAGGTTGTAGAGCCACAGGATCGCCACCAGCATCAGCACGCTGCCGGCCAAGGTGTAGAGGAAGAACTTGACCGCCGCGTACACACGCCTCGGGCCGCCCCACACGCCGATGAGCAGGTACATCGGGATCAGCATGGCCTCCCAGAAGAAATAGAACAGCAGGAGGTCCAGGGTGAGGAACGTGCCGAGCATGCCGGTCTCGAGCGCGAGCAGCAGCGCGTAGTACTCGCGCGGGCGCTTGTGCACCGCGGTCGCCGAGCCGATCACCGCGAGTGCCGTGATGAGCGTGGTGAGCAGCACCAGCAGCACGGCGATGCCGTCGACGCCCACGTGATACGTGGCGCCGAGCCCGGGCAGCCAGCTGCGCTGCTCGACGAACTGGAACGCCGGGCCGCCGGGCACGAACCGCCACCACAGCGGCAGCGAGAACGCGAACTCCGCGACCGCGACGGTGGTCGCCCAGCGGCGGATCAGCCGCTCGGCGTCCGGCGGCATGAACGCGATCAGCACGGCGCCCATCAGCGGGAAGAAGATCAGCCAGCTCAGCCAGGGAAACGGCATGGGATCAGTGCCTCGCCACGAACAGGACCAGCACCAGCACGCCGATCGTGAAGAACAGCGCGTAGGTGCCGACGAACCCGGTCTGGAACAGCCGCAGCACGGCCGACACGCCTTCGATCGTGTAGGCGACGCCGTTCACGATGCCGTCGACCACCTTCTCATCCCAGAACCGCCATAGCCACACGGCGATGCCGTGGAACGGCCGCACGATGACCGCGTCGTACAGCTCGTCCACCCAGTACTTGTGCTCCAGCAGCCGGTGCACGCCATGGAACCGCTGCTCGAGCCGGGTGGCGGTCGCGGGCTGCTGCAGGTACATGCGGAACGCGAGCACGATGCCGATCACGGCCGCGATCACCGACAACGCAATCAGCAGCCACTCGGTGGCGACCGGCAGCTCGGGAATCTCCGCCGCGACGTGGCCCATCGCGGGATGCGCGCCGGCGGTGCCGGCGATGCCGTGCGTGGCGTTCGAGAACACCGGCGCCAGCCAGTGGTGGAACGGGTTGCCCGCGGCCATCAGCGGCGGTCCCACCCAGCCACCGACGATCGACAGCGCGGCGAGCACCGCGAGCGGCACGATCATGCTGGGCGGCGATTCGTGGAGATGGTGTTCGGCCTCGGGCGTGAGCCGTGACGGGCCGCGGAACGTGAGGATGTAGAGGCGGAACATGTAGAACGCCGTGATCAGAGCGGTCACGAGCCCGACCGCCCACACGCCGTAGTGCCCGGACGCGAACGCGTCGTGCAGGATCTCGTCCTTGCTGAAGAATCCGGCCAGCGGCGGGATGCCGGCGATCGCGATCGTCGCGGCCAGCATGGTGCGGTGGGTCCACGGCAACCGCGACGCCAGCCCGCCCATGCGGCGCATGTCCTGCTCGCCCGACAGCGCGTGGATCACCGAGCCCGCGCCCAGGAACAGCAGCGCCTTGAAGAACGCGTGCGTCATCAGGTGGAAGATGCCGGCGGTGAACGCGCCGACGCCGCACGCCATGAACATGTAGCCGAGCTGGCTCACCGTGGAATAGGCGAGCACGCGCTTGATGTCGTTCTGCGCGAGGCCGATCGTCGCCGCGAACAGCGCCGTGGCCGCGCCGACGATCGCCACCACCTCGAGCGTGGTCGGCGCGAGCTGGAACAGCGTGTGGCAGCGTGCCACCATGTAGACGCCGGCCGTAACCATCGTCGCGGCGTGGATCAGCGCCGACACCGGCGTCGGACCCTCCATCGCGTCCGGCAGCCAGGTGTAGAGCGGCAACTGGGCGCTCTTGCCCGTGGCGCCGAGGAACATCAGCAGCGTCGCTGCCGTGATCGCCGTCGATCCGATCGCGAACACGTGCGGCGCCACGGCGAACAACTGCTCGTACTTGAGGCTGCCCCCGAACGCGAACAGCGTCAGCATGCCGAGGATGAAGCCGAAATCGCCGATGCGGTTGACGATGAACGCCTTCATCCCCGCCGCGGCGGCCGCGGGCTTCGCGTACCAGAATCCGATCAGCAGGTACGAGCACAACCCGACGCCCTCCCAGCCCACGAACATCACGAGGAAGTTGTCGGCGAGCACCAGCATCAACATCGAGAACATGAACAGGTTGAGGTACAGGAAGAAGCGGCGGAACGACTCGTCGTGCGCCATGTATCCGGCGGAATACACGTGGATCAGGAAGCCAACACCCGTCACGACCAGCACCATCACCGCCGACAACGGGTCGAGCAGGAACGCCACGTCGACCTTGAAGTCGCCGACGCGGATCCACGTGAACACCGTCTCCTGCAGCGCGCGTTCCGCTTCCGGCAGCGCCGCGAGCGCCAGCACCGCGCGCAACGCCAGCGCGAACGCCAGACCCACCACGCCGCACGCGAGCCACGCGGTGCCGCGCTTGCCGAGCCGGTCGCCGAGCAGCAGACTGAGCGCCACGCCGGCGAGGGGCAGTGCGGGAATCAGCGACAGGTACGGGAGGTTCAAAGATCAGCCCTTGAGCAGGTTGAATTCGTCGACGAACACCGACTCGCGCAGCCGGAACATGTTCACGATGATCGCGAGGCCCACCGCGACCTCGGCGGCGGCCACGGTCATCACGAAGAACACGAACACCTGCCCGTCGAGCGAGTTCATCTGGCGGGCGAACGCCACGAACGCCAGGTTGCCGGCGTTGAGCATCAGCTCGACCGACATGAAGATCACGATCGCATTGCGGCGGACGAGCACGCCGACGATGCCGGTGGTGAACAGCGCGGCCGACAGCAGCAGTGGCCAGGACAGTGGAATCACCGGGAACCCTCCGCGTTCGGAGATCGTTCGTCAGGTGGATCGAACTCCGGGATGTAGAGTTCGCGCGGCCGGCCCTCGACCGCGTGCGGCGGCGGCGGGCTGCCCGCCACGCCGCCGTGAGGCGCGGTGGCCAGCTCGGCCGGCGTCGGCGTGACGTTGGCGCGGTGCGGCACCTGGGTCGGAGTGCCGGCGGTGTCGCCGCGGCGCGGCTTCGAGATCATGATCGCCCCGACCATCGCCACCAGCAGCACCATCGACGTGATCTCGAACGGGAACAGGAAACGCGAATACAGCACCTGCCCGACCGCCTGGGTGTTGCCGGCGGCGCCAAGAGCCTCGGGTGGCGCGGGGGGGCCGATCGACCAGCGCCGCGACACGAACAGCACCGCCTCCGCGACCAGCACGCCGCCGAGGATCCAGCCCATGCCGCGGCGCACCGCGGTCTGCACGCCGCTCTCGACGTCGTTCTTGAGATTCAGGTACATGATCACGAACACGAACAGCACCATGATCGCGCCGGCGTAGACGATCACCTGCACCAGCCCGAGGAACTCGGCGTGGAGCGTGAGGTAGATGCCGGCGAGCGAGCAGAACGCTGCGATCAGGAACAGGGCGCTCGTCACGGGGTTCTTGTGCAGCACCACGAGCAGCCCCGACACCACGAGCACGCCGGCGAACGCCGCGAAGATCGCCTGGGCAATCATCGGTTCTGCAACCAGTAGACCGCGAAACCGGTCACCACGACGTTCGCGAGCGCCAGCGGCAGCAGCACCTTCCAGCCGAGGTGCATGAGCTGGTCGTAGCGGAATCTCGGGAACGTCCACCGCACCCACATGAACCCGAACACCAGCACGGCGAGCTTGGCGAAGAACCACACAAACTTCCAGGGCTCGGGCAGCCACGGCCCGTTCCAGCCGCCGAGGAACAGCGTGGTCGCGATCGAGCAGATCGTGATCACGTTCATGAACTCGCCGAGGAAGAACAGCCCGAACTTCATGCTCGAATACTCGGTGTGGAACCCGGCCACCAGCTCGGCCTCGGCCTCGGGCAGGTCGAACGGCGTGCGGTTGGTCTCGGCGAACGCGGTGATCATGAAGATCAGGAACGCCAGCGGCTGGTAGACGATGAACGGCACCGTCGCCTGCTTGTGCACGATGTCGACCATCGACAGCGAGCCCGACAGCAGCAGCACGCCGACCGTGGACAGTCCCATCGCGAGCTCGTACGAGATCATCTGCGCCGACGAGCGCATGCCGCCGAGCAGCGCGTACTTGTTGTTCGACGACCAGCCGGCGAGCGCGACCGCGTAGACGCTGATGCTCGACATCGCGAGGAACACCAGCAGCCCGACGTTGATGTCGGCGCCGACGAAGCTCGGGCCGATCGGGATGATCGAGAACGTCACGAGCGCCGGGATCACGGCGAGCATCGGCGCGATGTGGAACACCACGGAGTTCGCCTGGGCCGGGGTGAACTCCTCCTTGAAGAACAGCTTGATCACGTCGGCCGCCGGCTGGAGCAGGCCGGCGGGACCGACCCGGTTGGGCCCGGGCCGCCCCTGCATACGGCCCGCGACCTTGCGCTCGGCGAGGATCATGTACGACACCACGCCGAGCAGGCCGTTCAGGATCACTGCGATCTTGATCACCGCCCAGAATACGAGCAGGAAGTCGGGGTTGTGGAGCAGTGCCATCATCCGCGGATCCGGCGCCTCACGCTTCCCAGTCCAGGGCGCGCTTCTTGAGCAGGTACACGTAACCCACGAACAGGACCACGATGAACAGCGTCATCTCGATCAGCCCGTACAGGCCGAGCTGGCGGAACGACACCGCCCAGGGGTAGAGAAAGATCGTCTCGATGTCGAACAGGATGAACAGCACCGCCACCAGGTAGAACTTGATGTTGTAGCGGTTGCGCGCGTTGCCGACCGGCTCGACGCCGCATTCGTAGGGCGCCATCTTCCGCGCGTTGCGGCGCTGCGGCATGATGATCGTCGACGCCGCGATCGTGACTCCCGCGAACGAGATCGCGGCGAGCACGAACAGCAGGACGGGAATGTATTCTCGCATCCGTTCTCCAGCGCGCCGTGCGACGCGTCTCGATCCCTGAACGACGTGGACGCAACCGCCCGCACCCTACGAACTTGGCGCAGGCGGGTCAAACGCGGAACCCGCTCCTGCTCACACGTGCTGGGCGTTCAACTTCTTGATCGCCGCGGTCAGCGCCGGCACCACCTCGAACGCGTCCCCCACCAGGCCGTAGTCGGCAACCTTGAAGATCGGCGCATCGGGATCCTTGTTGATCGCCACGATGCAGCGCGACGACGACATGCCCGCGAGGTGCTGGATCGCGCCCGAGATGCCGACCGCCACATAGAGCTTGGGCGACACCGTCTTGCCGGTCTGGCCGACCTGCTCGGAATGCGGCCGCCAGCCGGCGTCCACGACCGCGCGCGACGCGCCGACCGTGGCGCCGAGTGCCTCCGCCAGCTCCTCGATCAGGTGGAAATTCTCGGGACCCTTCATGCCCCGGCCGCCGGACACGATCAACTCGGACTCGGTGAGATCTACCTTGCCGCCCGACGCGGCTGCGGTGCGCACCACGCGCGCCCGGCCCGCCGCCGGCGTGAAGTCGACGGCGAAGCTCTCGACCGCACCCGCGGCCGCCGTCGTGCCGGGGGCGAACAGCTTGGGGCGCAGCGAGGCGATCGCCGGCGAGTTCGGGAACGCGAGCTTCTGGTTCGCCTTGCCCGCGTAGACCGGGCGCGTCGCGACGAGCCGGCCGCCGTCGACGGCGAGTGCCGTGCAGTCGGACGCGAGTCCCACCTGGAGCCGGGCGGCTACGCGCGGCGCGAGATCCTTGCCGAGCGACGACGCCGGGAACAGGATGACCTGCGGTTTCACGCGCTCCACGGCCGCAAGCACCGCGCGCGTATAGCCCGCGGCGTCGTAAGCGGCGAACGCCTCGTGCGTCACGACCAGCACCTTCGAAGCGCCCGCGGCGCCGAGCGACGCCGCGCCCGGATCGGCCGCGCACGGCAGCACCGCCACGACCTCATTGCCGAACCCGGCCGCGATGCGCGTGGCGGCGCCCAACACCTCCTGCGTGACCGAGCGGATCCGGCCGTCGCGCTGTTCGGCGAATACCAGGACGCTCATTGGACCTTCGCCTCGTGGCTCATTGGACCTTCGCTTCGTGGCTCATAGGACCTTCGCCTCCTCGCGCAGCACGCGGATCAGCTCGGGCACCGCGTCGACGCCGTGCCCGACGATGCGCCCGGCCGAGCGCGCGGCCGGCAGCTCGAGCGCCCGCACTTCGAGGCCCGGAGCGCCGAGCTCCGCAGGCTGCTCGACGATCGGCTTCTTCTTCGCGGCCATGATGCCCTTGAGCGACGTGAAGCGTGGCTCGTTGAGGCCCTTGTCGGTCGTGAACGCCGCGGGCAGCCCGACCTCCACGACTTCGCGGCCGCCTTCGATGTCGCGCTCGACCGTCGCGGTCTCGCCGGCCAGCTCGAACGCGGCGATCGCGGTCACGCACGGCAGCTCCAGCAGCTCGGCCGTCATCGGGCCGACCTGCGCGGCATCGTCATCGACCGCCTGGCGGCCGAACCACACGATGCTGGCGCCGAGCCCGCGGATCGCGGCCGCGAGCGCGCGCGCCACCTGGAGCGGGTCGGCGGCGGCATCCGTCTTGAGATGGATCGCGCGATCGGCGCCCATCGCGAGCCCGTTGCGGAGCGTCTTCTGCGCGTCGGCGTTCCCGAGCGACACCAGCACGACCTCGCCCGACCCGGCCTTTTCCTGGATGCGCAGCGCCTGCTCGACGGCGAACTCGTCGTAGGGATTCATGATCCATGTGACGCCCGCGGGATCGAGCGCGGTGCCGCCGGCGCCCACCTTGACGCGGGTCTCGGTATCCGCGACCTGCTTGATGCACACCACCTGAATCACGGGGTCACTCCAGGGTTCCAAGCGTCGCGCGGCGAACAGGTTCCCGGGATTCGGCCGGCAACCGCTTCCGTCGTGGCAGCCGGGCGTCCCACTTAGGTTCTTCGGCGCACGCCCATGAGCTTCGAAGGCGATTGCGAGGCGGCAGTTTCCGGCCCGCGCTGCCGAGTGTCAAGCCTCGGCGCCGCGTCATTCGAGGGGATCATCGCGCCGCCCGCGCATCAGGTCGTCCGGCGTCTCGGCCGCACGGGCGAGTCGCAAGTGGCCGTCGCGCACCACGACTTCCGCCAGCCGGCCGCGGCCGTTGTAGGTCGAAGCCATCGCGGCGCCGTAGGCGCCGGTATCGAGGATCGCCACCCAGTCGCCGGGCTCGACCGGCGGCAGCATCACGCGATCGCGGAATACGTCGCCGCTCTCGCACACCGGGCCCACCACGGTCGCGGGCCCCACGTCGCCCGCCCGCGGGATCACGGGCACGATGCCGTGCAGCGCGCCATAGAGCGCGGGGCGGATGAAGTCGTTCATGCCCGCCCCGAGCACGAGGAACCGGTGGCCATCGCGGTGCTTGACCCACAGCACCTCGGCCACCAGCACCCCCACGGGCGCCACCAGCCAGCGGCCCGGCTCGAACACGATGCGCCAGCGCTCGCGCCCCGGGGCAAGCCCCACGTTCCCAAGCTGCTGCGTCAATCGTTGCGCGTGGCGCTCGAGCGGGAACTCGGCGCCGGTTGCGGAATCGACGCCGAAACCGCCGCCGAGATTGAGCCAGGTGAGCGGTGCGCCGCGCGCGGCGGATGCCTTCGCCAGCTCGATCGCCTCGGTGGCGGCGCGCTCCAGCGGTTCAGGGTCGAGCACCTGTGAGCCAACGTGAAAGTGCACGCCGCCCAGGTCGAGCGAGGGCCAGCGGGCGCGGGCGCTCCAGACTTCGAGCGCTTCGGCAGGCGCCACGCCGAACTTCGCGTCATCGTGTCCGGTAGCCACGTAGGGATGCCCGGGCAGCTCGATGCCGGGGTTGACCCGCAGCGCCACGCGCAGCACGCGGCCCGCGCGCGCCGCCACGCGATCTAGCAACTCGAGCTCGCCGACGTGATCGGCGTTCACCGAGTGCACGCCGCGCAGCGCGACCCACGCGGCCTCCTCGGGAGTGCGACCGTTGCCATTGAGCTCGATGCGCGCGGGGTCGAATCCCGCACGTGCCGCCAGCTCCAGCTCGCCGATCGACCCGGCATCGGCGCCGAGCTGTTCGCGCTCGAGCGTCTCGAGGATCGCGGGCAGGCCGTTCGCCTTGATCGCATAGGCGACCAGCGGATCGAGTCCGGCGAACGCGGCGCGAAACCGGCGCGCGCGCGCTGCGAGCGCGTCGAGATCGTAGAGATGGAACGCGTGCACGGCCGGATCGGCGCGGCGCAGCGCGGCGATGGCGCGGCTCACCGGCACCGCGCCCGCCAGGAGCGGCGCCGCCGCGACGGCGCTCACGCGTCCCCTGCGCCGGGATCCGCAACGTCGTGCGGCCCGCGCTGCTGCAGCGTCCGTTCCACCGCCGCCAGATCCTCGGGCGTGTTCACGTTGACCAGGTTCTCGAAGCCGCCCGCCATGGCTGCGAGCCGCGTATCGTCGAGCACGCGGGGCCCGAGCTCCATCACCGCACGCGTCACCGAGCGCTCGCCGCGCTCGAGCGCGCGCTCGAGTTCCGCGGCCGCGCGGGGCGCGAACGCCGCGAGCAGCGGCTGCGGGGTACCCCCCGGGGCCGTCAGCACCGCCGGCGCTCCGCTCGCGTCGAGCTCGTCGAGCAGCGCGGCCAGGAACCCGGCGCATAACAGGGGGAAGTCCACGCCCACCACGAGCGCGCGGGTGTACGGCTCCGAGCGCAGGCCGGCGACGAGGCCCGCGAGCGGCCCGGCCAGGGGCTCGGCGTCCTCCACCCATTTCACCGTGGTGTCGGGGCGGCGGTCGCCGGGCGTCACCACCACGATCGGATCGCACACGGCGGCGAGCGTCGCGATCGCGCGTTCGAGCAGCGTCTCCCCCGCCAGCATGGCCTGCGCCTTCGGCACGCCGGCGCCGAGTCGCGCGCCGGCGCCGCCCGCCACGATCACGCCGAGATCGGTCACGGTTGGACTCCGGCGCGCCCGGGTCGCCAGAGCCGCGCGCCGGGGAAGCGCCACCGGGCGGGATCGGCGCCGGCGGCCGGAACGAGGTCACGCGCGCGCCGGCCCCGCATCAGTAGCCCGCCTGCTTGTCGACCAGGTTCTCGAGCGGCCGCCCTGCGTTCCACGCGTGCAAGTTGCGGCGGAACAGCTCCATGCCGCGCTCCCAGTAGCGCGGCCCGAAACCCGACACATGCGGCGTCACGATCACGTGCGGCATCGACCACAGCGGACTCCTGGTGTCGAGCGGCTCGTTCTCGAACACGTCGAGCGCCGCGCCCGCGAACCGGTGCTCCGCGAGCGCCTCGATGAGCGCGGCCTCGTCGACGAGCGCGCCGCGGCCGAGATTGACGAGCACGGCGCCGGGCTGGAGGCGCGCGAGCCGCGCGCGGTCGAACAGGCCGCGGGTGTCCGGCGTCAGCGGGGCGGCGAGCACGACCCAGTCGGCGGCGGCGACCGCCTCGTCGAGCCGCTCGTTCCCCCACTGGGCGTCCGCCGGCGCGGGATCGGCCGCGGGATGCCGGCGCACGGCGATCACGCGCACGCCGAGTGCCTGCGCACGCGTGGCGATGGCACTCCCCACGGCGCCGAGCCCGACCAGCGCCATCGTGGTGCCGCCGAGGTCCCGGAACGGCGGCGGCGTGGCCCACTGCGCGTCCTGATTCCACACCCGCTCGCGCTGCGCGTCGCGCGCCAGATGCAGTTTGCGCACGAACATCAGCATCACGCCCAGCGTGTGCTCGGCCATCGACACCGCGTGCAGGCCCCGGCCGTTCGTCACGATCACGTCGCTCGCGACCAGTTCCGGGAACAACAGCCCACCCACGCCCGCGGCCGTGACCTGGATCCACTTCAGCCGCCGGGCGGGGGCAAAATTGTCCGGGCGCACCGCCCAGCCGAGCACGATGTCGGCTTCGGGCAGCAACGCGTCGCACGCGGCGTTGTTCGCGGGCGAGCTGAACCGCACCTGCGGGAACTCCCGGCGCAGCGAATCCACGTACTCCGCGGGCAGATCCCAGATGCCGTCCTGGTGGCGGATGTACTCGAGAACGTGGAGCGGCGAAGCGGCGGACATGCCGCGCAGTCTAGCGACGACTCCGCGCCGGACGAAACCCACGGCGTCGCGTGCCTTGCTTCCCGTCGCCCCCCGCGTCTAATCTCCGGCGTTCACTTGACCTTGCACCGGGATCCTCGAGAGTCCGCGGCCCGCCGCGGCGGAGGTTGCGAACCACACATGAGAGCACGTCGCGTCGCAGGATCGTGGTGGCTGGTTGCGTTCCTGATGCCGATCGCCGGCGCGGCCGGGGCCTCGCCCTGGGCGCTCGCGCCCGGCGAATTCTTCACCCGCGTGGACGGCAGCTACGGGACCTCGAAGTCGTTCTTCGACGCCGACGGCGAACGCCCGCCGTTCGCGGCCGGCGGGTCCTACGACCGGCGCGAACTGCGGTGGGCGACGGAACTCGGCTGGAAGAAGCGGCTCAGCTTCCGCGCCGACCTCCCGTTCGTGAACGTGAGCCGGGCGTTCGCGCCGTCGGTGGGCTCGACCGCGACCTCGCTGTCGGATCTCGAGGTCGGTCTCAAGTACCGGCTGATCGGCGGGGCCACTGCGCTCGCGCTGAGCGCCGATATCCGTACGCCGATGGGCTACAACCGGCGTCTGACCCCGGCCGTGGGGGATGGTCGGCAGGATGCGATCGGCATGCTCGAGCTGGGAATGGAGCTCAGGCCCATCCACGCGTTCCTGCAGCTCGGCGGCGGGTACCTGCGGCGGCTCGATTCCTACAACTCGAAGGCCGCCGAGGCGGACGAAGCGCTGGCCACCGCCGACTTCGGCTGGTGGGTGAGCCGCCACGTGCTGCTCGCGGGCGACTACCGCGGCCGGTTCGAGTCGCACGACACGCTGACCCCCGGGACGGAACACCTGATCGGGCCGCAGATTCTTTATCGCGTGGACGATGGGCTCGATGTGTTCGCCGGCTCGCAGCACACCGCGTCCGGCAAGAACGTCCTGCACTTCGATCGGTACTACATCGGCGTCGCTGCCAAGAAAACCACGCTGGGCCGGCTGCAGGGCTTCTTCGGCAACTCGAAGTAGCTCAGGGGCGCCGCGGCCCCACGCGGCGTCGACGGCGTGGATCGGACCCGCGAGCCCCCAGGTCGGGGGCCGCAGGCACACCGGAGATTACGTGCCTGGTTTGTTCCGCACCCGCCTGTTCCCCTACCTGGCGAGGCATCGCCGGCGGCTCGCGTGGGGTCTCGCCGCGATCGTCGTGACGAACATCGTCGCGCTGAGCCAGCCGCAGGTGCTGCGCGTGGCGGTCGACGACCTGTACCACGGGGTGACCGCCGCCAAGCTCGGCCGTTCGGCGCTGCTGCTGTTCGGGATCGCGCTGGTTTCGGGGCTGTTCAAGTTCCTGATGCGGCGCGAGGTGGTCGGCGTGTCGCGCCACATCGAGTACGACCTGCGCAACGACCTGTTCGGGCACCTGCAGAAGCTGCCGCTCGAGCACTTCCAGCACGCGCGCACCGGCGAGATCATGTCCCGCGCCACGAACGACCTGTCGGCGGTGCGCATGATGGTCGGCCCCGGCCTGATGTACCTCGTGAACACGGTCGTCGTCGCCGTGATCTCGCTCGGATTCATGATCGCGATCAGCCCGCGGCTCACGGCGCTGTCGCTGCTGCCGCTGCCGCTCGTCACGCTCACCGTGTGGTACTTCGGCGACACGATCCACCGGCGGTTCGAGGACATCCAGGCGCGGTTCGCCGGCATCTCCGCCCGCGTGCAGGAGAACCTCGCCGGCATCCGCGTGGTGCGGGCGTTCGCGCGCGAGGATCACGAGATCGACCAGTTCCGCGTGCTCAACGAGGACTACGCGCGGCGCAACCTCGACCTGATCCGGGTGTCCGGAGCGTTCTATCCCGCGCTCGCGTTCCTGTCCGGCGTGGCGGCGCTGCTCGCGCTCTATCTCGGCGGCCGCGAGGTCATGGCCGGGCACATCACGCTCGGGGCGTTCGTGGCGTTCACGGTGTACCTGGGCATGCTGAACTGGCCGGTGGTCGCGCTGGGCTGGGTGGTGAACCTGTTCCAGCGCGGCGCGGCGTCGTTCGCGCGCCTGGTGGAGTTGCTCGACGAGGCGCCGCGCATCGTGTCGGAACCGGGCAGCGTGAGCCCGGCGCGCTGCGCCGGCGCGCTCGAGTTCCGGCGGCTGACGTTCCGCTATCCGGGCGCCGACCGCGACGTGCTCCGTGACGTGAGCTTCGAGGTCCCCGCGGGCACGACGGTGGCGATCGTCGGCGGCACGGGCGCGGGTAAGTCCACGGTGCTCGCGCTGGTGCCGCGGCTGTTCGACCCGCCGCCGGGCACCGTGTTCCTCGACGGCCGTGATGTGCGGACGCTGGATCTTCAATGGCTGCGCGGGCACATCGGCTACGTGCCGCAGGACGCGTTCCTGTTCTCGGCCACGGTTGGCGAGAACATCGGCTACGGGGTCGAGCACGCGCCGGCAGACGCCATCCTGGGCGCCGCTCGCATCGCGCACTTCGAAGGTGACGCGCGCACGCTGCCCGCGGGGTTCGACACGCTGGTGGGCGAGCGCGGCATCACGCTGTCGGGCGGCCAGAAACAGCGCGTGACGATCGCGCGCGCGGTGCTGCGCGACGCGCCGGTATTGCTGCTCGACGACTGCCTGTCGTCGGTCGACACCCAGACCGAGGACGCGATCCTCCACGGCCTGCGCGGCGTGATGCGCGAACGCACCACGCTGATCGTGTCGCACCGGGTGAGCGCGGTGCGGGACGCCGACCAGATCCTGGTGCTCGACGGCGGCCGGATCGTCGAGCGCGGCACCCACGACGCGCTGGTGGCCGCCCGCGGCCGTTATGCGCGCCTCGCGCGCGAGCAGCAGCTCGAACAGGAGCTCGAGGTCCCGTGAGCCACGACGAGGAGCTGCACGGCAAGGCCTACGACCACCGCCTGATGCAGCGGCTGCTCGGCTACCTGCGCCCGTACCGCGGCGAGGTCATCGCCGCGATCGTGATCGTGATCGTCGACGCGCTGGTCGGGCTCGCCGGTCCGTACCTCACGAAGCAGGCGATCGACCACGGCATCCGCAATCGGAACCTGCCGTTCCTGAACCAGATGGCGATGGTGTACGTGTCGGTGCTGCTCGTCGGCTTCGGGCTCGGCTACCTGCAATACCAGATCATGCAGCGCGTCGGGCAGCGGATCATGCTGGACCTGCGGCTGCAGTTGTTCACCCACCTGCAGCGGCTGCCGCTCGCGTGGTTCGACAGGAACCCTGTCGGCCGCGTGATGACGCGCGTCACGAACGACGTGGACGTGCTGAACGAGCTGTTCGCGTCCGGTGTGGTGGGGGTGTTCGGGGACGTGTTCGCGCTGGTCGGCGTGATCGTGGCGATGGCCAAGCTGAACTTCGAGCTGCTGGCGGTCGCGTTCTCGGTGCTGCCGCTGATCGTGATCGTGACGCTGGTGTTCCGCGTGAAGATGCGCCGGTCGTTCCGCGACATCCGCACGCGGCTCGCCCGGCTCAACTCGTTCCTCAACGAGAACCTCGGCGGCATGAGCACCGTGCAGCTGCTGAATCGCGAGCGGCGCAACCACGAGGAGTTCCGCGGCATCAACGCCGGCCACCGCGACGCGAACCTCGATACCGTGTTCTACAACGCGGTGTTCTTCCCGGTGATGGAGCTGATCGGCGCGGTGGCGCTGTCGCTGATCGTCTGGTACGGCGGCCGCCAGGTGATGTGGGAAGGCATCACGCTCGGCATCCTGGTCGCGTTCATCCAGTACACGCAGCGGTTCTTCCGGCCGATCTCGGACCTCAGCGAGAAGTACGGCATCCTGCAGCAGGCGATGGCGTCGGCCGAGCGGATCTTCGCGCTGCTCGACACGCCGGCCGACACCGCGCTCGGCGGGAGCCGGGAGGCCGAGTCGGCGTTCGAGGGCAGGGTCGAGTTCGACCACGTGTGGTTCGCGTACGAGGGTGAGCACTGGGTGCTCGAGGACGTGTCGTTCTCGGTCGCGCCCGGCGAGAAGGTGGCGATCGTGGGCGCCACCGGCTCCGGCAAAACCACGCTCATCAGCCTGCTGCTGCGGTTCTACGCGCCACAGCGCGGGGAGATCCGGGTGGACGGCCGCCCGCTCGCCGACTGGGACGTCCACGAGCTGCGCAACCACATCGGCGTCGCGTTGCAGGACGTGTTCCTGTTCTCGGGCACGATTACGAGCAACCTCAGCCTCGGCGATCCGTCGCTGACCGACGAGGTGCTCGAAACCGCGGCCCGCGAGGTGCACGCCCACGAGTTCATCGCCGAGCTGCCGGAGGGCTCCCGGACCGTCGTGCTCGAGCGCGGCGCGACGCTGTCGGCCGGCCAGCGCCAGCTGCTGGCGTTCGCCCGGGCGCTGGCGCGCAACCCCGGGCTCCTGATCCTCGACGAGGCCACGTCCTCGGTGGATACCCACACCGAACTCCTGATCCAGGACGCCCTTAGGCGCCTGATGGAGGGCCGGACCAGCATCGTGATCGCCCACCGGCTGTCCACGATCCAGCATGTCGACCGGATCGTGGTTCTCCACCACGGCCGGGTGCGGGAAACCGGCACCCACGGCGAGCTGCTCCGGCTGGGGGGGATTTACTCCCGGCTGTACGAGCTCCAGTACCTGGGCCAGGCCGGGGACAGCGGTTCGGGCCGTGATTCCGTAGGGCAAAACGCCACCATCAATGCAAGTTCTTGACCCGGGGATGAACCTCCTTTAGCATTATTGAACACATCAATCCTCCATACCCCTACGGAGGTAGGCTAATGCAACTCGGTAAGAGAATACGGGACTTGCGGTTCCGCCGTGGTCTCACAGTTCAGCAGCTCGCCGAAGCCAGCGGTCTTTCGAAGGGCTTTATTAGCCAGGTCGAAAATGATCGCACGTCTCCCTCACTTGCCACGCTGAGAGACCTGGCTCGGGCACTCGAGACCTCCATCGCGTTTCTCGTGGTGGAAGACGACCACAAGCCCCACGTCGTAAGGGAGCGGGATCGACCGCGCTTCCATTTCGGCAACAATGGCTCATCGGTCGAGATCCTCTCCGCTCAGCCCAAGCGCAACCTCGAGATGCTCATGGCCGATCTGCCCATGGGCTCCACGACCACCGGGGATCAGCCCTATCATCAGGGCGAGGTCTGCATCGTGTGCGTGGCCGGGCAGGTGCGGTTCAGCACGGGTGGGCATACGGTCGTCCTCGAAACAGGCGACTCGTGCCACTACGACGGGCGCGCGCCTCACACGCTCGACAATTGCGGAACGTCGCCGGCGCGCGTGCTGATTGCGTCCACGCCGGCCAGCCTCGAGCCCAGTGTCCGGGTGCTCCAAGGAACCGCTCATAACGGAAACGGGGTCGCCGTCGATACCCTGACCTGATCGGCCGGCAATCCCGGTAACAGTTCGCGAACGGCGGCTCCCTACGGGGCCGCCGTTCGTGTTCCAGCCCGGACGGAATCGGGCGCGATCACGAACGGCGAGCCCACCCGCATGAACACGGAAATACGCGCGTTGTCGCCCCACGCTTCGGGGTACGGAGCCGTCACCGACAGCACGTTTCGGTAGTGCGCGATGAATTGCTCGCGAGCGGCGGCCGTTTCGAACAGCGGCCCCCCGTGATGATGGCGGTTCAGCTCGAACTCGTAGGAACGCAGCACCAGGAAGTCGGGCCGGAACGTGTCGAGCACGCGCTCGAGCGTCTGGGCGTTCGACCGGCTCTCGCGGTGAAGCCGCACCACCTCCGGGCTGACGATTCCCGCCAGGTCCACGACGCGGCGCCGCGAATACGTGCCTTCGTAGCCGATCGCCTCCATCGCGACCGTGGCGCCCGGGGTCGAGTGATCGCGTAGCCATTCCCCCACGCGCCGGCGCGTCCCATCCTCGTTCTCCTGATCGATCCGGTGCTCCTCGAAGGCGTCGACCAGGCGCGCACCCAGCCCGATTGCCACAATGACCCAGGCCACCGTGAAGCCCGTGCGGGCCACGGCGGCCGGCCAGCCCCTGCGCTCCGAATACGCCGCGAGCATGCCGCGGAATTCGAGCGATCCGAACGCAGCCACAACGAGGCAGCACCAGGTCAGGGGCACGGTATACCACTCGAACGCCGGCGCCCGGCCGAGCCACAGGGCCACACCGAACACCACCGGGAACAGCACCACCGGCGCCCACGCGCGCTGCGCGCGCGTGACGAGGATCGCCGCGGCGCCGGCGACGACGAACAACAGCCAGATCGGGAATTCGAACGGGGTGAGGTCGCCGATGAACGTCACGCCGAGCGAGTTCATCATCCACGGCAGATACTTGACGCTCCCCGGCCCCAGGCCGATGACCTGTTTCGCCACCATGCTGTGGGGCACGACGCTGCCGAACGTGTGCCACGCGTATACGAGCCACGGAGCGATCACGACGAGCCCGGCGGCGAGGGGTCGCCAGACCTTCGCGCGCAGCCGGAGGGTGGCGACGGCGAGCAGCAGCAGCGTCCAAACCGCGCCGTCCACGCGCGTGAGCACGAGCAGGCCCGACGCGACCGCGACGCGATTCCAGCGCTCGCGCATCGCGGCGTCGAGGCCGAGCGCCATGAGGAAAATGACGATCGGGGTCTCGAGCCCGCCCACGGTGCTCCAGACGATGTCGGGCTGCAGGCTCACCAGCAGCAGCACCCCCGTGGCAAACCGATTCGATGCCCCGGTGCGGACGAGCAGCCGCGCGAGGATCGCTCCCGTCCCCAGCGCCGCGGCGATCGCGAGCACGTTCGAAATCATGGGGATGTTCGCGACGCCGAACAGCTTCGCGAACAGTGCGAGCGCCAGCGTCAGGAGCGGCGAGGTGGTCCCGAATACCGGCTCCCCCGGATTGAATCCGAAGCCGCGGCCGAGCGCGAGATTCTCGGCGTGCCGGTAGGTGATGAGCGCGTCCTCCAGCACCACACCCGTGTACACCCGGAACCCGATCCACACGCCGGCCGCGAGCGCGAGCGCGGCCATCATGGCAGGCGTGAGCCGCGCCGGAGATGCCGGCTGCGGAGACGCTCCGGCGCGCGCGGCGGGCGGCGCGGACCGCCGGCGCCCGCTCACCGGCACGGCATCCGGGCGGTCGCGGAGTCGTCAAGCAATGGATCGATCCCCCATTGGCTCGTGGTGCGACGGGCGCACCCACACGGCACGGCGGCGGCCGCCTTGCGGGTCGTGATTTCTTCGCCGAAAGTATAGTCGATGCCCCGCCCGAATCCGCGATCCTCGCCCTCCCCTCCGCGTTCCGTGCCGGCGCAACGCCTGTGGCCCGCAGTGCTGGTCACGGTGGCGGCCCTGTACGTGCTCAGCTACCTGGCGATCGCCGTCACACGGATGAGCTACCCGTTCGAGCTCGAGTGGATCGAGGGTGGATCCCTGCAGGCCACGATGCGCGTGCTGGACGGCCTGCCGCTCTACGCGCGGCCGACGCTCGACTACGTCGCATTCAACTACCCCCCGCTCTATCCCTGGGTCACGGCGCTGGCGTCGAAGCTGGTCGGCAGCGGCTTCTTCCCGCTGAGGCTTACGTCGTTCATCGCCTCGCTGGGAGCGTTCGCGCTGGCGGGAACGCTCGTGTGGCGCGAGACCCGGCGCGCGTTGCCCGTGGCGCTCGCGGTCGGATTTATGGCGGCGTCCTACCGGATCGGCGGCGCCTGGTTCGACGTGGCTCGCGCCGACTCGCTCTATCTGCTGCTGCTGCTCGCGGCGTTCACGGCGCTGCGGCTCGACGGCTCGCGCACACGGTCGCCGTTGCTGGCGGGCATCCTGTTCTCGCTGGCATTTCTCGCCAAGCAATCGGCGGTGATGGTCGTGTTCCCCGTCGTGCTCCACCTCGCATGGACCGCGCGCGCGCGCTGCGGCGTGCTCGTGGCGACCCTGGCGGCCGGGATCGGCGGCGTCACGCTCGTGCTCGACCGGATCCACCAGGGCTGGTACCGCTACTTCCTGTTCGCGGCCCCGCTCAAGCGCGCGATGGATCCCGGCCGGCTCGCCGCGTTCTGGCCGCGGGACATGCTGCTGCCGCTGGGTCTGGCGCTCGCGATCGCCGCCGCCTACTTCGCGCGGCCCGGCCGGAGTGAGGCCGCGCCCGCCGCGCGCACGACCGCGACATCCACGCCCGCCCCGCCGCGAGCGTCCGGCCGGGGCTTCTATGCGGCGATGTTTGCGGGGGCGTCGCTGAGTTCCTGGTTCCACCGCTCGTACCCGGGTGGATACGACAACGTGCTGATTCCGGCGTACGCCACCGTCGCGATCCTGTCCGGCCTCGGAATCCACGCGAGCCTGCTGTGGATTCAGGACGCCGGGACGCGGATGCCGGGCCGGATCGCGACGGCCCTGTATGTGGCGATCACGCTCCAGTTCGTCGCGCTCGTGTACGACCCGTGGGCCCAGATCCCGACCGCCGCCGACCGCGACGCCGGCGACCGGTTCGTGGAGCGGCTCCGGACCATCCCGGGACGCGTATTGATTCCCTCGCACCCCTATCTCGTGCGCATGGCCGGCAAGCCGGATCACTTTCACGAGATGGCACTCATCGGCGTGCTCGAGACCGCGACCGGCGAGACTGAGCGCAGGCTGCGGCGCGAGTTCGAGCAGTCGGTGCTGGACACCTCGTATTCGATCGTCGTGCTCAGCACGCGTAGCTGGCTCGGCACCACGATCCGGATGGCGTACGATCCCGCGCTCCACGCGTTTCCTGACTCCACGGTGTTCTGGCCCGTGACGGGCATGCGTACGCGCCCGGAGTACGTGTGGGTGCCGCGGCGCGAACACCGGGTTGATCCGGCGTCGCGGTAGGCCCACACGCCCGCCGCCCGTGATCCCGGTCCACTATCCATCGGGTGCGGGCAGTGGTGGACGACTTTCCCCATCGACGAGTGAGGACGCATGCCGCTGCGAGCCGCATGGATCGAATACCGTGACGCCGTGCGGGCGTTCTCGCGCCCGGCGAAGCAGTTCCTGCTGTCGACGCTGTTCACGTGGGGCGGCCATGGCGTGGCGCAGGTGCTGTTCAACCTGTATCTCGTCCAGGCCGGATACCGTGAGGCGTTCGTCGGGCAGGCGGTGTCGCTCAACGGCGCCGGCCTCGCGATCATGGCGCTGCCCGCCGGCATCCTCGCCGAGCGCTGTGGCAAGCGGCGCACGCTGGTGGCGGGCGCCTGCATCGAGGGCGTGAGCATGGTGGTCCGCGCCGCCGCGCCGTCGGCCGCGGTGATCGGCGTCGCGTGCTTTGCCACCGGCGCGGGCACGGCGCTGCTCGCGATCGCGTCGGCGCCGTTCCTGTCCGAGCATTCCACCGCGCGCGAGCGCACCCATCTGTTCAGCAGCTTCTTCGCGGTCGAGTTGATCGCCGCCGTGGTGGGCAGCAGCCTCGGGGGCGCGCTGCCCAAGCTGCTGACCCACCTGCCGGCGGCGCTCGCCCACGACCTGCTGCACGCCTACCGCTACACCCTGTTCGCAGGCGCCGCACTGGCCGCGACGGCGGCGCTGCCGATCGCGCGGATCGTCGAGCCGCGCGCCGCGGCGCCGCTGCCCATGGCCGCCCCGGGGGACCGTGGTGACACCCGGCTGCTGGCGGCGATCGCCGTGAACTTCTTCCTGATCGGCGCCGGGGCCGGCCTCGTGATCCCGTTCATGAACCTGTACTTCGCGACCCGGTTCCAGTGCTCGAGCGCCCAGATCGGATCGTTCTTCGCGCTGGCCCAGCTCATCACCGCGACGGCCGCGATGCTCGCGCCGGTGCTGGCGCGCCGGTTCGGCAAGCTCGGCACCGCGACCGCGATGCAGTTCCTGTCGCTGCCGTTCCTCGTCACGCTCGGCGCCGAGAAGCAGCTCGGCGTGGCGGTCGCGGCGTTCTGCGTGCGCGCCACGCTGATGCAGGCGTCGAGCCCGCTGCTGCAGGCGTACGTAATGGAGATGCTGCCGGCGGCGCGGCGCGCGCGGTCGACCAGCCTCAACAACCTGGTGTGGAACACCGGCTGGGCGTCGTCCGCGACCCTCAGCGGCTGGATGATCCAGCAATTCGGGTATGCGGTGCCGTTCTACGTGACGGCCGGCCTGTATGGCGTCGCGACGACGTACTTCTATCTGATGTTCCGGCGCCACCGGCCGCCGGACGAAGCGCCGGTGGGCCTGTCGGAGGAGTCGAAGGGACGTCTCGGCGACGGGCCGTTCACCGAATGACGGCCCGCCGGGCGCCGGCGCCGGGCGGGACCAGGAAGCGAACGGTCCGGACGCCGGCAGTCCGGCGTGGCGGCGGCACGCGGCGCGCACACCCGCGTTCGGCCTTGTATGCGTCCTCGATGCGGCGCATCCTGTGCCCGCCGCCTCACCGATTCCATGGAGGGAGCGATGAAACGTCTCGTGTTGCTCGTGCTGTTCGGGGTCGCAGCGTGGTACGCGTGGCATCACTGGCCTGAGTTGTTCACTCACGTCCCCATGCACGACGTGCAGGTCACGAACACCTCGACCTCGGGCATCACGAAGCTGCGGGTCACGGTGGGCGGACAGACGTTCGTCAAGGATTCGCTCGCGCCCGGCGCCAGCACGACATGGCCATTCGCGGTGCGCGACGACAGCGACTTCCGGCTGGTTTGGGAATGGAGCGACAAGATCGGCGAGGCGAGTTGGAGCGGCGGGCGGGTGACGAAGGGCCCGGTCGTCCAGCACCACGAGCTCCGGATCGACGGCGACGGCGGGGTCGTCTACACGTTCGAGGACAAACCGACGCCGGGACCCAAATCATAGCCTGCCGCGATCGCGGGGGCGTTCCACGCTCTCCGGAGCCCGGCTAGGGACCCGGACCTTGCGACCGTGCCTCCCGCACCCGGCCGCGGGCCCGGTGAGGAATACCGTTGATCGCCTGCAGGTCCGACTTCGTGACCTGGTAGACCACGTCCGAGCCGGCCGTGAACACCGGCGTGAGTTCGCGGGCGCCGGCGATCTCGTAGCGGATGCGCGCGGCCTCCTGGGGCTCGTATTCGCCGTAACGCACGACCACATAGCGAACGTCGCGCTCGACGATCGCGCTCACCGTGATGGGATCGGGGAAGCTGCGCATCAGCGCACGAAAGCTCTCCTGGGCGGGCGACGAGAACCCGCTCACGCCGTCGGCGCGCGGCTTGCCGTGATAGAGCCCCCAGATCTGGCGCACCACGTCGCGGTCGGTTTCGTCGGCTTCGCGCGCCGGCATCGGCAGTTCGAGGATCGCGAACCGGCCCGGCTGGCGGGCGAGGAACTCGTACGCGGCGGGCATCGACGCGCGGGTGGGATAGACCACCATCGGGATCGGCGCGGACCAGGCGCCGGCGATCGCCAGCGCGATCGTGCCGGCGAACAGCGCGGCCCGCGCGGCGCCCCGCGCAGTCCCCGCCAGTCCTGCCCGCAGCCGGTCATAGCCGAACGCCGCCGCGATCACCGCCGCGAGCAGCACCAGCTCGGTGAATCGCTCCGGCGCCCGCATGCCGGAGAATCCGGGCACCGTGAAATACAGCACCGCGTACGGCAGCGGAAACCGCAGGTGGTGGCCGGCGACGTTGAGGATCGGGCCCAGCGACAGCACGAATCCCGCCGCGGCGATCCACGCCAGCCACGTCCAAAAGCGCCGCAGTCCGAGCGGTTCGCGCTCCGGCGGCTCACGGCGCGGCCACAGCTGCGCGACCACGAGCGCGAGCGCCGGCAGGCCCAGCGCGCACGCCAGATCGCCGCGCGGCAGGTGGAGCGTCCGCGCCAGCACGTTCTCGCGGTTCACGCGCACGTAGTCCACGAGGTCGGCCGAATACAGCACCGCCTTGCCGAGCGTGCGATGGAACCCCGGCATGCGCACGTGCTGCAGCCAGTAGGGCAGCGCACCCGGCAGCATGGCCACCAGTGCGAGCGCGCTGCCCACCGCGATCCTTCGCCACGGCAGCGGATCCGCCGCGGGCCAGCGGAACACGCGCGCGCACGCGAGCGTGATCGCGAGCGCCACCGCGACGTGGAACGCCGAATACCATCCAAAGTAGGACTGCAGCACCAGCGCGCCGAACAGCCACGCCAGGTCGCGGGTGCGGCCGCGCGCCGCGAACCGCAGCGCGAACAGCAGCGTGACCGGCACGAATTCGGTGTGGAGCTGGTTCAGGTTGCCGAGATTGGACAACCGGTAGGGCGCCACGAGGTACAGCAGCCCGGCCACGAACGCGGCGGCGCGCGACGCGCCCAGCGCGCGCGCGAGCCGGTAACTGGCCCAGCCGCTCGTCACGAACGCCGCCAGCAGCGCTGCGTTGTACGCCGCCGCGGCGCTGCCGGTGACGGCGGCCACCGGCGCCGACACCAGCGCCTCCCCCATCAGATGATCCATGTACGCGAGCGTCCCCAACTCGGGATGGAAGATCGGCGCGTCGAAGATATGCAGGATGCCGGTCGCGAACGCGTGACGGTCCCAGCCCAGGATGAACGCCTGGAGCAACGGGTCGACCGCGTTGAACACCGCGGGCAGCGCGGTCGCGAACTCGCGCGCCACAGGCCAGGTGATCGCGAGCGTCGCGAGCAGGTAGGCAGGCACGACGAACACGCTCGCTCGCATGCGGTCGGCCGTCACTCCGCGTCCGGCAGCGCCCGCGCCTTGCGGGCCACCACCAGGTGCCCGACCACCTCGCGCGGGTCGAACCACAGCCGGTCGAGCAGCTCGCAGCCGAGCTGCACCACGCAGTAGAGCAGCCGCACCGGCAGCTCGGTGAGCACCCGCGTGGGCCCGCGGTTCATGCGGTTGAGCCCCGCGATCGTGCTCATTCCCACTCGCGTCCACAGTCCGCCGACCGGCAGCACCTCGACCACCTCGAACCCCGCGCGCTCGAGCAGGTAGCGCGCGCCATAGCGCGTGAACCGGAAGAAGTCCCACGGTTCGTCGTGGAGCGGCACCATCTGCGTGAACTCGAGCAGCAGCGCGCCACCCGGCACCAGCACGCGGTTCGCCTCGGCGAGCATCGCGCCGGGCTCGGGGAGGTAGGTGAGCATCGACAGCCCGAGCACGGTGTCGAACGCGCCGGCCCGGAACGGCAGCGCCTCCGAGCGCGAGAACACGTCGGGACGCCGCGCGCCGAGGTAGCCCGAGGCGCGCAGATCGGTGCCCAAGTAGCTCGTGACGCGCTCCGCGAACAGGTCCTCGAACGGCCGGTCGCCGCAGCCGACATCGAGCAGGCGGCCCGTGGCGTGCACGCTGGCGCGCTCGAGCGCCGCGATCATCTTGGAATAGATGATCCAGTTGAACTTCCAGAACGACCACCGCGTCGCGCGGACGGCGCGGATGCGATCGAGCGGTCCCACCGCCGTCACTGCCATTCCAGCAGATATTCGCCGACGTGGAGCCGTGCCGTCACTTCGCCGGCTTCGAGCACCACGCTGACGTCCTCCGGGCCGCGGCCCTCGCGGATCGACACCCGCGTCGCCGTCGCGGGCGCCGCGAACCGGATCGGCTCGCGCGGCACCCCGTAGTAGCGCACCAGCACAGCGCGCGCTCCGATCTCGCGCAGCGACCAGCTGCGCTCGAGCAACTGCTGCACCTCGCGGTCGGTGAGGAACACCGCGCCGTCGCCGGCGAGCCGGTGCAGCAGTTCGCGGAGCTGGGCGCGGCCCGCCTCGGACCACGCGGGATCGAGATGGGCGTAGTTCACGCGGTGCGTGCTCACGACGGCGGGCTGGCCGCGCTGCCAGGCGTCGCGCGCGGCCCGCTGGGTCGTCTCCGCGTGCGCGCTCCTGGCACCGCCGTCGGGCGTGCGCGGCTCGAACGCGATGCGCGGCGGCATGTCGAGCCGCGCGGTCCAGTCGCCCGGCCAGCGCTGGCGCAGCAGCAGCCGCCGGAACCGCGGGAAGCGCTGGCCGTGGTGTTCGCCGCGCCCCTGTAGAATTCGCATGCCGAGGCGCGTGGCGTCGGCCTCGGCGCGGTCGTCCCAGCGGTAGTCGGGCGGGCACCACGACGACGGGGAGCGCCCGACCAGCGTCGTGAACCGCGCCACCGCGAACTCCATGCGCCGGGTACGGTCCGCGGCCGGCTCGGACGCATCGTATTCGCCGCTGGCCTCCACCGGCTCGCACACCGGGCTCTGCTGCTCGTGGGCGCGGCGCGCGTCGGCGATGCCGCGCCGCAGCGCCGTCAGCCACGCGGTCTCGGGGAGGTGATGCAGCCCGTGCAACTCGGGCCACCATATGCCGTCCGCGCACGCTTCGCTCACCGCCTCCCAGGCGCCCGGCCGGCGCCAGCGTGACGGGACGTTCGGATAGTCGAGCAGCGGCACCGACGGGCAGTCGAACATCGGCGCGCGCAGGTGCTCGTAGTCCGGGGCCGCCACGATCATGTTCGCCTGCCACACCGGCGGGAAGCCGTCGCTGCCGCGGAATTCGCCGATCGTGGCCGCCAGCGCGCGCACGTCGGCCGCGCTCTCGAGCGTGGATCCGGCGTAGCGCCGGCCCGCGGGACTGCGGAAGGCAGGCGTGTCGGACAGCACGCGCAGCGCCTGCTCGTCGGCGGACCAGGCGCACAGTCCCCAGTCATCGCTCTCGAACACCACCGCCTTGAGTCGGCGCCAATCGAGATTCACGGGTGTGCGCTCGTCATGAGGACGCGGGACTATAGCACGGCGCCGCGAGGCGTCCCCGGCGTTGACACGACCGGGGTCGTCTGGAACAGTCCCGCCCCATGTTCGAATCGGACACCGCGCCCGGCGCGGCGAGCCCCGGCACGCGCCGGCCGGGTGAAGCGGCGCCGCCCGACGAGCGGCCGCGCACGGGCGCCGCGACGTCTGTCGCGGAGTCGCGGGCGCTCGGCTCGCGCTGGTGTCTCGCGCTGCTGCTGTTCGCCGCGCTGTGGTGGACGCTCGACCTCGCGGTGCTGCGCTCGGGCGTGCCGCATCCCGCGGACGATCACTGGGAGGACCACCTGATCGCCCGCACGCTGCTCGCCGGCGGCGGCTTCCGCAGCCCACTGATCTATCCGCCGCTTTGGGGCCTTCACGATCCGGCGACGCTGACCGTGCCGGTGCTCGTGCACGGGCCGCTGCTGCCGCTGCTCACCGTGCCCGCGCTCGCCCTACTCGGGCCCGGGCCGATCGAGTCGGTGGCGCCCGCGGCCGCGCTCGCCGCAGTGCTGGCGCTGATCCCGCTGTTCCGGCTCGGCGCGCGGCACTTCGGGCCGCCGGTCGGAGCCGCGGCCGGTTTGCTGTTCACGCTCGCGCCCACCACGCTCGAGGCCGTGCATCACAGCGGCTCGGTGATCCTGGGCGCGGCACTCGTCACCTGGACGCTGGATCTACTTGCGCGCCCGCGGCCGCGCGCGGCGGCGGCGGGCCTCGTGGCCGGCGTGGGCTGCCTGGTGCGCCCCGAGATGCTGGTGGCGCTGCCCGTGCTGATGGCGCTGGCGTGGAGCGCGGCGCGCGCCGGCCGGGCCGCATCCGGATCCGGCGCGGGCCTGTCCCGCACGTCCGGCGCCGGCATCGGCTGGCGCGCGCCGCTCGCGCTCGCCGGCGCGGTCGCGCTGGTCATGCTGCCGTGGTGGATCCATCACGCGCTCGTGGTCGGATCCCCGTTCTTCAACCTCACGTCCTTCACGCTGGTCGGATTCTGGGGCGCGCGCCCCGACGTGTCGGTGATGCAGGACTTCACGCTTACGCCCGCGCGCTGGCCGGCGGTCCTGCGCGCGGAGCTGCCGCACATGGCGGGGAAATGGTTTGCGTTCGCCCCGCATGCGGTGAAGAACGCGCTGTTCGAGCCGACCGGCGCCACCGGCTGGCTGGTGCCCGCGGGACTGGCGGGGGCGTGGAACGCCCGCCGCATGGGCGCCGCCGGCGCGGACCCCTACGCCACGCGCCGCCTCGCGGCCGCCGCATGCTGCCTCGCGCTCATTCCGGTGGCGTCGATGACACTCACCTCCCACCAGCGGCTGTACCTGGTGCCGTTCGCCACGCTCTATGCGCTTGGCGCCGCGGTGGGTGCGCGCGTCGTGGTGCGGGCGCTGCCGCCCTGGGCCGACCGTCCGCGGGCGTGGATCGGAATGCTGGTGCTGCTCGTGCTGCCGTCGGCGCTCCCCGCGCTCAAGGGCGCGGCCGACGAGGCGCAGGTGCTGGCGACGCGGATCGCGGCCGAGCGCGTGGAACTCGCCCGCGCATTGCCGTCAACGCCCGGCGCGCCCGGTCCCCCGCGGCTGGTGTTCTCGGACACGCCGGATTTCGTGGCGTGGCGGACCGGGCTGCCCGCGGTGTGGTCGACCCGCGCCCAATTCGAGCGGCTGTATCCCGCCCGCGGTCCGGGCGACGCGCCGGCTCTGGGCTTGCCACCGCGAGCGCGCGTCGCCGGGTGGTTTCACGACGACTTCCGCGATCCGACAAGCGTGGGGAGCCTCGTCGTGCCCTGACGCCTCACCGCGATGGCGCGGACGTGTTCACCAGCTCCTGCTCGCGCCCCGGCGCCGCCGTCTCGATCTGCTGATCCTCTCCCGGACGCCGGTTGCGACGCGGGCCCTCGTACACCACCGAGCGGCCGGTTTCGGCGGAGCGGTAGAGCGCGCGGACGATGCTCACATCGATCAATCCTTCGATCCCGCCCGGTTCGGGGGTGGCGCCGGTCAGGACGCAGTTCGAGAAGTACTGGATCTCGGCGGCGAACTGATCGGTGCGGCGGAATGTCTGCCGTTGCTCGTGACCGTCGACCGTCAGCACGTGGCGGCCGGGCTTGCCGTAGTCGTAGGCGTTCTCGACGCGCAGCGAGCCCCGGGTGCCGACGACTTCGTAATGCGACACGCCCGATGCGCCAAAGCTCGACACGAAGGTCGCGAGCCGGCCCCCCGGGAACTTGAGCGTGGCGCCCACCGCTTCGTCCACTTCGCGGAATCGCGGATCGCCGCCGTCGGCGCGGAACGCGGTGACTTCGATGGGCTCGGACTCGAACAGGTAGCGTGACGCGTTGACGCAATAGACGCCGAGGTCCCACAGCGAACCTCCGCCCGTCTCGCGGCGCAACCGGATGTCGCCGTCCTTCATCTGCACCTGCATCGCGAACGCCGAGGTGACGATGCGCGGGCTGCCGATCTTCCCCGACCGTATGATCTCGATGGCCTGGAGGTTCGCAGGCTGGAAGTGCAGCCGGTAGCCCACCATCAACCGCGCGTTCCCCATTTCGGCCGCGCGGATCATGCTCTCGCAATCGAGCTCCGTGAGCGCCATCGGCTTCTCGCACAGCACGTGGATGCCGGCCTCGGCCGCGCGCACCGCGTACTCGTGGTGCAGGTGATTCGGCAGCGCGATGTAGACCGCGTCGATCTCGCCGCTCGCCAGGCAGGCGTCGTACTCGGCGTAGGACCACGTGTACGCGATCTGGTGGCGGTTGCCGAGCTCGGCGAGCTTGACCGGATCGTCCGAGACCAGCGCCGCGAGCCGCGAATTCTTCGCGCGGTCGAACGCCGGGATCACCGCCTCCTGCGCGATGTAGCCGAGACCCACGACGGCGTAGCGGACGGGCTTGCGCCGCTTGCCACTCGCGACGACGGCGGAACCTGGATCGAGCGCCATGACATCCTCCTGCACATTGGAACGGACTGCGTCGCGCGCCCCCGGGGAACCCACGACGAGATAACCCGCCATGGTCCGTGCAGGTTCCATGCCGCACCTGGGATCTCCCATGGCATGCTGCGCGGCAGCGCAATCGCGCCGTCCCCGCGGTGCAACGGCCGTGCGCTCTGTAGGGCTTACACGTTCGGATCCCTCGCGGGCGGCGGGAATCGGCTAGGATCTGGAGCACGATTGCCGAAGTCCCATCTGGAGAGAGTCGATCCTCACATGACGAAGCTCAGCGCTCCCCGGCGGCGCGATGCCATCGCCACGGTGCTCGGCATCGTGCTCGGGCTCAACCTGGCGGTCGCGATCGCGAAGATCGTGTATGGCCACCTGAGCGGCGCGATCGCGATCACCGCCGACGGCTTCCATTCACTGCTCGACGCGTCCTCGAACGCGATCGCGATGGTCGGCGTGATCCTGGCGCGGCGCCCCCCCGACGCCAATCACCCCTACGGGCACCGCAAGTACGAGACGTTCGCCGCGATCGGCATCGTCGCGATGATGTTTCTCGGCTGCATCAGCATCCTCGGGGTGGCGCTCGATCGCTGGCGGCACCCGCAGCTCGCGAACGTGACGCCCGCGGGGTTCATCGTGCTGGGCATCACCCTGCTCGTGAATCTGTTCACGATGACGCTGGAGCGCCGCGAGGCGAAGCGGCTCGACAGCGAGCTGCTGCGGTCGGATGCCGCGCACACCGGCAGCGACCTGTTCGCGAGCGTGCTGGTGATCATCAGCTTCGCGGCGACGCGCATGGGCGTGGCGTGGGCGGACCACGTGGCGGCCGTGCTGATCGTGGTGCTGATCCTGCCCGCCGGATTCGCGATCCTCAAGTCGACGCTGTCGACGCTGTCTGACGAGCGCCGGATCGACCCCCGGCTCGTGGAGGCGGAGGCGCTCGCCGAGCCGAACGTGCTCGAGGCGCACAACGTGCGATCGCGCGGCCCGGACGACGACATTCATCTCGACCTGCACATCCTCGTCGATCCCGGCATGCCGATCGCCCGCGCGCACCGCATCGGGCACCGTGTCGAGGCGCGGCTGCGCGAGCGCTGGCCGGGGGTGACGGATGTGATCGTGCACGTCGAGCCCGGCGTCGAGAGCGAGCGGGGCCGGCCGGCCGAAGGCGGCGGCCTGCACGCCGAGGGTTAGCGGGGCGGCGCGAACGGCGCCAGCTCGGTCGTGAGCGCGGCGGCCAGGTCCCCGAGCTGGCGGTCGAAGAAGTGGCTCGCGCCCTCCACCCACACGAGCCGTTTGGGCTCGGCCCATGTGGGAAACTCGCGTTCGAGGTCAGCCGGCGGACACACGGTATCGGCGGTGCCCTGCACGGCCAGCTTGGGCACGTGCGCCGTACGCAGGCCGTCGAACCCCGGGCGCGTCACCGGCGGCGCGAGCAGCACCACGCGCTCCACGGCGGCGTCCGCGGCGCCGAGGCGCGCGGCGACCCAGGCGCCGAAGGAGAACCCGCACAGCCAGGTGCGCGCGTGAGGGTGGCGCCGCTCGAGCCATGAGAATGCGGCGCGGGCGTCCTCGAGCTCGCCCTCGCCGTCGTCGAACGTGCCCGCGCTCCTGCCCACGCCGCGGAAATTGAACCGCAGCACGGCGGCGCCCAGTTCATGGAACGTCGCCGCCGCTCGATGGACGACCTTGTTGTGGAGCGTGCCGCCATAGAGCGGATGGGGGTGGCACACCAGCACCGCGAGCCGCGCGTCTTGACCGCTGTGCTCGTTGACCAGGCCTTCCAGCTCGCCGGCGGGACCCGCGATCGTGACCGGAACGATTCTCGAGGCACCGGAGTCGGGGCCGCTCACGCCTTCACGGTCGCGAACCGCTCGCGCAACCGTCGCTCGAGTTCGGCGTCGAGCGTCGCGTAGTTGAGGGCCGCGCCGTCGCCGAGCGCAAGCAGGCAGCCGACATCGACCATCCATTCCTCGAGCCCGAGCGGGGTGGTGATCGCGAAATCGTATTCGCTGCCGATGCGGCCGGGGAACGGTTCGAACTCGTCGTTCCATTCGGAGCACAGGTAGATCTCGTCGTTGCCCTGGAACATTCCCACCGACGACACGTGATCGAGCTCGCCCGCGGCGAGCAGGATCGCGCCGCGATTCGTCTTGTAGCGCACGCCCTCGGCGCGCAGCCGGCGGCGGATCTGCGGCCATTCGGCAGGCTGCTCGATGGCGTCCATCAGCGGGATGCACGCCAGCTCGAAGTGCGGCAGCAGGTCGACGCCGGCATCGACCACGTCGACGACCGAGGCCTTCAGACTTCCGTGAAACAGGCTATGGCTCATGCGGATATTCTAGGACCGGTCGGGCGTGATTCGCCAGTTCGCACTGGAGGGCCGTCCCGGCCCGGAATCATCCAGGCCGCCAACGAGGCGGCGGGGCGGGGTCCGTGGCGCGGTCGTTGCGCATGGCCGGCGCCGGCTCCGTATGCGGCCCGGCGGGGCCGCGGCCATGGTCCTGCCGTGGCTGCCGCGGGCCCGGGTCATCGCGGTGGCCGCCGCCCGCCGGGACCGATCAGTACCGGGCACTGGACGCGATGCCGCAGCCCGGACGTGGTGGCCCCATGGATCAAGTCCTGGAATAGCCGGTGGCCGTGCGAGCCGGCCACGAGCAGATCAGCGTCCTGTTCGCGCACCAGCCGCGCCAGTTCGTTCTTCACGTCGCCGAACCCGAGTGCCGTGGTCACCGGGATCCCCAGCGCGCGCAGGGTCTCGGCGATCGACTCCAGCGTGGACAGGTCCTCGCGCGCCTCCTGGTCCGAGGCCTCCTGGCCCAGGTAGCGGCTCGCCGCGCTTTCGGCCACGTGCAGCAGCACGAGCTGGGTCTCGCCGGGGGTGACCGACTGGCGCAGGTGCTCGAGCACCGCACGGTCGGCGGGACCGAGCTCGAGCGCCACGGCGATGCGCCGGTGCCCGGCGATCGTCTCGCGTAACGCGGCGGCGCGACGCGGTTCCCGTGGGGTCGCGGGCCGCACGTCTACCCGATCGCCCTCCCCCGGCGCCCACGCCCAGCGCGGCGCGAATCGCGACAGCAGCGGGAACACCGTGAGGTAGCCGAGCAACAGGACGATCGCCGCCACCACCGGCACCACGGTCATCCACAGCAGCGGTGCGCGGTCGCCGGCGGCCGCCATCCACACGTTCAGTTCCTCGAGGACGAGCTTGCCGTTCAGCGACACGATCGTGATCGCGATCGCGGTCGCCGCCACCATCACCCACCGCGGGTTCACGAACTCGCCCATCTTCGCGCGATCGCTGGTGAACGTGACGAGCGGGATCACGGCGAACGCGAGCTGCATGCTGAGCACCACCTGCGACAGCACGAGCAGGTCGTCGACCGCGCGCGGCCCGCGCAGCCAGATGAAGCCGACCGCCGGAATGATCGCGAGGCCGCGGCTGATGATCCGCCGCAGCCACGGCTGGATGCGCCACTTGAGGAAGCCCTCCATCACGATCTGCCCGGCGAGCGTGCCGGTGATCGTGCTCGACTGCCCCGACGCAAGCAGCGCCACCGCGAACAGCGTGGAGGCGAGCGACGTACCGACCAGTGGCGCCAGCAGCCGGTGGGCGTCCTCCAGCCGCGCCACGTCCTGGTGGCCCGAGTTGTGGAACACCGCCGCCGCCAGCACCAGGATCGCGGCGTTGACGAAGAACGCGCAGTTCAGCGCGATCGTGGAATCGATCAGGTTGAGCTTGCAGGCTTCGCGCTTCGCGGCGATCGAGCGGCCGACCGCGCGACTCTGGACGAGCGCACTGTGCAGGTAGAGGTTGTGCGGCATCACCGTGGCGCCGAGGATGCCCATCGCGACGTACAGCGATTCGTGACGCAGCCCGAGCACCTGCCAGCCGTGGCGCGCGCTGTGCGACACGAGGCTCAGCGTGCCCGTCTCGTCGCGGGGCACGAGGCCGCGCAGCACAGCGGGCAGGTCGGGATGCGACAGCAGCATCTCCGTGGCGAAGCACCCGCCGATCGTCACGACCAGCGTCACGATCAGGGCCTCCATGCGACGCATGCCGAGCCGCGACATCGCGAGCAGCAGCAGCACGTCGAGCGACGTGATCAACACGCCCCCCATCAGCGGCAATCCGAACAGCAACTGGAGCCCGATCGCGGCGCCCAGCACCTCGGCCAGGTCACACGCGACGATCGCGATCTCGCACAGGATCCACAGCGGCCACACCAGCGGGCGCGGATACCAGTCGCGGCACGCCTGCGCGAGATCTTTGCCGGTCACGACGCCGAGCCGCGCCGACAGCGTCTGCAGCAGCACCGCCATCAGGTTGCTCATGAGCAGCACCCACATGAGCTGATACCCGAACCGCGCGCCGCCCGCGAGGTCGGTGGCCCAGTTGCCCGGATCCATGTAGCCCACGCTCACGAGGTACGCGGGGCCGGCGAACGCGAACAGCCGGCGGAACCAGCCGCCCGCGTTGGGGATGGTCACCGACGCATGCACCTCGGGCAGCGACCGGGCATGCGGGTGCGTCACGTCGGCGTCGACGGCGTCCGTCGATCCCACGGGGGCGCCGGGGTCGGCGCCGGCGTGCGGGGCGCGCCGGGGGGCCCGGTCGTTGCGGCTCATGCGGACCTCCGTCGCGGACGCCGTGGTGCCGTCGCCTCGACCATCACGCCGTCCACGCCCTCGCTGCCGACCACGAGCCGCCTGCCCGCGACCTCGATCTCGAACACGCCGTCGCCCGGACGAATGTCGATCATGCGTACTCCCGCGCCCGGGACCAGCCCGCACTCCTTCCAGCGCGCCATGCGCGCGTGATCCGCGTCGCCGATCTCCCGCACGATGGCGCGGACGCCGCGCGGCAGTGCCGCCATCGGCGTGAGCGCGCGCTCGGCGATGTGGCCGTCGCGGTCGGGAATCACGTGACCATGCGGATCCTCGGCGGGATGGCCCATCAGCCGGTCGATCGCCTCGAGCACGCGTTCGCTGATGTGGTGCTCCAGCACCTCCGCGTCCGCGTGCACGTCGGCCCAGTCGAGGCCCAGGACGCGAACCAGGAACGTCTCGAGGATGCGATGACGCCGCACGATCTCGACTGCGGCCCGCCGCCCGCGCGCGGTGAGCCGCGCGCCGGCGCGCGGCGTGTGCGTCACCAGGTGCTCGGCGGCGAGCCGGCCGAGCATGTTCGTCACCGACGGCGCCGACACCGCGAGCCGCGACGCGAGCCGCGACGTGGCGACCCCCTCGCCGCCAGGCCCGAGCACGTACAGCGCCTTGAGGTAGTCCTGTTTCGAACGCGTCAGATCGAGCATTTCGTTAGCCTAGACTAATTGATTGATTTGTCCAAGCTAATGACGGCCGGGCATCCGATCACGGCACGACGGCCGCGCCGGGGGCGGCGCGGAGACAGTGCCCGCGGTTCCACCCAGCGTCGTCCGCCACCGCGCCCCGGTTCGGCGCCCCGCGCCCGGCCCCGCGTCGGGGGCACACTCGGCGCGCGTCGGGTTGCCGATCCCACGGCCGTTGGCTAACCTCCGCCGGCGCCGTTCCCGCCGCCGTCCGGAGGACTCCCGATGCCGCAGATGACCATGGTCCAGGCCATTCAGGATGCGTTGCGCATCGCGCTGCGGACGAATCCCGACGTGGTGCTGCTGGGCGAGGACATCGGCCGCAACGGCGGCGTGTTCCGGGTCACCGAGGGGCTGCAGGCCGAATTCGGCGAGGACCGCGTGACCGACACGCCGCTGGCCGAGAACGGCATCATCGGCGGCGCGATCGGCATGGCGATCCACGGCATGCGCCCGATCGCCGAGATCCAGTTCGTCGATTTCATCTACCCGGCGTTCGACCAGATCGTGTCCGAGATGGCGAAGCTCAGGTGGCGGTCGGGAGGGCAGTACTCGTGCCCGGTGATCGTGCGCGCGCCCTACGGCGGCGGCATTCGCGGCGGGCTCTACCACTCCCAGAGCCCCGAGGCGTACTTCTGCCATACCGCGGGACTCACGGTGGTGATCCCGTCGACGCCGTCCGACGCCAAGGGCCTGCTGCTCGCGGCACTGGCGGGCGAGGATCCGGTGATCTTCCTCGAGCCCAAGCGGCTGTATCGCTCGACGAAGGAGGAGGTGGCCGAGGGCCATTTCACGACGCCGCTGTCCCGCGCGCGCGTCGCGCGTGCCGGCGACCAGTGCAGCGTGCTCGCCTACGGCTCGATGGTGCCGGTGGCAGTGGAAGCGGCGGACCAGGCCGCGGCGCGCGGGTGGTCCGTCGAGGTGCTCGACCTGCGCACGCTGGTGCCGCTCGACGTCGATGCCGTGCTCGCGAGCGTCACCCGCACCGGCCGTGCCGTGATCCTGCACGAGGCGCCGCGCACGTGCGGCTACGGCGCCGAGCTCGCGGCGATCCTCGCCGAGCGCGCGCTGACCTCGCTGCAGGCGCCGGTGCTGCGCGTCACCGGCTACGATACGCCGTTCCCCTACACGCTCGAACACACCTATCTCCCCGATGCTCCCCGCGTGCTGCGCGCGCTGGAGCACGTGATGGCGTACTGAGGCGGAGGATCAGGATGCACTACGACGTGAAGCTCCCCGACATCGGCGAAGGCGTCGCCGAGGGCGAGATCGTGCGGTGGTTCGTCGTCGCGGGGCAGGCGGTGACGGAGGAGCAGCCGCTGGTCGAGGTGATGACCGACAAGGCCAGCGTCGAGATTCCGTCGCCGCGCACCGGCACGATCGCCACGATCCACGTCGCGGAAGGCGCGATGGTGCCGGTCGGAACCGTGATCGTGTCGATCGCGCTCGAGGGCGCGCCGGTCGGTGCGGTGCCCGCGGCGCGCGGCGCGGAGCCCGCGGCCGCTGCGGCCGCCGCTGGCTCCGCCGCCGGGCTCGTCCCGGCCACCCTCGCGGCCACCGCCGGTCCGGCGTCCGCCGGCGCGCGCGTGCAGGCCACACCCGCCGTCCGCGTTCTCGCGAAGCAGGCGGGCGTGGCGCTCGAGTCGATCCGCGGCACCGGTCCCGGCGGCACGATCACGGCGGACGACGTGATGCGCGCGACTACCGGCGCGGGGATCAGCGGCGCGACCGCCGGCGCGGGCGATCGCGGCGCAGCCGCCCCCGCCGATGGTCCCGAGGAGCGCGTGCCGTTGCGCGGCCTGCGGCGCCGGATCGCGGATCACATGCGGCGGTCGCTGTCGACGGCGGCGCAGTTCACGTTCGTCGCCGAGTGCGACTTCACTCCAATCCTCGAGCATCGCGATCGCGTCCGGGACCGCGCCACGGCCGCCGGCGTCAAGCCGACGTTCCTGCCTTACGTGTTCCGAGCGCTGATCGAGCCGCTGCGCCGGTTCCCGCTGCTCAACAGCGTGCTCGACGACGACACGCACGAGATCGTGATCAAGCGCTACTACCATCTGGGGCTCGCGACGAATACCGACGATGGTCTGACCGTCCCGATCCTCCACCACTGCGACCGCCTGGGCCTGTTCGCGATCGCGCGCGAGCTCGACCGGCTCGCCACCGCGGCCCGCGCGCACAAGCTCAAGGTCGAGGAGCTCCAGGGCGGCACGTTCACGGTGACGAGCACCGGCGCGCATGGTGGCGTGCTCGCCACGCCGATCCTCCACCATCCGCAGGTGGCGATCCTCGGGGTCCACGAAGTGAAGCCGCGGCCGGCGGTGGTCGGTGGAAAGATCGTGATCCGCAGCCTCGGCAACCTGTCGCTGTCGCTCGATCATCGCGTGGTCGACGGCGCCGTGGGCGCCGACTTCCTGTACGCGCTGATCGAGCGGCTGCAGACGCCCGAATCGTGGCTCGAGGCCCGCGATGTCGCGGCCGGGGAGGGCGCATGACCGCCACGCCGCTCCAGATCCTCGACCCGCAGGGCCACCTCACCGGCACCCCGCCCGAGGTGCCGCCCGACGACCTGCGGCGGCTCTACCGCCACATGCTCGGCATGCGCGTACTCGACATGCGCATGCTGTCGCTGCAGCGGCAGGGCCGCATCGGCTTCTACGGCACCGCGACCGGGCAGGAGGCGGCGGTGACGGGCTCGGCGTATGCGCTGCGCGACACCGACTGGGTGTTCCCGGCGCTGCGCGAGATGGGCGTGTCGCTCTGGCGCGGCACCACGATCCGCGAGATGGTGTGCCAGTTGATCGGCAACAGCGGCGACGTGCTCATCGGGCGCCAGATGCCCTGCCACTTCAGCGACCGGCGCGTGCGCAGCGTGGCGTGGTCGTCCGTGATCGGGACGCAACTCGTGCATGCGATGGGCGCGGCGTGGGCCGCGAAGCTCAGGCGCACCGGCGAAGTGATGATGGGATACATGGGGGACGGGGCGTCCTCGTCGGCGGACTTCCACGCCGCCGCGAACTTCGCCGGCGTCTACAAGCTGCCGGTCGTGTTCTTCTGCCAGAACAACCACTGGGCGATCTCGGTGCCGCTGTCACAGCAGACCGCGTCCGCCAGCATCGCGATCAAGGCGATGGCCTACGGGTTCCCCGGCATCGAGGTCGACGGCAACGACCTGCTGGCGGTGATCACGGCAACGCGCGAGGCGGTGGAGCGCGCGCGCCGCGGCGACGGGCCCACGCTGGTCGAGGCGGTCACGTTCCGCATGGGCGGCCACTCGTCGAGCGACGATCCCACGCGCTACCGCGCCGCGGATCTCGTCGGCACCTGGGAACAGAAGGATCCGGTCGCCCGGCTGCGCGCCTGGCTCGAGCGCGACGGCGTGATCGAGGCGGCCGACACCGAGCGCTGGACCGCCGAGCTGCAGGACGAGATCGGCGTCGCGGTGCGCGAGGCCGAGGCGCTGCCGCCGCCTGCGCTCGAGACACTGTTCACCGACGTCTACGCCACGATGCCCGCGCATATTGCGGAGCAGATGAAGTACGCGATCGCGATGGGCGAAGGCACGAAGTTCGAGGGCGCGTTCCCGCTCTGACCGGGTGGCGTGCCGGCCGGGGCGGAGGATCGAGGGTCGGGGAACGCGAAACGACGCAGGGCCTCCGGTAGTTCGGAGGCCCCGCGTCGTGTTGTTCCCGGGCGCTGTCGGCGTCGCGGCTACTTCAGCTTCGCGTTCATGTCTCCGGCGTTCATGCTCTTCGCCCGCGCGATCGCACGCTCGAACGGATCGTCCGAAGCCGGCTTGTCCTCCTTCGCCTCGGCCTTCTTCTGCTTCGCGGCCTTGGCCTTCGCGGAGTCCTTCGAATTCCGCGCGGGCGCCGCCTGGGATTCGCTCGCGGCCGGCGCGGGTTCCGCCTGCACGATGGGCGCGGGCGCTGCAGGCGGCGGCAGCTCCTTCACCTGGGCCGCCGGCGGCAACGTCTGCTGCACCGCCTGCGAAGTGGCGGCGCTCGCCGGATCGGCGGGCTTCGCATGCGACGCCTGCGCATGCGCCGGCTTCGGCGCCGCAATGGGCGCCACGACCTGCGTCATGGCGGGCGCAGCGGCCGGCGCGGCTGCCGGCGTCGGGGCGACCGCGGCCGGCATGGGCGATACGCTCGCCGGGACTGCCGCGGTATTCGTGTTCGGCGTCAGCGGAGTGGGAACCGCCGGCGACTCGGTGCCGGTGCCGGGATCGGCGTTCACGCGCAGCGCCTTGTGGCCCCTGGGCGATGCGACGGACGTCCCGTCCGGTGCCTGGGGCGCGAGGACTCCCACCGGCTCCGCGTGTCCCATCGCGCCCGGCATCAGGCGGCTCGGACGCAGCGTGATGCCGAGGCGGTGCTGGCTGTCGCCATTGCCCGGCACGATGTACCCGTAATCGAACCACATCCCGTGCACGCCGACGCCGAATCCGAACGTGGGCCCGCTGAGCGCCTCGTTGGCCGGGGCGTTGAGCTCCGCCCGGTAGCCGGCGCGCACGGCGAACATGTCGTGCCAGCGCCATTCGACGCCACTGCGCACGTCCTTGTAGTAGGACGTCGGGAAGTTGGCATCGACCGCGAAGCGCAGACCGTGTGACCGGTCGTCGATCGCCGCGCCGACTCCGTAGTTGGTCGGGAAGGCGTACGTCGAGTTGCCGAATCGCATCTGGCCGAACGCATTCTGGGCGGCAACACCGATTCCGAGCACGCCGGCGTGGAACTGGGCGCCGCCGTCGAACGTGAGGCCGGCGCCGCGGTTCTGCCCCAACGTCTCGTTCACCCACTTGGCTCCGACGCCGACCGCGAGCATGCGCCCGATCGGAACCGCGACGTGGCCGCCCCCGGCAAAACTCGACAGGTCGAAGTTGCCGGTCGGGTTGTTGAGCGCGTCGCGTCCCGCGAACGAACCCTGGCTCTCATAGAGACCCGACAGCGACCAGCGCATCGGGCTCTTCAGGAACCGTCCTCCCGCCGTGACGTATTCCTGGTTGATCTGATCCATGAGCGTGGCGTGCGACAACCCGAGTTGCGTCTCGCCCAGGAATCCCAGTGCTCCCGGATTCCACGGCGTGATGCCGATGTCGCCGCTCAACCCCAGCGTGGCGCCGCCGCGGGACTGGATCGCGGCGCCGGAGCCAACGGTGAGGAACTCCGCCGGGGTGGTGCCGGCCTGATCGGATCCGGCGCGGGCCATGCCGGGGGCAACCGCGGCGGCGATCGCGGCGCAGACGATGAGATGGTTGATCTTCATGGCTTGGCTCCCTTGCATCACGGCACCCGCACGATTCGGATGGTTTGCCGATCCTTAGCGTTCATGAGCCAGCCGCGATAGACACCCGGCGCGCACGTCTGGCCCGCATCGTTGAGTCCGTCCCATACGATTTCGCGGCGACCGCCCAGCAGATTCGACAGCTCGATGCGGCGCACGCGGTGATTGCCCGAATCGATGATGTCCATGGTCACCCGGCTCGCTCCGAGCGCCGGCACGATGATGGGGATGTGCGCCGGACGCCCGTCCCGGCTGGGATTGGGATACGCCTCTTCGACGGCCACGGCGTCCGACGCCGCGCCCGCCGTCAACGCCACGGCGATCGGCGCGCTCTCGGCACTCTCGTTGCCGTTCACGTCCACCGCACTCACCCGGTACCACAGGGCCTCGGCGTTCGCGGGCAGGTTCTTGTCCGAGAACGTCGTGGTCGTGATGAGGACCGTGCTGATCAGTGTGAACGGCCCTTCCGCGGCCGTGGCTCGATAGACGTGATAGCCGCCGAGGTCGGGTTCCGGGCTCGGCGACCAGGAGATGGTCACCTGACCCGGATCGTGTCCCACTGCGAGGCCCGCCGGCGCCGACGGTGGCGCGGTGTCGAACACCCAGTTCCAACGTGCGACGTTGGACAACGGCGACCAGTTGCCGGCGTCGTCCTGGGTGCGGATCGCGAAGTAGTACGGGGTACCGGGGGTGAGGCCGCGCACCACGAACTTCTGCCGCGTTCCCGAGGGAGCCGGCGAGTTCAAACCCGTGACCTGCGTGGCCTGGCCGAAGTTGAGACTGTCGATCGGCGACTCCGAGACGCGGAGGTCGTAGACCGACGCCTGACCCAGATTGCCGTCGTCGCCCGGAGCCGTCCAGCGGACCACTACAGAGTCCGCCGTCTGGCCATAGGCGAGCACCGGCGCCAGCACCAGGATCAGGAGGACGACGGCGATGGGAAACCATCGCCGCCATCCCGAAGCCTCACTCCGCTTCCGCGCACGCACCCTGACAGCTCTCACGTCAGTACGTTTCGGTGCCGGAGCGCGGAGCCATGAAGCCGTGCCATGCCATGAACAACCAGCCCACCGCGAGGTCGTTGATCGAAGCCGGCGACATCGTGTCGGGCGTCGTCACGCTGGGCACGTTCGACATCGCCGAGATGTTGCCGGCGTCGTCCGTCGTGCGGGCCGCGAAGTAGTAGGTCCCCTGCCGAGTCAGACCCTTGATCGTGAGGCTCTGCGTGGTGCCCGAGATCGCGGGGAACGGCTCGTTCGTCGCCTGCGTCGCACTCGCCCAGTTGGTGGCGGTGATCGGCGAGGTCGAATAGCGGATGTCGTAGCTCGTGGAGGTGCCCGTCAGGCTGTCGTCGCCGACGGCGGTCCAGCCGAGCGTCGCCGAGGTGTCCGTCGTTCCGGTCACAGTGATCGCGAGCGGAGCGGGACGGACGTTGTCGGGCGCGAGCGTGGTGGTCGCCTGCATGATGTTCGAGATCGCCGACCAGTTCGGGACGTCGTCACCGGTCTTGATCGCGAAGTAATAGGTCGTCGCGGGCTGCAGGCCCGAGACCGTCACCGTCTGCTTGGTGCCCGGAACGGCCGGCACCGGCGTCGACGTCCAGCGCGCCGCGCCGGCGAAGTTCGCCCCCGTGATCGGTGACGTCGAATACCGCAGGTCGAACTGCGACGCGGTGCCGACCATGCCGTCGTCGCCAGGCGTGGTCCATGTCAGCACCACGCTGTTGTACGCGGCGTTCTGCGCGAACGACGGCTGGGCCGCCATGGACGTTGCGAGGACAGCGATCGCAATGATGCCGTTTCGAAGAAGTTTCATGGTTCCTCCGGCGAACGTCCGGCGCCACCGACCCTCGATGGCCTGCGGACTCCGCAGACGACTTCCCTGAGTTGCAGCGTGCGGTGCGCCGCCCGGTGTCCGTGGCTGCAGCGCAACGAGTAACGGCGAGTGGACCTTGGAAAATCCACGGCCCGACAGAGCACCATGCATGCCCTCCGAAACCATGCGTTCCGCCACGGCTGGGGAGATTCGCGCATATCCATAGGTGCTCGCGGGGTCATGCGTTGCGGCATCGCCGAAGCCGGATCGGGCTTTGCGCCCTATCGCAGTACGTTGTGTTGCGCATGGCACCGCCGGTCGTTCTGCATGGGAGAGCGTTGACATGCCACGGGGCCGTACGTATCTTTTCGGACTCGATTGCGTCGTTCGGCCGGGCCGCCGGGAACCCGCTGGACCGCGTTGTCATGGAGCGCTCCCCCCCACCGTCCGATGACTGGTACGACCCGTCACGAACGTGGCTCCGCGACGCAGGAGCCCCGATGACCTCACCCAGCAGGCCCGACCCTCATCCCGAATCCGGAGTCATGACCGCACTCCCCCTCGAACGCGACGCGATCCTGCGCCGGGCGGTGGAACTCGGCGCCGCGGACCTGATTCTCACCGCCGGGCAGCCGGTGCTGGTGACGATCGCGGGTCGGTTGCAGCCGCTTCCGGGGTCGGAGCCCCTGACGCCGGCCGACACGCGGCGCATCGGCGAGAGCCTGATCACGCCCACGCTGTGCGAGCGGTTCCAGCGGGACCTCGAGCTGGACACCCGCTACGACCTCGCCGAGGTCGCCCATTTCCGGGTGAACCTGTTCATCCAGCAGGGTCACTGGGGTGCGGCCATCCGGGTCGTCCCACTCAAGATCCCGCTGCCGGCCGAGATCGGCCTGGCGCCCCACGTGGTGACGAGGCTGCTCGAATTCACGCACGGGCTCGTGCTCGTCACCGGTCCCACCGGGGCGGGCAAGTCCACGACGATCGCGGCGCTGCTCGAGCAGCTCAACCAGACCGAGGGCAGCCGTCACGTGGTGACGATCGAGGACCCGGTCGAGTTCCTGTTCGTGCCAAAGCACGCGGTATTCGAGCAGCGCGAAGTCGGCGTGGACACCCGCAGCTATGCGCGCGGCCTCAAGGGCGCGCTGCGCCAGCTCCCGCAGGTGATCTTCGTCGGCGAGATGCGCGACCTGTCGAGCATGGCGATCGCGCTGACCGCGGCCGAGACCGGCAACCTCGTGATCTCGACGATGGCCACCCAGTCCGCCGCCCAGACCGTGATGCGCATCATCGACGCGTTCCCCGCTTCGCAGCAGTCGCAGGTGCGGTCCCAGTTGTCGCTCACGCTGCGCGCCGTGGTGTCGCAGGTGCTGCTGCCGCGCGCCGACGGGCGCGGCCGGGTCGCGGCGCGCGAGATCCTGTTCGTGAACGGGGCGGTGCAGAACCTGATCCGCGAGGACAAGGTGCACCAGATCCCCAACGTGATCTCCCTCGCCACGCGCGAGGACATGATTTCGATGAACGACGCGCTGGCCGAGCTCGTCGAGCGCGGCCATGTCGCGTTCGAAGTCGCCCACCCGTACTTCGACGATCCCGACAAGCGCGCGGCCCTCCAGGCGCGGAACTATCGCCCGACGCCGGTGCGGCAGGCTGGGATCCGGTGAGCGTGTCGTTCCGCCTCTCCACCCGGCGCTTCGGCGAGCTGCTGGTCGACCGTGGCCGGCTGACCGCCGAGGAGCTCAAGCAGGCGCTGGCGTCACGCCAGGACCCGCGCGAGCGTCTCGGGCAGGCGCTGGTGCGGCTCGGGCTCCTGAGCGAGCGCGAGGTCGTGGACCTGCTGGGCGAGCAGTTCTCGCTGCCGATCATCGAGGCCGACGAACTATCGAAGGCCGACCCGGGCGCCGTGTCGATCGTGCCCGAGAACCTGGCGCGCCAGGCGCTGGTGCTCGCGCTCCACAAGCTCGACGACAAGGTACTCGAGGTGGCCGTCGGCGATCCGCTCGACGTGGTGTCGCTCGACCACCTGCGGGCGATCACCGGCTGCACGCTCAAGATCAAGCTCGCGCGGCCGAGCGAGGTGCGCGAGGCGATCGACGGCTTCTACCAGGAGATCCGCGCCACCGAGAAGGTCGGCGAGATCCTCGACACGCTCGACCTGTCCGGCGTGCAGGACGAGCAGGACGTCGACCTCGCCACGCTGCGGCAGCAGGTCGAGGACGCCCCGGTCGTGCGGCTCGTGAACCTGATGCTCGCCGAGGCGATCGACTCGCGCGCCAGCGACATCCACGTGGAGCCGCAGCGCGACCGCATGACCGTGCGCTACCGCATCGACGGCGTGCTGCACGAGATGATGAAGCCGCCGAAAAATCTTCAGATGGCGATCGTGTCGCGGCTCAAGGTGCTCTCGGAGCTGGACATCGCGATCCGGCTGCTGCCCCAGGACGGCCGGCTCACCGTGCACCTGCCGGACCGCGAGGTGGACATCCGAGTGTCGACGCTGCCAACCGCCCACGGCGAGAAGGTCGTGCTGCGGCTGTTCGACAAGCGCGCATTCGCCCGCGACGTCGACAACCTCGGCATCGAAGGCACCGCGCTCACCGCGTTCCAGGACGCGATCCATCTGCCCTACGGCATGATGCTGATCTCGGGCCCCACCGGCTCAGGCAAGACCACGACGCTGTATTCGGCGCTCAGCGAGATCAAGAGCGTCCACCGCAACCTGGTGACCGTCGAGGATCCGATCGAGTACCACATCGAGTCCGTCAACCAGGTGCATGCGAACCACAAGGTCGGCATGACGTTCGCGCGCGCGCTGCGCTCGATCCTGCGGCAGGACCCCGACGTGATCATGATCGGCGAGATCCGCGACGCCGAGACCGCCGACATCGCGGTCAAGAGCGCGCTCACCGGCCATCTCGTTCTGTCGACGGTCCATGCCAACGACGCCCCGTCCACCGTGACGCGCCTCATCGACATGGGCGTGCCGCGGTATCTCGTGGGCTCGGCAGTGACGCTCGTGATGGCGCAGCGGCTGGTGCGGCGCGTGTGCGACCGTTGCAAGGAGACGTTCATCGCCGAGTCCGAGCACGTCGCGGCGCTGGCCGAGGACGGCGAGGCCGTGCTCGGGCGGCCGATCGCGCGCGGCCGCGGCTGCATCGCGTGCAAGCAGACTGGCTACATGGGCCGCACCGCCGTGTTCGAGGTGATGGCGCTCACCAAGCCGGTGCGCCGGCTGGTGCTCGACGGCATGAACGAGGACGTGATCAAGCAGAAAGCGATCGATGAGGGCTTCACCACGCTGCGCAAAGCCGGCATCAAGAAGGTGCTCGACGGCCAGACGACGATCGAAGAGATCCGCGCCGCGACGCTGGCGGACCAGCTATGATGCAGGCTGCGGTGATGCATCCACGTTTCGACACCCTGACGGAATCCGCCCATGCCTAGCTACTACTATCGGGCCCGCGATCGCAGCGGGCGCGCCCACGAGGGCATCGAAGTCGCCGGCTCCGAGGACGAGGTGCTGCGCGTGCTCGAGGGCATGAAGCTCGTGCCCGTCGTCATCGAGACCCGCAACGGCCACAGCAATGGCGCGCCCGCGGCCACGTCCGAGTTCACGACCCGCATGCGCACGTCGATCAGCCGCATGCGGCAGCCGATCAAGCCGGGCTCGGTCGCGCTGTTCGCGCGTCAGACGTCGACCATGATCGGAGCCGGGCTGCCACTCGTGCGGTCGATGCGTTCGATCAGCCGCGACCATTACGACCGCAACCTCGCGACGATCCTCGACCACGTGGCGGACGACGTGCAGAAGGGCGATTCGCTGTCGGGCGCGCTCGCCAAGCATCCGCACGCGTTCGACGAGGTGTTCGTGAGCCTGATCGCCACCGGCGAGATGAGCGGTACACTCGACAAGATCATGGAGCAGATCGCCACCTATCTCGAGCGCGCGGAGGCGCTGCGCATGCGCGTCGAAGCCGCGCTGCGCTATCCGATGTTCGTGCTGTCGTTCGCCGTGCTGGTGCTGGCGGCGATGGTGCTCAAGATCGTCCCGATGTTCGCGACCATCTACGGCCGGTTCAAGGTCCAGCTGCCACTGCCCACTCGAATCCTGCTGTTCACGAGCAAGGTGGTTACGGGCAACCTGTTGCTCATCTGCATGGTGCTGCTGGTGGGCGGCGTCGCGCTGTGGGCGTGGTCTCAGACGGAACAGGCGCGGCTGCGCATCGACCAGGCGAAGTTCAACATGCCGATCTTCGGTAACCTGATCCGCATGTACGCGGTTACAAAGTTCGCGCGCACGCTGGGCATCCTGACCGGGAGCGGCACCCAGATCCTGCACGCACTCAAGGTGATCCGGCCGGTGCCCGGCAACAAGGTCATGGAGTACGGGATCGACGAGATGCGCTCGCGCGTCGAGCAAGGCACCTCGCTGGCCCGGGCGATGGCCGACACTCAGGTATTCCCCGAGATGCTGGTGCAGATGACCGCCACCGGCGAAGAAACCGGCAAGCTCGAACACATGCTCAGCCGCACCGCGGATTTCTACGAGCAGCGAGTGTCAGCGTCCGTGGATGGCCTCAGCTCGCTGATCGAGCCGGTCGCGATCGTGATCCTGGGGGGCGTGATCGGGCTCATGCTGCTGGCCCTCTACCTGCCCATCTTCAGCCTCGGCCAGGCCATGAAGCAGAGCCTCGGCCAGTGATCCCGAGGCGCCGCTAGGCGTTGGCGGAGCGCCCTCACGATATCGGGGCGTCCGCCGGTAACTGTCGGTGGGGACTACACTTCTTAGGTTGTCAGGAAGCCTTGCCATCGGTTGATCTCGCTGGCGTCCTCCGAGAATGTCGTGAGACAATCCGGGAAGTTCGATGCCGCTACGGCACCACCCCGGATACTCAGAGGACGCCATGAAGAAGCGAGTGAATCAGCAGGGATTCACCCTGATGGAATTGATGGTCGTGATCGTCATCGTCGCGATCCTCGCCGCGGTGGCCGTGCCGCTGTACATCAACTACGTCCGCGACGCCCAGCGCAGCGAAGCCAAGGCGGCGATCGGAGCGATCGTGACGGCCGAGCAGGTGTATCTGCTCAAGAACAGCACCTATACGGATCTGCAGGGACTGATGGACAGCAAGATGGTCGACATCTCCGAAGCAGCGGGAGCCAATGACGGCACGACGGGCAAATGGAGATTCAAGGTCACGAACTACTCGTCGCAGACTCCACCGACGAGTTTCGACGTGTGCGCCACCAACAACACGGACAAGAACTTGATGGTGGGCTACCACTTCGATCGTACCGGTACGAGCTCGAATGGCGGCAAGTTCACGGACGATACCTGCCCGTAGGCGGATGACTCCCCCGTCATCGCATCAGGGTGGATTCTCCCTGATTGAAGTTCTGGCGGCCGGCGTCATCGCCATTCTGGCGGTAACGGGCCTCGCCTACTCGTTCGGTACCGGGCGCGGGCTAATCAACGAATACGAGGTCGCCCGCGCGGCTCTCGGCATCGCCCAACAGCGACTCGAAATCCTGAGCACGCTGCCCGTGAGCGCACCCGAGTTCGCAGACTCGGTTCACGTGCGCCCGTTTCAGCATGCGGGCGCCGAGGCTGGCACCGAGGTGTGGACGGTATCCTGGTACAACGATCCCGCCACGCCGATCGCAAACGATCTCCGGCGCGTCACCGTTACCGTGAAGTGGCCGGCAAACGTGCCCGTGGACAGCGTCTCCCTCTCGCGGCTGTTCCTGCCGAGTTAGGCTCCGCGATGCTCCTACGAAATCAGCGGGGCCTTACCCTTGTCGAACTCACCGTGGTGGTCGTGATCGCCTCGCTGGTCATGACCGGGCTCGTGGCGTTCTACCTGAACTCGCAGGCCATGTGGCTCGATGCGTCGACGCAGGCCATGACCCAGCGCGACGCCACGCTCCTGCTCCAGCGCATGACCGAGGCAACCCGCAAGGCATCGACGGCCGAAGTCGACCCCGGGGTGGACTCCAAGCATCAGACACTCGTGCTGTTCGACCGGAGCGGTACCGAGTCGTGCCGGTTCACGTGGAACAGCACCGACCGTTTCGTCCATTTGATGACCGGCACGTCGCAAACCGACCAGGGTCCGGTCACGAATTCCAAGGTCGACCGCTTTCTGCTCGACCGCGACAACAGTCTCGTGTACCTGCGCCGCCTTACCATGAAGTCATCGCGCGGGCAACGGGTGGATCTGTCCTCCACGTTCGCCATGTACAACCGTCCCGGCCCATGACGCAGCCGACCCGACATCGAGATTGCGTGCCGGACGGGCCTTCGAGCGAGCGCGGCTTCGTGCTCGTCGGGGTCGTCATGTTCGTGCTGGCGCTGACGATTCTCGCGGTATCGCTGTTCAGCCTGTCCGGTTACGAGGCCCAGTTCCTCAAATCATCGCAGGATGATGCCCGGGCGTTCTACACGGCCGCGGGAGGTATCGAGCGCACCAGGTACGTGCTGTCCGCCAAAGACGGGAGCATCGCTGAAGCGAAGCTCAACCTGCCGCCGGGGGTCGTGTACGCCAACGTGATCCATCAGGTGGACGGCGATTCAGGAAGGGCGGTTAGCTGGAGCGACCCCACGGACACCGCGATCACGATCCGCGTGATCGCTCGGCAGGGCGCGGAGAGCCGGGAGCTCGAGGCCACCTACGTGCCCACGTTCAACCACACGCTCTATCGCGACATCCTGGCCACCACGGGTGCGCTCGCCGTCAGCGACGTCGCGAACCAGCGGCGATCGATCCACGTATACGGCTCGATCCACACGAACAATCCCGACATCTCCTCGTGGATCGACGAGTTCCCGGCGCCCCAGGACTATACGTTCCGGTCCGGTGGCGTCCCGGTGCCCGAGGTGCAGGACTTCGTGAATGCATGGCTGCCGCAGGCGATGGGGGCGCCACTTTACGACGCGAGTGGCTACGTCCATACGTATTCATTTGACCTCGGCGGGAACGACAAACGCGTCTACATCGGTGCGCCGCCGGGCGCGGGGATGAGCGCAGACTCGTCGTTTGGGCTCGCGGACCTCGGCGGCAGCGACGTCAGCTTCGACATCACCGGAGCGAGCGGCACCGTCGTCTGGTTGTTGCCTCTGGGAGCTCATTTCGAGCAGCCGGTGACGGTGACCGGGGCGGCGGGCACCCGGCTCGTGATCGCCGCCGTGGCGCAGGTCGATTCACGCGGGAGCGACAGCACCTATTCGAGCCTGACCCACGCGAACCTGGGACTGTGGTTCGAGGGCGGGATCCGATCCGATGTCGTCAAGCTGTTCCTCGTCTCGAATGGTGTCGTGGCGCTCGATCGGCGAACCGGCGACAACAATCCAGCCTGGAACACCGACTGCCTTGCCCTGTTCGCGGGGGGAATCTATCTTAGGGGACCGATTGGTGGTCGCACGATGCAATTCGGCGCCAATGGCCTCGACGCCGCGACCCTCGATCCCATGTACGACCAGGGCCTGCTCCCCAACACTCTGGGACGCACCAAGGCCTTCACGCTGATTCCCGGCTCCTGGAAGGACCTCTCGAACGGCAACTAACGATCCTCTTGGAACCCCTCCCCGATCATGAGACCAGGGATTCGATCTCGACCATGGGCCGGCATCGACGTCGGCGGCTGGAGCATCAAGCTCGTAGCGACGCTCGGCACCCGTCACTGGATGGCGGAAATGCCGATTCCGGTCCCCGAGCACGAGCGCGACACGCCCCAGGGCCGCGAGCGCATGGCCCGACTGATCGCGGATTGCGCATCGCAGGCCGGGCTCAGCGTCCGCTCTCTGCGCGGCATCAGCATGGGGATCGCCGGGCCCGACGTGATCCTCAAGCAGATCGCGCTGCCCTACATGGACGAGGCCGAAGTCGGGCAAGCGCTACGGTTCGAGGCGAGGAAACACCTGCCGTTCGATCCCCAGGGTATGGTCATCGACTACCAGATCGTGGGCCGCTCGATCACCGAGAAGCGCATGGACGTGCTGCTCGCGGCGGTGTCGCAGGAGCGTCTCGACCGCCATGTCGCGCCGCTGCGGCTTCTGGGGCTCGACGCAGATATCGTGGATGCCACGCCGCTCGCGCTCACGAACGCGCTGTTCGAGCAGATTCCGGTGCGCACCGAGACCCAGATGCTGCTGGATCTCGGTCATTCCACTTCGCACCTCGTGCTGCACCAGCGCACCGAGCCATACTTCGCGCGGCGGTTCGAGTTCGGCGGCAAGAGCCTCAGCCAGGCGGTGTCGCGCGGCATGAAGATCCCGTTCGAGGAGGCCGAGGCGTGGATCCGTTCCCTCGGCGGCGACGATGCGAGCACCCAGGTCGACTGGAATCTGCCGGAAATGGGGTTCATCCTCGATGCTCTGCGATTCGACCTCCTCGAGGAACTGCGGCGCTCGGTCGCGTTTTACCGAACGATCGGCAAACTCCACGAGCCATTCTCGGTGTGGCTCACGGGCGGTACCGCCCGTTTGCCGGGACTCGCGCAGCGGCTCGAGGAACTGCTCGAAGCACCGGTCCAAGTGTTCGACCCGCTCCGCCCGTTCTTCGCCTCCGAGCCGGCGGGAGCGTCGACCCGGGCACCGCAATACACGCAGGCGATCGGCCTGTCGCTGAGGGCCGCATGAGCCCGGTGTTCACGATCAACTTCCACCGCGAGGCCTACCTGCGCGATCTCGCGATGGCGCGACGCCGCGTGATCATGCTCGGTGTGTGGGTCGCATACTTCGGCGTGATGGGTGTGCTGATGGGACTCTACGGGCTCAACTGCATCTCGTTGCAACAGCGACTCGCTCAGCTCCAGCGCGATGCGAACCGACTCCGCCAGCAGCAGGGCTCCTCGGCCGACTGGACGGTGCGGTCGAGCGAGATCGAACAGCTCCAGAGCTATGTGCAGAATCCGCGGGGCTGGCGCAACCGACTGCTCCGGCTGTCGGCGATCCTGCCTCCCAACGTCAGGATCTCGTCGTTGTCGGTGAATCCCCAGAACCTGAACGCGCCCGCCGAACAGAACAAGCTCGTCATCACGGGAGTTGTCCGTCCCAGCGGATCGGTGGACCGCATGCAGAGCGTCATGCAGATCGTGTCGACGCTGCACAACGACTCCACGTTCGCTGCGGGCTATTCGAACATCAAGCTCGCGTCCACCCGCGTGTCCGAAACCGCGGACGGCAGCGCCGAGTTCGTGATCGAATGTCGATGACGGCCATCGAGCTGCGCCGGCACTGGCCGCTGGTGGGAGCCGTGGGCCTGTTCGCGATCTTCTCGCTGGTACACCAGGTATTCTTCCAACCGACCGCGCGCCGGTACGGCGCTGCCGTGAAACAGGCATCCGAACTGGGACTGTCGCTCGATCCCGAAAAGGCGCCCGTCATGCTGCCACCGCGGGTGTTCGCACTGGTCGCGGACAACGCGCTGCCATCAGCCCAGGCCCAGGATCTGGGCAATTCGGGGGTGCTCACCGCGCGGCTCCTTGAGGACTTCACGCGCATGCTCGGCCAACACGGCATGGAGGTGATGATGACGGAACCGGGTGCCGTGACCCAGGAGAGCCATTCCGTCCAGGTGCGCGCGTACTTGAAGGTTCGTGGACGTTACGATCAACTGGTGAGTCTGTTCGATGATCTCGCCCGCAGCAAGACACTGATCGCCGTCGATCGCTTCACGCTGGTATCGCAGGAACCCGCTCACGAGATGCTCGACATCTGGGTGAGCCGGCTCGTCCTCAAGCAGGATGTGAAACGTCCGTGAAGATCGATCCGCGCAGCCTGGTCGCGCCGCTCGTCGGCATCATGGTGCTCGTGCTCGTCGTGCAATCGACGATGGGCGCGTTGCGCGCTTCCGGAGCCTGGCAGGCGTCCGCAAGGACCCGAGTGCAACCCGAGAACCCATATGCCAATCTCGACGCGATGCTGTCGCAGCCGCCGTCGGATCCCGTGCCCGCGGCGGTACGGGATCCGTTCGGCTTCGGTTCCTCGGGAACTCCAGCGGCGCGTTCGACCGCGCCGCGCCCGAAGAAGCCCACGACTGTCACTCCTGCCTCCGCGCCCGCACCGGTGCCGGAGCAGCCGACACTCACCGCGATCATCTGGGACCAGGATCCCCGGGCAACCGTGCGCTGGGAAGGCCGCGACATTTCCGTGCGGGAGAACACGCTGTTTGCAGATTTCACCGTGAAGAGCATCCGCCCCACCGAGGTCGTGCTGGAACGCGACGGCCAGCAGGTGGTTCTGACTCTGGCGAAGAAAGGGGATCAACCGTGAACTCCATCCAGGGCTGGCCTGCCGGTCCGTCTCGTCATGCCATCGTGCGCGGCCTGACTGCCGCGGCGATTCTCGCCGCATCAGTGTTCGTGTTGCCCGCGACCATGTCGCGGGCAGCAGACAGTCTCATCACGCTCGATGCCGAGGACGCCTATCTCCCGACCGTGCTCAAGATCCTGGCCGAAAAGGGCAACCTCAACATCGTCACCGGCCCAGGCGTCACGGCCGGCCGGCTGTCGATCCACATGAAGGACGTGCCGATCGACCAGGCGGTGAATCTCGTGGTGCGCGCCGCGGGACTGGCCTACGAGCGCATCGGCAACTCGATCCTGGTTGCGGACGCCAAGTCACTCAAGGACGAGACCGGACTCTCGTCGTACGTCGTCGACCTCAAGTACGCCGACGCCAAGGACGTGCAGGTGGCGATCAAGAACCTCGCGGACCAGGTGCAGATCGATCCGGGATCGAACCGCATGATCATCGTCACCAGCCCGCGCGTGATCGCGGAGATCCGCGATATCGTGAAGACGCTCGACGTCCCGGCACGCCAGGTGATGCTGGAGGCGCGCATCGTGGAGGTGTCGACCGACGCCACGAAGAAGCTCGGGATCGACTGGGAGGCGCTGAGCAGCCGGGGATTCCTGTTCGTCGAAGGCAACTACGACTCGAGTATCTCCACGTCCGGACTCAAGGCGTTCCCGAACACACCGGGCACTGCTGACATCTTCAAGTTCCACAACTTCTCGCGCGAGGCACAACTATTCCAGGTGACACTGGATCTGCTGATCCGCGACGGCAACGCGCGCGTGCTCGCCAATCCGAAAATCGCCACGCTCAACGGCCGTGAGGCGTCGATCCTGATCGGCACGAGGATCCCCTACACCGTGTCGAGCACGGTGTTCGCAAACGGAGCTGCGGCGCCCACCCAGACCATCCAGCGCGAGGAGGTCGGCATCAAGCTGCACATCACGCCGCTGATCAACGCCGACGGCTACATCACCACCACGATCAACCCCGAGGTCAGCTCGGTGATCGGGTTCCAGGGCGTCAACGCGGACCTGCCGGTGGTGGCGACGCGCCAGGCGAGCACGACGGTGCGCCTCAAGGACGGCAACTCGGTGATCATCGGGGGGCTGCTGAGCGAGGAGAAGACCAACACCGTCGCGCGGGTCCCGTTCCTGGGCTCGATCCCGGTGATCGGCTACCTGTTCCAGCACCAGTCCATCACCACGACCAAGAAGGACCTGGTGATCGAGGTGACGCCGCGGATCCTGGCGGAGCAGCAGTAGCTCACGACCGGGCCGGAAACTGCCGATGACGTGAACCGGACGGTGTGGGCGGGGTGTCGCCTACAAGTGGGCGAATGAGGCGACGCGCAGTACTCCTGCGATCCAGCCGAGCCACTGGCCGACCGCGACGGTGAGCGCCACGGTGACGAGCGCCATTCCGAACGAGGCGAGCCGGGGCGCGGTGATGCGGTAGCGGTAGAGCTGGACGATGAGCAGGGGAATCAGCGCGCCCTTGAGCAGGACGAACAGCAGCCAGTGATTCTGAGCGAGTCCCGCGAGCAACGGATTGCCCTCGCGGTTGCCGAGCCAGTGGATGCCCAGCGCCGTACCGACCAGATCGAGGCTATTGGCCAATATGGCCAGAAAGAGAACGATGCGCACCTGGAAAGCGACTCCGCTGGGGTCTCATTCATTCACGTTTCACCGTCAGTCTGACAGACGTCGCTCCACCCTTCAATGGAAACCATGGTTCCGACCGACCCGCTGAGCCTGATCCTCGCCGCCCTGTTCGGGCTGGTCATGGGCAGCGCCGTGACGGCGATCGCCTGGCGAGTGCCACGAGGCGCGTCCTGGACGCGTGGCCGCTCGGCATGCCCGAGCTGCGGCCATCCGCTCGGTCCCGTGGACCTGATTCCGGTGCTCTCGTGGGCTCTGAATCGCGGCCGGTGTCGCCACTGCGAACATCGTGTGTCCCTGCGATACCCCATCACGGAACTGCTGTGCGCGGCGTGGGCGGTGCTGCTGCTCCGGCAGGTGGGGTTCGCCTGGACCTACCCACTGCTGGCGCTGTGGGGATTCCTGCTGATCGCGCTGGTGTGGATCGATCTCGACTTCCAGCTCCTGCCCGACGTGCTGACGCTGCCAGGCACGCTGATCGCCATCGCCGCGGCGCTGCTGATTCCCGGCGGCGCCCGCCATGCGCTGCTCGGCGTGGTCGCCGGCAGCGGCATCCTGTGGCTGCTCGCCTGGGGCTATCTGCGCGTCCGCAAGATCGAGGGTATGGGCGGCGGCGACATCAAGCTCGCGGCGATGTTCGGCGCGGTGCTGGGCTGGCAGCTCACGCTGCTCACGCTGTTCCTCGCGGCGCTGGCGGGAACGATCTGGGGCGGCGTCCTGATGCTGCGCCGCCGGGGCGACGGGCTCACCGCGCTGCCGTTCGGAACGCTGCTCGCCCCGTCCGCCATGGTCGCGTTCCTGTGGGGCGCCCAGGTGCTCAACGCCTACGTGCGCCTGTTCCGCTGAGGACTCCGGCGACCCGGTCTTGTCATTTACGGAACCACGTCGAGATCCGCGCTGAGCCGCAATCGAGCGGGACGAGGGTCGGCCGAAGCCGCTCGTGAATGGGCAGTTTCTGCAAAGCGGATCGCGAACGGCCGCTGAATACGGGCCACCGGCGCGTTGTTCGATTGCGGCCCATCCTATGCATGGGCGCGGTCGGACCATGACCGAACCATCGAAAGCCCTCCGCTCCCGCGGCCACCGGACCGCCCTCGAGATCATCACCGCGCTCACCATGGTCGCGCTGTCGGCGCTCCCTGCTCATCGGGCCGCCGCCGCGAGCGGCGCCCCGCGCGCGCACGTGTCCGTCAAGATCGACGGTGTGAAGGGCGACCTGCGCCGCAACGTGCTCGTGAACCTGGGAATCGCGCACAAGGGTGTCAACACCGAAGCCGCGATCCGCGAGAACTACGCGCACGCCGACAAGGAAATCCACGAAGCGATCGAACCGTTCGGCTACTACAGCCCGATCGTGCAGGCCGAACTCACGAATCAAGGGCGGTCGTTCACCGCGCACTTCGACGTCGAACCCGGCCCGCCCATGACCGTGGACTCGGTCCAGGTCCTCATCACCGGGGCCGGCGAGAACGACCCGCTGTTCCGCGGGCTCGCGATCGGCTTCCCGTTGCGCCGCGGTGACGTGCTCGTGCACCCCACCTACGAGGCCGCGAAGAAGGTGTTCCTCGTCGCCGCGATGCGGCACGGCTACCTCGACGCCCAGTTCTCGCAGCACGACCTCGAGGTGGATCTCACCCGGTACACCGCCCGCATCGTGCTCGTCTACGCTACCGGCCCCCAGTACCATTTCGGGCCGGTCACGTTCCGGCAGGACGTCGTCGATCCGAATCTGCTGGCGGGTTACGTGACGTTCAAGCGGGGCGAGGTGATCGACTTCAACAAGCTGCTGGTGCTCGAGGAGTCGCTCAACAAGAGTCCCTACTTCAGCCGGGTCGAAGTGCGGCCCGACCGCTCGGCGGCCGTGGGCAACGAGCTGCCGATCGTGGTCGACCTGGTGCCGGCGAAGCCCGAGAAGTACACGCTCGGCGTCGGTTACGGCACGGACGGCGGGCCCCGCACCAACGGGATCGCCGAGCTGCGGCGCATCAATCGCCGCGGCCACCGGGCGGAGGCCGACGGGACACTGTCGGCGATCGAACAATCGGTGGCGGCCCAGTACGCGGTGCCGTGGCCGTTTCCGCGCTCGGACGTGCTGACGTTCTCGGGGGGGTATCGGGCGCTCAACACCACGACGAGCCTCCAGCGGACGACGTTCGTCGGCGCCGGGATGACGCGACTGTGGTCGGGGTGGAACGAGACGTTCGGACTCAACTTCCGCCGGGAGAACTTCGAGGTCGGCATCGACAAGGCCACCGAGAGCTTCCTCGTCCCCGAAGCCGGCTGGGGACGGCTCGACACCGATGATCCGGTCGACCCCGGCAACGGCCGCCGCCTGCGATTCCGCGTATCGGGCGCCCACAAGAGCCTGCTGTCCGCCGCCAGCTACGCGCGCGTCGAGATCGAGCCCAAGTGGGTCCAGACGTTCGCCCGCAGCCATCGCTTCCTGCTGCGCGTGAACGGCGGCTACACGTGGACCACGGAATTCCACAAGCTCCCGCCCTCGGCGCGGTTCTTCGCGGGCGGCGCGCAGAGCGTGCGCGGCTACGAATACCTGAGCCTGGGGCCCCGCGATTCGACCGGCCACGTCACCGGCGGCTCGGCGCTCGCGGTCGCGAGCCTCGAATACGAATACCGCTTCAGCAAGTTCTGGGGCGCGGCCACGTTCTTCGACGCGGGGAATGCGCTCGCGCGCGGACAGACCCAGCTCGCCGAGGGCACCGGCGCCGGCGTGCGCTGGCTGTCCCCGGTGGGTCTCGTGCGCCTCGATCTCGGGATTCCGCTGACGGGCAACCGCCGGCGCATGCAGGTTCACGTCTCGATCGGACCCGACCTGTGACCCCGCGCACGCGACACATCCTCGTAGCGGTTCTCACCGGGGCCGGCCTGATCGCGGTGCTGGGACTCGGTGCGGGCTGGTGGATGGTGACCACCGAGCGGGGCGCGATCTTCGCATTCGACCGGCTGGGGGCGGCGCTCCCCGGCAAGCTCCAGGTGGGATCGCTCGCGGGATCGATCCGCGGGCCGCTCGAGGTGAGGAATCTCAGCTACCACTCGGACCGGCTGCAGGTGACGATGGACCGGCTCGCGATCCATTGGAGCCTGCGCGGACTGCTGCTCAAGCGGCTCAACATCCGGCAGCTCGACGCCGACAACGTGCGCGTCGAAGTGGCGTCCAAGGGCGAGAAGCTCGCCAGCGCGGACACCTCCTCGCTGCCGGACTTGAACCTGCCGCTCGACATCATGATCCAGTCCGTCACGATTCATGACCTGCGGATCGTCTCGACGTCGGCGGACAGCACGGTGCGCCCCGACACCGCGATCGTGATCGAGCGCGTCACGATGAAATCGGTGGCGTTCCGCGACACGCTGTCGGTGGGATCGCTCGCACTGCGCTCGGCGTGGGGCGACCTGGAGCTCAAAGGCGGCGGCCGCACCAGGGGCCGCTACGCCCTGGACCTGATGCTGAACTGGACGCTGCACCCGCCGGGCCGCGCCGATCTCCACGGCGGCGGCCGGGTGGTCGGCAACCTCGACACGCTGCGCATTCAGCAGACGATGACCGCGCCGATCCGCGCCCGCGTCGATCTGCTGGCGTACCAGCCGCTCCGCGACCTCCGCGTCAACGGACGCGTGCTGCTCGACGATTTCGACTCGCGAGCGTTCGACCCGACGCTGCCGGCGGGGCACGCGAGCGGCACGCTCGACGTGACCGGGCGGCTCGAGGACTTCACGAGCCGCGGCGCGATCCGCGCCACGACCACGGATTGGGGCAGGCTCCAACTCGTCTACGACGCCGAGCGCAAGAAGGACGTGTTGCGCGTCCGGCGCGCGACGCTGACGCCGGCGCGCGGCCGCGGCCAGCTCGTCGCCAGTGGTTCGGTGGGCATCGGGTCCACGGCGCGCAATCTTCAGGTCGACGCGAACTGGCACGATCTCGACTGGCCGCTCAATGCGCCCCCCGTGGTCACGAGCGAACGCGGCAGCCTGAAACTGCTGGGCACGATCGATCGCTACCGGATCACCGCCCAGAGCCAGCTCCACACGCCTCAGCTCCCGGCGATGCAGTGGCAGGCGAGCGGCACCGGCGACATGAACTCCGCCACGTTCCCGTCGTTGCACGGCGTCGTGCTCGGCGGCGCAGTCACGGGCAGCGGCGCCGTGGCGTGGCTGCCGGCCGCCACCTGGCGGGTGGACCTCGCCGGCCGCGGCGTCGACCCCGCGACCCACTGGCCCGGCATGACGGGCCAGCTCGCGTTCACGGCCACGACGGCGGGCCACATGACGAAGGCGGGCCCGGTGGGCACGGTGGAGTTGCGCCAGCTCTCGGGTACCCTGCGGGCACAGCCGGTCTCGGGGCAGGGCACGATGAACTTCACCGGGCTCGACTACACGCTCCCGGCGGTGGCGCTGACGTGGGGCGGCAACCGGCTGACGGCGTCGGGCAGCTCGGGCGCGCAATGGGGCATCACGTGGGCGCTCGACGCGCCGAACCTGTCGGCCATTCCGCGCGGCGCGGGGCGGCTTGCGGCAAACGGCACCGTGACCGGCCCGCGCCTCGCGCCCCGGTTCGCGGCCACGGCGCGCGGCGACTCGCTGCGGCTGAACACGGTCGGCATCGACCGGCTGGCGTGGAACGCCGACATCGACACTCGCGACAACGGTCCGCTCGAGCTCCAGTTCGACGCCGCCGTCGTGCGGCTCCCGAACCGGCGCATCGACCATCTGGGCGTGCACGCGACGGGCAGCCTGCGCTCCCACCGGATCGAGGCCACGGCACGCGCGCAGCTCGACAGCCTTCGACTCGCGCTCGACGGCGGGCTCGCCGCGCGCGACTGGCAGGGCCACCTCGCCACGCTCGACGTGTTCACGAAGGCCGCCGGCAACTGGACGCTCGAGCATCCGGCTGTGCTCGCGGCGAGCGCCGAGCGGGGGACGCTGCGGGAGTTCTGCTGGCGCTCCGACTCGTCGCGAGTCTGCGCCGACGCGGCCTGGGACGTGACGGGCGAGCGGACGTGGTCGTTGCAATCCACGTTCGAGCGCGCCCGGCTCGCGCTGCTCGGGCCGTTCGTGCCCCCCAACCTCGGAATCACGGGATCCGCCAGCGGCACGATCGACCTGCACGGCATGGGCGATCGCGTGCTGGGCGACGCCCGGCTCGACCTCGGGCCCGGCGAGATCTCGTATCCCGTCGCGAGCGGCCGGCGCGAGACGCGGCCGCTCGAACGCAGCTCGATCACCCTGCACGGCGACGACACCGGACTCAGGGCCGGGGCCGGGCTCGGCTTCGCGGGGGCGGGCACCGTCCAGCTCGACGTGCGCCTGCCGGGGTTCCGTACCACGCGCCTCGCCGCGGGCACGCAGCCCATCGATGGCCATCTGCAACTCCGGCTCGGGGATCTCGGCATGCTCCAGGGATTCATCGACGGCCTGGCGGAGACCCACGGGACGCTGGACGCGAACCTCGCGCTCGACGGCACGACCGGCAAGCCCCGGGTCGCCGGCGACGCGAAGCTCGCGCAGGGCACGGCGAACGTGCCCCGACTGGGTCTCGAGCTGCGCGACATCGCGTTCTCCGCACGCAGCGACGCCGCCGGGCACCTGACGTTCGACGGCGGCCTGCGCTCGGGGACCGGCCGCGTGACCCTGCAGGGCGACGCGCAGGTCGCCGCGAACGGCGTGCAGCACGCCCACGCGACGCTCGCGGGCAAGGATCTCACCGCGATGCACACGTCCGACATGTCGGTGTACGTGTCGCCGAACCTCGAGCTGTCGATGGACAACGATTCGCTGGTGCTCACTGGCCAGGTGCGCGTGCCGCGCGCGGACATCCGCGGCAAGGCCGAGACGAACCTGGCGGTCGTGCCGTCGCCCGACGTCGTCTTCGTCGGCAGGACCGCGGTCACGACCCCGCGCCCGGTGTTCAAGGTGCACAGCGAAGTGCGCCTCGTGCTCGGCCAGGACGTGCGCGTGCGGGCCTATGGGCTCGACGCGAAGCCAACGGGCAGCGTGCTCGCGATCGAGCTTCCCGGCCAGCCCACCACGGGCACCGGCAGCCTCGTGATCACGAACGGCACCTACAAGGCCTACGGACAGAGTCTGACGATCGAGACCGGCCGGCTCGAGTTCGCGGGGGGCCCGATCGAGAATCCCGGCCTCAGTGTGCGCGCGTCCCGCAAGGCCAAGGACGGCGTGACCGCGGGGTTCGAGGTGCACGGCACGCTCGAAGCGCCGCAGTTGTCGGTGTTCTCGGACCCGCCGATGGCGGACCGCGATGCGCTCGCCTACGTCGTGCTCGGCCATGGGCTCGATCAGCGCAGCCAGAACGAGAACGGCATCGTCACCCAGGCCGCGAACTCGCTCGGACTCAACGGCGGCAACTACCTGGCCGGCACTCTCGCCCGCACCGTGGGTCTCGACCAGGCCTCGATCGAAAGCCAGAACGGCTCGTTCCAGTCGGCGTCCCTGATGCTCGGCACGTTCCTGTCACCCCGCGTCTACGTGAACTACGGTGTCGGGATCCTGGATCAGATGAGCACGCTGCGCGTTCAGTACTTCCTCGACAAGCGGTGGACGCTCGAGGCCGAAACTGGTGCCCAGAGCAGCGCCCAGATCCAGTACACGATCGAGCGCGGCAAGCGTGGCAAGCGCATGCCTGCGGCGACGCCGACGTCGCCCCCGACGCCCGCCACGCCTCCGCAGGGTCGCACCGCAGAGAGTCGGCCCGCCGGATCTCACTGACTCTGACCCGGGGATCGAGCCGGGGCACATTGGTTTACCACCAATACGACAATCACTTGCGCCGGAAATCCTGCCGCGGCATCCTACATGCAAAGGTACCCGGGAACAGGCCCTGCCGGAGCCGGATTCGTAAGCTCCGTCGACAGGGTCCCGTGGATCCGGAGGCCGGCCGTGACGCTCAAGTTGATGACGCGTGAATTGAAGCTGGTGGCGCTGACCGCTGCCTGCTCGCTGCTGCTCAAGCTGTTCGTCGGGGCGTCGGTATGGAAGCGCCCGCAACCGGTTCGCATCCGCCCGGGCTTCCCACTCCGCAAGCAACGGTCCGCCTGAAGATTCAAGGCGCGAGCGAACTTCCCTCCCGAAGCCGGGAACCCCGCGCATTCAACGGGTAATGACGACCTTGCGCGCCGCCGAAGCGGTTCCCGACACCAGGCGCGCGAAGTAGAGACCGGCCGGAACCTGGCGGCCGCGATCGTCCCGCCGATCCCATTCGGCCCGCGTGCCTGTGGGCCCCGCCCCCGCGACCCGATGCCGGACGACGCGGCCCGCGCCCGTGATTTTCCCCCCCGGGCGGGAAATGGATAGTCTGGCGCTCCAGTCGCCGTCTGCTCCCAGGCCCTCCGCAGGTTCATGACCGAAACTCCCGATTCTCCATTCATTGCGCTCCGGCACCGGAACTTCCGCCTGCTATGGAGCAGCCAGCTCGTGTCGATGGCCGGCTCGATGATGCAGAACGCCGCGCTGCTGTGGCACGTGTCGCTGCTGGTGCCGCCCGGCCAGCGCGGGCTCGCGCTCGGCATGGTGGGGCTGGTGCGGATCGTCCCGATCATCGCGTTCTCGCTCGTGAGCGGCGTGGTGGCGGATGCGCTCGACCGCCGCAAGCTGATGCTCGTGACCCAGTCGGGGATGGCGCTGGCGGCGACGCTGCTCGCGATCCATTCGTTCCGCGGCGAGCATTCGCTGTGGCCGGTCTACGTGCTCGCGGCGCTGGGCTCGGCGTTCGGGTCGTTCGACGGCCCCGCGCGCCAGTCGCTGATCCCCACACTCGTGCCCCGCGAGATCCTGCCGAACGCGATCACGCTTAACACCATCATGTTCCAGATCGCGTCCGTGCTCGGCCCCGCGCTCGGCGGGCTCGTCATCGGCACGCTCGGCGTGTCATGGGCCTACGCGCTCAATGGCGTGTCGTTCCTGTTCGTCATCGGGGCGCTGCTGATGATGCGCGACCTCCCGGAGCGGCCGCACAACGAACGCGGCGAGCTGTCGCTCCACGCGGCGGCCGAGGGGCTGCGGTTCGTGTTCCGCACTCCGTTGATCCGCTCGACGATGCTGCTGGACTTCTTTGCCACGTTCTTCGCCTCCGCGACCGCGCTGCTGCCGATCTTCGCCCAGGACATCCTGCGGGTGGGCGCGCAGGGCTACGGACTGCTGTCGGCCGCGCCGTCGGTGGGAGCCCTGCTCACGAGCGCCGCGCTGGTGCCGCTCGCCCACAAGATCGAGCGGCGCGGCGCCGTGATGCTGTGGGCAGTGCTGGGCTATGGCCTTGCCACGATCGTGTTCGGGCTGTCGCGCGAGTTCTGGCTCACGTTCCTGTGCCTGGGCCTCACCGGCGCCACGGACACCGTGAGCATGGTGATCCGCAACATCATCCGGCAGCTCAACACCCCGGACGCCATGCGCGGCCGCATGACCAGCGTGAACATGATCTTCTTCATGGGCGGCCCCCAGCTCGGCGAGCTCGAAGCCGGCCTGGTCGCGAACGCGTGGGGCGCGCCGCTGTCGGTGGTGACCGGCGGCATCGGCTGCCTGCTCGCAACCGCGTGGGTCGCGCGCAAGACTCCCGCTCTGCGCGCCTACCGCCGCACGACACCGGTGCTCACGGAGACCGGGCCGGGGGCGGTTGCGGGCTGACGGCGGGGTACAGTCTTCTCAGTGTCCGAGAATTTGATGTGGCGTGTACGGTTCCTCGAGCTCGCGCAGCTCGTTCGGGTCGAGCGAGATCGTGATCGCGGCCGCCAGCTCGTCGAGCTGCGCGAGCCGCGTTGCGCCGACGATCGGCGACGTGATCCCCGGCTGCTGCAGCAGCCACGCCAGCGCGACCTGCACCGGCGCGATGCCGCGGCGCGTGGCGATCCCGGCGGCGCGTCGGGCGACTTCGAAATCGCCCGGGGTGTAGTAGAGTTGATGCGCGAATCCGTCCGAGCCCGCGCGGGTGGTCGCGGCGTTCGTGGCGGCGGCCCCGGCCCGGGTCAGAGCGGTATCTTCGGGCTGGCGATTTCCGGCCAGGAAACCGCGGGCGAGCGGGCTCCACGGCGTCACGCCCACGCCCTGGTCCCGGCACAGCGGGAGCATCTCGCGCTCCTCTTCGCGGTACACCAGGTTGTAGTGATTCTGCATCGAGACGAACCGCGTCCAGCCGTGCCGCTCCGCCACGTGCTGGGCCTTCGCGAACTGCCACGCGTACATGCTCGACGCGCCCAGGTAGCGGGCCTTGCCGGAGCGCACGACGTCGTGCAGCGCCTCCATGGATTCCTCGAGCGGTGTAGCGGCATCGAAGCGATGGATGATGTAGAGGTCCACGTAGTCCATGCCGAGCCGTTGAAGCGAGGCATCGATCGCGGCCAGCACGTGCTTGCGTGACAGCCCTCGGTCGTTCGGGCCGTCGCCCATGGGGTGGAATACCTTGGTCGCCACCACGAACCGCTCGCGGGCGCCGAGTTTCGCGAGCGCCCGCCCCACGACGCGCTCGCTCTCGCCCTCGGAATACATGTCGGCGGTGTCGAAGAAGTTGATGCCGAGCTCCACCGCCCGGCGCAGGAACGGCTCGCTGTCGGGCTCGTCGAGCACCCACCGCCGCCAGCGGCTGGTGCCGTAGCTCATGCACCCGAGACACAGCCGCGACACATTGAGCCCGCTGGTGCCGAGTCGCACGTAGTCCACGATGTCGTCCTCCGAATGCGTGTCTGCCTATGCCGGGTTGGGCGCCGTGCAAGTGGCTGGGGCGCTCACGCAAAGGGCGCACGCGTATGCCGCGTGCGCCCCGAACGGCTCCGCTTCAGACCTTGGCGGGATAGTGCGCGAACTTGAACGCCAGCTCGCCGGCGATGATCTGCGGGGGCGCGAGCTTCAGGTTCGGCAGGTTCTCGCCGAGCCACTTGGCCGCGCGCTTCGACGACTCGTCGCAGCCGGCGCGGTTCTCGCACACCGTGACCGACGCGGCGCCGTCCTCGGTGCGGATCAGGTAGTAGGAGACGAAGCCGGGAACGGTGCTCACCAGGTTCTCGACGTCCTTGCTGTGCTTCGTCAGCTCGTCGGTCAGCGTGCGGGCGCCGGCGTAGTGGCGGATCACGGTATACATGGAGACCCCCTCGGGTGGATCGATCCGGAACACCGCGGGTGTCGCGATGGCGGCCGAACCAAGAGTGGAGGCTAGTCCTTCGGTGTGTCCGACCACAACCCCGATAGTCCCAATCAGGCGAGGTTGTGGAACACCTTCTGGACGTCGTCGTCCTGCTCGAGGCGGTCGACCATCTCGAGCACTTCGCGCGCCTGATCCTCGGGCAGTTCGACCGGGGTCCCGGGCACGTATTCGAGCTCCGCGGACAGCGGCGTGATACTGCGGTCCTCGAGCGCCTTCTGCAGCCGGCCAAAGTCCGTGAACGCGCAGCGGATCACCAGCTGCGCGTCGCCCTTCTCGCCGGTGCTCTCCCCCATCTCGTCCAGGCCGTGATCGATCAGTTCGAGCTCGAGGGTGTCGGCGTCGAGGCCCGCCGGGGCCAGCCGGAACACGCCCATGCGCTTGAACTGGAACGCCACGCTGCCGGTCGACGCCATGTTGCCCCCGCCCTTGGTGAACGCGGATCGCACGTTGGCCACGGTGCGCGTGGGATTGTCGGTGGCGCATTCCACCAGCACCGCCACCCCGTGCGCCCCGTAGCCCTCGTAGACGATCTCGTCGTAGTTCGCCACGTTCTGCCCCGAGGCGCGCTTGATCGCCGCCTCGACCTTGTCCTTGGGCATGTTCACGGCACGCGAGTTCTGGATGATCCGCCGCAGCGAGGGGTTCGACTCGGGGTGCGGACCCGCGGACTTCACCGCGATCGTGATTTCCTTGCCGATGCGGGCGAACGCCTTGGACATCTTGTCCCAGCGCGCGAACATCGTGGCCTTGCGGGTTTCGAATATGCGTCCCATGGAGATCCTTGTTCGAGATAACGCACCGATTTCGGGGTGTCCGGGACCGATGATACGCTCGGTCTCGTGCCATCATCGTCCATCTACGGCGTGTCGTGAAACGCTCCGACCCGCTCGGTCTGTTCCATCCCGCGGTGGCCGAATGGTTCCACCGCGCGTTCGGCGAGCCCACCCGATCCCAATCGCTCGGCTGGCCGGCGATCGCGCGCGGTGAGTCCACGCTGATCCTGGCGCCCACCGGCAGCGGCAAGACGCTGGCCGCGTTCCTGTGGGCGATCGAGCGCGTGATGTTCGCGCCCGAGCCGCCGAAGCAGGACCGCTGCCGGGTGCTGTACGTGTCCCCGCTCAAGGCGCTGGCGGTGGACGTGGAGCGCAACCTCCGCGCGCCGCTCGTCGGCATCGCCCACGTGGCCACCCGCCGCGGCGAACCCTACCTGCCGCCCCGGGTCGGCGTCCGCACCGGCGACACGCCCGCGGCCGACCGCGCGCGCATGATACGCGAACCCGCGGACATCCTCATCACGACCCCGGAATCCCTGTACCTGCTGCTCACCTCGCAGGCCCGCGCCACGCTGCGATCGGTGGACACCGTGATCGTCGACGAGATCCACGCGCTGGTGCCGTCCAAGCGCGGCGCCCACCTGGCGCTGTCGCTGGAGCGCCTCGAGGCATTCCGCAGCGCGCCCCTGCAGCGGATCGGACTGTCGGCGACGCAGCGTCCGCTCGACGAAGTGGCGCGGTTCCTCGGCGGTGCTGCGCCGCGGCGCGTGCGGGCCGCACGCAGCCGCGCCCTCCAGCGGGTCCGCAAACCCGGCGCGGCCGCCCTGGAGGTGCACGACGAGTTCACCGACTCCCGCGGCGCCGGCGCCACGTGGCGGCCGGTCACGATCGTGGAGACCGGCGAGAAGAAGCAACTCGCGCTGCGCATCGAGGTGCCGGTCGAGGACATGGCGAAGCTCGGCGAGACGATCGAGATCCCGAGCGGGCCGGCGGCGCAGGGGCCGGTGCGGGCGTCGATCTGGTCGGCGATCCACCCGCGGCTGCTCGAACTGGTGCTCGAACACCGCTCGACGCTGATCTTCGTCAACAGCCGGCGGCTGGCGGAGCGGCTGGCCGGCGCGATCAACGCGCTGGCGGGCGACACGCTGGCGCGCGCCCATCACGGCTCGATTGCGCGGCCGCAGCGCATCGAGATCGAGGATCAGCTCAAGTCGGGAACGCTGCGGGCGCTGATCGCGACGTCGTCGCTCGAGCTCGGCATCGACATGGGCGCGATCGACCTGGTGATCCAGATCGAGGCGCCGCCGTCGGTGGCGAGCGGTATGCAGCGGATCGGGCGCGCGAGCCACCAGGTCGGGGCGCGATCGAACGGGGTGATCGTGCCCAAGTACCGCGGCGACCTCGTGGCGTGCGCCGCGGTCACGCGCGATGCACGAGGGCCGGATCGAGGCGATCCGCCATCCGCGCAATCCGCTCGACGTGCTCGCCCAGCAGCTCGTGGCGATGGTGTCGATGGACGACTGGACGGCCGACGCGCTGTACGCCGCCGTGCGCAGCGCCGCCCCGTTCGCCGAGCTCGGCCGCGGCGTGTTCGACGGTGTACTCGACATGCTGACCGGGCGCTATCCCTCGGACGACTTCGCCGACCTGCGCCCGCGCATGACCTGGGACCGGCTGCGCGGCACCCTGACCGCGCGCGACGGTGCGAAGCGCGTGGCGGTGATCAACGGCGGCACCATCCCGGACCTCGGGCTTTACGGGGTGTTCCTGTCGGGCGCGGGACCGGGGGCCGCGCGCGTGGGCGAATTGGACGAGGAGATGGTGTTCGAATCGCGCGTGGGCGAGACGTTCGTGCTCGGCGCCTCGACGTGGCGCATCGAGGACATCACGCACGACCGCGTGCTGGTGACGCCGGCGCCCGGCGAGCCGGGCAAGATGCCGTTCTGGAAGGGCGACACGGCGGGGCGTCCGCTCGAGTTCGGCCGCACGATCGGGGCGCTGGTACGCACGCTGCGCGGGCTGCCGCCGGCGGCCGCCGAGGAGCTGCTGGTGAAGCAGCACGACCTCGACCGCACGGCCGCCACGAACCTGGTGCGCTACCTCGCCGATCAGGCGGAAGCGACGGGCGGCATCGTGCCCGACGATCGCACGGTGCTGATCGAGCGTGTGCGCGACGAACTCGGCGACTGGCGCGTATCCGTGCTCACCCCGTTCGGGGGCCGCATCCACGCGCCGTGGGCGATGGCGGTGACCGAGCGCATCCGCATGGAGCGCGGCCTCGACACCGAGACCATGTGGAGCGACGACGGCTTCGTGGTGCGGTTCCCGGAGCTGGACGAGCCACCCGATCCCACGTTGATGCTGCCGGCATCCGCCGAGGTGGAGTCGCTGGTGGTGCGGCGGCTGGGCTCGACGTCGATGTTCGCCGCGCGGTTCCGCGAAGCGGCGGCGCGCGCGCTGCTGCTGCCGCGCCGCCATCCCGGCCGCCGCGCCCCGCTGTGGCAGCAGCGCAAGCGCGCCCACGACCTGCTGTCGGTGGCGTCGCGGTTCGGCTCGTTCCCGATCCTGCTCGAGGCCTATCGCGAGTGCCTGCGCGACGTGTTCGACATGCCGGCGCTGGTCGAGACGCTGCGCGGCATCGAGACCCGGTCGATCCGCGTCGGGGTGGCGGACACCCAGACCCCGTCGCCGTTCGCGTCGAGCCTGCTGTTCTCCTACGTCGCGAACTATCTCTACGACGGCGACGCGCCGCTCGCCGAACGGCGGGCGCAGGCGCTGTCGGTCGACTACGCCCGGCTGCGCGAGCTGCTGGGCGAGGCGGAGCTGCGCGAGCTGCTCGACCTCGACATCATCGAGGACACCGAGCTTCGACTGCAGCGCCTGGATCCGCGCGCCCGCGCGCGGACGCCGGACGCGGTGCACGATCTGCTGCTGCGGCTCGGCGATCTCGATCGCGAGGAGCTCGCCGCGCGCGTCGAGCACCTCGAGTTGAGCGCGGCGCTGGCGGCGCTCGAGCGCGATCGCCGCGTGGTGGCGGTGACGATCGGCGCCACGCCGCGCTGGATCCCGGTCGAATACGCCGCGCGCTATCGCGACGCCCTGGGGCTGCCGCTGCCCCAGGGCCTGCCGGAGGCACTGCTCGCCGCGGTGCCGGACGCGCTCGCCGAGCTGGCGCGCCGCTACGCCCGCACCCACGGCCCGTTCACCAGCGAGGCGTTCGCCGGCCGCTACGCGCTCGCGGAGTCCGCGGCGGCGCAGGTGCTTGCGGCGCTCGCGGGCGGCGGCACGCTGATCGAAGGCGAATTCCGGCCGGGCGGCACGCGGCGCGAATGGTGCGATCCCGAGGTGCTGGGCACGATCCGCCAGCGGTCGCTGGCCCGGCTGCGCAAGGACATCGAACCGGTCGAGCCCGCCGTGCTCGGCCGCACGATCACCCGCTGGCAGGGTGTACTGACGCCGCGCCGCGGGCTCGACGCGCTGCTCGACACGATCGAACACCTGCAGGGCGCGGCGCTGCCGGCGTCGCTGCTCGAGACCGCGATCCTGCCGGCGCGCATCGCGGACTACCGCCCCCAGGACCTCGACACGTTGATCGCCGCGGGCGAGGTGGTGTGGCTCGGCGTCGAGCCGCTCGGCGACCGCGACGGCCGCATCGCGCTGTTCCTGACCGATTCGCTGCCGCGGCTGTGGGCTCCGCGCGACGCGACCGGCCTGCCGGCGCGCCAGCGGCAAATCGCGGAGTTCCTCGAGACGGCGGGCGCGTCGTTCTTCACCGCGGTCCACGACGGAGCGGGCGGTGGATTCCCGAACGACACGCTCGACGCGCTGTGGAGCCTGGTGTGGCGCGGGCTCGTGACCAACGATTCGCTGCTCGCGCTGCGGGCGCTGGCCTCGGCAGTTCCGCGACGCCATGAGCGCCGGCACCGGCGCGGCGCCCCGCGGCCCGCGTTTCGCAGCCGGCGGACGTCGCCGCCGGCCGGTGCCGGACGCTGGTCGCTGGTGAGTGCGCGCCTCGGCGCCCCGGCGCGGCCGGCCGATCGGAGCGCGGCGCTCGCGACCCAGCTGCTCCTGCGCCACGGCGTGATCACCCGCGAGATCGCGGCCGCCGAATCGATTCCCGGCGGGTTCTCGGCCGTCTACGGCGCGCTCAAGGTGCTCGAGGAGAGCGGACGGATCCGCCGCGGCTACTTCGTCACCGGCGTCGCGGCCACGCAATTCGTCGCGCCGGGCGCGCTCGAGTTGCTGCGGTCGCTGCGGGACGACCCCGAGCCGCCCGAGGTGGTGCTGCTCGCGGCGGCCGATCCCGCGAATCCGTATGGCACTCTGCTGCGCTGGCCGGGCGATCGCAGTGAGCCCGGCCGCGGGCCCAACCGCGCGGTCGGCGCCAGCGTCATCCTGGTGAACGGCGTGCTCGGCGCGTGGATCGGGCGCGGCCGCCAGTTGATCGTGAACCTGCCCGCCGACGAGCCGCAGCGCAGCGCCGTGGTCCGGGCCCTTGCGGCGCGGCTCGCGCGAGTCGCGACCGAGGACGGCCTGCTGATCGCCGAGATCGACGGCCGGCCGGCGCACGAGCACCCGATCGCGCCGCGGCTCGCCGAAGCCGGGTTCGCGCCGTCGCCCGCCGGATACCAGATTCGGCCGAAGTTGCGCCCCGTGCCCGCCCCCGATCATGCCTGAGGGCGACACCCTCCACCGCACCGCGAACACGTTGCAGCGCGCGATCGCGGGCCGCACGGTGACGCGGTTCGAATCGGTCTACCCGGCGCTCACGCGCGTGGACGAGGACGCGCCGCTTACGGGCCGCGTGATCGAGCGCGTGGCCGCGGTGGGCAAGCACCTGCTGATCACGTTCCAGCACGAACTCACGTTGCGCACGCACCTGCGCATGAACGGCAGCTGGCACGTGTATCGTTCCGGCGAGCGGTGGCAGCGCCCGCGGCGCGACGCGCGGATCGTGATCGAGACGGACGCGTTCGTTGTCGTCGGATTCAACGTTCCGGTGGCCGAGTTCCTCGACGCGCGCGGCCTGCGGCGGCAACGCGAGCTGCGACAACTCGGACCCGACCTGCTGGACCCGGCGTTCGACGCCGCGGAGGCGCTCCGCCGCATGCGGGCGCACGGCCACGAGCCGGTGGCGGAGACGCTGCTGAACCAGCGCGTGGCCGCAGGCGCGGGGAACGTCTACAAGTCGGAGACGCTGTTCCTCGAGCGCATCCATCCGTCGACGCCGGTCGACGCGCTGTCCGACGCCGCGCTGCTCGCGCTGCTCGCCACGGCGCGGCGGCTGTTGCAGGCCAACGTCGCGCCGGACTCGGGAGCGGCCATCGTGACGTGGCGCGGATTGCGCCGCACCACGGGGCGCTCCGATCCATCGGAGCGGCTGTGGGTCTACGGTCGCGGCGGGCAGCCGTGCCGGCGCTGTGGAACTCCCATCGCATTCGCCAGGACGGGCATGAACGCGCGCGTGACCTACTGGTGCCCGGGCTGCCAGCCGGCGCCGGCGGCCATGGTAGAGTCGAGATGTGGCGCGGTGTTTAGGCGGAGCCAAGCCGTTGACCGGCCCTTTCGGTTGCCGGTGCCTCACGAGCCCCGCCGTATCCGTTTCCACATCCCGCTCGTCGAACCGGACGTGCGGGTTTCCCGCATCCG